>DASVDC010000151.1:0-16793 GCA_036381275.1 Pseudomonadales bacterium | reverse complement strand
TGCCGCCCGGCGGCGTGTACTTCGCGGCGTTGGTCAGCAGATTGGAGAAGATCTGGGCCAGACGCACCGGATCGGCATCGACCTCGATCGGCGCGTCCGGCGTCTCGCAGATCAGCCGGTGGCCGCGCAGCTCGATCAGCGGCTTCGCGGTGTCCGCCGCCGCGGACAGCACGTCCTGCAGCGCGAGCCGTTCGCGCCGCAGCTCGAGCGTCCCGCGGGTGATGCGCGAGACCTCCAGCAGGTCGTCGAGCAGCCGGGCCATGTGCGCCACCTGCCGGTCGATCACCGCGTGCGCCCATTCGATCTGCTCACCGTCCGCCTTCGGGCTCTGGATGATCTGGGCGGCATGGCGGATCGGCGCGAGCGGATTGCGCAGCTCGTGTGCGAGGGTGGCGAGAAACTCGTCCTTGCGGCGGTCGGCGTCGCGCAGCGCGTCCTCGGCGCGCTTGTGATCGGTCACGTCGTGCCCCTCGAAGAACACGCCGACCACCTCTCCCCGGGCGTTGCGCAGCGGCTGGTGAATGAAGTCGATGAAGCGCTGCTCGAGCGGCGCGCCGGGGGTGCGCTGCAGCCGCACCGGCATCGAGCCGATCACGGTCTCGCCGGTGCGCAGCACGTCGTCGAGCCCTTCGACGACGGCCTGACCCTCCAGCTCCGGCAGCGCCTCGAGCAGCGGCTTTTGCAGGATGTCGCGGTGGCCGACCAGCCGCAGGTAGGACGCGTTCGCCATCTCGAACACGTGCTGCGGCCCGCGCAGCACCGCCATCGAGCTCGGCGACCGCTCGAACAACTCGATCATGAAACGGTTGCGGACCTCGAGCTCCCGGTTCGCCGTCTCGATGGCTTCGCGGCGCTGACGCTCCGATTCGCGCAGCGCATCCTTCCCCTGCTTGACCGAGACGAGGTTCCGCACCCGCACCGCGAGCTCCCGCTCGTCGAACGGCTTGTCGATGAAGTCCTGCGCGCCGCTCTGCAGCAGCCGCAGCTTCAGCTCCTCGTCGGCCTTCGCGGACAGCAGCAGCACCGGCACGTCCGTGAGCTGCGGGTGACGGCGCAGCTCCTGGATCATCGCCTCGCCGCTCATGCGCGGCATCATGATGTCGGTGATGATCAGGTCGGGCGGCTCGGCGAGGGCCAGCTCGCAGCCTTCGCGGCCGTCGTAGGCCGAGCGTACCTCGTAGCTCGCGCCCAGGCTTTGGACCACGAAGCGGTTCATGTCGGCGTTGTCTTCCACGACGAGCACGCGGGGTCGGGGTGCGCTTCCGGGCGCGCCGTTGGACGCCTCGGCGGTCCCGGTGGACGGCTCGGGCGCCGAGGGGCGCGGACGCAGCTCCTCGAGGAATGCCTGGACCATCGTGCGCGCCATGGCCGGCGGCGGCGCGGCCCGGTCGTGCTCGGCGATCCGGCGGGCCGGCAGCGAGACCCGGAAGCTCGCCCCGCCGAGGTCGGAGTCGGTTGCCGCGATGCGGCCTTTCTGCAGCTCGACGAACTCGCGGGCGATCGCGAGGCCGAGCCCGGTGCCGGGGAAGCGGTGCGTCGCTCCGTGCTCTTCCTGGCGGAAGCGCTCGAAGATCGACTCGCGCAGCGGCGGCGGGACGCCGGGGCCGCTGTCGTCCACCGACAAACGCATCTCGGCGGAGGTCGACTGCAACCGGCAGCGGATCACGCCGCCGTCCGGGGTGAACTTGAACGCGTTCGACAGCAGGTTCATCAGCACCCGCTGCAGCATCGCCGCATCCACCGCGCAGACGCACGACTCGTCGGGCACCTCCACGCGCAGGTCGATGGCGCGTTCGCGGGCGAGCACCTCGAAGTGCGACAGCACGAAACGCACCAGCGCCGGGAGGTCGGTGTCCTTCAGGTCGATGTTCAGCTTGCCGGCTTCGAGGCGCGAGACGTCGAGCAGGTCGTTGACGTGCTTGAGCAGCAGGCGCGCGTTGCGCGCGATGGTGCTCGCGGCATCGCGCTGCTCGTTCGCGGACATCGTCTGGGCGCCCTTCGCGAGGCGCGTCGCCGGGCCGAGGATCAGCGCGAGCGGGGTGCGCAGCTCGTGGCTCACGTTCGTGAAGAAGCGTGTCTTCAGGTCGGCGAGCTCGCGGATCCGTTCGAGCAGCATCTGAAGCTCGACGTTCTTCTGGGCGATCTCCTGCTCGTAGGCCTTCTTCTCGGTGATGTCGCGGCCTTCGGGCACGATGAAGGCCACCTCGCCGTTCTCGTCACGGACAGGGATCAGCGAGAAGTCGATGACGATGGTCTCGGCTCCCCGCGCGCGGCCGACGATTTCGACGTCGTAGCGGACGAACTCACCGGCCGCGGCGCGAGCCACGGCCGCGCGCAGTTCCTCGCGGGTCTGCTCGGAGATCGTCCACCATGGACATTCCCAGAACGGCTTGCCGACCACGTCGGCGTCCGTGATCCCGGCGCCCTCGAGCGCGGCCGGATTCGTGAGCAGCAAGGTTCCCTGCGGATCGAGCACGCCGACGAACTCGTACATCGCGTCCATCGCGATGCTGGCGAGCTTCTCGCGGATCTGCTCGGGCGAATCGCCGGGGAGGATCGCCGTGCCTCGGACCTTGCGATGAATCACGTTGGGTCGTGGCTCCTGCAACGCCGCCTCCGGACCGGCGCAGCTTTCACAATTAGGCCGCGCCCGGCGATCGGGTTCAACACCCCCGGCGGGCGTCGGGCTGAACCCGGCGCCTTCGGCGCGATTGACCGTGCTCGCCCTCGGAGCGTAAGTTCCTTCGAGTCGTGCCCGCGCGATCCGGATGCAGGCCGTCACCAGGGAGGACGTATCGTGCCGCAACCGAGCCCGACCAGTTACGATGCCGTGGTGGTGGGAGCCGGCTTCGCCGGGCTGTACATGGTGCACCGCCTGAGGCAGCAGGGCCTGTCGGTGCGGGCCTTCGAGGCCGGCGGCGGCGTCGGCGGCACCTGGTACTGGAACCGCTACCCCGGCGCGCGCTGCGACATCCCGAGCCTGGAGTACTCGTACCAGTTCGACGAGAAGCTGCAGCAGGAGTGGCAGTGGACGGAGCGCTACGCGACCCAGGCCGAGATCCTGCGCTACGCGAACCACGTCGCCGAGCGCTTCGGTCTGCTTCCGCACATCCGGTTCAACGCGCGGGTCGAAGCCGCGGTCTACAACGAGCCCGATCGGCTCTGGCAGGTCACGCTCGTCAGCGGCGAGTCGGTGCGCGCGCGCTATGTGATCATGGCGACCGGCTGCCTGTCGGTACCGAACGTGCCGGACATCGACGGGCTCGATCCGTCGGCGCCGAACGTGTACCACACCGGCCGCTGGCCGGAGCAGGGTGTCGACTTCACCGGCCGCCGGGTCGGCGTGATCGGTACCGGCTCCTCGGCGATCCAGAGCATTCCGCTGATCGCGGCCGAGGCCGAGCGGGTGGTCGTGTTCCAGCGCACCCCCAACTACTCGGTTCCGGCGCACAACGCGCCGCTCGATCCCGACTACGTGGCGGACATCAAACGCCGCTATCGGCAGTACCGGGTGCAGAACTGGCAGCGCGGTTTCGGCGCCGATTTCGACGACAGCGGCCGCTCGGCGCTGGCGGTAAGCGACGAGGAGCGCCGCGCCGAGTACGAGCGGCGCTGGGCCCGGGGCGGCCTGCAGTTCCTCGCCGCGTTCAACGACCTGGTGTTCGACGAGCAGGCCAACGCAACGGCGCAGGAGTTCATCCGCGGGAAGATCAGCGAGATCGTCCGCGACCCCGAGCTCGCGAGAAAGCTCACGCCGACGACGCCGGTGGGCTGCAAGCGGCTGTGCGTCGACACGGACTATTACGCGACGTTCAACCGCGACAACGTGCAGCTCGTGGACCTGCGGGAAGAGCCGATCGAACGGGTGACCGCGACGGGCGTACGCACGGCCCGCGGGGAGTACCCGGTCGACTGCCTGGTGCTCGCCACCGGCTTCGATGCGATGACCGGTGCCGTCACGCGGATGGACGTGCGCGGCCGCGGCGGCCGCTCGCTGAAGGACAAGTGGCAGGACGGGCCGCGCGCCTACCTCGGCCTCGCCACCGCCGGGTTCCCCAACCTGTTCCTGATCACCGGGCCCGGCAGCCCGTCGGTGCTGTCGAACATGCTGCCCTCCATCGAGCAGCACGTGGAATGGATCGCCGACTGCATCGGCCACCTGCAGGCGCACCAGTACCGCGCGATCGACGCGACGCCGGAGGCCGAGAGCGCGTGGGTCCGGCACGTGAACGAAGTGGCGGATCTCACCATCTACCCGAAGTGCAACTCCTGGTACCTCGGCGCGAACATCGACGGCAAGAAGCGGGTGTTCATGCCGTACCTGGGCGTGCCGCCGTACCTCGAGAAGTGTGCGCAGGTGGTGGCGAACGGTTACGACGGGTTCGAGCTCTGCCGCTGACGGGGCCCGGCTCATGGCCCGACGTCTGCGGGAACCACGACCACTGTCGGCGCCGATCAAGCTGCTGCTGCGCTCGCCGCTGCTGCTCTACCGGGCGGGCCTCGGGCAGCTGCTCGGCTCGCGCTTCCTGCTGCTCGAGCACATCGGACGCAACAGCGGCCGGATCCGGCGGACGGTGCTCGAGGTGGTGCAGCACGAGCGGTCGACCGACGTGTTCTACGTGGCGGTCGGGTTCGGTCCGCGCTCGGACTGGTACCGGAACCTCCTCGCCGATCCCGACTGCATCATCCAAGTGGGCCGGCGGCGTTCCCGGCGGCGGGCGCGGGTGCTGCCGGCCGCGGAGGGGGCCGAGCTGATGGCCCGTTACGCGCGCCGGCACCCGCGTGCCGCGCGCGCGCTGATGCGGATGATGGGCTTCGAGGTCGACGGCAGCGAGGCCGACTACCGCGACGTGGCCGGCCGGCTCGGGCTCGAGTTCGTGGCCCTCGAGCCGCGCGGACGCGGCGCGGCCGGCCCGGCCCGGGGCCGTGTCAGAGGATGAGCCTGCGGTACAGGTGCCAGGTGGCGTGGCCCAGGATCGGCAGCACCGCCGCGAGCCCGATCAGGAACAGCGCCGCGCCCAGCGCGAACAGCGCCCCGACCACGAGCCCCCAGAGCAGCATCACGTACAGGTTGAACGTGACGGCACGGATCGACGTGCCGACTGCGCTCAGCATGCTCACCCGCCGGTCGAGCAGCAGCGGAAACGCCACCACCGAGATCGCGAGCGCCGCGAACGCGAACAGGATGCCGATCACGTTGCCGTACAGGATCAGCGCGAAGCCGGACTCGGTGGTCACCAGCCGTTCGGCGAACTCGCCGACCGTCGCCGGCGGGTTGGCGCCGAACAGGCCCATGTAGAGGGACTCGGCCAGCACCAGCCAGGCGACGTACAGCAGCATCATCACCAGCGACAGCGCCAGGATCGGCGCGAAGCGGTCGGAGTGCACGAAGCCGAACGCGGCGCGCCAGGACAGCTCGAGACCGGCCTCGCGGCGCCGGCTCATCTCGAACAGCGCCACCGACACCACCGGCCCCAGCAACGCGAAGCCGGCCACCATCGGGAACGCGAGATACAAGAGGCCCTCGCCGCGCAGCGCCAGCGTGAAGAGCAGCGCGAACAGCGGGTAGATCAGGATCACGAACGCGCCGAAGCTCGGGCGGGCGCAGAAGTCGTCGTAACCTTGGCGGAGCGATTGCCAGAGGTCGCGGGTGCCGATCCGGCGGATCTGGATCGGCCGCGCATCGAAGTCGACGCCGTCGAGCGTGTGGGGGTAGGCCATGGCATCCTCTCCTCGCTGAGGGGGATGCAGGGTTAGTCCACCGCGGCGGCCCCGGGGTTCCCGGCCCCGGGGACGATTCCTCGGCCGCTCAGCCCGGGTTGACCAGCTTCAGCACGAAGCGGTCGGTCTCGCCGCGGATGCCCGGGGCGAACACCATCTGCGTGTGGTCGTCGTCCGGGTTGGCCAGCAGGTCGCTCTCGCCGGCGATCTCGAAGCCCGCCTGCTTCGCGGCTTCGATCACCTTGGACTTTTCGATCCGATGGAGGGCGGCGTTGTCGGCGCCCGCGATGCCGACGTGGTCGGTGATGCCGAGCACACCGCCCGGCTTCAGGAGCGTCCGGACCTGCTGCAGGAAACCGACCGCCGTGTCCGGGCCGCGGGCGTACACGTCGTGGAAGTTCAGCGCGGTGATCGCCGCATCGAGGCTGCCGGGCTCGACGTTCGATTCCGCGAGGTCGGCGTCGATGCGAACGACGTTGGGCAGCCGGTCGCCGGCAAGCCGCTCGGTGAGCGCCTTGTCGTTGGCGCCGTCGCGAAACCGCAGCACCTCGGGCGGGTTCTGGGCGTAGACCTTGCCGTCCTCGCCGACCACCGCGGCCAGCACCTCGGTGTACCAGCCGCCCGCGGCGATCACGTCCATCACGGTCATGCCCTCGCCGATGCCGAGGAACGCGAGCACCTCAGCGGGCTTGCGCTGGGCATCGCGCGCCCTGTCTTCGTCCGGCCGGCCCGCCCCGTCGATCGCCGCGCGCAGCGTCTCGACGCTCGCCGGCGCCGCCTGGACCGCCATGATGCACGCGAGCATCAGCGCGGTGCTCGCGATTCGGATCGCAATCATCTCCTCTCTCCCGCTCGTTTCGGGTGCTCCGCACCGGGTGCTCCACACCGGGTGCTCCACTATACGGCACGTGGCAAGCGACACAACGCACCACGGGCGGCTGTACGACAAGCGGGTGCAGTCCGTCACCGCTGCCGCTGTACGGCGATCTCCCCCTTGCGCTTCAGCGTCTGCAGCAGCACTTCGCCCGGTCCGCCGAGGCGGGTCATGAACACGCCCTCACCGCTGAACAGCGCCTTGCGCAGCCCGCCCACGTATTCGATGTCGTAGTCGACGGCGGCATCGAACGCGGCGAGATGGCCCGTGCTGACGGTCAGCGCCTCGCCCGGGCCGAGGCGCCGGCGGTCCAGGTCACCGGCGGCGTGGATCGCGACGGTGCCGCGTCCCGAGAGGCGCTGCAGGAACAGGCCGGCGCCGCCGAACAGCGCCGCGCCGGCCCGGCGCGCGATCGTGACGGAGATGTCGACGTCGCCCCAGGCCGCGAGGAACGAGCCGCGCGTGGTGAGGAGCGGCCCGTCGTCGAGATTCCAGAGCGCGACCGTGCCGGGCCGGCTGCTCGCGAACGCGGCGGACGCGCCGGCGCGCGCGCACTCCATCTGCACCAGCGCCAGGCCTTCGCCGGACAGCATCCGCCGGGCCGCACCGGCGGCGCCGCCCGGGACCCGCAGCCGCCAGCGCACGCCGTCCTCGTAGGACATGATCGCGCCCCTGGCGGCCCAGCAGGTTTCGCCGCCGTCGAAGGTCAGCCGCAGGTACTGGGCGAGCTGCCCGTGGATCTCGTGGTGCATGCCGGTGCGTGAAGCGGAATGTCAGCACCATCATGCCCGATGTGGCGCGTGCGAGCGACCGCCCGCGCCCCCGGTATGGGCCTGCGCCGCCCGATCGGGCGCACTCGGTGCGCTAGAATCGGCCTGCCGACTCAGGGGAGAGAGCATGCATCCAGCGAGCCGAGCCCGATGAGCGGCGCCGCCCCGGCGCCGCACGAAGCCGCCGATACGAGGCCTCCAGCCGAGGCGCCGCACAGCGGCGGCCCGTACGCGCACCTGGTGCTGGCGCTGCTGGTGGTGGTCTACGTCTTCAACTTCATCGACCGCAACATCCTGTCGATTCTGGCAGAAGACATCAAAGCCGACCTCGGCGTCAGCGACGCCGAGATGGGCTTTCTGTACGGCACCGCGTTCGCGGTGTTCTATGCGGTGTTCGGCATCCCGCTCGCGCGCTTCGCCGACGTCTGGGTGCGGCGCAGCCTGGTCAGCGTTGGGCTGCTGTTCTGGAGCGCCATGACGGCGTTGTCGGGGCTGGCGCGCTCGTTCGGCGAGCTGGCGCTGTACCGGGTCGGCGTCGGCATCGGCGAAGCGAGCGCCTCGCCCGCCGCCTACTCGATGCTCTCGGACTACTACCACCCGCGGCATCGCGCGACCGTGATCGGCATCTATTCGAGCGGCGTGTACCTCGGCGGCGGGGTCGGGCTGTTCCTCGGCGGCTGGATCCTGGACGGCTGGGCGGCGGCGTATCCGGACCCGGCGAGCGCGCCGTTCGGCCTGAAGGGCTGGCACGTGGCCTTCATGGCGGTCGGCTTGCCGGGCATCCTGCTCGCCGGCTTCGTGCGCCTGCTGCGCGAGCCGATGCGCGGTCAGAGCGAAGGGCTGGTCACGCCGAAGCATGCCACGCCGTTCCGGGTGCTCGGCACCGAGCTCGCCGCGGTGATCCCGCCGTTCACGATCTGGAGCGTCTGGCGGCACGGCGCGTCGCTCGCGTCGAATCTGGCGGCCGCGCTCGGGGTGGCGCTCGTGAGCTGGCTGTTGATCCTGTGGACGGGCAGCACCGCGCAGTGGACCGCGCTCGGGGTCGCCGTCTACGTCACGCTGAGCTGGGCGCAGGGCATGGCGAACCGCGATCGCGCCACGTTCGGCATGATCTTCGGCAGCCGCGCGCTGATGTACACGACCCTCGCGTTTCCGACCATCGCGTTCGTGACCTACGGCACCAGCTTCTGGACCGCGCCGTTCCTGATGCGGGTGCACGAGGCGAGCGCCGCCGACGTCGGCCTCTACGTAGGCATCGGCAACGCGCTCGGCGGGCTGCTCGGCGTGATCTCGGGCGGCGTGATCGCCGACCGGTTGAAGGCGAACCGGGTGAACGGCCGGCTGATGGTCGGGGTCATCACGGTCTTGCTCACCGGCCCGCTGGTGCTGTGGATGCTCTACACCGACGGTCTCGCGATGGCCTACTTTCTGAACTTCGCCTATCACGTGCCGGCGTCGATGTGGGTCTCGATCGCGCCGACCACCGCCAACGACCTGGTCATGCCGCGCATGCGCGCGGTCGCCGGCGCCTGGTTCCTGCTGGTGAACACGATCATCGGCCTCGCGCTCGGCCCGTACCTGATGGGCAAGGCGAGCGATCTGTTCACGGCGACGGGCGCGGACCCCGCGGCCGCGCTGACCGACGCGATCGCGCTCGGGCAGGGCATGTTCGTCGTGACCGCGGTGCTCCTGTATCTCGCGATGCGGCATCTGCCCCGCGACGAGGCGGACCGGCTGCTGCGCGCCCGTGCGCTCGGCGAGGAGACCGGCACGGCGTAGCTCGGCCATCGCCCGGCCGGGTGCAGCGCTGCTATCCTTTTCGCCCCTTCGTCCGTCACAGCAGGGTCATCGACACGGGAGCTGGAGATGGTCGAAAACGCGCTCACGGGCGCCGATGCGCAGGCGCTGCGCCGGCAATGGTTCCGTTACCTGGATACCGTGGAACCGCTGCAGCCGGCGCTGCACGCGTACTGCCTGAGGCTCGCGCGCAACCTGTGGGACGCCGAGGATCTCGTGCAGGAGGCGCTGCTGCGCGCGTTCGCAATGACCGCGCGGGGCGACTTCCATGGCGAGGCCAGCCCGGTGCGCAGCGCGAAGGCCTACCTGTTCCGCACCGCGACCAACCTGTGGCTCGACCACCGGCGGCGCCGGCAGCTGGAGGTCGGCGCGCCGGACCCCGCCGAACCGTTGGCCTCGGATCCGGATCCCGTCGCGACCGATGCTGCGCTCAGCCACGCGGCCGAGCTCACCTCCGCCCGCGAGCTCGCGGCGCTGCTGCTCAAGGACGTCTACGACTTCCGTCTGGAGGAGGTGGCCGATTTCATCGGCACCACCCCCGGGACGGTGAAGTCGTTGCTTCATCGTGCGCGGCGCCGGGTGCGGGCGAATTCGGCCGAGGGCGCGGTGGGCGCCGCCGAGCCCGACCGCGCCGCCGGCAATCCCCGCCGGCGCGCCGATGACGGCACCCGCGCGCTGGTGCGCGCGCTGGTGGAGGCGATGAACGCGCG
Organism: Pseudomonadales bacterium; assembly: GCA_036381275.1. Classification (GTDB taxonomy): domain Bacteria; phylum Pseudomonadota; class Gammaproteobacteria; order Pseudomonadales; family Azotimanducaceae; genus UBA7803. The sequence continues at coordinate 6,921 of DASVDC010000151.1, read as the reverse complement.
GGACGTCGAGCGCGTGCTCGGCCTGATGGCCGAATCGCTGAAGGTCGACGTTTGCAACGTCGGCGGCGGCCGCGGCCGCGACGGCATCTGGACCGAGCGCAGCCTGTCCGGCTGGCGCTTCGAGTACGCGGAGCACGACGGCGAGCCGGTGATGCTGCTGTTCGAGGTCGCGGGTCGGGAGCTGGCCGGTGCCGTGCGACTCGAGGCCGACGGCGGATCGATCACGCGCCTCGTCGACTACCACTATGCGGCGGACACGTTGCGCGCGCTCGCCGGCGCGCTCGGGCTCGACTGCCACGAGCGCGGCTATCATCAGCCGGCGGCGGATCTGGTCGGCATGGTGTCGACCACCGGCCTGCCGTGGCGGAGCTGACCGGCCCGCTGAGCCGGGTGATGTTGCTCTGCATGCGGTTATCGCGCAGCATCCGCTCGGACGCTGGAGGAGTTGACGATGAGCGAAGCGACGCAGCAGCCGGGCGGCACGATCCGGATCCCCGAAGCACGCGCCGAGCGGATCAAGTTGCCGACGGGCCCGTTGCCCGACCCGTGGGCCACACCCCTCGAGGCGCTCGACGTCAGCGACTCGCGCCTCTACCAGCAGGACGCGTGGCGTCCCTATTTCGAGCGCCTGCGCCGGGAAGACCCGGTGCACTTCACGCCCTACAGCCCGTTCGGCCCGTACTGGTCGGTGACCACGCACGAGGACATCCGCCACGTCGAGAGCCATCACGAAGTGTTCTCGTCGTTTCCGACCATCGCGATCGGCGACAGCCCGGAAGGCCAGTACATCGAGAACTTCATCGCGATGGACCCGCCGAAGCACGAGCAGCAGCGCAAGACCGTGCAGGGCGTGGTCGCGCCGCGCAACCTCGTGCGGCTCGAGCCGGTGATCCGCGGCCACGTCGCCGAGATCCTGGACGGCCTGCCGGACGGGGGCGAGACGTTCGACTGGGTGGATCGGGTCTCCATCGAGCTCACGACCCGGATGCTGGCGACGCTGTTCGACTTCCCGTTCGAGGAGCGCCGCAAGCTGCCGTACTGGTCGGACCTCTCCATCGGTTCGCCGGAGACCACGGGGATGGACGAAGGCTTCAGCCCCGAGGAAGTGCGCGAGGGGCTGACCGACATGGCCAACACCTTCATGGCCCTCTGGATGGAGCGCGCCGCGGCCGATCCCGCCGGCCGCAACGACCTGATCACGATGCTCGCCCACGGCGAGGACACCCGCGACATGATTCAGCGGCCGCTCGAGTTCCTCGGCAACATCATGCTGCTGATCGTCGGCGGCAACGACACCACGCGGAACTCGATCTCGGGCGGTGTGCTCGCGATGAATCAGTTTCCGGGCGAGTTCGAGAAGCTGAAGGCCGATCCGTCGGTGATCCCGAACATGGTCTCGGAGATCATCCGCTGGCAGACGCCGGTGCTGCACATGCGCCGCACGCTGAAGTCCGACTACGAGTACCGCGGCAAGCGGATGCGTGCCGGCGAGAAGGTGGTGATGTGGTACATCTCGGGGAACCGTGACGAAAGCGTGCACGAGGATGCCGACCGGCTGGTGATCGACCGGCCGAGCGCGCGCCAGCACGTCTCGTTCGGCTTCGGCATCCACCGCTGCATGGGCAACCGCCTCGCGGAGATGCAGCTCCGCGTGGTCTGGGAGGAGATCGTCAAGCGCTTCGATTTCATCGAGGTGACCGGCCCGGAGCGGCGGCTGAAGTCGAACTTCATCCGCGGCATCCGCGAGCTGCCGGTGCGGGTGCACAGGCGATAGGCGATAGATGTGGGAGCGGCCTCCGGCCGCTGACTCTTCGGGCATTCGCGGCCGGAGGCCGCTCCCACAGAGGGCGGGGGCTACCAGTCCAGGTCGTCCGGCACCTTGAACTTCGCGTAGTACTCGTCGTCGGAGCCCGGCTCCGGCGCCTTCGCGCCGTCGTTGGCGACGATGATCCGCTTCGGGTCGCGCGCCCGGACCTTCTCGGCCGCCTCCTTCGTCAGCAGGTGGTAGTTGCCGTCGTTGTTCACGATGACGAGCGCGCCGCTGACGATCTGGTCACGCTGCTCCTTCGGTACGTAGATGCGCTTCACGCGCTTGCCGTGCAGGAAGTTGTAGGCGACGTCGTCGTCGCTGATCGTCTTCACGCGCTGATCGTGCTGCAGGATGATCTGCCGGATCTCGGCGCGCAGCGCCTTCTCGGCGGCCTTGTCGTTGGCGGCGCGGGCCAGCGCACGATCGCGCTCGGCCTTCTCGCGCTGGAGCTGCCGTGCGCGGGCGCGCGCTTCGTCGGTGGCGGCCGCTTCCGCGGGCCGCTTGGCGCCGGCGCCGCGGGCGCCCTTCGACTGCTTCGCCTGCTTTTCGGCCTTCGCCTGGCGCTCGATCTTCTTCGCCCGGTCGGGCGACACGAGCCCGGCCTTGATGAGCTGATCCTTCAGGGTGCCGGCCATCTACTTCTCGACTCCGTCCAGCCAGCGGCGATTATCCGGCAGGCCCCCCGCGGATTTGAAGCGCACCGTCAGCCGGCGCGGGCGAGCTCGCCCAGCAGCGCGATGGTCCGCTCCCGCGCCGTCCGGTCGCCCTGCAGCAACAGCGGCATCGCGATGATCTCCCGCGCGCCGAACGCCGGCAGCGCGCGGATCCGCTCCGCCACCTGCTGCTCGTCGCCGGACACCACCAGCGCATCGCACATCGCCCGGGTGAACTCGGTGCCGGCGGCGTCCGGGTAGCCGGCCTCGAGCCACATCGCCCGGTAGAACGGCAGCCGCTGATAGAAGCCGAGTTGCGCCTTCGCCTGCCGATACACCGCCTCGGCGTCCGTGGAGACGACCATCGGCACGTGTACGATCGCCGGCGGCGGCTCGCTGCGGCCGGCCCGGGCCGCGCCTTCCGCGAGCGCCGGAATCGCGACGTCGCGGATGTGCTCGGGCGGCGTCACCCAGCTTATGCCGCCGTCCGTGAGCTCGCCGGCGAGCGCGAACGCGTTGTGGCGCAGCGCCGAGACCATCACGCGGATGTTCGCGGTGCCGGGGAACTCGGCGTGCGCCTCGAGCCGCCTGCCCGTGAAGTCGACTTTGCCGTCCCGGAAGCACGCGTTCAGGATCGTCACGTACTCGCGCAGGTGCTCGAGCGGCCGGGTGAAGTCGAGGCCCCAGGTGCCGCGGATCGCGGGCTCGTGGCTCGGCCCGACACCGAGCCGCAGCCGCCCCGGCGCCAGGCTGTCCACCACCATCGCCGCCTGCGCGAGCGCGATCGGATGACGCGGAAACGTCGGAATGATGCAGGTGCCGAGCTCGACGCGTTCGGTCTCGAGCGCCGCCGCGGCGAACACCGCGATCGGGTCGGGCGCGACGCCGCCGCAGGTCATCCACGCGACGTCGACACCGGCCTTCTCGGCGGCGACGATCTGCTCGAGCGCGCTCCGGCCGTTGCGGGCCGCGATGTGCAGGCCGATTTTCAGGTTCTGCATGGCTCTACTGCTCCGGTGAGAACGCCCCGGATGCTATCATCTCCGCCGCATCCCCGACTCGGGCGGCATTCGCCCGGGCCCCAAGCAACCACCGGCGCGGCATGATCGTTCATCTGATCGACGGCACCTACGAGTTGTTCCGGCACTTCTACGGACAGCGGCGTTTCAACAAGGGCAAGGACGCCGAGTTCGGTGCCGTGGTCGGCGTGCTGAACGGCGTGCTGCAGATGATCGAGCAGGGTGCGACCCACGTCGGCGTCGCCACCGACCACGTGATCGAGTCGTTCCGCAACGACCTCTGGCCGGGCTACAAGACCAGCGCCGGCATGGAGCCGGCGCTGCTCGCGCAGTTCCATCCGCTCGAAGACGCGCTCGCCGCGCTCGGCATCGCGGTCTGGCCGATGACCGAGCTCGAGGCGGACGATGCGCTCGCGTCCGCCGCGCATCTGGCCGCCCAGGACGAGCGCGTGCAGAAGGTCTGCATCTGGACCACCGACAAGGACCTCGCGCAGTGCGTCCGCGGCGATCGGGTGGTGCAGGTCGACCGCCGCGCCAACGCGGTGCGCAACGCCGCCGCGGTGAAGGAGAAGTTCGGCGTCGAGCCGCGCCACATTCCGGACTATCTCGCGCTGGTCGGCGATTCCGCGGACGGCTACCCGGGGCTCGCCGGCATCGGGCCGGTATCGGCGGCCCGGCTGATCGCGCGCTACGGTGCGATCGAAGCGTTTCCGGCCGGTGTGCTGAGCGCCGAGCGGCGCGAGGAAGCGCTGCTGTACAAGACGCTGGCGACGCTTCGAACCGACGCCGCGCTGTTCGACGACGTCGGCGCGCTCGCGTGGCACGAAGTGCCGGAAGGGTTCGCCGCCTGCGCGGCCCGGCTCGGCAACGAACGCCTGCTCGCGCGGGCGCAGAAGGCGCCGTCGCTGCGGGAAAAGACCGTCGGCGGCGCTATGTTGCCCGGGGCCTCACGCTGACCGCCGCGTTCGACTGACGCGGCGGCCCGCTGCTACAGCACGGCGATCGGATTGCAGGGCGAGCCGGTGCCCTGCTCGACCTGCAGCGGCGCGACGATGAACTGGAAGTCGTACTGGCCGTGCTCGGCGCACGCGGCCGCGAGTGCGTCGAGGCGCAGGTTGTCGAGCAGGTGCACGCCCATCGCCACCAGCGTGCACTGATGGATCGGCATCGGCCAGCCGTCGAGGCCGAGCCCGGGCAGCGCATCCGAGACGCCGTCGCTGCCGAGCACCGCGACGCCGCGCCGGTGCAGCCACGGCACGCACTCCGGATGCAGCCCCGCGAGACCCTCACGAAACGGCACCCACGGCCCGTGCTCGGCGCGTCGCGCATCGCGCCCGGTCGCGATCAGCAGCACGTCGCCCTCGCGGACCTCGACGCCGTGTGCGCGCTCCGCGGCTTCGAGGTCGGCGATGCCGATGGCTTCGCCGGGCTCGAGCCAGGCCTGGCCGCGGCTGCGCGGCACGTCGAGCAGCACGCCGCGCGAGACGATGCCGTGCTTCGCGCACATGATGCTGCCGCGCCGCGCGCCGGTGCTCTTCACCTCGCTCGCCGGAAAACCGTTGTACATGCGCTGATCGACGAACACGTGGCAGAGCGCGTCGATGTGGGTCGTCGCCATGCCGTGGAACGCGACGCCGACGAAATCCATCGTCGTTTCGAGGCCCACGCCGGGAAGCACGCAGTCGTCGCCGCCGCGGATCATCATGTGCAGCGCCGGATGCGGATTGTCCGCCGCCGGCCGCACCGCGAGCTCGCGCGCGCAGCTCACGCTGCGGCCGATGCGCACCGCGCGCACGGCCTCGAGGCGCTTCGCCGGCGTGATCAGGTTCAGCGCACCGGCTTCGTCCTCGTCGCCCCAGCGGCCCCAGTTCTTCACCGACTCGAACACCTCGCGCATGCGCTCCGGCGTCCATTCGACCGTCATGTCTTCCTCCTCTTCGTCGTCTGCCGTGGGAGCGGCCTCCGGCCGCGAATCGTTCGGCACATCGCGGCCGAAGGCCGCTCCCACGACGTCAGTCCCACCGCCGCTGCGCGGCCGGCGCGGTGCCGAGCTTCCCGTAGTCGGGCCCTTCCTGCTGCCAGCCGTAGTGCACGTGCTGACCGAGCCGCGTCGCCAGCACGGGCGGGTTCGCCGCGAGGATCTCCGGCGTCACGTGCTCGCGGTACGGCTCCTGTGGGCGCATGTGCATGCGCATGAACGCGTTGATCAGGTTGATGCGCACGCCGGGCCGGCGGCGCGCGAACGCGCCGTGCCAGGTGGCGCCGTGCCAGAACAGCAGCGAGCCGGCGGGCGCTTCCACCGCGACGCGCTGGTCGAGGCCTTCACCCGGCTCGGGGTGGCGACCCAGCGTGTGGCTGCCCGGCACGAAGCAGACCGCGCCGTTGTCGCGGTCGTAGCCGGTGAGCGCCCAGGTGGCGTTGCACACCTGCGCCTGCGGCGGGAACGGCGCCGGCACGTACACGTGATCACAGTGCAGCGCGAGGTCCGCCTCGCCCGGCCCCTTCAGGAACGCGAGGCAGTTGCTCAGGACGGCGCTGCGGCCGAGCAGGTACGTGACCAGGCAGTCGACGACGGGGTTGCAGACGGCTTCCTGGAACACCGGGTTCTCGAACAGCAGGAACGCGAAGTGCTCGCCGAACGGCACCGGCGGATCGCGGTACTCGAGGCCCTCGAGCAGGTCGGGGCGGATTCGGCCGCGGCGCACCACGACCTCGAGCACCGCTTCCTTCAGCCGCTCGGCGAAGCCTTCGGGCGCGGCCTTTTCCGGGGGTACGACCGTGTAGCCGAGCGTCTCTAGCTCCGCGATGTGGGATTCGAGTCCGAGGCGGCGGATCTCGGCGCAGAGTGCGAGCGCGTCGTCGCTGACGCGGTATCCGGGCCGCGCCTCGGCGTAGCGGTCGGTCATCGTCCTCCTCCTCCCGGTTCGCGGCCGGAGGCCGCTCCCACGAATATCAGTGCAACTGGTCGAGGAACGTCGCGATCATGCCATTGGTCTGTTCGGGCACTTCGAGCTGCGGAAAGTGGCCGGAGCCGACCACCTGGCCGAAGCGCACGTCCTTCAGGTGCCGCAGGATGTAGTCCTGATCCGCCCGGGTCGCGGTCAGCCACAGCACCGGCTGCCCGATGCCGTCGGCGATCTCTTCGGTGCTGACCCCCATCGCCTCGAGCTCGGCGATCGCCACCTCGAGCGGCGTCCGCATCGCGTCCTCCACCGCGGCGCGGGCCGTCGCCGGGTCGCAGTGCGGTGAGAAGAAGCCTTCGTACATGCGGCGGAACGCATCCTTCGCGTCCGGCCCCGTGAGCTGGTTGATCATCGCGTGCAGCACCGCGCCGAATCCGCCGCTCCGGCCCGTCATGTCGGGCTGGGGATACAGGCCCGTATCGATCAGCACGGCCGCCTGCACGAGACCGGGGTAGCTGCGCGCGAGCTCGAGCGTC
>DASVDC010000150.1:0-22584 GCA_036381275.1 Pseudomonadales bacterium | reverse complement strand
GAACGGCGTGTCGGTTCCGGGCTGGAAGCCCGCCGGCGTCAGCGCTTCCAGATTGAGCGAACCGTCCTCGTTGATGAACCGCTCGTCGTCGACGCCGCTGATGAAGTTCGCGACCAGGCGCAGGTTGTGGTTGCCGCGCGCATAGTTCGCGTGCAGCTGCGCCCGCCACTTCGACGCCGCGAATCCGACCACCGCGAAGTTCAGATCGCCGAGGCGGTCGTCGCCGTCGTTGATCTGGAAGCCGTCGATCACCGTCGGCGTGTTCTCCAGCTTGGTGATCCGAGTCGCGGTCACACCGAGCTCGAGCTCGCCGCCGAAGGCCGGGAAGGCGTAGCTGCCCTGGATGTCGAATCCGGTGGTGTGCTGGCCCGGACCGTTGCCGTAGTCGGTCGTGATGGCCGCGAACGAGCCGAGCGCGGGCGCGCCCTGAACGCAGCCGGGCGCGTTGAACGTCACCCGGTGGACGAGCGGGTGGTTGCAGTTCGCGACGCCGCCCGCGAACACGGCACCGGCGATCTCGTTGGCGGTCGCCAGGAGCCCGAGCTCGTCCTCGGTCTCGATGTCGAAGTAGTCGACGATCAGCTGGACGTAGCTGTCGTCGGTGAAGCCGCGGGATTGCCAGATGATACCGCTGCTCCAGACCGTCGCGGTTTCCGGCTCGATGTCCTCGCGCGTTACCTGGGTGGCGCCGAGCCACGCGTTGCCGGCAACGGAGTAGCTGTTCACTCCGTGCTCGATCTCACCCGGCGTCACGTCGATCCCGGGCGCCTGGTAGTTGGTGCCGTAGGAGCCGCGCAGCGCCAGATTCCGCGTGGCCTGCCACTTGCCCGAGAACTTGTACACCGTCGCGTCGAGGTCGCCGTTGAACTCCTCGTAGCGCACGGCGGCCGTGGTGTACAGCGTCTCGAGGATCGGGAAGTTCAGCTCGGCGAACACCGAACGCTGCTCGAGGTTGTTGCGGTCGGGCGGGTTGGTGCCGAAGAACTGGAACGGGCCCGGGCCCGGCGCTGCGCAGCCGTTGAAATCCGGCGCATCCGGTGAGCGCGGGAACTGCCCTTGCTCCGCCGGCCAGATGCAGGGCTGGCTGCCGTTGTAGAACGGACTGTCGACGGTCTCGCGGCTGTCGAGCTGGCGCCACTGTACGCCGACGCCCCACGCCACCGGCCCTCCCGGCAGCGTGACGGCCGGTGCCTCACCGCTGAAGACCAGGTCCACGGTGATGCTGTCGATGACCTCTTCCTCGGAGCGGCGGTCGAACAGCCACTCGACCAGCTCGGCCGGGTTCTCGGAGCCCGGCACATGGCTCGGGTTGCCGAGCCCGAGGACCGGCTGGCCTGCGAAGTTCGACGCGAACGGGTTGAACCAGAGGCAGCCGTTGGTGCCGGCGGCCGCGGGATTCTGGGTGCCGAAGCGGTTCGGATCCAGGTCGACGGCATTGCAGTTGGGGCCGCCGAAGCCGTTCAGCGCCTCCTGCAGACGGTAGGCGATGATGTCGGGATTGGTGTTGGTGTTGTACGTCTCGTTGTACGTGATCCCGAAGTCGTACGCGATCCCGTTCTCGAACATGCCGTTGAAGCCGGCGGAAACGTGCCAGTAGCGATTGTCGATATCCCGCGGCGTGCTGTGGCTGTTGCCCTCGGCGAACACGTCGTTGCCGCCGTGCGCGAAGGCCCGATAGGTGATCGCGGTGGCCCCCTGAATGGGCGGGCAGCCGAACGGCAGCACGTCGGGAATCGGCGGCAGGCCGTTGTAGCAGGCCGCCTGGTCCAGCCCGGTGCGCGCGGCGAATTCGTTCCAGTAGGGGTTCGTTCGCGGTACATAGAACTGGCCGACCAGGCCGTCCACCAGCGAGGGTCCTCTCACCACCGGCTGCGACGGTGATCCGTACGCGTGCGGGGTTCGGACCCGCGCGAAAGCCGCGCGCGCGTAGAACTCCATGTTGTCGGTGAGGGAAGCCGTCACCTGACCGAACAGGCGATAGATGTCGTTGTCTTCGACCAGGTTGTAGTAGGGCCCGTACCCGTAGGCGCAGGACGTTCCGGCATAGATGCCGCCCACGGCCTCACAGGACTCCTGCGTGAAGTCCACCGCGAGGCCGAGCAGCGGACCGTACTCGCCCGTGGGTGCACTGCTCGTGACCGCATCGGTCGGTATCGCCGGCGGCGGACCGTGGGCGAACCAGCGGGCCAGGTTGGTCAGGGTCGACCAGGGCGCCGGGTTCTCCCAATAGGGCTGGTGGGCGAAGCTGCGGTCCACCACGTCGAGCTCGGAACGGTGGTTCCACTCGGCGGCCCACATCACGTTGGCGCGCTCGTTACCGAAGCCGCCCATCATCTCGAGCCCGTAGTCCCCGTCCGAGCCGTCGATGGCCATGTAGCTTCCGCCGATTTCGAAGCCCCGGTAGTCGTCGCGGGTGATGAAGTTCACCACGCCGCCGGTGGCGTCCGCCCCGTAGGTGACGGCGGCGCCGTCCTTCAGGACCTCGATGCGCTCGAGCGCGATGGACGGAATGATCGACGAGTTCTGGGCGATGCGGCGGCCGTTGAACAGCACCAGGGTCTTGTCCGCTCCGATACCGCGCAGGTTGTACTGCACGTTGCCGGTGAGCACGGCGTCGCTGAAGTAATACGCCTCGCCCGTCGTCGGCCCCGAAGCCGTGAGGCTCTTGGCGAATTCCAGAGCGGTCGGCGAACCGGTCGCCCGCAGCTCCCCCACGTCGTAAACCTCGACCGGCAGCGCCGCATCCACCGGCGTGCCGCGGATCAGCGAGCCGGTGACGACGATCTCCTCGACCACGCCGCCGCCATCGCCGCTCTCCGCTGCAAACGCAACGGTACCGGCGGCCAGCAGCAGCGGGCCTCCTGCCAATCCACACCAAAACGAGTTCTTGCGCATCAGCATTCCCCCCGAATGACGAGTCGTCACGCCGTCCAGAGCAGCGTCCGGGCGGCCTACGGTCAAAAGCGGATGCGGAATTCGACAGTGAGTCTCGGGCGAACAAACGACTTGGCCGGATCGCACGCGAACCAGCCGCAACGACGCGATGCGTCACGAACTCGAGACCCCTACGGCTCTCTCCCCTCCCGGCTTTCCGCCACGACTGCCCCTACAGGCGTGACCCGGCGTGTATAACATGCACGTTCCGGAAGGTCCACCACAGGTCGCGGCGGAAGCTCGGAGAGTCCGCTGGCCCGAGCCGGCGCGGCGCGGATATCATCGATTGCCCGTCGGAAGCAGGACGCGCCATGACGACGCCCATTCCCGGCAGCCAGGAGTGGCTGGACCTGATCCGCGAGCCGATTCTCGATCCCGATCGCGCCATCGTCGATCCGCACCACCACCTGTGGCGCCGCGGCGGCATCGACTACTTGCTCGACGACCTGTGGCGCGACACCGAGTCGGGGCACCGCATCGAGAAAACCGTGTTCGTCGAGTGTCATGCCGGCTACCGCGACACCGGTCCCGAGCACCTGCGCTGCGTCGGCGAGACCGAGTTCGTGCGCGAGCTCGCCGAGGCCAGTGCCCGGCAGCCGGGCAAGGCGAGGATCGCCGGCATCGTCGCGCATGCGGACCTGCGCCTCGGCGATGCGCTCGAGGAGGTGATCGCAGCGCACGTGGAGGCCGGCGGCGGTCTGTTCCGCGGCATCCGTCACTCCGGCGCCCGGGATCCGCATCCGGAGGCCCTGACCATCGCCGGCCGGGCGCCGGAGGGCCTGTATCAGGACCCGGCGTTCCGCCGCGGCCTGAAGCGCCTCGGCGAGCTCGGCTACAGCTACGACACCTGGCACTACCATCATCAGAACCGGGACTTCGCCGCGCTCGCCCGGGCGGTGCCGGACACGCTGATGGTCCTCGACCACTTCGGCACACCGCTCGGCGTCGGCCCGTACGCGGACCAGCGGGAAGCGATCTTCGAGCAGTGGCGCCGCGACATCACCGAAATTGCCGCCTGCCCGAACGTGGTGGCGAAGCTCGGCGGCCTCGCGATGCCGGACAACGGCTTCGGCTGGGACCGCGCACCCTCGCCGCCCACCTCCGATGCGCTGGTCGCCGCGCAGGAGCGCTACTACCTGCACACCATCGACGCGTTCGGACCGGAGCGCTGCATGTTCGAGAGCAACTTCCCGGTGGATCGGCGCTCGGTCTCGTACGCCGTGCTGTACAACGCGTTCAAGAAGATGGCGGCGCGTTTCACCGACGCGGAGCAGGAGGCGCTGTTCCGGGGTACGGCGTCGCGGGTCTATCGGCTGGAGTAACCGATCCGCTGGGGAAAGCGGCGGCCTCCTTGCTGTGGGAGCGGCCTCCGGCCGCGAACGCGACCAAGCTTTGGGAGCGGTCGACAGACCGCGATTCCTCCGGAGTTCGCGGCCGGAGGCCGCTCCCACAGCGGGCCACTCCCACAGCAGGCCGCCCCCACAGCAGGCCGCTCACACGGCACATCCGGTCAGCTCGGCGGCCCGTCGTTCCACCACCACATTTCCGGCAACGGACGTTCCACCGGGTAGACCTGATCCAGCGTGTCGGCGTCGAACAGCTCGCCGTTCTTCATCACGTACTCGAGTGCGGCGCTTGCCCGGATGTCCTCGAGCGGGTTCTCGCGCAGCACGACCAGATCCGCGAGCTTGCCCGGTTCCAGCGTGCCGAGATCCTGGGCGACGCCGATGATCTCGGCGCCGTGCCGGGTCGCCGCGGTGAGCGCCTCCCAGTTGCTGAGCCCGTGCGCGAGCGCCCAGAGCTCCCAGTGCCAGCCGAGTCCCTGGAGCTGCCCGTGTCCCCCGACGCCGACGCGGCCGCCCGCCCGCACGATCTTCGCCGCCTGGGCGGCGAGCTCCGGAAACACGTATTCCTCGTCGAAGAACCACGGCCCGCGCAGCGTGCGCGACGCGATCACGTCGGCCGGCATGAAGCGGCGCAGCTTCGGATCGCGGTGCGGGCTCTCGCGGGTGTAGAACCAGCCTTCCGTGAACGGTCCGCCGTACGCCACCAGCAGCGTCGGCGTATAACTGGTGCCGGAACGCGCGACGAGCTGCACCACGTCGCGCTGCAGCGTCAGCAGCGGGAAGTTGTGCTCGTTGCCGCTGAATCCGTCGAGCACGTGGGTGAGGTCGAGCTTCATGTCGAGCGCCCCCTCGGTGGTCGGCATCAGCTCGAGCACCTGCGCGGCCTGGACGATCCACTGCCGCTGCTTGCGGTTGCCCGACAGGTAAGCCTTCAGGTTGTGCACCCGGTAGCTGTCGCGATAGCGGCGCAGCACTGCCTCGGCGTGGCGGCGCGATTCGATCTCGTTGTTGCTGAACAGGCCCGGGCCCGTCGAGAGCGCGCGCGGGCCGAGCATCAGCCCCGCGTCGATCAGATCCTGATACGAGAGGATGTCGGTCGTGCTCGGCTGCACGTCGAGCCCGGCGGTGACGCCGTAGGCCAGATTCGCGAGGAACGCCCAGTTGGTGGTGTCGAGCACCCGGCGGAGCGGCCGGAAGTGCGCGTGCACGTCGACGAAGCCCGGCAGCACGTACCTGCCGCGAACGTCGATGCGCTCGGCGCCCTCGGGGATCGTCACCTCGTCACGCCGGCCGACGGCAACGATGCGGTCGTTCTCGATCAGCACCACGCCGTCTTCGATGACCGTCTGCGCATCCACCATCGGCAGCACGGTGGCGCCGACCAGAGCGAGCGTGCCCTGCGGTACGTGGCGCGGCGCGTAGACGGCGATGTCGGTCCGGCGGACGGCCGGGTGCGCTTCCCGCAGCGGCTCGGCTTCTTCGTCCTCGGCCTCGGATTCGGCGGTGCCAGCCTCGCCCTCGCCGCTCGCCTCATCTCCGTCGTTGCCGTCGGCGTCGCCGTTGTCCGCGTCTTCGTCCTCATCTTCGTCGTCCTCTTCGAAGGTCACCGACGAAAGCGGACGCCGGTACAGCGAGCTGCCGCTCGACCAGAACGGCTCGTCACCGCGCCAGCCGAAGAAATCGGCGCCGACGTCGGTGAGGCGCGTGAGCGGCACCGCCGAGTCGGTCAGGTCGATCTTCACCCCCTGCAGGCTCGGGTTGATCAGCGCGGCCAGGTAGAGCTGGTTGGCGTGCAGGATCAGCACGTGGGCACCGTCCCGCGAGATGCGCACGTCGTCCGCACCGGGATCCTCCTCGTCCGCGTACAGTCCCGGACCCGTGACGGTGACGTGGGTGCGGCGGTCGGTACCGTCGTAGCGCAGCGAGATCAGGCTCGATCCGCCGTTGGTCTCGGACTGGTACAGATAGATGCGGTCGTCCTCCGGGCCGAAATGCGGCCGGCCGTAGCCGCGGCTCGGAATCACCAGACTGGCCGCGCCGCCGGCGGCCGGCAGCCAGATCACGTCGGATCCCACCGGCGCGCCGAAGTCGTTTTCGCGGTACAGGCGCTCGTAGCGGGATGCGCGCAGCGCGACGATGCGCTCCCCGTCCGGCGAGAACACCGGATCGGTATAGAACGCCGCCGTGTCGGTCAGCCGTTGCGGCTCACCGCGGCCGTTGGCGCGGATCCGCCAGATGTGGCCGCCCTCCGGGTCCCAGGTGACGTACGCGATCCAGCGTCCGTCCGGTGACCAGGCGGGGTGGTAGGCGTGCACGTCCGCCGGGGTCAGGTCACGCGTCTCGCCGGCCGCGAGATTGCGCACGCGGATGCGCGTGAACGCCGAGAACGCCACCGCTGCGCCGTCCGGCGACAGCGCCGGATCGCGCAGCAGCCGTGCCCGCACCGGACCCAATCCGAGCCGGTACGGAAAGCGCAGGCTCGGGCCGAGCGATTGCTTCACGTGCACCCGGAACGGCACCACGGTCACGGTACCGCTCTCGAGGTCGAGGCGATGGATCCCGCCGTCGCGCGGGAACAGCAGCGCCGAGCCGTCGGGCGTGAACGCGTAGCCGGGCAGCAGGTCGCGGGTGAACCGCGATTCCTGCTCGTCATGCTCGACCGGATGGACCAGCCAGCGATCCTCGCCGGTGTTCAGGTCGCGTATGCGCAGCGCCGTGCTCTGCTCGTGCCGGGTGCCGTAGACGAGCTTCCGGCCATCCGGCGACAGGAGCGGCCGGAACGCGCTGCCCTGCGCGTTGGTCAATTGATCGCGCGCGCCGGTGCGCAGGTCGTGGCGCACGATCTGCCACTGCGGAAGCTGCAGGTTGTACGCGAAGCCGCCCGGCTTGAACGCGTAGTAGAGATAGCGACCTTCCGGATCGTAGACCGCGCCCAGGGTGTTGCCGCGCTGGGCGATCGGCGTATCCGAGCGCGGCTTTGCGTTGGTCAGCCGGACGCCCTTGCCGCCCTGCAGGTGGTAGGCCCAGACCTCGTAGGTGCGCAGCGCCCAGGTGCTGCGCGAGGCGATCACGTGGGAGCCGTCCGGCGCCCACGAAGGCGACGCGTACTCGGCCATCTCGCGGTTGTCGCTGAGGCGCTTCGCCTCGCTGCCGTCCACGGCGATCACCCAGACGTTCTCGGCCCCGCTGCGGTCGCTGACGAACGCGATCCGCCGGCCGTCCGGCGAGAAGCGCGGCTGACTGTCGAACGCCATGCCGCTGGTCAGCGGACGTGCCTCGCCGCCGCCCGCCGGCAGCAGATACAGGTCGCCGAGCACCTCGATCACGAGCGACCCGTCCGCCGGCGACACGTCCAGCGACAGCCAGGTTGCGCGATCGGTGTCGAACTCGATCGTCCGCGAAGATTCGAGCGGCAGGTCACCGTCGTCTTCGGTCCCGGCGGCGGTCCCGAATGCGGGGAGCAGACAGAGTGAGCAGAGCAGACTGAGCAGCCGGATGCCGATGCGCGTCACGATCGTCCTCGCCGGAGTCGAAACCAGCCGTCCCGGCGCGGGGCGCCGCGACCGATGCATGAAGGGGACACGCGCGGTAGTCTAACGTGAGCAGCGGGTCCAGGCATTTCCTGCTAACCTGCGCGCGCACCCGGAACGCGTCCATGCTGACCGACAACCTTCGCATCACCCGCACGCACCCGCTGATCTCACCGGCGGTGCTGGAGGAAGAGCTGCCGCTGACGGAGTCGGCCGCGGGGGTGGTGTCGGCCGCGCGTTCGACCATCCGGGCCATCCTGGCGGGGCGCGATCCGCGGATCCTGGTCGTCGTGGGACCGTGCTCGGTGCACGATCCGGCCGCGGCGCTGGATTATGCCGAGCGCCTCTCCCGGCTCGCCGACGAGGTGCGCGAGCAGATCTTCTGCGTGATGCGCGTCTACTTCGAGAAGCCGCGCACGGTGATCGGCTGGAAGGGGTTGATCAACGACCCCGGCCTCGACGGCACCTATCAGATCAATCGCGGCCTGCGGCTCGCGCGTCGGCTGCTGGTGGATGTGGCCGGGCTGGGGCTGCCCGCCGGCACCGAGTTCCTCGACACCACGTTCGGTCAGTACTACACCGACCTCGTGAGCTGGGGCGCGATCGGCGCACGCACGGTGGAGAGCCAGATCCACCGCGAGCTCGCGTCGGGGCTGTCGATGCCGGTCGGCATCAAGAACCGCACGGACGGCAACGTGCAGGTGGCGGTCGACGCGATCCGCGCCGCCGCGCACCGCCACCTGTTCCCGTCGCTGACCAAGGAAGGTGCGCCGGCGATCCTGGAAACCAGCGGCAATCCCGACTGCCACCTGGTGCTGCGCGGCGGCACGCGGCCGAACTTCGACGCGGAATCGGTCGGCGCGGCCGCGACGCTGCTGCGCGACGCCGGTCTGCCGGAGGTGATCATGGTGGATTGCAGCCACGCCAACAGCGGCAAGGACCCGGAGCGTCAGCCGGACGCGGCGCGCGCCGTCATCGCCCAGCGCATGGACGGGAACGCGTCGCTGCGCGGCCTGATGATCGAGAGCCATCTGGTGGGCGGCCGCCAGGACCTCGGCGGCACGCTGCGCTACGGTCAGAGCATCACCGACGGCTGCCTCGGCTTCGAGCAGACGCGCGCGTTGCTGCTCGAGCTGTGCGAAAGCCTCGCCGGGTGACGGAGCGATTTCACCGCCTGTGGGAGCGGCCTCCGGCCGCGAATGCTCCGGAAGATTCGCGGCCGGAGACCGCTCCCACAGAGGTCAGACCGGGCGGTAGCGCAGCATCGTGCGCGATCCGTCGGCCAGCCCGTTGCGGAAGCGCGGGCCCCAGATGAACCACTCCAGCGAATACTTGTCTCCGAAGACCTCCAGCACCCGCGCGTGCTCGGCGGGATCCTCGATCACCGCCACCTCGGCGTCCATGCGCGGCAGCTTCCGGTACGCACCGGCGGAATCGCTCCAGACCCCGACGTCGCCGACCCAGACACGAGCGCGGGTCAGGCCGTTCTTCGCGGCGCGCGCGCGCCAGGCGTCGCTCGCCGTCACCACGTAGGCGTCGGTACCGTCCGCGACGAACCAGACTTCGGCCTGACAGGTGCTCTCACGGCCGTCGCGGTGCAGCGGGGTCACGTAGATCAGATTCGACTCGGCGAGCGCCGCCTGAAGCCCGTCCGCCGGCGCTTCGCCGGCCCGCACCGGCCGCGGCCACAGCAGGCCGCCGGCGATGGAGCCGCCCAGCGCGGCGACGCCGGCGGCACCGGCCATCCTCAGCGCTCCGCGCCGGGTCAGTCGTCCGTCGCGCATCGCTCCCTCCTCCTCTGGCGATCTCCGCCGGATTATGGAGGGAGGCCGCGCCGGCGGCTAGCGTCGGCTGCCGCCGGTCGGGATCTCGTTGAACGGAATGCCCTTGTCGGCGCGCATGTCCTCCGGCAGCCCGAGCACCCGCTCGCCGATGATGTTGCGCAGGATCTGGTCGGTACCGCCCTCGATGCGCACGGCGGGCGAGCGCAGCAGCATCGCCTGGAAGCGGCCGGAGCCCTCCGCGACCTCCGGATCGGTGAGCGCGCCGCCGAGACCCTGCAGATCCAGCGCGAACTTGGCGATGTCCTGCATCATCGTGCCGGCGACCAGCTTGCCGATGGAGGCTTCCGGCCCCGGCGTCTGGCCCTTCGACAGCGCGGTGATCAGCCGCGCGGAGGTGTTGCGCAGGCCGGCCGCCTTCACATGCCACTCGGCCAGCTTCGAACGGACGGCGCGGTCTTCGATCGCCTTCCCCGCGCCGAGCGCCAGTGAGCGCACGAGGTCCAACAGCTCCGGGAAGCCGGTCGCGATGCCCCCGCCGATGGCGAGGCGCTCGTTCATCAGCGTGGTGAGCGACACGCGCCAGCCGTCGCCGACCTCGCCGAGGCGCTGGGAATCGGGAATGCGGACGTTGTCGAAGTAGACTTCGTTGAACTCGCTCTGGCCGTTGGCCTGCTTGATCGGCCGGATGTCCACCCCGGGGGAGCGCATGTCCAGGAAGAACATCGTCAGACCCTTGTGCTTCGGCACGGTCGGGTCGGTGCGGGTGATCAGAATGCCGTAGTCGCTGTGATGCGCGCCGGACGTCCAGATCTTCTGGCCGTTGATCACCCAGTCGTCGCCGTCCCGTTCGGCCCGCGTGCGCAGCCCCGCGAGGTCCGAGCCGCCGTGCGGCTCGGAGAAGAGCTGGCACCAGATCTCCTCGCCCGAGGCGAGCTTCGGCAGATAGCGGCGCTTCTGCTCCTCGCTGGCGTACGCCATCAGCGTCGGACCGCACATGCCGTGGCCGATGATGAATACGCCCGAGAGCTTCGCGTAGACGCCCTCTTCCTGATTCCAGATCACGTTCTCGATCGGGCTCGCGCCGCGGCCGCCGTACTCCTTCGGCCACAGCAGGCACGCCCAGCCGGCCTCGGCCTTGGCGCGCTGCCACTTGCGCGCCTCTTCCAGCACGTTGTACGGGCCGGTGTTGGTGGTGCCGAAGCCGCTGCGCTCGAGATAGGGCTTCAGGTACTTCGGCGCATTCGCGTCGATCCAAGCGCGCGCCTCGGCGCGGAACGCGGCTTCTGCGGGGGTGTCGTTGAAATCCATGCTGCGTCTCCTCGTGTTTGCGCGCGTCAGGCCGCTGCCGACTGCAGCCCGTTCACCAGCCGGTCTTCCCAGACGGAGAGACCACCGAGCTCGAGCGCGAGGAAGTTCGAACGCCGGTAGTACAGGTGGCAGTCGAACTCCCAGGTGAATCCCATGCCGCCGTGCACCTGGATGTTGTCCTTGCTGCACTGCTGGAACGCCTGCGTCGCGGCAACCCGTGCGGTGGCGGACGCGAGCGGCAGCTCCGGCGCGCCGCTGGCGAGAGCCCAGGCGGCGTAGTAGCAGTTCGACTCCGCGAGCTTCGCGGTGACGTACATGTCCGCGAGCATGTGCTTGATCGCCTGGAACGAGCCGATCGGCCGGCCGAACGCGAAGCGCTCCTTCGCGTACGCGACACCCATCTCGAGCGCGCGCTCGGCGCCGCCGAGCTGCTCGAACGCGACCAGTACCGCCGCGCGATCGTACAGCGCATCGAGCTGCTCCCAGCCCGCGCCCGGCTTGCCGAGCGGTTCCGCGGCCGCGCCCGTGAACGTGATGGCCGCGGTGTTGCGGGTCGGATCGATCGACGGCACGTTCTCGCGCTCGACACCGCCCGCGCCCGCATCGACCAGATACATCCCGAGGCCCGCATCGTCCCGAGCGAGCACCACCAGTACGTCGGCCAGGCCGCCGTCCGGCACGATCAGCTTGCGCCCTTCGAGCTTGCCGCCCGCGTAACGCGTCGCAATCGATTCGGGCGTGGTCTGCTCACGCGTCTCCACCACGGCGAGCGCGCCCTTGCACCGCCCGGCCGCGATCTCCGGCAGCAGGCGCGCCTTCTGTGCCTCGCTGCCGAAGAGCTGCAACGCTTCCGCCACCAGATAGACGGTCGAGCCGAACGGCGTCGGCGCGAGCGCGGCACCGAGCTCCCGCGCCACCAGGCAGAGCTCGAGGTGGCCCGCGCCGGCGCCGCCGTAGCTCTCGGGGATGCCGGTGCCCATCAGGCCCATCTCGGCGAGCCCCTGCCAGACGGACTCGGCGTAGGCAGCCTTGCCGTCCAGCACGGTGCGGACCACGCTGCTGTCGCAGCGTTCCTGCAGAAACCGGCGTACCTGTTCCTGCAGCAGCTTCTGGTCGTCGGAAAAGTCGAAGTTCACGGTAACTGCTCCGGTGGAATTTGCTTCTGTGGGAGCGGCCTCCGGCCGCGAATCGGGGAAGAACCCGTTTCGCGGCCGGAGGCCGCTCCCACGTGAACGGTCGACGTCAGCGCAGATCGACCCCGGCCAGCGCGCCCTCGTGCTGCCACGCCTCCACGATCTTCGAGAACGCAATGATACCCGGTGCGTAGCCGCCGTTGCGACGAATCAGCTCCCCGTTCGGCTGACCTTCGTTGTTGTAGTAACCGGGCGTGCACGCTTCCAGGAACTTGATGTTGAAGAGCGACGCCTGCATCACCTGCTCCACCCACTTGGCTTCGGCCTCGGGGGTGCAGTCCACCCGCATCGCCTGACGGTCGCGGACCTCGTTCACGACGTACGCCACGTGACGTGTCTGCACGTCGATCACGTGCGGGATGTTCGCGCTGCCGCCTACCTGCGACAAGCCGAAGATGAAGCAGTTGGGGAAGCCGTGCGTCTGCATCCCGTACAGCGTCGACACGCCTTCCTTCCACTTCTGCGACAGCGCGATGCCCTCCACGCCGTACACCTCGTAGCCGGCGCGGCGCTCGAGCGGCGTGCCGACCTCGAAGCCGCTCGCGTAGATGATGCAGTCGAGCTCGTACTCCTTGCCGTTCGCGACGATACCGCGCGGCGTGATCCGCTCGATGCCCTTGCCGTCGGTGTCCACCAGCGTCACGTTCGGGCGGTTGTAGGTCTGGAGGTACTCGTCGTGGAAGCACGGCCGTTTGCAGAACTGCCGGTACCAGGGCTTCAGCGCTTCCGCGGTGGCCTTGTCTTTCACGATCGCATCGACGCGCGCGCGGATCTGCTCCATCTTCTCGAAGTCGGCGAGCTCGATCGTGCGGCCGATCTGCTCCGGATCGTTCACGTCCTTCGCGGACACGCGTCCGCGCAGCAGTTTGCCGATGATCTCGGTCCAGCCGTCCATCACCAGGTCTTCCTCGGCGAAGCCGCCGCTGGTGAGGGTCGAGAAGTTCTCCATCCGCCGGCGCTGCCAGCCCGGGGTCAGCGTCTGCACCCACTCGGGATCGGTGGGACGGTTGGCGCGCACGTCGATGGACGAGGGCGTGCGCTGGAACACGTACAGGTGCTTGGCGCTCGCGCCGAGGTGCGGCACGCACTGGACCGCGGTCGCGCCCGTACCGATGACGCCGACCACCTTGTCGCTGAGCTTCGTCAGATTGCCGTAGCTGTCGCCGCCGGTGTACTCGTAGTCCCAGCGGCTCGTGTGGAACGAATGTCCCTGGAAGCTGCCGATCCCGGGGACGCCGGGAAGCTTCGGCCGGTTCAGCGGGCCGTTGGCCATGCACACGAAACGGGCCGTGAAGCGGTCGCCACGGTCGGTGCTGACCTGCCAGCAGCAGGCGTCTTCCTGCCAGCGCAACTCGGTGATCTGGGTCTGGAACAGCACGTCCCGGTACAGATCGTAGTGGCGGCCGATGCGGCGGCTGTGCTCGAGAATCTCCGGCGCCTTCGCGTACTTCTCGGTGGGCATGTAGCCCGTTTCTTCCAGGAGCGGCAGATAGATGTACGACTCGGTATCGCAGGCGGCTCCCGGATAGCGGTTCCAGTACCAGGTACCGCCGAAGTCGCCGCCCTTCTCGATGATCCGGACCTCGTCGACACCGATCTCGCGCAGCCGGGCGCCCATCAGCAAGCCGGCGAAGCCGCCGCCGATCACCGCGACTTCCACGTGATCGAACCGGGGCTCCCGCGGCTGAAACACCGTGTACGGGTCTTCCAGATAGTCTTCGAAGTCGCTGATGTTGATGTACTGGCTGTTGCCGTCGGGGCGCAGGCGCTTGTCGCGCTCCTCACGGTATTTGCGGCGCAACGCCTCGGGGTCGAACGTCAGAGTGCTCTCTTGATCCGCGGCCACCTTCCCCTCCTGATTTCGAGTGTCGAATCGCCCAGTCTGCCCCGAATGGTGCAGGGTTCGCCGGTAAATTTCAAACGCGTTATAATTTATCTCCGTGATCCGATCAGGAAGGGGCCGATGATCACCTTGCCGCACCACTTCGAGCTCTTGTCCGAACGCTGGCTCGAGGAGGCGAGCCGCTTCCTCACGTGCGAGGTGCAGCGCCGACAGAACCTGCCCGCGTTCTCGCTCGCCGAGCGGCTGACCAATGCGCCGCCCCACCTCGGGCTCGACGGCGACACCGCGTGCTGGAGCGCCCGGTACGACGGCGAGCGGGTCACGGTGACGCCGACGTTCGATCCCGATGCCGATCTCACGGTCGAGGGGGATTACCAGGCCCGGCTGATGGCCGCTCAGCACGTGGGCATCCTCGCACCGGGCGCGAAGGCGGCGATGCTGCGCGAGGTCCGTCACGTGTTCGGCGCGAACGCGCCGAGCGCCCGAGGCCGCATCGCGCATCCGGAGGTGCGTGAGGTGCTCGGCCTCATGCACGATCACCTCGGACGCAGCACGGTCGAGAACCCGGACCTCGCGCACCGGGCGCGGCGGCTCGGCGTCGAGCGGCACGTCCGGAAGGTAGAGGAGCACGGCTACACGATCATCGAGCGCGCGATCTCACCGGAATTCGCCGACGAGGTGCGCGAAGCCACGCTGCAGGCGCTGCTGCCGCACCACCACTTCACGTTGCAGTGGATGCTGTACCACGGCCGGCCGTTCGAGCGCATCGTACAGAACCCGCAGCTCATGACGCTGATGGACGCCTCGCTCGGCCGCGGTGCCGTGATCGCATCGCTCAGCGCGATTCGCCGCGGCCCGGGCAAAGGCCTGATCCCGATCCACACCGACTACTCGATGGTGCCCGAGCCCTACCCCGAGTTCGCGATGACCGGCGTCGGCGTCTGGGCGCTGGAGGATTGGACGGTCGCCAGCGGCCCCACCTGGATCGTGCCCGGGTCGCACCGCGAGCGCCGCGCTCCGAAACCGGGCGAAGGCCTGGACCGCGGCATTCCGATCGAGATGCCGAAGGGCTCGGTCGTCTACTTCACCCACGGCGTCTGGCACTGGCAGGGCGACCGCACCGAGCCCGGCGAGCGCATCACGCTGCACGCGCACTTCAACCGCGGCATCCTGCGCGGCCTCGAGCCGAAGCGCGTCGACGTGCAGATGATGCACCGCAACCCGCCGCGTCTCGGCGAGATGCTCGGCGAGGACGACTGGTTCGACAAGCTGACCGCGCAGGGGCGCGATCACGTGCGCGCGGCGTACATGATCCGGCTGCACGAGTTCACGGAGGCACGGAAGCGCGACCTGATGGCGGGGTAAGCGGCTCGGTTCCACACCGCAAGCCGTCGCTCAACGTGCTGCGACGTCAATCCGCCGATGCATAGCGCTGATAGCACCGATGTTCACCATACATTGGATTGATGCCCCATCGACGCCATAGAGTTTCTGCCATCGATTCCGGCGGACCTCCTCGAGATTCCAAGATGACGAAGGCAACCCCAAGTCTGGCGCGCGTCGCCCGCACACCCGCACCGCCCTACTACGCAGTCACAACCACGACCGAGTTGGGCCCGGCATACGACCGCGAAGAGTACCTCCGGCTGGGATCGACGCTGTATGAGCAGGCTCGCGAGTTGCCGGGTTTTCTTGGCCTTGAGGTGTTCTTTCAAGGCAACGCGTCCATCGCTGTGTCCTATTGGACCGATCTCGACGCTATCGGAGCATGGCGAGTGCACCCGCTTCACTCTGCGGCGAAGGCCCGAGCGAAGGCAGGATGGTTCGGGCCAACTATCACGCGCATCGCGCGAGTAGAGGCAGACTATGGTTTCAATCTTTCTCCCTGAAGATTGAGGGCACCGTCCGTTCAACCCTCGCCGCGAGTCGTCATTGGTCGGGCTTGTAGTCTTCGTATCTGTAGAGCGCGCCACCCGCGGCCTTCACCATCATGACCGACCCGTTCGGGTAGAAGACGGTATCTCCCGGATTGCGCTCGCCGAACACCAGGAACTTGAAGTTCCCCGAGCTGCGGTTCTCGATGTGGTGCGGAGCGGGTTCACCCGCCAGGAAGCAGACGTGATCTCCCTCGCGCAGCTCGTGCTCTTCCGTCCCCAGATGCAGCGTTGCTGAACCGGAAAGCACCAGGACGTGCTCTTCCTCCAGCGTGTGGTAGTGATGAATGCTGGACGTTCCGCCGGGCGGCAGGTCCTCGATCCGACCACCAAGATGTGATCCGCTCAGGTCGAGTTGGCGAAGGGTCTTCCCTCGCGCAGTCCGTACTTCCTCGAACGAAGCTTCGTTGATGTTGGTCACGGGAGCTGGCATATGTGCCTCCTCTACCTGGAATCATTTCCTTGGGGGGCTCCCTCAGGGTACATCGGCAACTCCGGGCCGTAATCGAGCCAAGGCACGGCATGCGACATCCAGATGTGACCCGCTGGAACTTGATCGGGGTCAGTATCGAGGGCTCCCAGACGAAGAATCACGAAATCCTGCCCCTCCCATTCCGCCATCAGACGAGTACCGCATCGGCTGCAGACATGACGATGCTTTCCGGGAGAAGACTCGAATGAGCCGAGCAGTTCCACGCCGCTGATCCATCGGAATGCACTTCTCGCCACCCTCGACGTGGTCGCAAATGCCGCTCCATGTGCTTTGCGGCAGGTCTTGCAGTGGCAGTGGCCGATCGGGCCGATCAGATCACCGCTCTCGTATGCTATGCCGCCGCAGAGACAGCTCCCCTTCAACGTGCGCGCCTCCTCGAGAATCCTCAGGTGGCATTGATGATAGCGGATGGTAAAGGTCCCGCTTCGGGTGGCGAGCGGGACCGGATCGTCCAAGTACGAGCATGAGCGCGATGGTCCCGCCCCAATTGCGGTACTTAACGAACTCGACTACGTTCGAGGCGTTGCCTGCGAAAGTAGGTCAGAATGCTGAACAAGCTCCTGCTGCGGCCTTACGAGCCGGCCGACGAACCGGATTCGACGGATTTCGCGGATGGGGTGAGCAGGTGCAAGAGCGTCACCGCAGCCATGACAAGCGCGAAGAAGTGGAATCCGCTCATGCGGTCAGACTATCACGAGGAGCTCCCACTACCAGAACAGCTTCACGCCCGACACCAACAGCAGCAACGCCAGGATACCGCGCAACCACCGGTCGGACAGGTATCGGCTTCCAACGAAGGCCCCGACGGACCCGCCCACGGCCACCGCAACGAGCCACCACGGCAGCGATGCCGGGAGCCGATCCCAGTACGCGTAGGCGCCGACGAACGCGGCAGACGAGTTCACGAGATTGAAAACCGCCGTCGTAGCGGCCGTCTGGTGCGCCGTTCCCCAGTTCATCGCCAGGACTACCGGCGCGAGAAAGACGCCGCCGCCGGTCCCGGTCGTTCCCGAGATGAATCCGATCAGCGCCCCCGTCGCGAGCGCCGGAAAGAATGGCGGTGTGGCAGCTTGCCGCAAGGGTCTCCGATCGTCCGCGAGCGCGGAGCGCATCATCTGATACGCCGAGAACACCAGCACCGCCCCGACAACGGGGTAGTACAGCCTTTCGGGGAGCTGCATCGCTCCACCCAGGAGCGAAAACGGAAAGCCGAGAACGGCGAACGGATAGACGTTCCGCCAGAACAAGCGGCCCGCTCTCAGGAAATAGAACGTCCCGATCGCCGCGACGAGGATGTTGAGGGCGAGCGCGCTGGTTTTCATGACCAGCGGCGCCAGGCCCGCGAGCGCCATAACCGCGATGTACCCCGATGCTCCGGCCTGACCCACCGACGCATATACCACGGCAATGCAGAAGAACGGTGCGGCCAGCCAGATTGCTTCCGGGCTCAATTCGTCGCGCCTCCAACGTATTCCGCGCTTGCGTATGCCTGACGGAACGGGAACTTACAAGGGACGGCATACGGCCGAACGGCCGCCCGTTGCGGCGGTCACATGGACACCTCTTCCCGCAATGAGGTACGCTCTACTGGTCGAGAGGTACTCGCTCGCCCGAATCCACCCACTCCTTGTTTCGAGCGCACAGGACGCCCTCCCCCACCCACAGCACTGAGCCGCGGACCCGCCGCTGCGCTCCGATCCGCGATTCGGCCTCGCGATGAGCTTCGACGTCCTCTTCATCATCACGCTGCTGATCCTGGTCAACGCGCTGTACGTGGCCGCGGAGTTCGCCGCGGTCGGCGTCCGGCCGAGCCAGGTGCGCAAGCTCGCCGAAGAAGGTGACTGGCTCGCGAGCAGCCTGCTGCCGGTGGTGGACGACCCGGCGCGGCTCGACCGCTACATTGCCGCCTGTCAGATCGGCATCACGCTGTCGAGCCTGGTGCTCGGCGCGTACGGTCAGGCGACGCTCGGCCGCGCGCTGGTCCCGGTCTTCCAGGAGCTCGGCGCGATGCAGCAGATCGCCGCGCAGTCCGCCGCGGCGGCGACGGTTCTGGTGAGCCTCACGGCTTCGCAGATGGTGCTCGGCGAACTGGTACCGAAGTCGCTCGCGCTGCAGTTCCCGCTGCGCATCGCGCTCTACACCTACCTGCCGATGCGCTGGTCGCTGTCGCTGCTGAAGTGGTTCATCGCGCTGCTGAACGGCAGCGGCAACGTCGTACTCAGGGCGCTCGGCATCAGCCACTCGGGTCACCGGCACGTGCATTCGCCGGAAGAGATCGACATGCTGATCGCGGCCAGCCGCGAAGTCGGTCTGTTGGAACCCGACGAGGAGCGACGGCTGCACGAGGCGCTGTTCCTGAGCCGCCGCACGGCCCGCCAGCTGATGGTGCCGCGCCGCCAGGTGGTCGGCGTGAACGCGGATCTGAGCCCGCGGCAGCTCTTCAAGCTCGTCAGCGACTCTCCCTATTCCAGCCTGCCGGTCTATGCCGGTCCGGAGGCCCAGCCGATCGGCATGCTGCACGCGAAGGACATCAGCGCGTACTACGTCGAGACCGGCAGGCTCCCGACCCCACGCGAAGTCATGCGGCCGCTCGTCACGGTGCTCGAGAACGTCACCGCCGATCGGCTGCTCGCGACCATACGCGAGCGCGGCGAACGCAAGCTCGTGGTGATCGACGACCTCGGCATCATGCGCGGCCTGGTGACCCTCGACGACGTCCTGTCGGTGCTGGTCGGCGGTGTCGCCGACGAGTACAAGGCCGAGCGGCCACAGCCGGAGACCCTGCCCGATGGACGTATCCGTCTGCCCGGCATCCTGCCGCTGGAAGACGCCGCGCGGGTCACCGGGCACGACTGGCGCAGCGAGGCCACGACGGTCGCAGGTCACGTCATCACCGTGCTCGAGCGCATTCCGGACGCCGGCGAGCGGGTCGACGTCGACGGCATCGACGTCGAGATCGAGCGGATGGACGGCCCCGCGATCGCGTCCGTGATCGTCACGCCGCAGCCGGTTCTGCTGCCGCCCGACGACGAGACCGGCTGACGTGGACTGGCTGACGCCCATCGTCGTCATCGCCGCGCTGATCGCGTTGAACGGCGCGTTCGTCGCCGCCGAGTTCGCGATCATCGGGGTGCCGCGGGCCTCGATCGAGCGCCGCGCCAACGCCGGCGAGCCCCGTGCGCGGCGCGTGCTCGCGATTCTGCAGGAGCCGCGGCGCCAGGATCGCTACGTCGCGACCGCACAGCTCGGCATCACGCTGTCGAGCCTCGGTCTCGGCATGTACGGCGAGCACGTCCTCGCCGTCGGCCTCGCCGCGCTGCTGGAGCCTGCCGCGCTGCCGAGCTGGATCGGCGTGCACGCGCTCGCCACCGGGCTGTCCGTCGGGTTCCTGACCTACCTCCACATCGTGCTCGGCGAGATGGTGCCGAAGTCGCTTGCGTTGATGCGGGCCGAGTCCACCGCGCTCTGGATCAGCCAGCCGATGGCATGGCTGAAAACGCTGTGCTTTCCGCTGGTCGCCGCGCTGAACGGCATCGGCAACGGGATTCTGCGGCTCTTCGGCATCGAGCGTCGGCTCACCGAAGGTCACTATCACGACGTGGACGAGCTCGAAGCGATCGTCGAGGAAAGCGAGAGCATGGGGGCACTCGACCCGGAAGCGGGCCAGATCCTTCGCGACCTGCTCGCGTTCCGCAAGCTCACGCTCGGCGAAGTGATGGTGCCGCGCGTGCAGGTGACCGGGCTGCGGCTCGGCGCGTCGCCCGAGGAGATGGCCTCGGTCGTTCGGGAGGACCCGCGAACGCGCTATCCCGTGTACGAGACGACCCTCGACGACATCGTGGGCATCGTCCACATGAAACAGGTGCTGCAGCTTCTCGTCTCGGGGCGGCCGCTGTCGCGGTCCGATCTGCACATCACCGCGTTCCTGCCCGAGACCGTGCGGCTCGACGCGGTGCTGAACGCGATGCGCAGCGCCCACACCCACATGGTCGTGGTCATCGACGAATACGGCGGCACCGCCGGCATCGCGACGATCGAGGATCTCGGCGAGGAGGTGGTCGGCGAGATCGGCGACGATGCGATACCCGCGTACCGGGACGATCGCGGGCGTCTCTACATCGCCGGCGACTGGCGCCTGGACGAAGTGGGTGAGGAGCTCGACATCGAGCTCGACCACCCGGAAGTCGACACCATCGGCGGTCTGGTGCTCCATCTGCTCGAACGCGAGCCGCGGGTGGGCGACACCGTCGAGTTCAACGGCCTGCTCGTGACCGTGCTGTCCGTGGAGGGACACGCCGTCAGCCAGTGCGTCGTCACACCCCCTCCGGAGCCGGCCGGCGAGGACTGATCAGCGGCGCCCGGCGCGGCTGGGCTAGCGCGCGCCGTACCGTTCCTTGAGCTGGCGCTTCAGCACCTTGCCGGTCGCCGTGCGCGGCAGCGGCTCCTCGATCACGATCACCTGGGTCGGAACCTTGAAGCGCGCGAGCCGGCTCGCGACGAACGCCTGCAGATCGTTCACGTCGATCTCATGACCGGGACGCGGCTCCACGACCGCGGCGACCTCCTCACCGAGCTCGCGATGCGGCAGGCCGATGATCGCGACGTCCTGCACGGCCGGGTGCTCGAACAGCACCGCTTCGACCTCGGCGCAGTAGACGTTCTCGCCGCCGCGGATGACTACGTCCTTCTTGCGATCGACGACGTAGTAGAAGCCTTCCGGGCTGCGGTAGCCGACGTCGCCGGTGTGGAACCAACCGTCGGTGAACGCTTCCGCGGTGGCCTCGGGCTTGTTCCAGTAGCCCTGCACGACGTTCGGCCCGCGCACCCAGATCTCGCCGATCTGGCCGTCGGGCACGTCGACGCCCTTGTCGTCCACGACCCGCACGTCGGCCACCGGCACCGGACGGCCGACGCTGTCCGGGTGCTCGAAGTAGTCCATACCGCCGTTCGTGATCACCGCGGACGTGGTCTCGGTGAGACCGTAGCCGTTACCGGGCGCGACCCGGCGCTCGAAGCGGCTGCCGATCGTGTCGATCAGATCCGGCGGAACCGGTGCGCCGCCCGACGCGATGCCGCCGAGCGTCGATAGCGCGCGTCCTTCGCCCGCCGCCCGCTCGAGGAGCTGGCGCACCACGGTGGGCACACCGGCGATCGAGCTGACTCCCTCGGCCTCGACGAGGCGTAGCGCCTCGCCCGCGTCCCAGCGGTACATCAGCACCAGCCGGCCGCCGAACGCGGTGGTCACGTAGAGGCCCGACAGACCGCCGATGTGGAAGAATGGGAACGTCTGCAGCGACACCGGCTGCGGCGGCTCGGCGTCCGCCGGCTGCGCGGGAGCGCCGGCGGCTTCGGCGGCGAGCCGCGCGCCGAGCACGGCCGACAGCAGCGAGTTGGTGATGTTGGTCACGTGGTTGTGCTGCGTGGCCACCGCCCCTTTCGGCCGTCCGGTGGTGCCGGACGTGTACATGATCGTCGACGGCGCTTCGGGCTCGATGTCCGCCGCCGGCAGCTCCGCGATCCGAGCGGCGTCGTTCAGGTAGGGCGCCAGCACGTCGTCGAGCAGCTCGGCGCGGCTCGAGCCGGCCGCGTCGCGCACGCCGAGCACCACCTCGAGCGGCAGGCCGTCGAGGTAGCGGTCGAGCCGCTCCAGCCGCTCGCCGTCGAGGATTGCCGCCTTCGCGCCGGAGTCGCTGAGCGCGTACTCGAGCTCCTCCCCCGTCCACCAGGCGTTCAGCGTGACCGCGACCGCGCCGATCGCCTGGCACGCCCAGAACGAAACCACCCACTCCGGGTAGTTGCGCATGCCGATCGCGACGCGGTCGCCGAGCCGGATGCTGCGGTCGGCGAGCAGATGGGCGAGCGCGGAAACGCGGCGGAAAGTCTCGTCGTAGGTCCACCGGTCGTCCTGATAGACGAGGAAATCCCGCGGCCCGAAGATCCGCGTGCCGAGGTACACCTCGCGCAGGTTCCTCGGCGCATTCGCGTAGATGCGCTGCGGCACACCGCCGATTTCCGTCTCGACGATCTCGAACGGACCGCCCGGACCCGTCAGCTCCGCCAGCACCGCTTCACGCGTGATCGGACCTCCAGCTCCCATCGCTCACCCTCCTGCCGCAATGCGTTCCGCGATCTTCGCCGACCAGATCTTCGGCCCCTCGCGGTGCACGGAATTGCCCTCCGAATCCACCGCCACCGTCACCGGCATGTCGTTCACCTCGA
>DASVDC010000149.1:0-16810 GCA_036381275.1 Pseudomonadales bacterium | reverse complement strand
CCATGTTGCGTTCGCTGATGGGCGCGGGGGACGCGGAGAGCCAGCCGTGGCCGTGCGAATGATCGGCTGATTGCAGAACCGCGGGCACGCGGCACCATCATTACGAGCGGGACCGAATCCGCACCCGAAGTGCGGCGCGATGCGGCGAGCTCGGCGGTCGTGGTTCGAGGGAGGAAGCACCGGCCGCGGAGCGGACGCCCGGGCGTTCAGCGGCAAGGACGAGGGAAGTCCGTCGGCGGCGATCGGGCTGCTGACGAACGGCGTGTGCCGGTCCAGGTGTTACCTAGGTGGCCGGTTCGTACCGCTGGGGGCCCGCTCCCCACATCATCGGTGCGGCGGGCTACAGCGGCTCGAGCCGGTCGCGCAGCTCCTGCTTCGCGACTTTCTCGAGAGTCGATCGCGGCAGGTCCTCGACCACGTGCACCGCGCGCACGACCTTGAAGTCGGCCAGGTTCTCGCGGCAGTGGCTGACGATCCGCTCCACCAGGTCGGGGCCGGCGTTCGCCGACGGGATCACGAAGGCGACCGGTACTTCGTCGAGCATGTGGTGTTTCTGGCCCACCACCGCACATTCCTCGACGAGCCCCGTCTGCATGATCACCGCTTCGATCTCGGACGCGGCGACGTTCTCGCCACCGACCTTCAGCATGTCCTTGCTGCGGTCGCTGAAGTACAGCCAGCCGTGCTCGTCGATGCGGATGCGGTCGCCGGTGTCGAACCAGTCGTTCTCGTCGAATGCCTTCGCGTTCGCGCGCGGGTTGCCGTAGTACTCCTTGAACAGCGTGACGCCGCGTACCCCGCGGATGTAGAGCTGCCCGGTTTCGCCCGGGCCGGCGGGGCGGCCATGCTCGTTCAGGATGCGGATGTCGTACTCGGGCGCCGGCCGACCGATGGACCCGGGCGGGCCGGGGTGGTGCGGATCGGTGTAGATGCCGTGCGTCAGCGTCTCGGTCATGCCCCACCAGCCGAGCACCTCGACGCCGAAATGCCGCCCCGCCTCCGGCAGGTGCGAAGCGGTACCCCAGAACCGGTAGAAGTGACTCGGCACCGGATACGTCGCCAGCGCCCGGATCGCGTACGGGATCGTCGAGCACCAGGTCGCCCGATGGCGCAGGGACACGTCCCAGAAACGGCTCGCCGAGAATTTCGGCTGCAGTACCATCGTGCTGCCGCTCCAGTGGGTCGCCAGCATCGAATAGCCCTGGGCGTTGGTGTGGAACAACGGCAGGAACACGAGGCCCACGTCGTCGTGGCGCAGCTGCACGTGCGCGGCGGAGATGCGTCCCGCCCAGACCGCGTTCGCGTGGGTCCAGAGCACGGCCTTCGGCCGCGACGTCGTGCCGGAGGTGAACTGGACGCTGAGATTGCGCAGCGGATCCACCGCCAGCGGCGGCGGTTCCCGATCGTGCTCCACGAGCTCGGCGAACGGGATCGCGTCGCGCGGCGGCTCGGCGGGCGCGCCTGCATCGTTGTCCGTGCTGACGACGAATTCGAGGTTCGGGCACGCTTCCCGGATCAGCGCCACGAAGCGCGGCTGCGTGATCGCGCAGACGGCGCTGGTGTGGTCGGCGAAGTAGGTCAGGTCGCGCGCCACCGAACGGGTGTTGGTCGAAACCGCCACCGCGCCGAGCTCGGCGCACGCGTACCAGGCGAGCACGAACTCGGGGGAGTTGTCCATGTGCACCAGCACGAAGTCGTTGGCACCGACACCGCGTGCGTGCAGCCCGGCGGCAAGCGCCCGTGCTTCGTCCCGCAGCCGCCGATAGCTCCAAACCCGGGTCTCGCCGTCGAACGGCTCCCAGATCAGAAAGGGCTTGTCCGGGGCGCGCTCGGCCCATTGCCTGAGCAGCCACGGCACGTCCTGGCCGGCGACGGCAAGCTTACGGGTGCTGTCGATCTGACGCTTGAGATCCATGGCGGCACGGGTGAGGGTCAGCGGCGATTCTAACCCGCCGCGGGCCGGGCCGGGCGGCCTGGTGCTCAGCGTCGGGCGGCGACGTTGGCCGGCGCGGGCTTCGATTCGGGCTGGAACGTGACGCGTATCCGATTCGCCGCCGCGGCCGCGTGGTTCCAGGTCCCGGCGTCGTCGGCGTCGAGCTCCGCAGCGGCGGGCAGCGCGGCTCGACGCACCGCGAGCGTCACCGTCACCGAACCGTCGTCCGCCACGTCGTCGAGGACCGCGGCGAACGCCGGCGACTGCAGCGCCGCCACCGAGTCGGAGCTCTCCAGCGGATGGCCGAGCCATTCACAGCCGTCGAGGGGCAGCGTCGGCTCGGCGAGCGCCGGGATGCCGGAGGCGTCCGTGGTGAGGCAGAACGGTGCGAGCTCGGCCGTCAGCACGACGCGTCCGCGGAAATCGAGCGCGGCGAGCTTGTCGAGCAGCTCGGCGAGCCGATCGGCCGCCGCGTCGTCGAACGGCAAGGCCTCGAACGGCACCAGCAGGTTCTGATCGAGTGCCCACTCGAGCGCCTCTAGCGCCGCGCGGCCGCGCGCGCTGGCCAGTCCGTCGTGATCGCGCACCGCGGCCTCGAGACGGACGTTGCGCTGCCGCAGCGCCCCGACCGCCTGGTCGCGGTCCGCGGCGAGCTCGGCCACCTGTCGGCGAGCGCTGTCGCGGTCGGCGGCGGCCTGCCAGGCGAAGGCGCCGGCAGCGATCAGCATCGCGGCGAGCACGGCCGTGACGGCAGGCCATCGGTCCCGGGCCGCCGCTCGCCGACGATCCGGCTCTGCCGCGGCGGCTCCCGTCTGCGCCGGACGGTGGGCGAGCACTTCCTCGAGCACCTGGCGGGCGACCTGGCGCTGTCCGCTCAGGATGTCGGCACGCAGACGCTGGTGCTGAGCTTCCAGCAGCCGCGTGATCACGGTCTGGAGCGAGACGCTCTGCGCGCGCTGCTCGTACTCGCGATCCACCTCCTCGGCGAGATCGGTCAGGCGGCGGCGCGGCGAGTCGCCGTCGGATTCGCCACGGCGGCGTTCGCCGACCAGGCCCAGCTTGTTCAGCATCTCGTAGAGCACCCCGGGCTGGACCTGCTTGGGCAACACCCCGACCGCGCCGAGCGCCCGTGCCTGGCCGACGTACACCTCGCCCTCCTTGGTGGTGTACATCATCACCGGGATCATCGCGGTGCGGGGGTTGGCTTTGATCGCCGAGACGGCCTCCAGGCCGTCCATGCCCGGCATGGTGTGATCCATGAAGATCACGTCCACGAGCTCGTGCTGCAGGAACTCGAGCGCTCCCTCACCGGTCTCGGCGAACACGACTTCCAGGTCGTACTTGGCCAGCAGCCGCGCCAGGGATTGGCGGGCCGTGGCGGAGTCGTCGACCACGAGGGCGCGCTTGAAAGCCATCGGAAGCTCTCGGTAGCTACCGGAAGCGTAGTCCGGGATCGGAGAATCCGCTGTGACGTCGCCCGCGTAGCCGTGCTCGTGGGAGCGGCCCCCGGCCGCGAACTTCGGGATTCGCGACCCGGGAGGCCGCTCCCACAGCGGTGCCGCTCAGCCGGCGGGCGTTGCGCTCGCGGTGAGCAGCGCCGGCGGGCGGCAATTGCTGAGGCGCAGCGACGGCGGATCCACCGAGAACTCGAACGGTGCCGTGCGCCGCAGCGCCGACAGCCCGAACAGGCCGCGAGACGCGCCCGGCAGTACCGCGGCCTCGACGTTCTCGAGCGCGCAGAGCCCGCCGACCACGATCTCGTCGAGCAGGTAGACGGGTACCCGCAGAACCCGGCCGTCCGCCAGGCGGCCTTCGATGTGGCGGACGAACCGCGCCCGCCCCGCCTGCTCGAGCCGGGCCAGGGTCGCCTCCGTAATCGTCATGAAGCCGGCGCCGGTGTCGACCAGGTAGTCGCCCGCCGCGCCGTCGCCGACGTCGACGCTGAGGTAGAAGGTGGCGAGCCCGCCGTCGTTCAGCGCGATCACCGTGTCGGCCTGCGCGACGCCGCAGAGGAGCAGCAGCGCGGCGGCGGCTGCCCGCTCGATGGTCGCCCGCAGGCGCCGGCGGGGAGTCGGCTGGGTTCGTATCGCAGGCACCGTCGTCACCTCCCGAACAGGTTAGGTGCCCCCGGGCAATGCCCGTGCCATCATAGAAAATACAAACAATTCAGATACTTATGGAAAATCGGTCGACATCGAGTGTCGGACCCCAGCCGACGCCGATGGGACTACGCGTCGGCGACGCCGCGACACCGCCGGCACGCCGCGGCCGCTGCTATACTCGCGCGCTTTCGGCCGGGGAGGCGTGATGAGCTGGTTGCAACGGGTGCGGGTGCCGCACACGCTGGTGCTGCTGCTCGGGGTGATGGCGGCGGCGCTGATCGCGACCTGGGTTCTGCCGCAGGGATCGTTCGCCACTACGACCGGCGAGCACGGCCGTACGATGGTCGTCGCCGGAACCTTCCAGCTCCACGAAGAGCGCGTCTGGCTGTCGCCGCTGGCGCTGCTGACCGCGATTCCCCGGGCGCTGGCCGATGCGCAGGAGATCGTTTTCTTCGTGTTCCTGATTGGCGGGTCGCTCGCGGTGGTGCGCGCCACCGGCGCGATCGACGCGCTGCTCGGCCGGGTGCTCGAGCTGTTCGGCGAGCGCAGCCACTGGCTCGTGGCGGCAGGGATGCTGGTATTCGGCGCCGCGTCCGGCACGTTCGGAATGGCCGAGGAGTATCTGCCGTTCGTCGCGATCCTGATCGCGCTGTGCGCGGCGATGCGGATGGACAGCGTCACGGCCATCGGCATCATGGTCTGCGGCTACGCGATCGGCTACGGGATGGCGCCGCTCAATCCCTTCACCGTGCTGGTCGCGCAGGGGGTTGCGGAACTGCCGCCGGCCTCCGGCTGGGCGCTGCGGGCGGCGCTGCTCGGGCCGTTCCTGCTGATCGGCATCCACCACGTGCTCGGTTACGCCGCGCGGGTACGGCAGGATCCGTCCGCGAGCCTGGTCGCGGATCTGCCGGGCGCCCAACACGAGGCGCGCCACGACTACCCGCCGATGAGCTGGCCGCACCGGCTGGTGCTGCTCAGCATGCTGGCGACGCTGGCGCTGCTGGTGGCCGGCGTGGCGCTGTGGGGCTGGTACCTGCTGGAGCTGTCGGCGCTGTTCTTCGCGATGGGCCTCCTCGCCGCGGCGATCGGCCGCATCGGGCCGAGCGACAGCGCGCGGATCTTCTGCGACGGCGCGGCGACCATGACCACCACGGCGCTGCTGATCGGCTTCGCGCGCGCGGTCGGGCTGCTGCTGGAAGAGGGGCAGGTGCTGCACACCGTGGTGCACGGCCTCGCGACGCCGCTCACCTCGGCCGGTGCGGAGGTCGCCGCCGTCGGTATGCTGATGATTCAGACGGTGATCAACTTCTTCATTCCGTCGGGCAGCGGCCAGGCGCTCGCGACCATGCCGATCATGGTGCCGATCTCCGATCTCGTCGGGGTGAACCGGCAGGTGGCGGTACTCGCCTTCCAGATGGGCGACGGCTTCTCCAACATGATCGTGCCGACCAACGCGATCCTGATGGGCATCCTCGGGATCGCCGGAATCCCGTTCGACCGGTGGCTGCGCTTCGTCACGCCGTTGATGGGCAAGCTGCTGCTCGCGGGCTCGCTGACGCTGGTCGGAGCGCAGCTCCTCGGCTATCAGTAGCCGCCGCCCGCACTGCGCCCGGCCGTGCGTGCATTTGTCAGCATGAGCGGGTGCGTGCCTTCCTCCACCGCCTCGCGGGCCATCAGGAAAGTCGCCGCGTTCCAGCTCTGACCGGGCATGCCCATCGGCTCGTAGGTGGTGCCGTGGAACCATTCGCTGAAGCGCCAGTCCGCGAGGCTGTTCGCCCAGGCCAGATCGGCGAGCGCGACGCGCGCCTGCCGGCGCTTGCCGAGGGAGGCCAGCGCCATCACCCAGAGGCTGCCGATGAACGGCCAGATGCCGCCGTTGTGGTACTGATGCGCCAGGTTCTGCCGGTGCCGCTCCATGTACTGGCGCCACAGCCGGTCTTCCGGCGTCAGCGGGTCGAGCACGGCGCGCACGGGGAGCGGTTCGGCGGCTCGCTGCTCGAGCACCCGGACGATGCGCTGCGCCATCGAGTCTCCGGCGAGGCCGAACAGGATCGTCAGCAGGTTGCCGAACACGTCGCCCTCGTCGCCGAACGTCGACAGGTTCACGAAGCTGAGGTACAGGTCGCGGTTGCGCGCGCCGCGCCGCGCGTAGTGTCCGAGCAGTCGAGCGCGCCGGTATTCGGGCAGGTCACGGCTGAACGGGTGAAACAGGTGGTTGAAGTGGTAGTGGGTCTCTTCGACGCGCGGCAGATCGTAGACCTGCTTGACCCGGTACCAGAGCGCGTTCGAGTACAGCACGAAGCCCGAGCGCGGCATGATGTCCGCCCAGTCGCTCGCTTCGTTCTGCTGCAGCAGGAAGAAGCGCTGATGCTCCTGGGCGAGCAGCCAGTCGAGAGCCCGCCGCACCTCGGTCTGCCAGCGCGACTCGGCCACCGGCTCGTCGGAGCGGCGCCGCACGTGGTCCACCGCGAGCAGCCACCACAGCGTCGCGTCGATGCAGCCGAGGTACCAGAAGTCGGCCTCGTTGGCTTCGGCGTCGACGTACTTCGGAATCTGACCGTTCGGCGCCTGCAGCGCGGCCAGCGAATCGAGGCTCGCCACCGCGCCGCGTTCGAGCGCCGGGATTCCGCTGCCGGCCATGCCGAGAGCG
Organism: Pseudomonadales bacterium; assembly: GCA_036381275.1. GTDB lineage: Bacteria > Pseudomonadota > Gammaproteobacteria > Pseudomonadales > Azotimanducaceae > UBA7803. Next base: position 10,125 of record DASVDC010000149.1, on the reverse strand, counting down.
CAGATCGCGGCATCGCGGCCGAACACGCGCGTGTAGCGGCGTGCCTCCGCATCCGGGCCGGGCGTGGCGGCGAGAATCCCGCCCGGCGTCAGGTTGCTTTCCAGCAGCTTGAGCGACTCCCGCGCACAGAGCTCCACGAGCGTCCGGTCGCCGCCGGTGGGCCGCGCGCGAATGTCGTGCAGGCGCTGAATCGTCTGCTCCATCGATGACGGTGCTCGGAACATCCTGATCCGTTTCAGTATGGCAGTGAAACGGCACTTTGTAATGCGAAGTGCAGCGCCTTCACAACAGGTCGTTCAGCAGAACGCCGACACCGATCCGCTCGACGTGCGCGTCGTAGTCGATCAGGCTCTCACCGTAGCCGTTGAAATACTGCGCGAAGCCGCGCACGCCGCGCCAGAGCGGGAACGCCCACTCGAGCTGCACGGCGCCCTTGCCGGTGTCGGCGTTGCCACGCAGCAGCAGGCTCCATTCGTGATCGCCGCGGCGATAGACCGTCGTCAGATCGAAGTGGCCGAGATAGTCCTCGATGTCCGGATTGTCGTCGCCGATCGCGTCCGTCGGATCGTCCTTCTCGTCTTCCGGGATCCGCCACCACGGACGCAGCCCGACGACCAGGTTCTCCTTCTCGAACTGGAGGTTCGCGTAGATGCGGTTCCAGCTACGTGACAGGCTGCCGCCGCGGCCGTTCGACTGATGACTCAGCCCGACCGTCAGCACGCCGGCATCGAGACCGAGCGGCCCCCAGTCGAGGGGCGTGGTCCAGAAGAACTCCGGTTCGTAGTTGGTCTCGCGGAACGGCGCCGAGACGTGGCGGTTGTAGGCCTGCCAGAACGACAGCGCGGTGAAGCCGAAGTAGATGCGGTCACGGCGCGTCAGCAACGATTCCGCGAGGCTGACCTTGATGCTGAGCTGGAACTTCGCCTCGACGTCGTCGATCTCGTCCTCGACCGCGACGACGCCCTCCGCGTCGGCGAACGGATCGACGTTCGGGGAGCTGGAGTACGAAGCGGGGATCAGATAGTTGCGCTTGTGCGTGGTGAGCAGCGTACGCACGCCTTCGGCGGCGCGCTCCCGCCGCAGACGCTCGAGCAGCAGCGAATTCTCCGTCTCTTCGGCTTCACGCGCGCAACGCGCCCGCAGCTCACCGGCGGTCACGTCGTCGCTCGCGGTGCGCAGCTCCCGCAGCAGGCAGCCCTCCGACAGGAGCTGCTCGGTCGGCGCTTCGGCGCCGTGCGCGAGCGATCCCGCGAGCGCGGCGCAGAGCGCGAACACGATGCGGCGGGTGAACCGGCCGCGCGGACGCATCCGGTACGTCATCGTGGTCCCCGACTGGATGGGCCGGCATTATTCCTCCGCGCATCCCGACCGGCAAACCGCGCATCGGCGTCGTCCGGCGTTGACCGGCGCGGCGCTTCGTGTGAGGCTCCGCGCTTTCACGATCTCAGGAGCTCGCGGTGTCGGACTTCCCCTTGCCCAATTTCTCCACCGATCTGTCCGGCCAGGTGGCGCTGGTCACCGGCGCCACCTCCGGCCTCGGCCGGCGCTTCGCCAAAGTGCTGGCGGCCGCCGGTGCCAAGGTGGCGGTGACCGGGCGGCGCACCGACCGCCTCGCCGAGGTGAGCGCAGAGATCGAGGCGGCCGGCGGTCAGGCGGTGGGTCTGCGCCTCGACATGACCGACACCGACAGCATCCTCGGCGTGGTCGAGCAGGCGGAGCAGGCGCTCGGCACCGTCACGATCCTGGTGAACAACGCCGGCATTCCGGATGCCCAGCGCGCCCACAAGATGTCCGTCGAGCTGATCGACGACGTGTTCGATACCAATCTGCGCGGCCCCTTCGTGCTGTCGTGCGAAGTGGCGCGGCGGCTGATCGCCGCGAAGCTTCCGGGCCGCATCGTGAACATCTCGTCGGTGGGCGCGTTCAACTACGGCGGCAACGGCGCGGCGCTGTACTCGATCACCAAGGCCGGCATCAATCGGATGACGGAGACGCTGGCGGTGGAGTGGGCGCGATTCGGCATCAACGTCAACGCCATCGCGCCGGGCGCGTTCGCTTCGGAGATGATGGACGGCATGCTGAAGCGCGTGGGCGACATCACCCAGCACTTCCCGCGTCAGCGGCTGGGCGATCCGGCGCAGCTCGACAGCACGCTGCTGTATCTGGTGGCGCCGTCGTCGGAGTTCGTGACCGGCACCGTGATCAAGGTGGACGACGGGCAGGGGCCGCGCTGACGCACGTCTGCAGTCAGGCGGACGCCGCGAAGAACACCAGCAGGGTCATGTCCTCCTCGATCTCGAAGAACGAGTGGTACTCGGTCGCCCGTACGTACAGCACCGAGCCCTGCCGGACTTCGTGCTCTTCGTCGCCGACCCGCAGCCGCGCGCGGCCGGAGAGCACGACATATACCTCGTCCTCGTCGTGCGGCGACTGCATGTCGCGGGCGCCCTTCGGCAGATGGTAGATTCCGCAGGACAGCGACGGCGCCCGCAGGAACTCTTTGTATTCCGGCTTGCCGCCGGTGAGCCTCGCGGTCAGCTTGTCGATCTGGAACACCTGCCAGGCGTCGTCGCTCATGGTCTGCAACTCGATCGGACTTCGGAAGACGCGGAGATGATGGCAGGATCGGCCCGGCCAAGTCCACGAGGAGTCGGGCGGCGATGATTCGGCTCCTACTGCTCGCGCTGCTCGTGCTCGCCACGGTGCTGGTCACCCGGACGCTGCTCTACGGCGGCGATGCCGAATTCGCCGCCGATGTCGGCGCGCCGGAACAGGCCGCTCCGATCCAATTGGACGAAGACCTCGTGCTCGGGCGCCTGAGCCGGGCGATCACGTTCCCCACGGTGTCACCGCAGCCGCCGCAGCCACGGGACGAGCAGGCCTTCAGCGGATTTCTCGACTGGCTGGAATCGGCGTACCCGCGGGTGTTCGGGGCCCTCGAGGCCGAACGGATCGGCGGGCTGACGCTGCTGCTCACCTGGCGCGGCAGCGACCGAGACGCCCGGCCCGTGCTGCTCGCGGGACACTACGACGTGGTGCCGGTGACGACCGATTCCGGCTCGGAGTGGACGCATCCGCCGTTCGCCGGCACCGTCGCCGACGGCTACCTCTGGGGGCGCGGCGCGCTCGACAACAAGAACGGTGTGATCGGCCTGCTGGAAGCGGTGGACTGGATGCTCGCGCATGACGAGCGTCCTGCCCGCACCGTGTACTTCAGCTTCGGCCACGACGAGGAGATCGGCGGCGAGGACGGCGCCGGCGCGGTGGTGGAGGCGCTCGAGCGGCGCGGCGCGCGGCTCGCCTGGAGCCTCGACGAGGGCTCGTTCGTCTTCGAACGGATGTTTCCCGGCGTGGAGGAACGCATCGCCGTGATCAACACCGCCGAGAAGGGCAGCGTGACGGTGCGGATCACCGCGAGCGCTGCCGGCGGCCACTCGTCGATGCCGCCGCGCCGCACCGCGGTGGGGCGGCTGGCGGAAGCGCTGGTGGCGCTGGAGCGCAATCCGATGCCGGGCGGGCTGGACGGCCTGCCGGCACAGACGTTCGATGCGGTGGGACCGCACATGCCGTTTCTGCCGCGACTGATGTTCGCGAACCGCTGGCTGCTCGGGCCGCTGGTGGAGGCGCAACTGGAAGACCTCACATTCGCCAACGCGATGATGCGCACGACCACCGCGCCGACCATGCTGAGCGGCAGTCCGAAGGTGAACGTGCTGCCGACCGAGGCGTCGGCCATCGTGAATTTCCGGGTCCATCCGAGAGACACGGTGGAGAGCGTGCTGCAGCACGTGCGGACGCTCGTCGAGAACGAGCACGTGCGGGTCGAGGCGGTGGGCGGCAGGGAGGCCTCCGGCGTCTCGAACGCCCACGGCGAAGGATTCCGCGCGGTGGCCAGGGCGGTGCGCGGCGAGTTCGGTGAGCTGATCGTTGCGCCGGGGCTCCTGGTCGCGGCCACCGACACCCGGCACTACGCCCGCATCGCCGACGACGCCTACCGCTTCAATCCGATGGTGGTCACCGAGGACGAGCTCGACGGCTTCCACGGCATCGACGAGCGCATTCCGGTGGCCGGCATGCTGCAGGGCGTGCGCGCCTACGTGCGCCTGCTCCGCAGCCTGTAACCGCTGACCGGTCGGGAGGCGAATGAGATGACGGTGCTCGAACGGCTCGGTTCCGAGTGGCGCGCCAGACCCTGGTGGATGAACCTGATCTGGGGCTTCTGCCTGTACATGACGTTCGTCTACATGCCGTTCGACCTGTTCCTGAAACCGGTCGACGGCGACGAGGAGGTCTGGTTCGGCATCACGCTGCACGGCTGGGCGGCCAAGGCCACCGCGCCGCTGCACTGGCTCATCTACGGCGCGGGCGCGTACGGCTTCTGGCGGATGCGGTGGTGGATGTGGCCCTGGGCGGCCGTGTACGTCGCGCAGGTGAGTATCGCGATGCTGGTCTGGAATCTGGTGGATCCGCGCGGCGGCGGTCTCGCGGCCGGTGCGTTGGCGGCGGCGGTGTTCGCCGTGCCGACGGTCGCGCTCTGGCGCGCGCGAGACGCATTCAGCGGCGGACGCCGAGAGCGGGAGGCCGTGACGTGACCGAGCGACTCTACGAACAGGACGCGTATCTCGAGCAGTGCGACGCGACGGTCGTCCGCGCCGGCGACGGCTCGGTGGTGCTCGACCGAACCGTGTTCTACGCGATGGGCGGCGGTCAGCCGGGCGATACCGGCTACCTCGAGTGGGAGGGCGGCCGGCGCGCCGAGGTGCTCGATACCGTGAAAGGCGAGGGCGGCGAGATCCTCCACCGGCTCGCGCCGGATGCGCCGGTGCCCGCGCCGGGCGCCGCGGTGCGCGCGGTCATCGACTGGCCGCGGCGCCACCGGCACATGCGCATGCACACCTGTCTGCACCTGTTGTGCGCGCTCGTCGATGCGCCGGTCACCGGCGGCAATCTGACGGCGGAGAAGGGGCGCCTCGACTTCGACCTGCCCGAGTCGACGCTCGACAAGGCGGAGCTGACCGAGCGGCTGAACGCGCTGATCGCGCGCGATATCACCACCGCCGTCGAGTGGATCGACGAGCGCGAGCTCGACGCGCGTCCCGAGCTGGTCCGGACGCTGTCGGTGGCGCCGCCGCGCGGGGCGGGGCGCATCCGCCTGCTGTCGATTCCGGACGTCGACCTGCAGCCGTGCGGCGGCACGCACGTGCGGCGCACCGGAGAGATCGGCCCGGTGCAGGTCACCCGGATCGAGAAGAAGAGCCGGCTGAACCGACGGGTCGTCGTGGAGTTCCGCTAGCCGCTAGCCGCGCCGGCGGTGCACGATCAGCACCTCGTAGCGGCCGCGGGGGCCGATGAAGGCCGCCGCGAGCCACGCCGTCAGGCTGACGATCAGGCTGCCGAACAGGGCCGAGAAGAAGCCCCCGACGTGGAACCCGGGGAGCAGCCACGCCACCAGCGCGAACAGGCCCGCGTTGATCACCAGCAGGAAGCCGCCGAGGCTGAGCAGCGTGATCGGCAGGGTCAGCAGCACGATGATCGGGCGGATCACCGCGTTGACGAGGCCGAGCAGCACCGCGGCCAGCAGCAGGCTGCCCGCACCGTCCGCGCGAACGCCGGGGAGCAGCAGATCCGCGAGCCCGAGACCGAGCGCGATGATCAGCAGGCGGACCAGGATGCCGGGCATCGGGGCAGTGTAGCGGGGTGGAATCGACCTTGCTACGCAGGCATCATGGCGGACCGCCCACCATCCGGCCGCGGGTGCGGCCCGTCATCAGCATCCCCCCAATCGAAGGAGCCGTCGACATGAAGATTGCCAACGAATGCGTAGTCGCCTTTCACTACACCCTGACCGACGGGCAGGGCAACGAGATCGATTCCTCCCGTGGTCAGAGCCCGCTGACGTATCTGCACGGTACCGAGGGGTTGATCCCCGGCCTCGAGCGCGAGCTCGAGGGCCGCGAGCCGGGCGAGCGTTTCCAGGCCGTCGTGCAGCCCGAGGACGCGTACGGGCCGGTGAACCCGCAGCTCATCCAGGACGTGCCGCTCGAGGTGCTGGACGGCATCGAGAACCTGCACGTCGGCATGGCGCTGCAGTCCCGCTCGCCCGACGGACGCGTGCAGAACCTGCGGGTGGAAGCGATCAACGAGCAGAGCGCCACGCTGAACGCGAACCATCCGCTGGCCGGCGAGGTGCTGCACTTCGACGTCACCGTGGAGAGCGTCCGCGAGGCCACCCCGGAAGAGCTCGAGCACGGCCACGCGCACTGATCGGGGCCTCAGGGCCCGCCAGCCGGGCGCCCGGGACGCGGCGCCGCCGGCCGAGTAGAATGCGCGCCTCGAATTTCGACAGGAACCGAACCCCATGGAGAACGTGTACATCGTGGAGGCCGTGCGCAGCCCGATCGGCAAGCGCGGCAAGGCCCTGGCGGGCCTGAAGCCGGCCGATCTGCTCGGCGCGGTGCAGAAGGCGGCGCTGGAGCGCAGCGGCATCGATCCGGCCAAGGTCGGCCAGCTCATCGGCGGGTGCGTTTCGCAGGTGGGCGAGCAGTCGTTCAACATCGCGCGGATCGCCTGGCTGTCGATGGGGCTGCCGGAGGAAGTGGCCGCCACCACGGTGGACGCGCAGTGCGGTTCGAGCCAGCAGGCGACGTCACTCGGCGCGGCGATGGTCGCTTCGGGGATGGAAGACATCGTGATGTGCTGCGGCGTCGAGATGATGAGCCGGGTGCCGCTCGGCTCGAACATGAAGGACGGCGTGCCGATGGGCGAGAGCTACTTCGCGCACTACCAGCCGACCAGCCAGTTCCAGGGCGCGGCGATGATCGCCGAGGAATACCAGATCACCCGGGCGGACGTCGACGCGTTCGGGCTGCGCAGCCAGCAGCGCGCCAACCGCGCCTGGCAGGAAGGCCGCTTCGATCGGGAAATCGTGCCGATCGAGGCGCCGGTGCTGGACGAGGAAGGCAAGCCCACCGGCAAGACGCGGCTGGTCACCCGTGACGAGGGCCCGCGGGAGACGACGCTCGAAGCGCTGCAGGGGCTGAATCCGGTGCCGGGGCAGGAGATCCACACCGCCGGGACCAGCTCGCAGGTGTCCGACGGCGCCGCCGTGGTGATCCTGGCGAGCCAGAAGGCGGTGGACGAACTGGGCCTCAAGCCGCGCGCCCGCATCGTCGCGACCACGCTGGTCGGCGTGGATCCGGTCACGATGCTGAAGGGCCCGATTCCGGCGAGCCGCAAGGTGCTGGATCAGGCGGGCCTGACCGTGGACGACATCGACGTGTTCGAGGTGAACGAGGCCTTCGCGTCGGTCGTGATCGCCTGGGAGAAGGAGCTGCGGCCCGACCCGGAGAAGGTGAACCCGAACGGCGGCGCAATCGCCCTCGGGCACCCCACCGGCTCGACCGGCGCGCGGCTGATCACCACCGCGCTGCACGAGCTCGAGCGCAGCGGCGGGCGTTACGGCCTGATCGCGATGTGCTGCGGCGGCGGCCTCGGCACCGGCACGATCATCGAGCGGGTGAGCTGACGCCCCGCTGTGGGAGCGGCCTCCGGCCGCGAACGATCGGAGAGACCCGATTCGCGGCCGGAGGCCGCTCCCACAAGAGCGTCCCGATCCGGAGGCCCCGATGACCGTCGCCATCAATGGAATCGCCCACGTCTACATCACGGTAGCCGATTTCGAGCTCGCGAAGCCGTTCTACCGCCAGCTCCTCGCGCTGTTCGACATGCGCTGCCTGGTCGACAGCGACGAGCTCTACTACTGCATCGGCGCCCGCACCGGCGTCGGCATCCGGCGCGCGCACCGGCCGGACCCGTTCGATCAGTACCGTGCGGGGCTGCACCACCTGTGTTTTCGCGCCCGATCCGAGGCGGACGTGGACGCGGTGGCGGCCGCGGTCGAGGGCTTCGGCGGCCGAATCGTGCATCCGCCGCAGCACGACGACTGGGCGCCCGGTTACTACTCGGTGCTGTTCGAGGACCCGTGCGGTACGCGGCTCGAGGTGAACTTCGTGCCCGGCAAGGGGCACCTCGCCGACGACGCGGCCCGGCCGCTCGACGAGGATCGGCAGCGCCGTCTCGGCGCGCCGTAATCCACCGGCCGAGGGGCCACGCGATGCCGCAGCGATTCCCGCCGAAGGCGCTCGAAGATTTCACCGCGGCGCTGTTCCGGCGGGCGGGCCTCGACGCCGATAGGGCGACGGCGCTGGCGGGCGCGCTGGTCGAGGCCGATCTGCTCGGCTTCACGACCCACGGGCTGCAGCGGGCGCCGAGCAACCTCGCATGGCTCGAGAACGGGCACATGCGCAAGACCGGCGAGCCGACGGTGGTCCGGGAGCGCGGCGCGGTGTTCTGCTGGGACGCCGGATTCCTGCCCGGCCCGTGGGTGGTACGCCGTGCGCTCACCGAGCTCGCGGAGCGGGCCGGCCAGCACGGCATCGCCGCGGCGACGCTGCGTCGCTGCACCCATGTCGCCTGCCTCGCCGTCCATCTGCTGCCGCTCGTCGAACGCGGGCTCGTCGGGCTGATGGTGGTGAGCACGCCGGACGAGCGCTACGTCAGCCCGTTCGGCGGTCGCGAGGCGGTGTTCTCGAACAACCCGGTGGCGTTCTGCGCACCCACGTCGGGCACGCCGCTGCTGTTCGACGTGAGCCTCGCGATCACCGCCGGGGGACAGATCGCGCGCGCCGCGCTCGAGGGTCGACGCCTGCCGGAGCCGGCGCTCAAGACGGCCGACGGCCGTCCCACGGACGATCCCACGGCGCTGCGCGGCGATCCGCCCGGCACGGTGATGCCGATCGGCGGACTCGGCCACGGCTACAAGGGCTACGCGCTGAACCTGCTCGCCGAGGTGCTGAGCCAGGGGCTCTCCGGACACGGGCGCAGCGCGGCCGTCGGTGAGGGCGAGGCGAACAGCGTGTTCCTCGAGGTGATCGACCCGCGCGCGTTCGGCGAGTGGGCGGACTATCTGACCGAGGTGGACCATCTGCTCGACGCGTGCCGGAAGACCGCGCCGGACGATCCGGCGATTCCGGTGCGGGTGCCCGGCGAGCGGGCGTGGCAGCGGCGCGAGCGCGCGCTGACGGAAGGCGTTCCACTGCCTCCGGGCGTGCTCGAGGCGCTGCGGCCGTGGGCGGAGAAGCTGGGCGTCGCGATGCCTCGGCCGGCGTGATCCCCATCATCCGGGTTCTCCCACATAATGGCATTCCGACGAGTGGTCGAAGGGAGGCCGCATGCAGCTTCGAGACCCCAGCCTGCTGAAGACCGGAGCCTACGTCGACGGCGCCTGGATCGACGCCGACGACGGCGCCACCACGCGCATCGTGAATCCGTCCACCGGCGCGACCGTCGCCGAGGTGGCCAAATGCGGCGCGGCCGAGACGTCGCGCGCGATCGATGCCGCGGAGCGCGCGCAGCGCGACTGGGCGCGGCGCACGGCGAAGGAACGCGCGGCGCTGATGCGCCGCCTCTACGACCTGATGATGGCGAACCAGGACGACCTCGCGCGCATCCTGACCGCGGAACAGGGCAAGCCGCTCGCGGAGGCGAAGGGCGAGATCGCCTACGGCGCGTCGTTCATCGAATGGTTCGCCGAGGAGGCGAGGCGCGCGTACGGCGACGTCATCCCGGCCCACCAGCCCGACAAGCGCATCCTGGTGCTGAAGCAGCCGGTCGGCGTCGCGGCGATGATCACGCCGTGGAACTTCCCCAATGCGATGATCACCCGCAAGGTTGCCCCGGCGCTCGCGGCAGGCTGCACGGTGGTCGTCAAGCCCGCGGAGCAGACGCCGTTCTCGGCGTTCGCGCTGGCGGTGCTCGGCGAGCGCGCGGGGATTCCGCCCGGCGTGCTCAACGTCGTCACCGGCGACGGTCCGACCATCGGCAGGGCGCTCTGTGACAGTCCCGAGGTGCGCAAGCTCTCCTTCACCGGCTCGACCGAGGTCGGGCGCATCCTCATGGCGCAGTCCGCCGGCACCATCAAGAAGCTGTCGCTCGAGCTGGGCGGCAACGCGCCCTTCATCGTGTTCGCCGATGCCGACCTGGACGCCGCGGTGGAAGGCGCGATCGCCTCGAAGTACCGCAACACGGGGCAGACGTGCGTGTGCGCGAACCGGCTGTACGTCCAGG
>DASVDC010000148.1:0-21713 GCA_036381275.1 Pseudomonadales bacterium | reverse complement strand
GCTCCCACAGAGGAAGCCGCATCCACAGGGGAAGCTGCATCCGCAGAGGAGGCCGCTGCCACGACCTGGTGGGCCAGCCCCGCGAGTGTCGCGAGCGCTGTCTCCAGCGCGCCGTCCCAGGGCACCGCCGCGTTCAGCCGGAAGCAGTTCCGGTAGCGGCCTGCAGCGGAGAACAGCGGCCCCGGCGCGATCGCGATCTCGTGCGCGATCGCGCGCCGATAGAGCTCGAGCGCGTCGAGCGTCTCCGGCCCGTTGACCCACAGCAGGTAGCCTCCGGCGGGCCGGTTCACCCGTGTGCCCGGCGGGAATCGGTCCACGACGAATTCCGCCATCCGGGCCGTGAGCTCGGCGTAGTCACGGCGTACCCGGCGCAGGTGCCGGTCGAGCCCGCCGCCCGCGAGGTATTCGGCGAGCGCGAACTGATCCAGCGTCGAAGCGCCCGCGTCGAACGTGTACTGAAGGTACTCGGCCTGCTCCTGGTGTGCCGCCGGCGTCACCAGCCAGCCGAGCCGCAGCCCGGCCGAGACGATCTTGCTCGCGGAGCCCACCAGGAACCAGTGCGGGCCCTTCATGTAGCTCTGCACGGTGCGGGGACGATCCCGGTGAAAGCCCAGCTCGCCGTACACGTCGTCCTCGACCAGCGGTACACCCTGCTCGTCGAGCAGGCCGGCGAGCGCCCGCTTACGCTCCTCCGGCATCGCATAGCCGATCGGGTTGCTGTGGTTCGGCACCAGTACGCAGGCCTTCACCGGCCAGCGCTCGAGCGCGAGGCGCAGCGCCGGCAGTCGTATCCCCTGCTCCGGGTCGGCCGGAACCTCCAGCACCTGCAGACCGAGGGTCTCCATCGACTGCAGCAGACCGTAGTAGGTGGGCGACTCCACCGCGACGATGTCACCCGGCCGCGTCAGCAGCCGCAGCGCGAGTGAGATCGCTTCCTGAGCCCCCGAGGTGATCAGGATCCGGTCGGGCGGCGCCAGGCAGCCGGCACGCGCGAGGCGCCGCGACACCTGCTGGCGCAGCGCGAGCAGGCCGGGCGGGAACGCATAGGCGACGGGATCGCCGCTGCGCCAGCGCGCGGTCTGACGGAACGCGCGCTGCAGCGGCTGCACCGGCAGGAACGCCGGATCCGGCATCGCGACGCCGAGCCGGCCGAAGCGCGCAACGCTGCTCGCGCGCAACAGGTTCAGCGTGACCGATTGCCCCGAGATCGAGGCCGGCGTACGCCAGTCGGCGCCGCCGCGGTCGGTCGTGTCCTCGACCGCCTGCCGGCGCACGAAGAAACCCGAGCGCTCCCGCGCTTCGATCCAGCCTTCGTCCTCCAGCAGCCGCACCGCGGCGATCGCGGTCGACAAGCTGACGGACGCTTCCTCGGCGATGCGGCGAACCCCCGGCAGGCGCGAGCCGGCGAGGTAGACGCCGCTGCGGATGCGCTCGCGCAGCTCGGCCGCCACGCGCCGGTACAGCAACCCCTGATCGACCGCCGCCGCGCCGGGTCCGCGCGGGTGCGACGCGTCGCGCTCGAATTCCTTCATGCCTCCACCGGCGCCGGACCACCCTCCGCACCCTACACCCGACCACCAGGATTCGTACAGGCACAGAAGCGCCTGCGGCGAGGGTTACAGCCGGTTCGAGGCACCGGTCAGGGCGCCGCCAGCCGCTCCGCCTGCCGGTGCGCCCAGGCGACGCAGGCGGCGTGCCATCGCGCGCCGGCGAGCCGAGCGGCATCGGCGGACCCCCGGTTCACGTGCGCGAGGCACGACCGCCGCAAGTCCGACTCCAGGCGCCGGTGCACGCTGTCCGGGGCGCCATGCGACAGGCACCCGCTGATCGCCAGAAGCAGCGGCCCGACCGTCATCCGATAGCAGCGCCGTGTCATCGTCGTCCTCGATCCGTCGCCCGAATACAGCCTACGGGGGATGATCGGTGCGCGGCAGATTCAGATGCCGCCCGTGGTTGCGGTACAGAAACCCGTCACGCCTTCTCGGCGGGCTCGATCACCGGCCGGTAGTTCCAGTCGCGGATCCCCTGGACCAGTCCCTCCACATCTTCCTTCGGCACGTTCAGCAGCTCGAGCGCGAGGCTGCCGAGCCGCAGACTCGCTTCGATGGCCTCGGGGAACGCGTGCATCGCGCCGGCATTGCGCAGCTCCGCGCTGGCCTTCAGGTCACGCGCCCGCGCGATCACCGGCACGTGCGGGCACGTCTGCCGCACGATCGAAACCAGACGCATCGCGGTCGGCGGATCGTCCACGGTCACCACGATCAGCGCCGCGCGCTCGACGTGAATCGAGCGCAGCAGTCCCGGATCGGACGCATCACCGTAGAGCACCTGATGTCCGTCGCGACGGCCCTGCATCACCCGCGCGAGATCGGTATCGAACGCCAGAAACGGGATGTCGCGGTCCTTGAGCAGCACCGCCACGGTGTGGCCGACGCGGCCGTAGCCGGCGATCAGCACGGTTTGCTCGTCAGCGGGGAATACCTTTTCCGGCAGTGCCGGCTGCTCCGCCGGCTTGCTGAACCGCGACGCGATGGCGTGGTTGAAGCGGATCAGCAGCGCACCGCCGATCATGGCGAACAGCACCGTGGTCAGCACTACCTGACCCAACGTGGCGTCGAGCACGTTCGAGGTCAGCGCGATCGCGATCAGCGCCAGACCGAACTCGCCGCCGACCGACAGGATCAACCCGGTACGCCACGACATCAGCGCCTCGAATCCGCTGCCGCGCAGCAGCGCCGCCACCAGCACGGTCTTGGTCACCAGCATCAACAGCGCGCCGAGCAGCGCCCAGTGCCAGATGTCCGGGATCGCCGCCGGGTCGAGCAGCATGCCGATGCCCATGAAGAACAGCCCGAGCAGCACGTCGCGGAACGGGCTGATGCTGGATTCCACCTGGTGACGGAACTCGGTCTCGCCGAGCATCATGCCGCCGAGAAATGCGCCGAATGCGAGCGACAGCCCGAAGTAGTTGGTCGACCACGCCGCGAGCAGCGCCACCAGCAGCACCGTCAGCGTGAACAGCTCCGGCGAGCGGCGCGCGGTGACGAACCGGAACAGCGGCCGCAGCAGCCAGCGGCCGGCGAAGAACACCAGCAGGAACGCGAATACCGCCTTGGCCATCGCCCAGCCGAGCGCGCCGGTCAGCGCGGTGGCACTGACGCCGATGCCGAGCACCGGAATGATCACGATGAACGGTACCGCGGTGACGTCCTGGAACACCGACAGCGCGAGACCGAGCCGGCCGTGCGGCGTGTGCAGCTCGCCCTGCTCACCGAGGATGCTCGCGATCACCGTGGACGACGACTGCGCGAACACGGCACCGATCACGAACGACACGGCCGGCGGCAGACCGATCAGCCACATCAGCACGGCCACGATGATGGTGGTCAGCACGACCTGCGAGGTGCCGTGCCCGAACACCTGCCCGCGTAGCGCGGCAAGCTGCGGCAACGAGTAGTTCAGACCGATCGTGAACAGCAGGAAGACGACGCCGAACTCGGCGAGTGCCCGCAGCTCGGGTCTGTCGAGGGACGGACCGGCGGTATAGGGGCCCAGGATCACGCCGACCAGCAGATAGCCGAGACTGGTCGGTATGCGCAGGCGCTGAAACATCGCCACCACCGTCACGGCCACCGCGAGCAGCACGATGATCTGCGTCAGACCCTCCATCACGATGATTCACTCCGGCAGCGGAAGGAACGGGCCGGACGGCGCCGGCGGGGCCAAGCCTAACACTCGGGCGAGAACGCTTCATGCGATCGGCATCGGCCAGCGCCATTTCCGCAGATCGACTATCTGCCGCCGCTAACCGGCTGCCGTCAGCAGTGCGTCATGGAAGCAGCGAGAGCCCTGCGACCGAGAACGAACTGGCGAGTCGCCTCAGCTACGCGCCTTCCCAAATGTCGCGCCGTTGCGAGGTCGGATTCCGGCGGAGCCAGGTCCGGTCCTTGGTCGACGTTCGATTGGGCGCCGGCACCCAACCAGAAACCAAGCCGATTGAGGTCGTCGGCTGAGCCACGAGAGGAATTGTTGGCCGGCGGAAGCGCGAGATTGACCCAGTGCATACCGTGTTGAGCCGCGAACAAGGCGATCTGGATCAGCGTTGCGAGCTTGTCGCCTGATTGCGCACCCGAATTGGTGAAGCCGGCGGCAATCTTGTCCTTCCATAGAAAGCCTTTGGCCATGACCGCCTTCGACGTCGCATCCTGGAAGGCCTTGAACCCGGCCGATGGGCCAGCCATGTAGGTCGGAGCACCGAAAACGATCGCGTCGACTGCGGCTAGATCGTCCCAGCACTCCTGCGCTTCTTCGACCGTCAGAAGACGGGGGACGACCCCCTCAACTTGAGCCACGCCGGCGTCCACGGCCTTCGCCTGCCGTGCCGTGTGCCCGTAGAGACTGTGGTAAACGATGGCCACGCGCGCAGCAGCCATGATCAGTGAACCGCTTCGCTGGAGACGTGCCGCAACTTGTCCGGATTCTGCACGACGTAGATCGCGACGATCTTGTTGCATTCGATTTCGAGCGCCGTGGTTTGCAGCATCGTTCCTCGCTCGATAGTGACGAAACCCGGCAGCCCGTTGATGAGGCCGTAGCGAACGAGGCGCGATGGCGTCTGGACGAACAGAGCGGCGAGCTCCTCGTGCAGCCGGGTGACCGCTTCGATCCCGACGAGGGGCTCGAGCGTTGCTCCTGTCTTGCCGCCTCCGTCAGCGAACGCTCGCACATCGTCCGAAAGCAGCGCCCGCAGGGCCTGCATGTCACCGCTGCGGGACGCGGCGAAGAACGCCTCAGCGATCTCAAGGCCCCGTTCCTTGGGTACCGGGAATCGGGGTCGAGCCGAACGCACATGAGCTCTGGCGCGGCTTGCAAGCTGCCGGCACGCCGCTGGCGTTCTGTCGAGCGTCCGGGCGATTTCGTCGAAGCCCACGCCGAAGACGTCGTGAAGCAGAAATGCCGCGCGCTCCAGGGGAGAGAGACGCTCCAGTACCAGCAGCAGCGGCAGCGTGACGTCGTCGAACTGATCTTCCTCCGACTCGATCACCGGCTCCGGCAGCCAGGGTCCGACATAACTTTCCCGTCGGCGGTGCGCCGATTGAAGATGATTGAGGCTGAGCCGGGTAACTACCCGACGCAGCCAGGCTTCAGGGTCGCGAACATCCTCGCCGTCGACGCGGAGACATCGCAGAAAAGCTTCCTGAACGATATCCTCCGCATCCGCGACCGAACCCAGCATCCGGTAGGCAACCCGGATCAGCCTGGGACGCAGCGAATCCAGCGTCGCACCCCATGTAGCGGCCTTCTTGTCAGTCATACGTTGCTCCCGTCTCGGGCTGCATCTGCTGCCAAGACAAGGCAGGGCGGCAGATCGTGACATCTGCTCGGAAAGCCTCTCAGCGGATCTATCGCCCGAGTGCTCGAGACGGCGTCGCGACGACCCGCCAGCGCTCGAGCTTGTCGCGGAACGTCCAGGATGCGTTGGCCGGGCTGGTTGAAGGCAACCGGCACAGCGGAATCGACGCCAGCGCATCCGGAAGCGTCGGCCGCACGTGCCGCAGGTAGACCGATTCCGCCTTCGCACCGTTGAAGTAGATCGCCCGAATCCGAGGATGACGGGTGAGGAATCCGGCGAAGTCGTTCGGCACGATCGACTCCTCGACGATGTCGGAATCGAGGCTGCTCGACCGGAAGCAGGCCTTCAGCACGTCCCACAGCGCGATCCTGTGCGCAACGAGTGCCGCGCACCGCGCCTCGTAACTCGAGCCGGCCGGCAGATCGAGCAGCGTCTCGATCACCTGCCAGAAGTGGTTGCGCGGGTGCGCGTAATACTGGCCGGCTGCGAGGGAGGCCTTGCCCGGCATGGAGCCCAGCACCAGCCGGGTGGCGTCGGGAGCCGAGATCGGGGGAAAGCTGTAGACCTGCATATCGTTGGTAGTGGAACCAGCAGCTCGAGCCATCGGCTGTGGGAGCGGCCTCCGGCCGCGAATTCCTCAGCAGTTCGCGGCCAGAGGCCGCTCCCACAGCATCAGTCGCACAGCGTCAGCAGGCGTTGCGCAGAAAGTCGAGCAGCAGCTCGTTGGTGGCCTCCGCGCGCTCCTGCTGAATCCAATGCCCGGCCCCGTCGAGGATCTCCGAGCGGTAGAGCCCCGGCAGCGTCTCGCCGAAGCGCTCGATCGCCGGCGCGCCCCAGACCGTGGGGCCGTCCTTGCTGCCGCCGACGAAGAGTGACGGCTGCCGGATGGGCTGACCGGCGAACGCGGCCAGGTCGACGAAGTCGCGCTCGACGTTGCGATACCGCGACAGTGGGCCGAAGAAACCGGAGTACTCGAACTCGCGCGTGTACACGTCGAGATCGTCGTCGGTCAGCCACGACGGCATCGCTTCGGGATAGACGAACTTGTCCATGAGCCGGCCGCCGCGCGGCACGCGGGAGATGTTCGGACCGTTCTGCACGTCGCCGGATGCGCACCAGTAGAAGCCGAGCAGCCAGCGGCGCACGTCGGCCTCGATCTCGGCCTCGGCGCGGCCCACCTCCTGGAAGTAGTCGACGTAGAACTGCTCGTCGCCGCCGAGCGTGCGCATCCGCGTCAGCGGCGACGGCTCGGACGGCAGCGCCGGCGGAGCGTACGGTACCGACAACCCGGCAACGGCGCGGAACAGATCCGGTCGCAGCAGCGCGCTGTTCCATGCGATCGGTGCGCCCCAGTCGTGGCCGACGATCACGGCCGTGCCGCAGTCGAGCGCCCGCACCAGACCCACCATGTCGCCGACGTTGTTGATCATCCGGTAGTCGTCGACGCGCACCGGCTTCGAGGAGCGCCCGTAGCCGCGTACGTCCACGGCCACTGCGCGGTAGCCGGCTTTCGCCAGGGCCGGAAGCTGATGGCGCCAGGAATACCAGGATTCCGGAAAGCCGTGCACGAGAATCACCGTCGGTCCGCTGCCGCACGCGACGTAGTGCAGGCGGATCCCGTTCGCGGAAACGCTGTGGTGTTCGAGCTCGTTCATTTGCGCATCCTTCACCGTACCGGTCGTCATCCGGCCGCCACTGTATCACCTTTGAAACATGTTTTAATGCCAACCGGTCTTGGATAGAAAATTCGCATTTGCCAATGGCGAAACCGCCGCGGATGTGGCACAAAGCGCGTTGGGACCGGAGAACCGTAAATCACCGTATGGCTACCCGAGAGGAGTCCAAGGAGCAGCGCCGCCGGACGATCGTTCGCGCTGCCCGCACACTGATGCAGGAGACCGGCCAGGCCGGGTTTTCGATGCGTGCCCTCGCCGAAAAGGCCGGGGTCAGCATTGCGACTCCTTACAACCTCTTCGGCTCCAAGCAGGCGGTGATGTTCGCCGTTCTCGATGCCGACCTAGAACAGTATCAGATACAACTCGAGCGGCTGAAGGCGGACGAGATCGACGTGTTCTTCAAAGCCGTCTCACTCGCGACCAGCATGTACTCCGCCGAGCCCAACTTCCACCGGGCCGTGCTGCTCGCTGCCTACAATGACGGCGGCACCGGCTACCGCGCGATGTTCGGCGGGCCGCGCCACGTGATGTGGCGACGCCTCGTGAACAACGCCCGCGAGGCCGGGATGCTCGATTCCGACTTCGAGCCCAACTCGTTCGCGATCAACCTGCAGCACATCTTCTTCTCCTGCATCATGGAGTGGGTCAACGGCCTGATGTCGCTGGAGGAGCTGGAAGCGCGCGGCCAGTACGGCTTCGCGGTGGCGCTGCGCGGTGCCGCTACGCCGGCCAGTATCGACCGGCTGAAGGACAAGGCGCTCGCGATGCAGAAGCGCCTGAAGGCGCTGCACAAGAAGCAGCGCCGCGTCGAGCGCGAGGCGCTCACGATGACCGCGCCCCGCGCCGTCAACGGCTCGAAGTGACCGTTCAGCCGGCGGCCGCCGCGCTCACGGTCTTCACGTCACCGAGCCGATAGATGCGCTTGACGTTGCCGCCGAGCACTTTCGCCCGGGTTTCCGGCGACAGCTTCTCCGCGTAGCGGGTCAGGTCGTCCACCCAGGTGTGCGGGTGGTCGGGGTGCGGGTAATCGGTCGCCCACATGAAGCAGTCGGGACCGACGTGGTCGATGATGTACGGGGCCGCCGTCTCGTCGGGATCGCCCGAGATGAAGCACTGCCGCCGGAACAGCTCGGTGGCGCTCGTGCGATTCAGGTGCAGCGATTCGCTGAACGCGTCGAGCCGGTCGAGCAGCGCACCGATCCAGCCCGATCCCGCCTCCAGCACCCCGAGCCGCAGCTTCGGGAAACGTTCCAGCGTGCCGAGCGAAAAGAACGAGATCAGCGCCTGCTGCACGATGCTGCGCAGCCAGATCGCTTCACCCCACGCCCGCCCTTCCATCGGCCAGTCGAAGATGCCCGCCGCGGCGGCGTGCGGCGTGAACGTCGGGTGGATCGCGAGCGGCACGTCGAGCTCGCAGCACTTCGCGAACACCACGTCGTGATCCGGATGACCGTGGATCACCCGGCGGTGGTTGAACGGATTCACCCAGGCACCCCTGCAGCCGTCCTTCACCGCCCGCTCGAGCTCGGCCGCCGAGCCTTCCGGATCGAGCAACGTCAGCATCGCGATCGGCACCAAGCGGCCGCCCGAGTCGCGGCAGAAGTCGGCGATCCAGCGGTTGTAGGCGCGGGCGTAGGCGAGGCTCAACTCCGGGTCGGTCAGCTCCACTTCCCAGAGCAGACAGATGGTCGGATACAGCAGGCAGATCTCGAGGTTCTCCTGGTCCATCAATGACAGCCGCTCGCGCGGGTCACCGGCGCCGAACGGGATGTTGTCCGCGTAACGCCGCTCGGGGCTGGGACGCAGATCCTCCTCCCCCATCGCGCCCATCATGCCGAGCGAACCGCGATTGGTGCGCTGGGACGGCTTGCCGTCGATCTCCAGGTACTCGTAGCCCTCGTCGTCGACCCGGATGCGCAGCGCACGGTCGCGGTACTTCGCTTCCAGGTAGTTCTCCCAGAGGTCGGGCGGCTCGAGCACGTGGCCGTCGGCGTCTACCGTGCCCGGATAGGGGAAGCGCTTGATCTCGTAGGCCATAGGTCCCTCCCTGAACGGCTCTCTCGGAGGGACATTTTGAAACACATTTCAGCGAACTTGAAGCCGCCACGGGCGGCCGTTCGCGATCAATCGTCGATCTCGTCCACCGAGTACTGGCCGGTCAGGCGCCGCCAGACGTGTGCCCAGGACAACCCGATGGCCAGCAGCAACGCGAGGCACACCAGCGCGATCCAGGTCATCGCATCGCCGGTCGTGGGGCTCAGCACGCCCCATTCGATGAACAGCCAGACGAGGCTGGCCATCAGGAACAACGCCAGCACCACGCCCAGCGTGTCCAGCGCATTCCAAGTCGCGACCAGCAGGATCGCCCAGCCGATCGCCAGCACGGCGACCGCCACGACGTGCAGCGGACCTACCGCATCCGCCGCCATCGCGTCACGAGCCCAGTGAAAGAACGAGGCGCCGCTCGGGTTGTAGGTCGCCAGCACGAGTGCCAGCGGGCCGAGCAATCTCGCGAGCATTCCCAGGACGCCGGGTCGCCGTTCCGAGGCCATGCGATCCTCCTCACGAGCCGCCGGCGAACGAGCGGCTCACTCTGTGCCGAACGCCTGCTCGATCTTGCCGAGCGCATCGGCCATCGCCTGTCGGTCGGCTTCGGCCGACTCGGGAATAGTGCGCCCTTCGACGGCAGTCTCCAAGGCCGCGAATTCGGCCGCAACGACGCCGGCCTCGCCCGATGCGGGCTTGCCCGAGCGGATCCGGGAGCGCAGGGTTTCCGCCGCGTCCGAGAGGGCCTCCGCCTGATCCCGCGCCGCTTCCAGGGCGTCTCGCTCCTCCTTCGCGAACGCCTGCTTCAGCGCCTTGCGGTACGCCCGCGCGTGCTCGCTGATCGACTCCGCCGCGTCTTCGAGCTCCGCATCGTTGATGCGACGCGCGTTGTCTTCCGCGGCAATCGGAAAGGACGTCTCGTAGGCGGCCGCAAGGGCGCTCAGCACCGCGGCGGCCACGTCCCACTCACTGCGCCCCTCGAACGACGGCGGCTGCGAGCGCACGAACTCGTCGATGTCGTTGGCCTTGCGCAGCACCGTCGTTGCCTCGCCGCTCGCCGAGTACTTGCGGTCGAACCGATCGCTCAAGCGCTCGATATCCGTCTGGAAGTCCTTCAGGAAGTTCTCGACGTCGACCTCGGCCTCGTCACTGCGCAGGGTCGAGCGGCGGAAGTCCCTGTCGAGCGCGCGCTCGAATTCCCGCACCGCATCCTCAACGTTCTCGATCGCCGCCGCCACCTCCCGATCGCTCGGGCGGGCGTATTGCACGTCGGCCGCTGCCGGAGCGGCGAGCAGCCACGCGAAGCAGAACAGCATCGTCAGGTATTTCATTGCCCTTCTCCTTTCCTGCTGGCAGCTCAGTTGCGAGCCACTGCCTCGCTCGACGACCCTTGCCGATCGCCGAACGTGCGTCCCGTCAGCTCGGCTTCGGCGGTCAGCATCAGGTCCGTGGCCGACTTGCCGAGCGCGACGCGATGCGGGCCCGCGGCGATGCGCCAGGCTCCCGCGTCGCCGTCGAAGGTCGCGAGCAGCCGCGGATCGGCTGTGAGCGTCACCCTGTGCGATGCGCCCGGCTCGAGCTCCACCCGCTCGAAGCCGAGCAGCCGCAGGCGCCGGTTTCCGGCGGCGTCGGTCAGGTACACCTGCGGCACATCGGCGCCCGCCACGTCACCGACGTTCGTAACGGTGAACGTCGCGCTGACCGTGTCGCCGCCTTCGACCGTGAAGTCGTCGTATTCGAACGTCGTGTAGCTGAGCCCGTAGCCGTACGGATACATCGGCTTTCGCTTCTGCTGCGCGTACCACCGGTAGCCGACCTCGGCGCCTTCGTCGTAGCGGACCGTCGTCGGCGTGCCCCACGGTGTGCCCAGGCCGGACAGCTCGGGCCGTGGCGTCTGCGCGAGGTCGACGGGGAACGTGATCGGCAGCCGACCCGACGGATTGACCTGGCCGGTGAGGACTTCGGCGATCGCCTGCGCGCCGGCCTGCCCGGGGTACCAGGCCTGCACGATCGCCTTGACCTTGCTGCGCCACGGCATGGACACGGGATTGCCCGTCTCCAGCACGACGATCGTATTCGGGTTGGCCGAGGCCACCGCGTCGATCACCGCGTCCTGCCCCCACGGCAGCGACAGGTCTGGCAGGTCGAAGCCTTCGCCTTCGACACGGATGCCGAACGCGATCACGAGATCGGCGCGCTTCGCAGTGAGCACCGCTTCTGCCGGCAGATACCCCGGATCGAAGTCGATCTCGGCTTCCGGCAGCGCCTTCTGCAGCGCGGCGAGCGGAGACGGCGGGAACAGAAACAGGTTGCGGTGCCTTCCCATCACACCGGCGCCGCCGATCGCGATCACGTTGGCGAAACCGCCCACCGGCGCCACCGCGCCGGACCCGGTGCCGCTGATCACCCCCTGCTGGGCGTAGCCGCCGATCACCGCGATCCGCAGCGGCTGGTCGGCGCGCAGCGGCAGCACGCCGTCGTTCTTCAAGAGCACGATGCCCTGCCGCGCGATCTCGAGCGCGATCTCGTTGTGCTTCACCGGGTCGACCGGCGGCAACGGGCCCCACCGATCGATGCCCACCGCGTAGGCCGAGCGAAGAATGCGCCGCACCATGTCGGCGAGCCGTTCCTTCGGGAACCGGCCCTCCGCGTGAGCCTCGCGCAGCGGGCCCACGAACGGTTCGATGTCGAGGCCCCACATCATCCTGTCCGCCTGCGCGCCGGATTCCTGATCGAGGCCGGCCAGCGCGTACTGCCACTCCGGCGTCGCACCCCAATCGGACATCACGTAACCCTTGTAGCCCCAAGCGCCCTTCAGCACCTCGTTCAGCAGGTAATGACTGCCGCCGGCGTACGCGCCGTTGATCTTGTTGTAGCCGCTCATGATCGCGCCCGGTTCGGAGCGTTCGATCGCGATCTGAAACGCGAGCAGGTCCGACTCCCGATGAGCATCCGGATCGATGATCGCGTCCAGCCAGTGCCGGTTCGTCTCGTTGTTGTTCAGCGAGTAGTGCTTCAGCGTCGAGATCACCTGCTGGCTCTGTATGCCCAGCACCTGCTCCGAAGCCATCATCGCGCTGTGCCACGGATCCTCGCCGTAGTACTCGAAGTTGCGCCCGTTGCGTACGTCGCGGGCGAGATTCATGCCGCCGGCGAGCATGATGTTGAAGCCGCGGCTGCGCGCCTCGCGCGCGATCGCCACACCGCCTTGCCGCGCGAGTGCCGGATTGAAGGTCGAGCCGAGGACGATGGAGGCCGGAAACGCCGTCGCGCCCGGGTCGTCGGGCCGATAGCCCGGATTGGTGATGCCCATACTGGCGTCGCTCGACTGCAGTGCGGGGATGCCGAGCCGCGGGATGCCGGGCGTGTAACCCGCACTCGGATTCGGGAGATCCTTCGGAACGCGCGGATCCCGCGGCAAAGCGCCGCCTTCGACGTACCCCATGAGGCTGACGATCATCGAGAACCGCTCGTCGTCGGTCATCCGCTGCTCGGTGATGCGAGCGCGTTCGTCGGGCGACTGCGCGTCCGGCCGACCGGCCGGCTGCCCCTGCGCACCGAGCTCCTCCGCCGCACACAGGAGCACGGCGGCCATCCCGAGTCGAATCGTCCAGGAGCGGCTACGGCCATGGCTGTTCATGTCGCTTCTCCTTCTGCGGGGGACGTTTCGCGTGATGCGTGGTGTCACCCCCCGTCTGGTTGCCGATTCATTTCTTCATGCTCGGCAACGAGCTCGCGCCGATCGGCGCCGAGCGGGTGGTCGAGCCAGGCAAACCCGTGCTCCGCCAGCGCCTCGGCGTAGCGGAACAGCTCCGTCATGCGCTGCGGGTCGAAGCTCACCGCGGGCAGCTCGCCCGCGTAGTCGCGCGGCACGCCCGCGAGGTGAAAGTCCCAGCCGGCGCCGCGCACGATGTGATAGAGGCGCACCACCAGGCTCGACTGCGCCGCCCAGGACGTGATCCAGTTGGACGCCACGGCGATGCCGAGCAGGTTCGGCGGCACCGGGTCGCTGTGCGGACCCGGCCTCAGGTGACCGTTGATGATCGTGTAGAAGTCGATCTGGCTGTTCGGCGACCTGCCCCCTTCTTCGTTCGCCCGCAGCAGGTCCATCATGAAGCCGGCGAAGAACACGTTCGCCGTCGCGCCGCCGTCCACGTGCATCTGCCCGTAGGTGCGACCGTCGACCTCGACCGGAAAGTAGACGGGCGGGAACACCACCGGGATTGCGGTGGACGCGAGCAGCACGTCGCGGAACCGCTGCAAGCGGTCCGGGCGGCGGCTCGCGGCGATCGCGCCCATGTCCCAGGTCACCAGGCGTACGTTGTCGAGGTCGGTGGTGGCGACGTACAGGCGGCGGCCGCGGCGATGTTCACGCGCTACCGCTTCGAGCAGGCGCGCGTCGACCGCGCGGGCGATGGTACGCGCGAGCGGCGCGTTGCTGGCGAGCGAATCCCGGAACAGGCCCGACAGCCACGGCCGCCGCACCAGCACGTCGGCGTCGGTGGTCGTGGTGTAGAAGCGTTCGAGGTCCCGGTCGTAGTCCGAGCCGAGAAACGCGTAGATCGCGATCAGCGAGCCCGTGGAGACGCCCGTAACGATCTCGAACTCGGGCCGCGAGCCGTGACGCGTCCAGCCGGTCAGCAGTCCGGCGCCGAACGCACCGTTGGCTCCACCCCCCGAAACCGCTAGAACGGCATAGCCTCGGTCGTGGGAGCGGTCGGAGTCACCCGCCGGGGTCCGTCGTCGGGCCGCCGGCGCACCCCGCGCGGCATCGTAACTGTCGCTGTCCACCGCGCCCCACGGCAGCGCCTGCCACGAATCCCGGGGAACGGCATCGGGCCGGCTCGCGCAGGCGGCGACGCCGCCGATGCAGAGTGCGGCCGCAAGCAGCAGGAAGCTGCGCCGGCACCCATGGCCGAAGCGACGCCGCGTGTCCGGTTCCGTCATTGGCCACTCCGCTGGCCGTTACAGACTCACCTGCGCCCGCACGCCGACGAAAGTCGTGGAATCGGCCGACTCGATGCCGGAGTCGACGAACTGGGCGTTCGCCGTCAGCCGGACCCAGCCGAGCCGCCACGTGTAGAAGATTTCGATGCCCTGCTCGTCGTCGAGCGCCAGCACCGGCCGGAGGCCGCGCCGCAGCGCGTCGCTGAGCGACAGGCGGTAGTAGCCGATCCCGAAGCGGTCGAGCGGCCGCGAATCGAACGGCGAGCTGCCGCCGATGCCGAGGCTCACGTTCCAATGCATCGCCGAAGGGTTGCCGTCCCAGAGGCCGGCGTGGCCGAACACCCCCCAGCCGCGCGCGCCGTCCGTCGACTGCCAAAGGTACTGCTCGAACGCGTACTTCACGTGCCAGGCCCCGCGCTTCTCATCGAGCACCGCCTCGCTGTCGTCGGGAAGGAACAGCTCGGGGATGTCCTCGAGGTCGAGCCCGCGCTTGTCGTTCGCGAACACCGTGAGGTGATGAAAGCCGCTGCGGCCGCGCAGTTTGCGCGGGACGGTCAGGCTCACCATGCCTGCCACGTCGTCCTCGAACGCATCGCCGAGGCCGCTCAAGTTCACGGCGCTGGCCGTGTCCCAGACGCCCACCGTCAGCACGCCGAGCGGCGTCGGCGTGGTCAGCAGCGCGCCGAGAATGGTCGGCGGCGTGATCAGGCTCGGCGGCGCCGCGAGCCCCGTGTGCTGGAAACCCTCGACGCCGGCACCGCCGACGAGCGGGATCCGCCGCGTCGTATCGAGCATGTTGATCTTGCCGGCGGTGAGTGAGGTCTTCCCGAACGTCTGGGTGAAGCTGAGCGCGAGGTCGAAGTCCTCGCCGTCCCCGGTCGGGAACGTCATCGCGACGTTGGCGGGCAGCAGCACGGGCGCACCGCTTTCATCGACGCTGTCGCCGTAGCGGAACTCGGGACGAAGGTTGATCGAGAAGCCCTGCCACAGGCCGACGTCGCGGCCGTCGACGTCGACAAGCACGTCGACCTTGCCGCCGTACTGCAGCTCGTCGTCACCGTCGCCGCCGACGGCAGCGCCGAGGAACTGGGTCCAGTAGACGTCGACGGTGGAGCCGGAGCCGATCTCGGCGGCCTGCACTCCACCGGCTGCGGCCATGGTCGCAAGGGAGAAGGCCACGAGACGAATGAACGGAAGCCGGATCACCCTTGCGTCCCTCCCGAGGAGCGTTCCAGCTCCTCGCACCCCGGCCGCCAGATCCGAACTACTCGGGAGAATCTACACCCGCCGAACAGCCGACTCAACCGACCCGACTGCTACCGTGGGAACGGTCTCCAGACCGTGATTCGCTCGGAAGATTCGCGGCCGGAGGCCGCTCCCACGGCGGGATCGCGGTCTGGAGGCCGTTCCCACGGCGGGACGCGGTCTGGAGACCGCTCCTACCGCGATGGCGGTGATGGGGATGCGGTGTCGACCGTCCGCTCCATCGGCTGAACCCGCAGATCCGACCCCGGCCGCAGCGGCTCCGGCTGCCCGACCGGCCGGAAGCCTGCCCGTTCGTACAGACGGCGCGCCGGCGAGTTGCCACAGGTCACGGCGAGCGCCACCCGGCGCGCCCCGCGCTCGCGGGCCCAGTCGACCACCCGCGCGAGCAGCGCCGCGCCGATGCCGCGGCCGCGGTGCTCCGGAGCGACCCACATCTGATAGAGGTGCACGGTGGCCGGATCCGCGGGGTCGATGTGGCCCCAGGCGAGCCCGCCGAGCGTATCGCCGACCTCCGCGGTCAGCGGCAGGTCGACGTTCGGGTCGTGGTCCAGCCGCTGCGCCCAGGCGGAGTCGGGCCGCTGCCGTGCCGCCGCGTAAGTAGACCCGAACGCGTCGGGCGCATCCGCGAGCGCACGCAGCCGAAGCGCCCGATAGACCGGCCATTCCTCCCTCCGGAAGCAACGGATCGACACCTCGTGCATGTCTTTCGTCCCCGACTATGCCGCGGGGTTATTAACTTGTAGCCAATGATTACTTCCTCCTGCCGCAGACCGCCGCTAACTTGCCCGCTACTCTCGGTTTTTCAGGTCGTAGCCGTGTCCGTATCGTTCCTGAAGAAGTCCCCGCCGGCGCCCGACGAGCGCCTGCTCGCCGACCTGAACGCGCTGGCCGGCCGGCTCGACGCCCAGCAGCTCTGGTGGGCGAGCGGCTATCTGGCCGGCGTCGCGGCCGCCGCCGGCGGGCTGCCCGCCGTGGCCGAGCAGCCCGTGGCCGATGCGTCGGCGAGCCACACCTGGACCGTCTTCTACGCCACCGAGACCGGCAACTGCCGCGGCATCGCCCAGGAGCTTGCGAACGCCGCCAAAGGCCTCGGTGCGGACGCTCGCGCCGTGGACCTGGCCCAGTTTCGCCCGGCTCAGCTCAAGAAGGAAACCCACGCGCTGTTCGTGGTCGCGACCCACGGCCTCGGTGATCCGCCGGACGGTACCGAAGCGTTCTTCGAGTTCCTGATGGGCGACCGGGCGCCGCGCCTCGAGCAGCTCTCGTACTCGGTGCTCGCGCTCGGCGACAGCAGCTACGAAGACTTCTGCGAGATCGGCAAGCGGCTCGATGCGCGCCTCGAGGAGCTCGGCGCGACCCGGCTCGAAGCCCGGGTCGACTGCGACGTCGACTTCGAGTCCGACGCCGAGGCGTGGAAGGAGAAGCTGCTCGCGCGCGTCCAGGAAGACGGCGCCGCCGCTCCGGCGCGCGCCGCGTCGCCGCACCTGGTGCCGGTCGCGAGCCGTACCTACACCCGTAAGGATCCGTTCCCGGCGCCCGTGCTCGAGAACCTGGTGATCACCGGACGCGGCTCGAGCAAGACCGTGCACCACGTGGTGCTGAGCCTGGAAGGCAGCGGCCTCACCTATCAGCCGGGTGATGCGCTCGGCGTCTGGCCGACCAATCCGCCGAAGCTGGTGGATCAGTTCCTCGCGCTGTACGGGCTCGACGGCGACACCGAGGTGCGGCTCGACGACGACGTCCTGACGCTGCGCCTGGCCCTTGCCCACCGCCTCGAGCTGACCCTGCTCGGCCGCAACTTCGTGGAAGGCTACGCCGAGCGCTTCGGCATCGAGCCGCTGAAGGCGCTGCTGGCCGCCCCGGACCGCACACCGCTGAACGACTACCTCGCCGATCGCCAGGTGATCGACGTGCTGGCCGAGCACCACCGCCCGCTCAGCGCGCAGGAACTGGTGGATACGCTGAAGCGCCTGACGCCGCGGCTGTACTCGATCGCCTCGAGCCTCGAAGCGAATCCCGACGAAGTCCACCTGACCGTCGGCGTCGTGCAGTACAACGCATTCGACCGCGAGCACTACGGCAGCGCGTCGAACTACCTGGCCGAGCCCGGCGATACCGTACCGGTGTACGTCGCGCCGAATCCGCGCTTCCGGCTGCCGGAGAACCCGGATACGCCGGTGATCATGATCGGTGCGGGAACCGGTGTCGCACCGTACCGCGCGTTCCTCGAGGAGCGCGAAGCGAGCGGCGCGTCCGGCGAGAACTGGCTGTTCTTCGGCGACCGCAACTTCGCCACCGACTTCCTCTATCAGATCGAGTGGGCCCGGCTGCGCAAGGAAGGCGTGCTGACCCGGCACCACGTGGCGTTCTCGCGCGATCAGGCCGAGAAGGTCTACGTCCAGGACCGGATCCGTGAGCAGGCCGAAGACGTGTTCGACTGGCTCGAGCGCGGCGCCCACGTGTACGTCTGCGGCGACGCCAATCACATGGCGCCGGACGTGCACGAGGCGTTGCTCGACGTGGTCGAGCGCGGCCTCGGCCGCGACCGCGACGCGGCGGAAGCGTATCTGCGCGAGCTGAAGCAGGCGAACCGCTATCAGCGCGACGTGTATTGACCGGCTTAGCGAAGACGTTTCAGGATGAGCAGCAGTAACGAGCACAAAGCCGACGTCTCCCACGTGGAGATCGTCAAGCTGCGCAGCAACTACCTGCGCGGCACCATCGCCGAGGGCCTGGCGGACCCGCTGACCGGCGCGATCGCCGAAGACGACCGCGCGCTCACCAAGTTCCACGGCACCTACCTGCAGGACGACCGCGACCTGCGCGCCGAGCGCGCCCGGCAGAAGCTCGAGCCCGCCTACGGCTTCATGGTGCGCGCCCGCATCACCGGCGGCATCGTGACCCCGGAGCAGTGGCTGAAGATCGACGAGCTCGCCCGGGAGTTCGGACACGGCTCGATCCGTGTGACCACGCGGCAGACGTTCCAGCTCCACGGGGTGCTGAAGAAGAACCTGAAGGCCACGATTCGGCGCATCAACGAGATGCTGCTGTCGACCATCGCGGCCTGCGGCGACGTGAACCGCAACGTGATCTGCACGCCGCTGCACGAGAACAGCGCGCTGCACCGCGAGGCCTACGCGATGGCGCAGGCGCTCTCCGATCACCTGAAGCCGCGCACCCGCGCCTACGCGGAGCTGTGGCTGAACGACGAAAAGGTGCTCTCGCCCGAGCCCGATCACGAGCCGATCTACGGTGAGGCGTACCTGCCCCGCAAGTTCAAGATCGGCATCGCGATCCCGCCGTGGAACGACGTCGACGTGTTCGCCAACGACATCGGTTTCATCGCGATCGAACGGGGCGGCAAGCTGATCGGCTTCAACGTCTCGGTCGGCGGCAGCCTCGGCGCGAGCCACGGCGAGCCGGCCACCTACCCCCGCCTCGCCAGCCTGATCGGCTTCTGCCCGGTGGAGCAGACGGTGCAGGTCGCGGAGCAGATCGTCTGCGTGCAGCGCGACTTCGGCGATCGGCGCGACCGCAAGCACGCGCGGCTCAAGTACACGATCGACGACCGCGGCCTCGACTGGTTCAAGGGCGAGCTCGAGTCGCGGCTCGGTTTCGCGCTCGGCCCGGTGGAGCCGTTCGAGTTCGCGCACAACGGCGACCGCTTCGGCTGGACCCAGGATGACCAAGGCCTGTGGCACCTGACGCTGTTCATTCCCGGCGGCCGCATCATCGACACGCCGGAGCGGCCGCTCTTGACCGGCATGCGCGAGATCGCGAAGGCGCACACCGGTGAGATCCATTTCACCACCAACCAGAACGTGATCATCGCGAACGTCGCGGAAGCCGACAAAGCGCGCATCGAGGCGCTCGCCCACCAGTTCGGGCTGAACGCGGGCGAGGACCTGCGGCCGTTCGAGCGCGACGCGATGGCCTGCGTGGCGCTGCCGACCTGCGGGCTCGCGATGGCGGAGGCGGAGCGGTACCTGCCGCGCTTCCTCGAGAAGACCGGCGAGCTGCTCGAGCGCCACGGCCTCGCCGACGAGCCGATCAACGTGCGCATCACGGGCTGCCCGAACGGCTGCGGCCGGCCGTACGTCGCCGAGATCGCGCTGATCGGCAAGGCGCCCGGTCGCTACAATCTGATGCTCGGCGGCAACCGGCTCGGCGACCGCCTGAACCGGATGTACCGCGAGAATTTGGACGAGACGCAGATTCTGACGATCCTCGACGGCATGTTCGGCCGGTTCGCCAAGCGGCGCCGTAAAGGCGAGAGCTTCGGCGACTATTTCCTGCGAGCGGAGCAGGAACCGGCCGAGCTGAAGCTGGCCGAGCGGGAATAAAGGAAGTGGACATGCCGCACAACGGACTTTCCCCCGAACGCGCGCGTTACGTCGACGACCAGGCCGTGCCGATCGAGCGGACGTGCGTGGTCGAGAGCAGCGCCTTCACCGACGCGGCCCATCTCGAGAACTGGAATCACAGCCTCGCCAAGCTGGACGCGGCGGGGCGCGTGCGCTGCGCGCTGGAGCACCTGCCGGGGACACACGTGCTGACCTCGTCGTTCGGCGCTCAGGCGGCCGTCAGTCTGCACCTGCTGACGCGGGAGATCCCCGACATCCCGGTCATCCTGCTCGACACCGGCTACCTGTTCCCCGAGACCTACCGGTTCATCGAGGAGTTGACCGAGCGGCTCCAACTCAACCTGAAGGTGTACCGCAGCCTGCGCAGCCCCGCCTGGCAGGAGGCCGTGGACGGTCAGCGCTGGAAGCACGGCCTCGAAGGCATCGAGGCGTACAACCAGGAGAACAAGGTCGAGCCCCTGAAGCGCGCGCTGCGCGAGCTGAACGTGGGCACCTGGTTCACGGGACTGCGCCGTGATCAGTCGACCACCCGCGCGAACACGCCGTTCGTCCAGTACACGGGCCAGTACTTCAAGGTGAGCCCGATCGCCGACTGGACCGACCGCGACGTGTACCGCTACCTGAAGGCGCACGACCTGCCCTACCACCCGCTCTGGGAAAAGGGCTACGTCTCGATCGGCGACACCCACACCACCGTGCCGCTGCACGAGGCCGAGAGCGCGGAAGACACCCGCTTCTTCGGCCTGAAACGCGAGTGCGGCATCCACGAGATGGACGGCTGAGTGCTGTGGGAGCGGCCTCCGGCCGCGAATTGAGCCAGAAATCGAGGTCTGGAGACTGCTCCTACGGCGCGCATTCGCGGCCGGAGGCCGCTCCCACAAGAACAGGCCGCTCCCACAACGACAAGAACCCCTTCATTCGTCCAGGTGCCGGATCAGCGCGTCGAGCAGCGGCAACTGTCCCTTGTGCAGCCGTGTGCGCGCGTCGGCGAGCGAGAACCATCCGGCGCGATCGACTTCCGGGAACGTCTGGCGCCGGCCGGACTTGGGCGGCCACTCGAGCTCGAAGGTGTTGCTCCGGACGCGTTCCGGATCCGGCGCATCGGACTCGATCACGAACGCGTGGATCTCCTTGCCGCTGGCCCGAATGGGTGGTAGCGGCGTCAGCCCGCCCTCGAGCGTCTGACCGGTCTCTTCCTCGAACTCGCGCCGTGCCGCGACCTCGGCGGGCCCGTCCTCGAACTCGCCCTTCGGCATGGACCAGCCGTGGACGTCCTTGTTCCTCCAGTACGGGCCGCCGGGGTGCACCAGAAACACCTCTACCCCCGCCGGCGTGCGGCGGTACGCGAGAATACCCGCCGTTCGCTTCACCAACTACTCACCGTATCGAGCCCTGTGACATCGCTGGACGCTTCAGTCGGCCGCGTCTTCCGACGGGACGGGTTCGAGCCGCACCGGAACCGCCGTGTCGGTATCGGGGCCGATGAACCGCACCCAGCGGTCGGCCACGCCGTACTTCGCGCGCAGCAGCGCGTGGATGTGCGGATGGGGTCCCGGCACCGGCGTCGCCCGATAGCGGCGGATCTCGCCGCCGCGTTCCAGCTCGACGATCGGATTGGCCTCGAAACGCTCGAGCCACTCCGAGCCGGCGCTGTGCAGCCACGCGTACGGGCCGTCGTCGACGATCCACAGGCGCGTCTCGCGCCACGTCCCATCCGGGTTCTGGGTGCGCAGCGTCACCACTTCGCGGCCCACCTCGATCAGCACCATGTGCGCTGACACCGCCAGCACGACGACGCCGACGAGTACCGCCAAGCCGATGCCGAGCCGCCGCATCGCATCCTCCATCCGTGCGCCGCGCGCACGATACCACCGCCGGGCGCAGCAGACATCGCCCCGCGTTGCTATGCTGATCCGCCGCGGCGAACCTCACCCGGAGTGTGACGTGCTGGAATGGCTGTTGGCGGCCGCGCTGCTCGCCGGATGCAACCCGGCCGTGACGATCGTCGCCCATCGGGGCGGGATGGATTCCGGCTTCACCGAAAACACGCTGGCGGCGTTC
>DASVDC010000147.1:0-89572 GCA_036381275.1 Pseudomonadales bacterium | reverse complement strand
GCGATTTCAATTTCACTGAGTCTCGGGTGGAGACAGTGTGGCCATCGTTACGCCATTCGTGCAGGTCGGAACTTACCCGACAAGGAATTTCGCTACCTTAGGACCGTTATAGTTACGGCCGCCGTTTACCGGGGCTTCGATCAAGAGCTTCGCCCGAGGGCTAACCCCATCAATTAACCTTCCGGCACCGGGCAGGCGTCACACCCTATACGTCCTCTTACGAGTTTGCAGAGTGCTGTGTTTTTACTAAACAGTCGCAGCCACCTGGTATCTTCGACCGCCCTCAGCTCCGGGAGCGAGTCCCTTCACCAGAGGCGGCGCACCTTCTCCCGAAGTTACGGTGCCATTTTGCCTAGTTCCTTCACCCGAGTTCTCTCAAGCGCCTTGGTATTCTCTACCTGACCACCTGTGTCGGTTTGGGGTACGGTCGATCGTTATCTGAAGCTTAGAGGTTTTTCTTGGAAGCGTGGCATCGACTGCTTCCCGCCCGTATAGGGGCGGTTCGTCGTCACTTCTCAGCCTTGAGGGATCCCGGATTTGCCTAAGATCCCGGCCTACGAGCTTAAACCTGGACGACCAACGCCAGGCCAGCCTAGCCTTCTCCGTCACCCCGTCGCAATAACGACCGGTACAGGAATATTGACCTGTTTCCCATCGACTACGCCTTTCGGCCTCGCCTTAGGGGCCGACTCACCCTGCGCCGATGAGCGTTGCGCAGGAACCCTTGGTCTTCCGGCGAGGAGGATTTTCACCTCCTTTGTCGTTACTCATGTCAGCATTCGCACTTCTGATACCTCCAGCAAACCTTCCGGTTCACCTTCGCAGGCGTACAGAACGCTCCCCTACCATACGATCCCGAAGGAACGCATCCGCAGCTTCGGTACACAGTTTGAGCCCCGTTGAATCTTCCGCGCAGGCCGACTCGACCAGTGAGCTATTACGCTTTCTTTAAAGGATGGCTGCTTCTAAGCCAACCTCCTGGCTGTCTATGCCTTCCCACATCGTTTCCCACTTAACTGTGATTTGGGGACCTTAGCTGGCGGTCTGGGTTGTTTCCCTCTCGACGACGGACGTTAGCACCCGCCGTCTGTCTCCCGTGATTACACTCACCGGTATTCGGAGTTTGCATGGGTTTGGTAAGCCTAGACGGCCCCCTAGCCCAAACAGTGCTCTACCCCCGGTGGTGAGACACGAGGCACTACCTAAATAGCTTTCGGGGAGAACCAGCTATCTCCGAGCTTGATTAGCCTTTCACTCCTAGCCACAGGTCATCCCCTAACTTTTCAACGTTAGTGGGTTCGGTCCTCCAGTTGATGTTACTCAACCTTCAACCTGCCCATGGCTAGATCGCCCGGTTTCGGGTCTACTCCTACCGACTGATTCGCCCTATTCAGACTCGGTTTCCCTACGGCTCCCCTATACGGTTAACCTTGCCGGTAAAAGTAACTCGCTGACCCATTATACAAAAGGTACGCAGTCACCCGTCCGAAGACAGGCTCCCACTGCTTGTATGCATCTGGTTTCAGGTTCTATTTCACTCCCCTCACAGGGGTTCTTTTCGCCTTTCCCTCACGGTACTGGTTCACTATCGGTCAGCTGAGAGTATTTAGCCTTGGAGGATGGTCCCCCCATGTTCAGACAGGGTTTCACGTGCCCCGTCCTACTCGATTTCACATTCGGCTCGTTTTCGCATACGGGGCTATCACCCGCTATGGCGCAACTTTCCAGAAGCTTCTGCTAACGAACCGGATGCTTAAGGGCTGGTCCCCTTTCGCTCGTCGCTACTGAGGGAATCTCGGTTGATTTCTTTTCCTCCGGGTACTTAGATATTTCAGTTCCCCGGGTTCGCCTCCACACCCTATTTTATTCAGGTGAGGATACCGCTCGAGAGCGGTGGGTTTCCCCATTCGGACATCCCCGGATCAAAGTCTGTTTGCCGACTCCCCGAGGCTTATCGCAGGCTACGACGTCCTTCATCGCCTTCAGCTGCCAAGGCATCCACCAGATGCACTTAAACGCTTGACCATATAACCCAGCGTGCCGCCCGTTCGGGCGTCACACGAGCCTGGTAACGTTCGCCGACGACTTGCATCACGCAAGTCGTATCCAAGACGCATCTTGAGTCGATCGATCCACCCGCCTGGAAGCAGGCGATCGATCAGTACCCGCGTTGTTTCATCGACTGAAAGCGCTTCACCGAAGTGAAGCCATCCAGAGGATCAACAATGCGGCTTCGTATCTCTGAATTGTTAAAGAGCTCCGGTCCGGCGTCCGGACCGCGCGAAGCACCGCGTGCTCCGCCGCTCGTGACGCCGTCTGCGGCGCCACCGAGCCAACACCTAAACATTCGCAACTTCGGATGCTTACGTGTTGGCTCATCTCCTTTCCGCCAGAACTGAACCGACAATGGTGGAGCCGAGGAGGATCGAACTCCTGACCTCCTGCGTGCAAGGCAGGCGCTCTCCCAGCTGAGCTACGGCCCCGACGCAGACAGTGAGAGCGCGCTGGTGGGTCTGGGTGGATTTGAACCACCGACCTCACCCTTATCAGGGGTGCGCTCTAACCAACTGAGCTACAGACCCTGCAACAGGGTTGTCAGTGTGCAAGCCATTCGTGTGGGAGCATCTGTAATCCACCGCGAGCCGCTGAGCCTTCTCGTCTCCTTCTGCATTCGCGGCCGGAGGCCGCTCCCACAGGGGAAACTCAGGCTATAAGGTTTAAGGAGGTGATCCAGCCGCAGGTTCCCCTACGGCTACCTTGTTACGACTTCGTCCCAGTCATGAACCACACCGTGGTAACCGTCCTCCCGAAGGTTAGACTAGCTACTTCTGGTGCAATTCACTCCCATGACGTGACGGGCGGTGTGTACAAGGCCCGGGAACGTATTCACCGTGACATTCTGATTCACGATTACTAGCGATTCCGACTTCACGGAGTCGAGTTGCAGACTCCGATCCGGACTACGACGCGTTTTTTGGGATTCGCTCCCCCTCGCGGGTTTGCAGCCCTTTGTGCGCGCCATTGTAGCACGTT
Organism: Pseudomonadales bacterium; assembly: GCA_036381275.1. Lineage (GTDB taxonomy): Bacteria > Pseudomonadota > Gammaproteobacteria > Pseudomonadales > Azotimanducaceae > UBA7803. Next base: position 86,539 of record DASVDC010000147.1, on the reverse strand, counting down.
TGTACCCCACCCCGTAAGGGCCATGATGACTTGACCTCATCCCCACCTTCCTCCGGTTTGTCACCGGCAGTCTCCTTAAAGTTCCCGGCATTACCCGCTGGCAATTAAGGACGAGGGTTGCGCTCGTTACGGGACTTAACCCAACATCTCACGACACGAGCTGACGACAGCCATGCAGCACCTGTCACTCGGCTCCCGAAGGCACCCTCCCATCTCTGGGAGGTTCCGAGGATGTCAAGGGGTGGTAAGGTTCTTCGCGTTGCATCGAATTAAACAACATGCTCCACCGCTTGTGCGGGCCCCCGTCAATTCATTTGAGTTTTAACCTTGCGGCCGTACTCCCCAGGCGGAGAACTTATCGCGTTAGCTGCGCCACTAAGACCTCGAGGGCCCCAACGGCTAGTTCTCATCGTTTACGGCGTGGACTACCAGGGTATCTAATCCTGTTTGCTCCCCACGCTTTCGCACCTCAGCGTCAGTGTTGGTCCAGGAGGCCGCCTTCGCCACTGGTGTTCCTTCCTATATCTACGCATTTCACCGCTACACAGGAAATTCCACCTCCCTCTACCACACTCTAGCCCGATAGGTTGGAATGCACTTCCCAGGTTGAGCCCAGGGCTTTCACATCCCACTTGTCGAACCGCCTACGCGCGCTTTACGCCCAGTAATTCCGATTAACGTTCGCACCCTCCGTATTACCGCGGCTGCTGGCACGGAGTTAGCCGGTGCTTCTTCTGTGGCTAACGTCAAGACCCGGAGGTATTAGCCCCAGGCTTTTCTTCACCACTGAAAGTGCTTTACAACCCGAAGGCCTTCTTCACACACGCGGCATGGCTGGGTCAGGCTTGCGCCCATTGCCCAAGATTCCTAACTGCTGCCTCCCGTAGGAGTCCGGACCGTGTCTCAGTTCCGGTGTGGCTGATCGTCCTCTCAGACCAGCTATGGATCGTCGCCTTGGTGAGCCATTACCTCACCAACAAGCTAATCCAACGCAGGCTCCTCCAATAGTGAGAGCTTACAAGTAGAGGCCCTCTTTCCTCCGTAGAGCGTATGCGGTATTAGCCCGAGTTTCCCCGGGTTATCCCCCGCTACTGGGTAGATTCCTACGTGTTACTCACCCGTCCGCCACTGTACTCACCCCGAAGGGCTTTCTCGTTCGACTTGCATGTTTTAGGCCTGCCGCCAACGTTCAATCTGAGCCATGATCAAACTCTTCGGTTTATAGAGTTTGCGAAAGATCCGACTTCGGCGCCTTGCGGCCCCTCGGACGAACCCTTCATCGATCGTTTCAGGCTCGACGGAATTTACGACGCTGATGCTCGTAAAACCGCTCGAACGCTACGCCTCGCGACGCGCATTCGACGGTGAATTACAGGCACCCACACGAATGGCTTGTTCAGTTCTTGGCTGTTAAAGAGCGACCCCGGTTTGGTAGGCCCCCGAGGCAAGGGCTGCGTATTCTACACGGGCACTCGGTCTTCGCAAGCACCCGCCGAAAAAATAATTTCGGCCTTTTCGCTCTACCCGTCCGCGCCGTCGCCGGCGCCGCTCACGCGCGCTCGCGAACCAGCAGATGCCAGTTCTTCTTGCCGCGGCGGAGTAGGTAGAAGCGACCGTACAGGGCATCCTGCCAGTCGAGCTGCCGATCGACGTCGGCCTCGACCTGACCGTTCACCCGCACGCCCTTGCTCTGCACGAGCTTCCGGGCATCGCTTCTGGACTTCGCGAGACCCGAATCGGCCAGCACCGCAAGGAGCCCGACATTCTGGTGGGGAACGACGGTGCTGTCAACACCGTCCTGCCGAAGCTGCTCGAGATCGCCCTCGGACAGCGTCTCGATCGAGCCGTCGAACAGCGCCCGGGTGATGCGCTCCGCCGATTCGAGCCCGGCCGGACCGTGGGTCATCGCCGTGACCTCCCGGGCCAACCGGCGCTGCGCCTCCCGGCGCTCCGGCGCCTCGCGCACCTCCCGCTCGAGCTCGTCGATCTCGCCGAGGTCGAGGAAGGTGAACACGCGCAGGTATCGGACCACGTCGGCGTCCGCCGAGTTCAGCCAGAACTGGAAGAACCGGTACGGCGAGGTCTTGGCGGGGTCCAGCCAGACCGCCCCCTCGGCCGTCTTGCCGAACTTGCTGCCGTCGGCCTTGGTGATCAGCGGCAGCGTCAACGCGAACGCCTCGCGGCCGAGCTTGCGCCGCACCAGGTCCATGCCCGAGACGATGTTGCCCCACTGATCGCTCCCGCCGATCTGGATCGTGCAGTCGTAGCGCTGGGCCAGCTCCAGGTAGTCCATCGCCTGCAGCAGCATGTAGCTGAACTCGGTGTAGGAGATGCCTTCCCCCTCCCGCTCGAGGCGGCTGCGTACCGACTCGCGCTGGATCATCTGGTTGACCGAGAAGTGCTTGCCGATGTCGCGCAGGAACGGGATCACCTTGAGGTCACGGGTCCAGTCGAGGTTGTCCACCACGACGGCCGCGTTGTTCGAGGCGGGATCGAAGTCGAGGAAGCCCTCGGCCTGAGCCCGGATCCGCGCGACCCACTGTCCCACGACGTCCAGATCGTTCAGATTCCGCTCGGCGCTGCGCCCGGACGGGTCGCCGATCATGCCGGTCGCGCCGCCGAGCAGCAGGATCGGCCGGTGCCCGAACCGCTGGAATCGCCGCAACGTCATCAGCGGTACCAGGTTGCCGATGTGCAGGCTGTCGGCGGTGGGATCGAAGCCGCAGTAGACGGTCCGGCTGCCCGACTCGAGATGGACGGCCAGCCCGGCTTCGTCCGAGCACTGGGCCAGGAGCTCCCGCGCGCGCAGCTCGTCGAGCAATGAGGGCATCGTGACGTTCGATCGTGACGGAGCGCGCACCTTAGCAGAACGCCCCGCCGCTCCAAAGCGGTAGTGGCTAGACTTCCGGGACGAACCCGGTAACAGGGTTTTCAAGCCGCGGGAAATACATATACTAGCTGCGGGTTGGGGCGGGCGTCACAAAAGCTTTGTAAGCGTCCGTTTTAGAATAAATTTCTCGACAAATCGCGTTTGGCGAAAAGGATGTCTCGAAGCACTGTGAAGCCCGGCGGGTTTCCGCGTCCCCACCTGATCCTGGTGGCTGCCCTGTCGTTGTTCGTTGCGGCCGTGGCCTTCGAGCAGCTTTCCTACGACGGCGACGACCGCTTCTCGAGCGAAGCGGTGCTCGTGGACCTCGCGCCGGCGCATGCCGGCCTCGGCGGGCCGGCGCTCGCCGCGGACGACCGGCCGCTGACACCCGCCACCGCCTCGCTCATCAGCCTGCCGGACGTGCTGCGCCCGAAGCTGTCGTCGCTGGGCGAAGAGACCGCCGACGCGATCGCGGACCTTCCGCCCCCACCCGAGCCTGCGTCCGAAAGCCCGCTGGCGCGACTGCCCCACGAAGTCGCGAGCGTCGAGGTCAAACCGGGCGACAACCTGTCGGTGATCTTCCAGCGCCAGGACATCCCGGCGCGGGATCTGCAGCTCCTGCTCGCGAGCGAACCGCTCGGCAAACGCCTGAAGAACATCTTCCCGGGCCACACGCTGACGTTCACGCGCACGGACGACGGGACGCTGCTGAAGCTCGCCTACACGCCGGGCCCGCTCGAGACGCTGGAGTTCGAGCGCAACGGCGACGGCTTCGTCGGCCGGGAGACGTTCAAGGAGCCCACCCGGACCAAGGCCTACAAGCACGGCGTGATCGACCACAGCCTGTTCGTCGCATCCCAGCGCGCCGGGCTCCCCGACAGCCTGACTATGCGGCTCGCGCAGATCTTCCAATGGGACGTGGACTTCGTCCTCGACATCCGCCAGGGCGACGAATTCCACGTGGTCTACGAGGAGCTCTACGTCGGCAACGAGTTCGTCGGCCACGGCGACATCCTCGCCGCCGAGTTCATCAACCGCGGCGACAGCTACCGCGCGATCCGGTACACCGATTCCGAGGGCCACGCCGACTACTACAGCCCGGACGGCCAATCCATGCGCAAGGCGTTCCTGCGCGCGCCGGTGGAGTTCTCCCGGATCAGCTCGAACTTCAACCTGCGCCGCGTGCATCCGCTGTTCAAGCGCAACATGCCGCACCGCGGCATCGACTACGCGGCGCCGACCGGCACGCCGGTGCTCGCGTCCGGCGACGGGCGCGTGGTGACCGCTTCCCGCTCCAACCCGAACGGCAACTACGTGGTGATTCAGCACGGCGAGCAATTCACCACCAAGTACCTGCACCTGTCGAAGTTCGGCCGCGGCATCAAGTCGGGTGTCCGGGTCCGGCAGGGTCAGGTGATCGGCTACGTCGGCTCCACCGGGTGGGCCTCGGGTCCGCACCTGCACTACGAGTTCCTGGTCAACGGCGTACACCAGAATCCGCGCACCGTGGAGCTGCCCGACGCGCTGCCGATACCGCCCAGCGAGCGCGTGCGTTTCGACGAGAGTGCCGCGCCGCTCCTGGCGCTGCTCGACGACTTCAAGGAGCAGACCCAGCTCGCCTACGGCCGCTGACGTGCGCGGCCAGCTCTACCTGGGCGCCATCTCGGGGACCAGCGTCGACGGGCTGGATCTCGCGCTGATCGAGACGAGCCAGCGTATCCGCATCCTCGCCGGAACCACCTTCCCGCTGCCGGACGAGTTGCGCCGCGACCTGCTCGCGTTGGGCCGGCCCGTGCCGACCGATCTCGATCTGCTCGGCCGCGCCGACGCGGCGCTCGGCGAGCTGATCGGCCGCACGGCCCTCGAGTTTCTCGCCGGCCAGGGCATCGCGCCGGCCGACGTGATCGCCATCGGCAGTCACGGCCAGACGGTGCGGCACCGCCCCGCCGGCGCGCTGCCGTTCACGATGCAGATCGGCGATCCCAACCGCATCGCCGAGATCTCCGGAATCACCACCGTCGCGGATTTCCGCCGCCGCGACGTCGCTGCCGGCGGCCAGGGCGCGCCGCTGGTGCCGCCGTTCCACGCCGCGCTGCTGCGCACGGAGACGGAGAACCGCGCGGTGCTGAACCTCGGCGGCATCGGCAACTTCACGCTGCTGCCCGCCGATCCGGACGCGCCGGTCACCGGCTTCGATACCGGCCCGGGCAACGCGCTGATGGACGACTGGATCGCCCAGACGCGGCAGGTGCCGTACGACCGCGACGGCGCCTGGGCCGCATCCGGCCGGGTGGACGACGCGCTGCTCGCGCGCCTGCTCGCCGACCCGTACCTGTGCGAACCGCCGCCGAAGAGCACCGGCCGGGAATACTTCAATCTGGAATGGCTGAACGCGCAGCTGCGCCAGCATCTGGCGGGCCGGCCGGTGGCCGACGCGGACGTGCAGGCTACGCTGTGCGCGTTCACCGCGGAGACGGTCGCGCAGGCGCTCGCCGCCTGGGGCAGCGGCACCGAGCGGGTGCTGGTCTGCGGCGGCGGTCGGCACAACCGCACGCTGCTCGCCGAGATCGCCGCGCGCGTGCCGTGCCCGGTGGAGACCACCGACGAGCATGGGATCGACGGCGACCTGATCGAAGCGGCCGCGTTCGCGTGGCTCGCGCACCAGGCGCTGAACCGCCAGCCCGGCAACGAGCCCGCCGTCACCGGCGCGCGCGGGCCGCGCGTGCTGGGCGGTGTTTATCCGGCTTGAAGCGGGATCAGATCGCGAACGAGTTGCCGCAGCCGCAGGTGGACGTCGCGTTCGGATTGTTGACCACGAATTGCGCGCCCTGCAGATCCTCGCGGTAGTCCACCTCGGATCCCATCAGGTACTGGTAGCTCATCGCGTCCACCAGCATGGTCACGCCGTCACGCTCGACCACGGCGTCGTCCTCCGCGACCTCCTCGTCGAAGGTGAACCCGTACGAGAAGCCGCTGCAGCCGCCTCCGGTGATGAACACCCGCAGCTTCAGGTCGGGATTGGGCTCGGCCTCGAGAAGCGCGCGCACCTTCTGCGCCGCGCGCTCCGACAGCAGGATAGGGGTTTCCATCCCCGGATGAGTAACAGAACCCTCCGCACCGGTCAACCGCGCGCTCGGGCGCCTCAGCCGTGGCGGCCGCTCTCCCGCGCCGGCTCGTCCGCGAGACCTTCCGCCGGGAAGCGGTGCACGTTGCTCGCCCCCGGCACCGCCTCGTGCAGGAGCTGCCCGTCCACCATCGCGCCGAGCTGCATCTCGATGAGCTGGTAATAGACGTTGCCCTTGACCCGGGCCTTCGCGGCGAGCTCGACCCGCGCCGAGGCGTAGACGTTGCCTTCCACGGTGCCGTTGATCACCACGTTCGGTACACGGATCTCGCCGTGCACGGAACCCTGCTCGCTGATCACCACCGTGGCGGATGCGGCACCCTCCGCCGATCCGTCGGCGGCGAGCACGTTGCCTTCCACGTGGCCGTTCACGTAGAGCTGGTCCCGGAACCGCACGTCGCCCACGACCTCGGTGTCCGGAGCGATCAGCGTCACCCCTTTCTGCATCCTGAATCGAGCCATCAGCTATCCCTTCCCTGGTTTTCTCATCCGGCCTGGTCCACCCACTCGAAGCGGCGCTCGACCGGTTCCGTGCCGCGACCCGCCGGCGTCACCGTCACCCGCACCGCCTGCGGCACGAAGCCGTCGGGCAGCGTGATGGCGCCGGTCAGGTTCTGGAAGTACCGGAACCTGAATTTGAGAGGATAGACGTCGAGCTCGGCGACTTCCGTGAGCGGCAGCACTTCTTCCACGCTCGAGCCGCCGGTCCGGCGAGTGCCCTCGACGGCGAGCTCGACGCCGCCCTGAACCCAATCGCGCCGCTCCGCCGCCTGGGTCAGCAGCAGGCGCCAGCCGTATTCGCGGGCGCCGGCGCCGCGGTCGACGGTCAGCTCCGCGATCTGCAGCCCGCGCTCGAGGCTCGAGGGCGCCATCAGGCTCTTGTAGAAGGTCACCTCCTCGCGCAGGCCGCCGAGCTCGTCGCGCAGCTCCTGTATCGTGTCGCGCAGCGACTGCGCCGCCTCCGCATCGACCCGCTGCGCGAGGCGCACGTCGGCGAGCTCGCCGGTCAGCGATCGGACCCGCGCGTCCAGCGCGGCGGCGCGCACCTCGAGGGCCGCGAGGTAGGCGCGGTCGAGCTCGGCGGTGCGCTGGCCGAACACGAATCCCAGCGCGGCCGCGCCGGCCACCGTCAGCGCCAGCAGCACGAGCAGCAGCGCGCGCCGCACCGGCCGGTACGGCACCACCTGCACGGGCCCGGTGGGGGTCGCGCCGTGGCGGCGGTGGAACATCGTGAAACCCATCGACCGAAGCATATACTAACGCCGCCCGCTCACCAGCCGAGGAAGCCACCGATCCGCCGGGTCCGCCTGCCGCGTCGTCCGTCCCTGGACCGATTCCGCCAACGGCTGTCACGTGCGGACGCGTTGCCGGAGCTGTCGCTGGTCGCGATCGCGGCGGGCCTGGTCACCGGCGCGGTGATCCTGACGTTCCGCACGCTGATCGATCTGATCGTCACCGCGTTCACCGGCGGTCCGGAGGCCTTCGAGGCGCTGCCGGCGCTGCCGCGCGCGGTGCTGCCGCTCGCCGGTGCGCTGCTGGTCGGGCTGGCCCTCACCCGGCTGCCGGCGGCGAGCCGCCGCTACGGCGTCACGCACGTGATGGAGCGCCTGTCACGGCACCAGGGCCGCATGCCGCTCGGCAACGCCGTCGGCGAATTCGCCGGCGGCATCACGGCGCTCGCCGCCGGCGTCTCCGGCGGCCGCGAAGGTCCCGCGATCCACCTCGGCGCAGCGAGCGCGAGCCTGCTCGGGCAGGCGCTTCAGGTACCCCACAACTCGCTGCGGGTGCTGGTGGCTTGCGGAGTCGCCGCCGCCATCGCGGGCTCGTTCAACACGCCGATGGCGGGCGTCGTGTTCGCGATGGAAGTGGTGATGATGGAGTACACCATCGGCTCGTTCATCCCGGTGATCCTCGCCGCGGTCACCACGACGCTGCTCACCCACTGGTTCCTCGGTCCCGATCCGGCGTTCCAGGTGGCGCCGCTGCGCCTCGCCTCGCTGCTCGAGATCCCGTTCATCGTGCTCTGCGGCGTCGTCATCGGGGCGCTCGCAGCCGGCTATGCGCGGCTCGTGCAGCTCTTCGCGCGCCTGCACCGCTGGCCGTTCTGGCGGCGCGCGCTGGCCGCGGGCGCCATCACCGCGGCGGGTTCGCTGCTGGCGCCGCAGATCATGGGCGTTGGCTACGACACCGTGGACGCGGCGATGACGGGGCAGCTCACGCTGGCGACGCTGGCGGCCGTGGTGGTGCTGAAGACGATCTCGAGCGCCGCCTCCGTCGGGCTCGGGCTGCCCGTCGGGGTGATCGGCCCGACGTTCGTGATCGGCGCCGCGATCGGCGGCGTGATGGGCATACTCGGCGCCGGGCTCGGCGAAGGCGCGAGCGCGAGCAGCGGCTTCTACGTGATGCTCGGGATGGCGGCGATGATGGCGGCATCCCTGCAGGCGCCGCTCGCCGCGTTGATGGCGGTGCTCGAGCTCACCGCGAACCCGAACGTGATCCTGCCGGCGATGCTGATCATCGTCGTGGCGACGCTGGTGACCTCGTCTGCGTTCCGCCAGCCGTCGGTGTTCCTGTCGAGCCTGCGCGCCCAGGGGCTCGAGTACCCGCCGAGCCCCGTGCGGGCCCACCTGCGCCGGGTCGGCGTCGCCGCGATCATGAACCGCAGCTTCGCCGCGCTGCCGGTGGTGTGCACGCCGGATGCCGCGCGCAAGGCGCTCGCCGCGCATCCGCGCTGGATCGTCGCGGAGGACGAGGACGGCCGGCCGCTCGCGGTGCTGAGCGCGGGCGATCTGCAGATCGAGCTCGACTCGGCGGACGGACTCGTGGACCTGCTGCAGATTCCGGCGCGGCGCCGGGACGTCGCCGACATCGACTACCTCGCCACCGTCGAGGAAGCCCAGTCGACACTGCGCCGCCGCAGCGTCGAGGCGCTGTGCGTGCGGCGCACGGCCGCGCCGATGCTCTCCCCGGTGCGCGGCATCGTCACCCTCGAGGACATCGACAATTATCAGGAATCGGCACTATGAGCACCGGCTATCTGTGGCTGAAGGCCTTCCACATCGTCTTCGTCGTCGCCTGGTTCGCGGGCCTGTTCTACCTGCCGCGGCTGTTCGTCTATCACGCGGTGACGGAGGACGCGGCCGGCCGCGAGCGCTTCCGCACGATGGAGAGCCGCCTCTACCGGGTGATCATGCGTCCCGCGATGATCCTGACGCTGGTGTTCGGCATCTGGCTCCTGGTGCTCGGCTGGTCGGCGTTCGCTTCGAGCGGCTGGCTCTGGCTCAAGATCGCCGGGGTGGTGGCGCTCCTCGGTTATCACCACTATTGTGGCCGCCTGATCCGGGACTTCGCGGCCGACGCGAACCGGCACAGCCAGAAGTTCTACCGGATGTTCAACGAGGTGCCCACGCTGCTCCTCATCGTGATCGTGGTGCTGGTGGTCGTGAAGCCGTTCTGAGGGAGTCCGCATGCAACGTGACACGTCGAGTCGCCTGATCGCCCGCGCGGCCCGCAGCATTCCCGGCGGCGTGAACTCGCCGGTGCGCGCGTTCAAGGGGGTCGGCGGCGATCCGGTCTTCTTCGAGCGCGGCGAAGGCGCCTGGCTGACCGACGTCGACGGCAACCGCTACATCGATTACGTCGGCTCCTGGGGGCCGATGCTGCTCGGCCACGGACACCCCGACGTGGTGACCGCGGTGCAGCAGCAGGCCGGGAAGGCCCTCGGCTTCGGCGCGCCCACCGAGCTCGAGATCGAGCTCGCCGAGCAGATCATCGCGATGATGCCGGCGATCGAGCGGGTGCGGCTGGTCAACTCGGGAACCGAGGCGACCATGTCCGCGATCCGCCTCGCGCGCGGGTTCACCGGCCGTGAGCTGATCGTCAAGTTCACCGGCTGCTACCACGGCCATTCCGATGCGCTGCTGGTGAAGGCGGGCTCCGGGGTCCTCACCCTCGGCATCCCGAATTCGCCGGGCGTGCCGGCGGCGGTGGCCGAGCGCACCATCACCGTGCCGTTCAACCGGCTCGAGCCGCTCGCGGAAGTGTTCGGCCGCTACGGATCCGACATCGCCGCGGTGATCGTCGAGCCGGTGGCCGGCAACATGGGCTGCATTCCGCCGCAGCCGGGATTTCTCGAGGGGCTGCGGGAGCTGACGCGCAAGCACGGGAGCCTCCTGATCTTCGACGAGGTGATGACCGGCTTCCGCGTCGCGCGCGGCGGAGCGCAGTCGTTGTACGGCGTGACGCCGGACCTGACCACGCTCGGCAAGATCATCGGCGGCGGACTGCCGGTGGGCGCGTTCGGCGGGCGCGCCGACGTGATGGCGCAGATCGCGCCGGAAGGTCCCGTGTACCAGGCCGGCACACTGTCGGGCAATCCGCTCGCCACCGCCGCGGGGCTCGCGACGCTGCGCGCGCTCGACGAGGACCTGTACCGGCGCATCGGCGCGGCCACCGAACGGCTCGCGGCGGGGCTCGCCGCGGCCGCGGCGGAGGCCGGCTGCACCGTCACCGTGAACCACGTCTGCGGGATGTTCAGCGTGTTCTTCAGCGCCGGGCCGGTCAACGAATTCGATCACGTCGCGAACAGTGACGTGAGCGCCTTCAACCGCTTCTTTCACGCGATGCTCGACGAAGGCGTCTACCTCGCGCCGTCCGCGTTCGAGGCCGCGTTCGTCTCGGCCGCGCACGACGATGCGGTGCTCGACGCGACGCTCGCCGCGGCCGCGCGCGCCTTCGCCTCGCTCGCACCCTGATCCGACGGAGAGACTGGAACGATGTACGACGTGTACGGCCTCGGCAACGCGCTGGTGGACCTGGAATACCGCGTGGACGACGGGTTCCTGCGCACCCACGGGATCGCCAAGGGTCACATGACGCTGGTGGACGAGGCGCGCCTCGATGCGCTGGTGGCGGCGCTGTCCGAATACGAGCCGGAGCGCATGAGCGGCGGTTCCGCGGCCAACAGCATGATCGCGGTGCAGGGATTCGGCGGCCGGGCGTTCTACTCCTGCCGGCTCGCCGACGACGCGGTGGGCCGCTACTTCCTCGAGGATCTCGAGGCCGCCGGCATCGTCACCAACGGCAACGCGGCGAAGCCCGCCACGTCCGGCAAATCCGGGCGCTGCCTGGTGCTGGTCACACCCGACGCGGAACGGTCGATGAACACGTTCCTCGGCATCTCGACGGATCTCGCGCCCGACGTGATCGAAGAACGCGCGCTGGCGCAGGCGCGCTACTTCTACGCGGAAGGCTATCTGTCGTCGTCGCCGACCAGCCTCGCCGCCGCGATCGCGTGTCGCGAGTTCGCCGAAGCGTCCGGCGTGCGCACCGCGATCAGCCTGTCGGATCCGAGCATGGTCGAGTTCTTCCGCGACGGCCTGGTGCGCATCCTCGGCAACGGCGTCGACCATCTCTTCTGCAACGAGGAGGAAGCGCTCACCTGGGCGCGCACCGACCGGCTCGACATCGCCGTCACCGAGCTGAAGGACATCGGCCGCCACCTGAACGTGACCCTCGGGCGGCGCGGCAGCCTCGCCGTGGGGCCGCACGAGCAGCGGCTCGTGCCGGGCTACGAGGTGCGCGCGGTGGACACCAACGGCGCCGGCGACATGTACGCGGGTGCCTGCCTGTACGGCTGGTGCGCCGGCATGAGTGCCGAGCAGGCCGCCGCGTTCGGCAACTTCGCCGCCGCCAAGCTGGTGCAGACCTACGGCGCCCGCCTGCGCCGGCTGGACGACTACCGGCGGATCCGCGAGCGCTTCAGAGACGCACCGGCAGCGGCTCGCTGAGGCTGATCCCGCCGCGTTCGATGCGGCAACCGTAACCGAGCACCTCGACCCCGTCACCGGCCGCCGCCCGCAGCGCGGCGGCGTACACCGGATCGACTTCGTCCGCCGGCGTCAGATGGCCGATTCCCGTGTGCTGCGCACAGAACAGCAGCACCGCGCGCTCGCCGGCCTGCCGGCGCCGGACCAGCGCCTCGAGGTGGCGGAGTGCCCGAACGCTCACCGCATCGGGGAATGCACCGCGGCCGCCTTCGTGGCAGAGCGTCACGCTCTTCACCTCGACCCAGCACGGCGTCCCGGCACCGCGGAGCAGGAAGTCGAACCGTCCGCCGCGGCCGTCGCCGTCCGGAATCGGCGCTTCCCGCCGCACCTCGGGGTAGCCGGCGAGCTCGCCGAGGCGCCCGTCGGTCAACGCTTCCGCGACCAGCGCATTCGCCCGGCCGGTGTTCACGCCGACCCGCCCGCGCGGCGTGCAGACGACCTCGAGCGTCATCGGGTACTTGCGCTGCGGATTCGCGGCCATCGAACACCACACCTCGAGTCCCGGTTCCGCGCAGCCGGTCATCGCACCGGTATTCGGGCAGTGCACCGTGACGATGCCCTCCGGCAACGCGACATCGGCGAGGAAGCGCTTGTAGCGCCGCACCAGCCGGCCGCGCACGAGCGGCGGCACGAACCTCACCGCGCTCCCCAATCGGCGAGCGCGTCGGCGATGCGTTCGAGGCCGAGGTCGATGTCGGCCTCACCGGTGGTGAACGCGAAGCGCACGAACCGCTCCGCGTCCCGGCGTCCGAAGTCGAGGCCCGGCGTCACCGCGACGTGGTGCCGCTCGAGCAGCCGCTCGCAGAACGTCATCGCGTCGATCCCGGTGCGGGAGACGTCGACGTAGACGTAGAACGCCCCCGCGGGGCGCGCCGGAATGCGAAAGCCGAGCGATTCCAGCCCGTCGCAGAGCCGCACCAGCCGGCGCGCGAACGCGGCGCGGCGCTCCTCGTGAATCGCCACCGCCGCCGGCTCGAACGCGGCCAGCGCGGCGTGCTGCGCCACGCTCGACGGCGAGATGAACAGGTTCTGCGCGAGCCGGGCCACCGGCTCCACCTGGGACTCCGGCAGCACCATCCAGCCGAGCCGCCAGCCGGTCATGCCGAAGTACTTCGAAAAGCTGTTCAGCACGTAGATGCCGTCGTCCAACGCGAGGCCGCTGCGGTAGCCGATGTCTTCGTAGATCAGGCCCTGATAGATCTCGTCGAGCAGCAGCGCTCCGCCGCGCTCGCGCACGGTGTGGACGAGCGCCGTCAGCCGCTCCGGCTCGAGCACCGCGCCGGTCGGGTTGGCCTGCGACGCCACCAGCAGGCCGCGGCTCGCCGCGGTCCACGCGGCCGCGACCTGTCCGGGGTCGACACGAAACCCGTCCTCGGCGAGCACCGGCACCGCCACCGGCACCGCGCCTACCAGCCGCGCGAACGGGTCGTTGCACGGATAGCCCGGTTCGGGCAGCAGCAGCTCGTCACCGGGATCGAGCAGCAGCGCCGAGAGCAGCAACAAGGCGCCGCTCGCGCCGGCGGTCACCACGACGCGCTGCGGCGCGATCGCGACCCCGGCGGTCTCGCGGTACCACTCGGCGATGCGCGCGCGCAGCGCCGGCAGCCCGAGCGACTCGGTGTAGCGGGTGGCACCTGCGGTGAGCGCCGCGCGGCCGGCTTCGACGATCGGCGGCGCGGTCGGGAAGTCGGGTTCTCCGACCTCGAAGTGCACGACGCGGTGACCGGCGGCTTCCAATGCCTTCGCCCGTTCGAGCAATTGCACCACCCGGAACGGGGAAATCTGCCGAATTCGACTCGCCTGCATGGGGTGGCGCCATCCCGGGAAAAACTTATCCGGATTATATGGTCAACACCTTGGCGTTCTGGTAGCTTACGCGCCCTTCGAAATTCCCGGCGTCAGCAGTTCTCGGGCGCGACCAAAAGTCAGGAACCAGAGACAGACCATGGCGGCAACGACGACGAAGGCAAACGGTAAGGGTACTGCCACGACGTCACGGAAGAAGGCGGCGGTGAAGAGCACGGCCGCGGGCAAGACCAGCACGAAGAGCAAAGGGACCGGCAGCCAACGGACGCCTGCCAGGAAGGCGACCAGCAAGAAATCCGCCGAACGCGCGCCGGCCAGCAAATCTTCGGCTCGAGCGACCGCCCGCAAAGCGGTCGCCAAGCCCGCGGCTTCGGCCGCGAAACCTGCCGCGAAATCCGCTGCGAAGTCCGCCGCGGCCAAAGGTCGGGCCGGGAGCAAGGCGCCGGCGAAGGCCAAGGCCGTCCGGAGCCCGGCCCGAGCGAAATCTCCGGCCACCCGCTCCAAGGTGAGCACCGCGCCCGCCGCCCGGAAGCAGTCCCCAGTCAAGCAGTCGAGAGATTCCGCGCAACAAGATATGAAGACCAGGTCAAAAGCGCCCGCGACGCCGGTACGAGCCACCGGCGGCGCGGCGGATTCGCCGTTCAGGAACTTCAAACCGTACGAGCCGGCGAAGAACGAGCCGTACATGAGCGAGCAGCAGCTCGCCCACTTCCGGGCGATCCTGCTCAAATGGCGGCAGGAGCTGATGGAAGAGGTCGATCGCACCGTGCACCACATGCGCGACGAAGCGGCCAACTTCCCGGACCCGGCCGATCGGGCCACTCAGGAAGAAGAATTCAGCATCGAGCTGCGTACCCGCGACCGCGAACGCAAGCTGATCAAGAAGATCGACCAGACCCTCGAGCGGCTCGACGAGCGCGACTACGGTTACTGCGACACGTGCGGCATCGAGATCGGCTTGCGCCGCCTCGAGGCGCGGCCGACGGCCACCCAGTGCGTAGACTGCAAATCGCTCGACGAGATCAAGGAAAAGCAACTGCACGGCTGACGCGGTGACGGCGGGTCCGGGCGGCGGTCGATTCGCGCCTTCTCCCACCGGTCCGCTGCACCTGGGGTCGCTGCTGGCCGCGACCGCGAGCTGGCTCGATGCGCGCCGCCTCGGCATGCCGTGGCGCGTGCGCTTCGACGACCTGGACGCGCCGCGCAACATGCCGGGCGCCGAACGGTCGATCCTGCTCGCGCTCGAACGGCACGCGCTGCACTGGGACGGGCCGGTCGAGCGGCAGAGCGAACGCCTGGACGATTACCGTCATGCCCTCGCGATGCTCGATGCCCGCGGCGAGCTGTTCTATTGCCGCTGCACGCGCAGCGAGCTCAAAGGCTTTCGCGTGTATCCCGGCACCTGCCGGGATCAGCGGGAACCCCGGCCGGACCGCGCCGCCCGCATCCGGGTCGACGATGCCGCCGTCGAGTTCGACGACCTGATCCAGGGTCCGCAACGGCAGTCGCTCGCCGACGCGCCCGGCGACTTCGTGGTGCGCCGCCGCGACGGAATCATCGCGTACCACCTCGCCACCGCGGTCGACGACGGAGCGCCCGGAATCGCCCGCGTGATCCGCGGCCGCGACCTGCTGCCGGCCACCGGCCCGCAGCTCTTCCTGATGCAGCGCCTCGGTCTCAACCCGCCGGTGTACGGCCATCTGCCGCTGATCCGAAGTCAGAACGGCCAGAAGCTTTCCAAGCAGAACCTCGCGCCGGCCCTCGACAACACCCGCGCGGCGGAGAACCTGGCGCGGGTGCTGACCCTGCTCGGGCTCGACCCGGGGCCGCACGCGGAGCAGCGCGAGCCCGCCGATCTGCTCGCCGAGGCCGTTCCCCGGTTCTCGCCGGCCACCGTGAGTAAGCATGACGGCTTTGTTACTATCAGCCGCCATGACCCAGGTACTCATCGTCGAGCCTGACCCGTCTTTCCGGGCGCACCTTCGCGGTATCCTCGAGAGCAACGGCTTCAGCGTGACCGAGCCGACTCCGGCCACGCTGGAATCCCGCAGCCTGGAAGCCATGGACCTGACTCCCTACGCTTGCCTGATCGCGAGCGCGGAGTGCAGCGCCGGCGGCCCGCTCGACGTGCTGGCGCTCTGCCATCACGTGCCGGTGATCCTGGTGGCGCGCCGCCCGGACGTGCGCCAGGCGGTCGCGGCGATGAAGCGCGGAGCCAGCGACTATCTGGCGGCCCCGTTCGAGCCGGACGAGCTGGCGGCGGCGGTGGAGCGCTGCCTCACCGAACGGCGTCCGGCCCGCAGCGTCGGCACCGGGCTGCGCCGGGACTTCCCGATCGTCGGCGACAGCGCCGGGATGCAGGCGCTCTACGAGCAGATCGGCAAGGTCGGGCCCACCGACTCACCGGTGCTGATCCGCGGCGAATCCGGTACCGGCAAGGAGCTGGTGGCGCGAGCGCTGCACGCCGCCAGCCGGCGCGCGGCGGCGCCGATGATCTCGCTGAACTGCGCGACGGTGCCGCCGCGGATCATCGAAACGGAGCTGTTCGGCTACAGCCCGTCGGATGCGCCGCCGGGTGCGGCACGGCGCGGGCTGCTCGAAGCCGCCCACGGCGGCACGCTGTTCCTCGACGAGATCGCCGAGCTCGGCCTCGAGGCGCAGGCTCGGCTGCTGCGCGTGCTGCAGGCCGGGGAGCTGCGCCGGTTCGGCTCGACGGAGACGTTCCCGATCGACGTGCGCCTGATCACCGCCACGCACCGCGATCTCGGCCGCATGGTCGAGAACGGTCAGTTCCGCAAGGATCTGTACTACCGGCTCGACGTGGTCACGCTCGAGGTGCCGCCGCTCAGGGATCGCGGCGACGACGTGCTGAAGCTGGCCGACCACATCCTCGAGCGCGTCGCCGAGAAGCTCGGCAAGCAGCGCCTGCGTTTCTCGGAGGCCTCGCGCTCGACGATGCTCGACTACCGCTGGCCCGGCAACGTACGGGAGCTCGAAAACGCGGTCGAGCGCGCGGCGATCCTGTGCGATGGCGAGGTCATCGAGCCGGCGCTGCTCGCGGTCGACACCCGTGAGCGCCGCCGCGAGGAGGCGCCTGTCGGCGGTGCCGAGCAGACGTCGCTCGAGGACTACTTCGTCAGCTTCGTGCTGGCACACCAGGACAGCCTCACGGAGACCGAGCTGGCGGAGAAGCTCGGCATCAGCCGCAAGAGCCTCTGGGAGCGCCGCCAGCGCCTCAACATCCCCAGGAAACGCACCCGGCAGCGCGGTCCGCGGCGGGAACGCACGTGACCGCGGCGGCCGCTCCTCAGCACCTCAGCGCGATCGAGCACGGGCTCGCGCGCTCGCGCGTCGACGAGAACGCGCTGCGCGTCGTCGAGCAGCTCGTCGACGCCGGATTCGAGGCCTATCTGGTGGGCGGCTGCGTGCGCGACCTGCTGCTCGGCCTCGAACCGAAGGATTTCGACGTCGCCACCAACGCCACGCCCGAAGAGGTGCGGCAGGTATTCCGGCGCTGCCGGCTGGTGGGACGCCGGTTCCGCATCGCCCACGTGCGCTTCGGCCGCCACATCATCGAAGTGTCGACGTTCCGCAAGGGCGAGCTCGACGACGACGAGGACAGCGAGCGCTACCACGCCGATTCCGGGCTGATCCTGCGCGACAACGTCTGGGGCACGCTCGACGACGACGCGTTCCGCCGCGACTTCACGATCAACGCGCTGTACTACGACCCCGACACCGAAGAGATCATCGACTTCGTCGGCGGGCTCGCCGACCTCGAAGCGAAGCGCCTGCGGCTGATCGGCGACACGCGGGTGCGCCTGCGCGAGGATCCGGTGCGGCTGCTGCGCGCGGTGCGCTTCCGCGCGAAGCTCGGCTTCACGCTCGATCCCGCCATCGAGGCGGCGATGCCGGAGATCGCACCGCAGCTGCGCCAGATTCCGCCGGCGCGGTTGTTCGACGAAGTCTGCAAGCTGTTCGTGTCCGGCCGTTCCGAGCTCGCCTGGGAGTACCTCGCGTCGACGCCGCTCCGGGCCGTGCTGTTCCCGTCGACGCCGCCGGACGATCCGCTGATCCGGCTCGCGATGCGCAACACCGACCTGCGCATCGCCGAGGACAAGCCGGTCACGCCCGGCTTCCTGCTCGCGGTGCTGCTCTGGCGCGACTACCAGGCCCGGGTCGACGAGTTGCTCGCGAGCCGCAAGCCTGCGGAGGCCCGCGCGATCGCAATGGGGGCAACCCTGGCCGAGCAGCAGGTCATCATCACCATCCCGCGCCGCTTCAGCCAGTTCATCCGGGACGTCTGGACCCTTCAGTACCGCCTCGAGTCGCGGCGGCCGCGGGCGGTGGTCGGTCTGCTCGCCCACGAGCGCTTCCGCGCCGCCTACGACTTCCTCGTGCTGCGCAGCGAGGCCGGCGAGGACGTGGCGGAGGCCGCCGATTGGTGGACGCGCTTCCAGGCCGCGAATGCGCGCGTCCGGGAAAGCCTGCTCGAGGAGCTGCGCGGCCAGCCGCGTGCGGAGAAGCCGGCGCGCCGCCGGCGCCGGCGGCGCCGCCGCAAGGCCGAGTGACACGTCGCGTCCGACGCTCCGGGGGGCGCGCGGGTCCAGTCAGGTTGAACCGCGCCGCCGCCCGGGTACATGATTGACCGCATACCCAGGTCATGGAACCGATGAACACACAGGCCCAGCTCAAGACGCCGGGCGAGCGCAGCAGCGTCCCGACGACGCCCCGCTTCATCGCGGTGGAAGGTCCGATCGGCGTCGGCAAGACCACACTGGCCCGGCGTCTCGCCGAGCATTACGGCTACCCGGTGCTGCTCGAGCCGGCGGCGAGCAACCCGTTCCTCGACCGCTTCTACCGCGAAGGCCGTCGCCACGCGCTGCCGACCCAGCTCTACTTTCTGTTGAACCGCGCCCGGCAGATGGCGGACCTGCCGCAGGACGATCTGGTGGGGCCGACGCTGGTCGCCGATTTCCTGCTCGAGAAGGACGACCTGTTTGCGCGCCTCACCTTGGACGAGCACGAGTACGCGCTGTACCGGCAGATCTACGAGACCCTCGAGATCCAGAGCCCGCGGCCCGACCTGGTGATCTACCTGCAGGCTCCGGTGCCGGTGCTGCAGAGCCGCATCCGGCGGCGCGGCATCCCGTACGAGCGGGACATCGAGCGCGACTACCTCGAGATGCTGAACCGGGCCTACACCGAGCTGTTCCACTTCTACGACGCGGCGCCGCTGCTCGTGGTGAACGCCGCCGAGATCGACTTCGCGCACAACGACGGGCACTTCCGCGCGCTGGTCGAGCAGCTCGAGCGGATGGACGGCCTGCGCCAGTACTTCAATCCGAACCCGACGCTGCTCTGACTCGGGAGGCCGTCGGTCATGAGTCAGCCGTCCACGAGCCACCCCGAGCAGCAAACCGCCTGGAAGCGGCTCTCCCGCCTCGCGCCCGAGCTCGTCCGTCAGAGCCTGCGCGAGCTGCTGAACGACGCCGAGCGCAACGCGATGCTGCGCATCGAGCTGCCCGGCCTGCTGCTCGACCTGACGCGCCAGCGCCTGAACCGCGCGGCGCTCGACGCGTTGCTCGAGCTGGCCCGGCAACAGGATCTGCCCGCGCAGATCGAACGGCTGTTCCGGGGTGAGCCGATCAACACCACCGAGCGGCGCCCGGCGCTGCACACTGCGCTCCGGGCCGCGCCGGGGGAACGTCCGGCGCTCGCCGAGGACGCGGTGCAGCAGACGCTCGAGCGGCTCCTGGAATTCGCCGCCGGCGTGCGCGAGGGGCGTATCCGCGGCAGCACCGGCAAGGCGTTCACCGACGTGGTGCACATCGGCATCGGCGGCTCATACCTCGGCCCGGAGCTCGCGGTGCGGGCGCTCGGCGAGCGCGGCGGGCCGCGCTGCCGTTTCGTCGCGAACGTCGACGGCGCCGCGCTCTCGGCCGCGCTGACCGGCCTCGACCCGGCGACCACGCTGTTCGTGGTGGTGTCGAAGTCGTTCTCGACGCTCGAGACTCAGGTGAACGCCGAATCGGCGCGGAGCTGGTTCCTCGAGCGCACCGGCGATCCGGCCGCGATCGAACGGCATTTCGTCGCGGTCAGCGCCAACGTAGCCGCTGCGGCGCGCTTCGGCATCCCCGAGACGCACGTGTTTCCGATGTGGGACTGGGTCGGCGGGCGCTATTCGCTCTGGTCGGCGGTCGGGCTGCCCATCGCGCTCGGCGTCGGTCCCGACGCGTTCCAGGCGCTGCTCGCCGGCGCGCGCGAGCTCGACCGCCATTTCCGGAGCGAGCCGCTCGAGCGCAACGGCCCGGTGCTGATGGCGCTCGCCGGCATCTGGAACTACAACTTCCTCGGCGCCGGCAGCCTCGCCGTGCTGCCGTACGATGCCCGCCTCGCGCGGCTGCCCGACTACCTGCAGCAGCTCGAGATGGAGAGCAACGGCAAGAGCGTGCACCACGACGGCAGCCCCGTGAGCGTGCACACGATGCCCATCGTCTGGGGCGGCGAAGAGACCACCGGCCAGCACTCCTTCCATCAGCTCCTGCACCAGGGCACCCGCGCGTTCACCGCCGACTTCATTCTGACCGCGCGCGCCGATCACGAGCGGGACGACCACCACCGCTGGCTGCTCGCCAACGGTCTCGCGCAGAGCCAGGCGATGATGAGCGGCGACGACACCAGCGACCCGCACCGGCGTGTGCCCGGCAACAAGGCCACCAGCACGCTGCTGCTCGAGCGGCTCGACGCCCGGACGCTGGGCGCGCTGCTCGCGCTGTACGAGCACAAGGTGTTCTGTCAGGGCGTGATCTGGAACATCAATTCGTTCGATCAATGGGGCGTGGAGCTCGGCAAGCGCCTGGCCGTACCGATTCACGATCAGCTCGGCGGCGCCGCCGCCGACGGTCAGGATCCGTCGACCCGCTATCTGATCCAGCGCCTCCGTCAGTAAGTGACGCTTCAGGAGCCAGCACGATGTCCGAAACGATCTATCCCGTACCCGAGTTCATGAAGGAGCGCTGCTTCATCAACGCGGAGCAGTACCGGGCCATGTACCGGCGCTCGATCGAGGACCCGGAAGGCTTCTGGGCGGAGCAGGCCGACATTTTCCTGTCCTGGGAGCGCAAGTGGGACACGGTCTTCACCGAGGACATGCGCGCCGGCCGCGTGAGCTGGTTCGCCGGCGGGCGGCTCAACATCAGCTACAACTGCATCGACCGGCACCTGCCGCAGCGCGCCGCCCAGACGGCCATCCTCTGGGAGGGCGACGATCCGGGCGAGAGCCGCTCGATCACCTACCAGATGCTGCACGACGAGGTGTGCCGCCTCGCCAACGGGCTGAAGGCGCGCGGCGTGAAGAAGGGCGACCGGGTCTGCATCTACATGCCGATGATCCCGGAGGCCGCGTACGCGATGCTCGCCTGCATGCGCATCGGCGCGATCCACTCGGTGGTGTTCGGCGGCTTCTCGCCGCAGTCGCTGAAGGACCGGATTCTCGATGCCGACTGCCGCTGCGTGATCACCGCCGACGAAGGTGTGCGCGGCGGGCGCAAGGTGCCGCTGAAGGAGAACACCGAAGCGGCGCTCGCCGGCTGCCCGAACGTGCACACCGTGATCACCGTACGCCGCACCGGTGACCCGGTGACCTGGAAGCCCGAGCGCGACGTCTGGTACCACGAGCTGGTCGCGGATCAGCCGGCCGAGTGCCCGCCGGAGTCGATGGAGGCGGAGGATCCGTCGTTCATCCTCTACACCTCCGGCTCCACCGGCAAGCCGAAGGGCGTGCAGCACTCGACCGCCGGCTACCTGCTGCAAAGCGCGATGACGCACAAGTACGTCTTCGACTACCACGACGGCGACGTCTACTGGTGCACCGCCGACGTCGGCTGGGTCACCGGTCACTCCTACATCGTCTACGGGCCGCTCGCGAACGGCGCGATCAGCGTGATGTTCGAGGGCGTTCCCACCTACCCGGACGCGTCCCGCTTCTGGCAGGTGGTCGACAAGCACGAGGTCAACATCTTCTATACGGCGCCCACCGCGCTGCGCTCGCTGATGGGCCAGGGCGACGAGTTCGTGAAACGCACCTCGCGCAAGAGCCTGAACCTGCTCGGCACCGTCGGCGAGCCGATCAACCCGGAGGCCTGGGAGTGGTACCACCGCGTGGTGGGTGAAGGCCGCTGCCCTATCGTCGACACCTGGTGGCAGACCGAGACCGGCGCGATCATGATCAGTCCGCTGCCCGGCGCGATGGACCTGAAGCCGGGCTCGGCGACGCTGCCGTTCTTCGGCGTGCAGCCGGGCATCGTCGACGATCAGGGCAAGCTGATCGAGACCACCGAGGCGCGCGGCAACCTGGTGATCACCCACACCTGGCCGGGTCAGATCCGCAGCGTCTACGGCGATCACCAGCGCGTCGTGGAGACGTACTACACGGCGTACCCCGGCTACTACTTCACCGGCGACGGCGCGCGCCGCGACGCCGACGGCTACTACTGGATTACCGGCCGCGTGGACGACGTGCTGAACATCTCCGGCCACCGGATCGGCACCGCCGAGATCGAGAGCGCGCTGGTGCTGCACGAGAAGGTCGCGGAAGCGGCCGTCGTGGGCTTCCCGCACAAGATCAAGGGCGAAGGCATCTACGCGTACGTCACGCTGATGGCCGGCACCAACGACGATCCGGAAGAGCTGAAGAAGGAGCTGGTGGCGCTGGTGCGCCGCGAGATCGGCGCGATCGCGAACCCGGACGTGATCCAGTTCGCTCCGGGGCTGCCGAAGACGCGCTCCGGCAAGATCATGCGCCGGATCCTGCGCAAGATCGCGGCCGACGAGCTCGACAACCTGGGCGACACCTCGACGCTGGCAGATCCGACGGTGGTGGACGATCTGGTCGCGAACCGCGCCCGCGCGTAGCGGACCGGCGCGCCCCGATTCTCCTACAGCGGACGGGGCGCGCGCCCGGTTGCGCAAACGAGGCAACGATCACAGCATCCGCTCGCGCGCTGACTACGATCAGCGGACGGACCCCTTGCAAAAGGACAAGGAGAGGGAGATGGACGAGCAGGAACTGGAGCTCGACTACGAGGACTGGGACGAGGACGAGCAGACCGAATCGAACCCCGAAGCGTTCTACTGGGCGCTGAAGGCGGCGCTGGAGCGGCCGGTGGTGGAGGTGTCACCCCAGCCGTTCTGACCGGAACGATCCCCGGCCGGGGAGCAACGAGCCGAACACTGCAGGAGCGATCTCCAGATCGCGAACCGAGGCGAACCGCAGGTTCGCCTCAGGCGAGCTTCGCTCGCCCGAGTTCGCTCCTACGGCACGCCGCTACGCGCTCTGCCGCGCGTAGTTCGCGACTTCCTTCATCGACAGCTTGATGCGGCCCCGCTGGTCGACGTCGAGCACCACCACGTCCACCATCTGGCCTTCCTGCAGGTAGTCGCTCACCGACTCGACCCGCTCGTCGGCGATCTGCGAGATGTGCAGCAGGCCGTCCTTGCCCGGCAGGATGTTCACGAACGCGCCGAAATCGACGATACGTTCCACCCGGCCGTGGTAGATCCGCCCCACCTCCGCTTCCGCGGTGATCTCCTGGATCCGCGCCACCGCCGCCTGCATGGATTCGGCGCTGTCGGCGTAAATGCGCACGCTGCCGTCGTCCTCGATGTCGATGTCCGCACCGGTCTCCTCGACGATCGAGCGGATGGTCGCGCCACCCTTGCCGATCACGTCGCGGATCTTGTCCTGCGGCACCATGATCACCTTCATCGCCGGCGCGTTCTCGGAGATCGTCGGACGCGGCTCCGAGATGACCTTGGCCATCTCGTCGAGGATGTGCAGGCGCGCCTCCATGGCCTGGTTCAGCGCCACCTCCATGATCTCCTCGGTGATCCCGGCGATCTTGATGTCCATCTGCAGCGCCGTGACGCCCTTCGCGGTGCCCGCCACCTTGAAGTCCATGTCGCCGAGGTGGTCCTCGTCGCCGAGGATGTCGGTCAGCACCGCGTAGCGGTTGCCTTCCTTCACCAGGCCCATCGCGACCCCGGCCACCGGCGCCCTCACCGGTACACCGGCGTCCATCAGCGCGAGCGACGCACCGCAAACGGTCGCCATCGAGCTCGAGCCGTTCGACTCGGTGATCTCCGAGACGACCCGGATCGTGTACGGGAAGTCGTCCACCTTCGGCAGCACCGCCTGCACCCCGCGGCGCGCGAGGCGCCCGTGGCCGATCTCGCGCCGCTTCGGACCGGTCATCATCCCGACTTCACCGACGCTGTACGGCGGGAAGTTGTAGTGCAGCAGGAAGTTGTCCTTGTAGGAGCCTTCCAGCGCGTCGATCAGCGCCGCATCCCGCAGCGTGCCGAGCGTCGCCACCACGATGGCCTGGGTCTCGCCGCGGGTGAAGAGCGCCGAACCGTGAGTCTTCGGCAGGAACGGCACCTCGATGTGGATCGGCCGCACCGTGCGCAGGTCACGCCCGTCGATGCGCGGTTCGCCGTTCAACACCCGCTGGCGGACGATCTGCTTCTCGATCTTGCCGAACATCTCGGTGACGTCGTCCACCGCGTACTGCGGGTTCTCACCGCCGGCGAGCTGCGCCACGGCTTCGGCCCGCAGCTCGCTCACGCGGTTCTGACGCTCCATCTTGTCGGTGATCCGGTAGGCCTCGCCGAGCGGCCCCTTAACGAGGGCTTCCACCGCGGACTTGAGGCTTTCGTCCACCTGCGGCGGCTCCCAGTCCCAGCGCGGCTTGCCCGCCTCGGCGGCCAGCTCCTTGATCGCGGCGATCGCCACCTGCATCTCCTGGTGCGCGAACAGCACGGCGCCGAGCATCTCGTCCTCGGTGAGCTCCTTGGCTTCCGACTCCACCATCAGCACGGCTTCGTCGGTGCCCGCGACCACCATCGACAGGTCCGACTCGAGCAGGTGCGAATAGCTCGGGTTCAAGAGGTACGCGCCGTCCTTGTAGCCGACGCGGGCGGCGCCGATCGGACCGTCGAACGGAATGCCGGAAACCGCGAGCGCAGCGGATGCGCCGAGCATCGACGCGATGTCCGGATCCTCGTTCTTGTCCGCCGACATCACGGTGCAGACCACCTGCACTTCGTTCATGAATCCCTTCGGGAACAGGGGCCGCAGCGGCCGGTCGATCAGCCGCGACGTCAGCGTCTCCTTCTCCGACGGGCGTCCTTCCCGGCGAAAAAAGCCGCCGGGGATCTTGCCGGCGGCGTAAGTGCGTTCCTGGTAGTTCACGGTCAGCGGGAAGAAGTTCTGCCCTGGTCGGGGCTGCTTCATCCCGACGGCCGTGCACAGCACCACGGTGTTGCCCATCGTGACCAGCACGGCACCCGTCGCCTGCTTGGCGACGCGGCCGGTCTCCAGGGTGACGCGCTGCTCGCCGAACTGAAATTGTTTGGTGACTCGATTCAAAACACTATTCCTCCGTCTGTTCGGTCAGCGTCGCAGCCCGAGCCGGTTGATCAGGTCCGCGTAACGGTTGGCGTCCTTGCGCTTCAGGTAGTCGAGGAGCTTGCGCCGCTGGTTCACCATGCGGATCAGACCGCGCCGCGAATGGTGATCCTTCGCGTGCGTCTTGAAGTGCTCCTGCAGCGCGTTGATGTTGTGGGTCAGCAGCGCGATCTGCACTTCCGGCGACCCGGTGTCGCCTTCTTCGACCTGATACTGCTTGATGATTTCGGCCTTGGTTGCTGCGTTCAGCGCCATGGTTTTTCTCCAATATGCTCAACAGATACGAGAACGTCCGCGCATATTTGCAGACGCCTCAGGTTGCGACGACCAGCCGCCGCGGGGCGACCCGGCCGTCATCCAGAATCTCGCCCACCCCGAGGAAGCGGGTGGTGCCTTCGCCGAGCTGCTCGAGCAGCCGGACCCAGCCGGCCGGCGGTGCATGCGGCACGATCACCGGCTGCCCCTGCCGCAGGTAGTAGGCCGTCGCGTCGGACAGCCGGACCTCCGGCCAGTCGCCGACCGCGCTCGAAACCGGCAGCAAGAACGGGTCCAGCGAGCCCTGCTCGAGCGCCACCTCGAGAGTCTCGAACGTGACGAGGTCGGCTTCCCCGTACGGACCGGCCGCGGTGCGCCGCAGCGCGGTCACGTGCGCGCCGCAGCCGAGGGCTTCGCCGAGCTCCTGCGCGATCGTGCGCACGTAGGTGCCCTTGCTGCAGTGGATCGACAGGGTCAGCTCGTCGTCTTCCAGCGCGACGATCTCGTTCTCGAAGATCGTCACCCGGCGCGATTCCCGCTCGATCTCGATGCCCTGACGGGCCAGCTTGTAGAGCGGCTGGCCCTGGTGCTTCACCGCCGAGAACATCGACGGCACCTGCTCGATCTCACCGCGGAAGCGCTCGAGCACCTGCTCCACCCGTTCCCGGGTGACGCCCTCCACCGGCCGACGCTCGAGCACCGTGCCGTCGGCGTCGCCGCTGTCGGTGGCGACGCCGAGCTTGAGCCGCGCCCAGTACTTCTTGTCCGAGGTCAAGAGATACTGCGAGAACTTGGTGGCCTCGCCGAAGCACAGCGGCAGCACGCCGGTCGCGAGCGGATCGAGGCTCCCGGTGTGCCCGACCTTGCGGGCGTAGAACAGGCGCTTCGCCTTCTGCACCGCCTCGTTCGAGCTCAGGCCCTGGGGCTTGTCCAGCACCAGGATGCCGCTGACGTCGCGGCCACGCTGGCGCCTAGCCATGGTCCTCGTCCTCCTCGTGCCGGTGCTGCTCGCGGTCGGCCTGCATCGCCTGCTCGATCAGCGCGTCCATCCGCGGGCCGCGTTCCATCACCTCGTCGTAGTGCACGCGGATCCGCGGCGTCGTGCGCATCCGGTGACGCTTCGCGAGCTCGGAGCGGAAGAAGCCGGCGGCGTGGTTCAGCACCTCCACCAGCTCGTCCTTCTGCGTCTGGCTGACCGCGTCCAGCGACGACACGTACACGTCCGCGTACGACAGGTCCCGGCTCACCCGGACGTCGTTCACGCTGACCAGTCCGACCCGGGGATCGCGCATCTCCCGGCGGATGATCTCGGACAGCTCGTCACGGATGAAATCCGCGACCCTGACATCACGCCCCGTCACAGCTCTCGCGCTACCTCTTTGGTGTCGTACACCTCGATCTGGTCACCCGGCCGGATGTCGTTGTAGTTGCGTACCCCGATGCCGCACTCCATTCCGGCGCGCACCTCGTTGACGTCGTCCTTGAAGCGGCGCAGCGACTCGAGCGCACCCTCGAAGATCACTACGTTGTCGCGCAGCACGCGGATCGGCTTGTTGCGGTACACGGTGCCCTCGGTGACCATGCAGCCGGCCACCTGGCCGAACCGCGGCGACCGGAACACTTCGCGCACCTCCGCGACGCCGACGATCTCCTCGCGCACCTCGGGGGCGAGCATGCCGGAGAGCACCTGCTTCACGTCGTCGAGCAGCTCGTAGATGATGCTGTAGTACCGCAGCTCGATGCCTTCCCGCTCGATGATCGCCTTCGCGGCGTTGTCGGCGCGCACGTTGAAGCCGAAGATCACGGCGCCGTAGGTGAGCGCCATGTTCGCGTCGGTCTCGGTGATCCCGCCCACGCCGGAGCCGAGCACGTTCACCGCCACCTCCTCGTTGCCCATCTCGCTGAGCGCGTGGGTGATCGCCTCGAGGCTGCCGCGCACGTCCGCCTTCAGCACCACCTTGAGCACCCGTTTCTCGCCTTCGTGCAGACCGGCGAACATGTTCTCCATGCGCGCCGCCTGCTGCATCGCGAGACGCTGCTCCTGGCTCTTGTCGCGGCGGAACTGGGCCAGATCCCGGGCGGTCTTCTCATCGCCCGCCACCGAGAACTCGTCGCCCGCCGCCGGCGTGCCGTTCAGCCCCAGCACCTCCACCGGCACCGACGGCCCGGCTTCCTTGAGCTGCTCGCCGTGCTCGTTCAGCATCGCCCGCACCCGGCCGGTGTACTCGCCGGCGATGATGATGTCGCCCTGGCGCAGTGTGCCGTTCTGGACCAGTACCGTGGCCACCGGACCGCGCCCGCGGTCGAGGCGCGATTCGATCACCACGCCCCGTCCCGGCGCTTCCGGCACCGCTTTGAGCTCCAGGATCTCGGCCTGCAGCAGCACCGCTTCGAGCAGCGCATCGATGCCTTCACCGGTGTGCGCCGACACGCGCACGAACTGCGTATCGCCGCCCCATTCCTCCGGCACCACGTTCTTCGCGGCCAGCTCGTTGGTGACCCGCTCGGGATCGGCGGTCTCGAGATCCATCTTGTTGATCGCGACCACGATCGGCACCCCGGCCGCGTGCGCGTGCTGGATCGCCTCCTCGGTCTGCGGCATCACGCCGTCGTCGGCGGCCACCACCAGGATCACGATGTCCGTTACCTTGGCGCCGCGCGCGCGCATCGCTGTGAACGCGGCGTGGCCCGGCGTGTCGATGAACGTGATCCGCCCGTGCGGCGTATCCACGCCGTACGCGCCGATGTGCTGGGTGATGCCGCCCGCCTCGCCGCTGGTCACCCGGGTCTTGCGGATGTAGTCCAGGAGCGACGTCTTGCCGTGGTCGACGTGACCCATCACGGTCACCACCGGCGGCCGCGGATGCACCTCGCCCTCGACGTCGAGCGAGCGCTCGAGCGCCTGCTCGATGGCGTCGGCATGGATCACCTTCGGACGGTGGCCCATCTCCTCGACCACCAGCACCGCGGTGTCCTGATCCACGGTCTGGTTGATGGTCGCCATCACGCCCATGCTCATCAGCGTCTTGATCACCTCGCCGGCCTTCACCGACATGCGCTGGGCGAGCTCGCCCACGGTCAGCACCTCGGGAATCTCCACGTCCCGCGCGATGAAGTCCGTCGGCTTGAACTCGCCGCCCTGCTGGTCGACCTTGAGCGGTCCGTGGGCCTGCCGGCGCTTGCCGCGCCGCTCGCTCTTCAGCGACAGCTCGCGGCGCCGGCCCCGCTCCTCGGGCTTGGCGCGCTCGCGCTCCTTGCCACGCCGATGCCGGCCACCCTTCTCGGTGGACACGACCTCCGCCTGCGCGGCCACCGCGACCTCGACGACCCGGTCGCCCTCGCGCGGCCCGGCCGGCCGCGGCCGGGCCGCCTCCTCGCGGGCACGGCGCTCGGCTTCGAGGCGCTCCTCTTCGGCCTTGCGGCGCGCTTCCTCGGCGCGGCGTGCCTCTTCCTTACGCTCCGCCTCGCGACGCCGGCTGGCTTCTTCCGCCGCCTTGCGCGCCGCTTCCTGCTCGCGGATGCGCTGCATCTCGATTTCGGCCTGGCTCATCCGCCGGCGCGGCGCGGCCGGCGGCGGCGCCGGCTCGGGCTCGGCGACCGTCTCCTCCGGGGCCGGCTCGGGGGCCGCGGCGGGCTGCTGCTCCGCCACCGGTTCCGTGACCGCCTCGGCGGCCGGCGCCTGCGCTTCCACCGGCTCCGGTGCCGGTTCGGGCGCGGCGGGAGCCGGCTGCTCCTCGGGCTCCGGGCGCTTCACGTAGGTGCGCTTGCGCCGCACCTCGACCGTCACGTTGCGGCCGGAGCGGCCCTGCCCGGACTTCAGCGTGCCGACCTGGCGTCGCTTCAGCGTGATCTTCTTCGGCCCGGTATCGGCGGAGCCGTGGCTGCGCTTCAGGAACGTCAGCAGCGTCTGCTTCTCGTCCTCCGTCACCGGCTCGGCTTCGCTGGTGTGGGGCAGACCCGCTTCGTTCATCTGCTTGAGCAGCCGGTCGACCGGTGCGCCGACCGATTCCGCCAGTTGTTTTACCGTGACATCCGACATGCGGTATCCCCTAGAACAATTATCCCTCGGCGTCTTCGAACCACGGCGCGCGAGCGGTCATGATCAGCTCCGCCGCGCGCTCTTCGTCGAGCTCCGGGGCGATCTCCATCAGATCGGCCACGGCCAGCTCCGCGAGGTCCTCCATGGTCGCCACGTCGTTGTTGGCCAGCAGGTAGGCCAGATGACGATCCATGCCTGCCATGTTCAGCAGGTCTTCCGCCGGTTCCTTCTCGCCCAGGCGCTCCTCGTTCGCGATCGCGCGGGTGAGCAGCGCGTCCTTCGCGCGGTTCCTGAGCTCGGTCACGATCTCCTCGTCGAAGCCTTCGATGCTGGTCATCTCCTCGACCGGCACGTAGGCGATCTCTTCGAGGTTGGTGAAGCCTTCCTCCACCAGCACCGCGGCGACGTCCTCGTCCACCGCCAGCGACTCCATGAACTCGCTCATCAGCTTGCTGGCTTCCTCTTCCTGCTTCGCGATCGCGTCCGCCTCGGTCATGATGTTCAGCGTCCAGCCGGTCAGCTCGCTCGCGAGCCGCACGTTCTGGCCGCCCCGGCCGATGGCCTGAGCGAGGTTTTCCTCCGCCACCGCGATGTCCATCGAGTGCGCGTCCTCGTCGACCACGATGGATTCGACCTCGGCGGGCGCCATCGCGTTGATCACGAGCTGCGCGGGGTTCTCGTCCCACAGCACGATGTCGATGCGCTCGCCGGCGAGCTCACCGGACACCGCCTGCACCCGCGAGCCGCGCATGCCGACGCAGGCGCCGACCGGATCGATGCGGCCGTCGTTGGTGCGCACCGCGATCTTCGCCCGCGACCCCGGGTCGCGGGCGGCGCCGCGGATCTCGATGATCTGCTCGGCGATCTCCGGCACCTCGATCTTGAACAGCTCCATCAGCATCTGCGGCGAGGTGCGGGTCAGGATGAGCTGCGGGCCCCGATTGTCCGGGCGCACCTCCAGGAGCAGCGCGCGCAGCCGGTCGCCGACCCGGAAGGTCTCCCGCGGGATCAGGTGCTCGCGGGTCAGAATCCCCTCGGCGTTGTTGCCGAGGTCGACGATGATGCTGTCACGGCCGAGCTTCTTGACCTGCCCGCTCACCAGCTCGCCGACCCGCGGCAGGTACGCCTGCACCACCTGGGCGCGCTCGGCCTCCCGCACCTTCTGCACGATCACCTGCTTGGCGGTCTGCGCGGCGATCCGGCCGAACTCCACCGACTCCACCGGCTCCTCGATCACGTCGCCGATCTGGGCGTCGGGCTTGCGCTTACGGGCCTCCTCGAGCGTGAGGTGGGCCGCCGGGTTCCATTCCACCGCACCGCCGTCGGCATCCTCGTCCGCTCCGAGCGCGTCGGGATCGGCCACCGTCCAGACGCGGAACGTCGCGTAGTCGCCGGTCTCGCGATCGATCGCGACCCGGAACTCGGCGTTCTCGTCGTAGCGCTTCTTGGTGGCCGTGGCCAGCGCCGCTTCGATGGCGCCGAAAATCACGTCTTTCGGCACGCCCTTCTCGTGGGAGACCGAGTCCACGACCAAAAGCACTTCTTTACTCATCTGTCTCGATACCTTTCCTGGCCGATCCCTTCCGGACCGGAGCGTCGAATTGCGGCACCAGCCGCGCCCGCTGAATGTTCTCCACCGGCAGCACGAACTCCTCGTCGCCTTCCTGCGGCCGCACGACCGCCTCGCCGTCCTCGAACCCGGCGAGCAGGCCGACGATGTGCTTTCTGCCTTCGAACGGGAAATTCAGGCGCACGTCGACGATGGCGCCCACGTTGGCTCGGTAGTGCGCGTCCTTGAACAGAATCCGATCGAGCCCGGGCGAGGAGACTTCGAGCGTGTAGGTGGTGGGGATCACGTCCTCCACGTCCAGCAGGTCGCTGATCTCACGGCTGACCCGTTCGCAGTCGTCCACCGTCACCCCGTTCGGCCGCTCGATGTAGACCCTGAGGCGCGCACGCTTGCCCTGGGACAGGTACTCCAGGCCCCACAGCTCACAGCCGAGCGCTTCCACCGTCGGCGCCAGCAGGCTTTCGATCTGGTCTTCGCGTCTGTTCAACTTCCTCCGACCAACTCCGTAGAAAAAAAAATGGGCTGACGCCCATTTCTTCTCTGCCGGCGCCACCCGTTCACGGGCCCTTGCCGGCAGCGCATGGGCGACCCACCGATACGAGGCGGCCACCCCAAGGATGCTTCGCAGGGTCTCGAAGGATTCCTGCTACTAAAAAGGCCCTCACGGGGCCTTCGAATCCTTTGGTAGCGGGGGCAGGATTTGAACCTACGACCTTCGGGTTATGAGCCCGACGAGCTACCAGACTGCTCCACCCCGCATCAGCGAGCGCGGATTATAGAAGAGTGACGGACGGTCCCGCAACCGCGTATCCTTGCGCCCTTCGCCGCCACCGCATTCGCTCCGTGACTGTAAGCTACGACACGAAGTCGTGCCGATGGTTCCCGCTGTCAGTCGGAGGGGGAGGAGCGTCGGTCGTTCCGCGGAGGACGCTCACGGGATGCTGAAGGCCATCACGCGCTCGGTTCGCTACAAGGTGCTCGCCGTGATCCTGGTGACCACCCTGGTTGCGCTCCTGGTCTCCGCGGTCGCGCTGGTCAGCTACGAAGCCCGAAATTACCGTGAGTTCCTGGCGGCCGACGTGACCACCCAGGCGGACATCCTGGCCCGCACCACCGCACCCGCGCTGCAGTTCGACGATCCGGACACCGCCGCGGAGAACTTGACGCTGCTCGCCAACCGCCGCGGGATCCTGGCGGCCGCGATCTACACCGCCACCGGGGAGGTATTCGCCCGGTGGCTCCGCGACCCGGAGGCGGCGCTGCCGACGCTGCGCGCGCCGGCCAGCATCCGCTTCGTGAACGGCAACCTGGAGCTGTTCCACCCGATCGTCGCGAACGACCAGGTGATCGGCACCGTGTTCCTGCGCGCGAGCGACGACCTCGCCGCGCGGCTCACGGACTACCTGTTGATCCTCGGGCTGGTGATGCTGCTCAGCCTGGCGGTGGCCGGGATCATCTCCGCGTATCTGCAGCGCAGCGTGACCCGTCCGGTGCTGGCGGTCACCAACGTGGCGCGGCGGGTGATCGAGGAGCGCGACTTCAAGCTGCGCGCCGACCGCACCACCGACGACGAGGTCGGCGTGCTGGTCGAGTCGTTCAACGCGATGCTCGCGGAAGTCGGCCACATGACCGAAACGCTCGAGAACACCAACCGGCGGCTGCTCGAGGAGACCGAGGAGCGGCGCAGCGCCGAGGCGGCGCTGCGCCTCGCGGATCAGCGCAAGGACGAATTCCTCGCGACGCTGGCGCACGAGTTGCGCAATCCGCTCGCGCCGATGGTGAATGCGCTGTGGATCATGGAATCCTCCGGCCCCGGCGCCGATACCCGACAGGCCCGCGACATCATCCGCCGGCAGCTCGATCACATGGTGCGGCTGATCGACGATCTGCTCGACGTCTCCCGGATCACGCGCGGCAAGCTGTCGGTTCAGATGCACACCGTGGAGCTCGGCGAAATCATCCAGAACGCCATCGACACGGTACGCCCGTTCATCGACGCGCAGCGCCACCGGCTCGTCGTCGACGTGCCCGACGAGCCCGTCTTCCTGAAGGGCGATGCGGTACGCCTGTCCCAGGTGTTCTCCAACCTGCTCGACAACGCCGCGAAATACACGCCGCCCGGCGGCGAGATTCGCCTGCGCGCCGAGCGCTCCGGCGAGCGCCTCGAGGTGTCCGTGTCCGACACCGGCATGGGGATGAGCCCCGAAACGCTCGAGCACATCTTCGACATGTTCGTGCAGGGCGGCGACAACCACGGCGGTTGGACCCACGGCGGTCTCGGGGTCGGCCTCGGGCTGGCCCGGCGGCTGGTCGCGCTGCACGGCGGCACCATCAGCGCGCACAGCGAGGGTCCGGGGTGCGGGAGCACGTTCAAGGTGGAGCTCGACGTCGTGCCGCCCCCGAATCAGGGCGCCGCACCGGCGAGAGACGACGCCGCGTGCGCACCGCCCGAATCCGGCCGACGGATCCTGCTGGTCGACGACAACGCCGACTTCGTCGACAGCCTGGCGATCCTGCTGCGCGGCCTCGGTCACGAAGTGCGCGTCGCCTACGACGCGGACGACGCGCTGGCCGCCGCACGGGCGCTCGAGCCCGATACCGCGTTTCTCGATCTGGGCCTGCCCAGAATCAACGGCTACGAGCTCGCGAGCCGGCTGCGCGAGCTGCCCGGCGGCGAGGACATCGTGCTGATTGCGCTGTCCGGCTGGGGACAGGAGAAGGACCGCGAACGCTCCCTCGCCCACGGCTTCGCGGCGCACCTCGTCAAGCCAGTGGACGTCGAGAAGGTCCGTGCCGCCCTCGAGGGTCTGGTATCGACCCTCTGAGGTATGATCTACTCGCTTCTCCGGCTCAGATGACAGAAACGATTCGCAGCATGCCCACGCCAAGGTCGGCGCCTGGCTCGTCGACGCTCGCCGGTCCCGTTTGGGCTCTTGTTGCCCTGCTCGCGCTCAGCTTCGGCGCCGGTGGGGCCGAGCGCGACTACTCCGAAGACGAGGTCAAGGCCGCGTTCCTGTTCCACTTCGCCACCTACGCCGAATGGCCTGTGAACTCGGTCACGTCCGATCCGCAGGGCGAGATCACGTTCGCGGTGCTGCACGCGCCGAACATCGCCCGCGCGCTGGAGCGTTTCAGCGACGGACGCACGATCAAGGGACGGCCGGTGCGGGTGCGGCCGATCCGCTCCATCAGCCAGCTCGATCAGGACGAGGTGCTGTTCATCGGCGCCAGCCAGAACCGGCGCCTCGATCAGCTCGTGCGCAGCGTCACGGGCCCGACCCTGGTGGTCACCGATGCCAAGGACGGCCTGCCGGACGGCAGCATGATCAACTTCCAGCTCGTCGGCCGGCGGGTGCGCTTCGAGATCGCGTTGCCCGCGGCCCAGCAGGCCGGCATCTCGCTGTCGTCCCGGTTGCTGTCGGCGGCGCTCAGGGTCGAGATGAGCCGCTGCCATCTCGAATGCCGCCTGATCGACGGCGGCAAACGCTTCGCGCTCGGCGACCTCAGAACCGCCAGTCGAGCCTGAGCAGCACGCTGCGCTGGATCAGGTTGCCGTCGCCGAACTCCGGATGGTGCGGGTCGTTCAGGTTCTGCACCGTGAGTGACGCGCTGACGTCCGCGGTGAGCTGCCAGTCGAGGTTCAGGTCCACGGCCACGTAGCTCGGAACGTCCTGAGCCGGCAGCTCGTCCACGTAGCGCACCGCGGCGTAAAGCTCGAACCCACGCGGCAGATCGAAGTAGCTCTGCAGCGCGGCCTGCAGCTCCGGGCTGTGGCCGGCCACCGCGAGCGCGCCCGAGCCCGTGGAGCCCTCGGTCAGCTCGAGGTCGAAGTCGACGTGCGCGAGCTGCAGCTCGAGCCGCCAGAGGTCGAGCG
This sequence comes from Pseudomonadales bacterium, assembly GCA_036381275.1. Lineage (GTDB taxonomy): Bacteria > Pseudomonadota > Gammaproteobacteria > Pseudomonadales > Azotimanducaceae > UBA7803. The sequence goes on along the minus strand of DASVDC010000147.1, from coordinate 51,704 downwards.
GCTGCCATTTCACCGCGAGCTGGCCGCCGTACGACTGCCCCTTCATGCCGTTGTCCTGCACGACCGGCAGGATCAGGTACGGCGGCGGCCCCGGCTCCAGCCGCGGAGGGCCCTGGACCTCCTGCGTCATCAGCGACTCGTAGTCGTGCACGAAGAGCGCGAGGTCCGCCGACAGGTTCTCGGCGATGCCGGCCCGGTACCCGATCTCGTAGGCGATCAGCTCCTCGGGATCGAAGTCGTCGTTGCCGGTGACGTTCACGTACAGCGGCACCGGCAGCCCGGGCAGCCGCAGCGGCGCGTGCAGGTCCAGGTCGTGGTTGAGCCGGGCAGGAATCCGCACCGCGCGGGACACCGCCGCCCACAGCGTCTGACGCGGCGCCGGCATCCACGCGAGGCGCGCGCTCGGCTTGTGCTCGAAGCCGCTGTATTCGTTGTGCTCGAACCGCGTCCCCAGGGTCAGATACAGCCGGTCCTCCATGAGCTCGATGCGGTCCTGCGCGAACAGGTTCCAGGTCTCGTCGGTACGCTCGGACGGACGGAACGTCGCGAACTGCGTGTTGTCGAGCTCGTCGGCCGTCACCCGATAGCCGGCGCCCCAGACCAGGTCGTGGCGCCCGATCGGGCGCGCATGGTGCACCAGCTCGAGATCGAAGGTCTCGCGCTCTTCGGCGAAGTTGCCGGGGATGTCCCGTTCGGTGCGGTCGAAGTACGCCTGCACGCGCAGGTCCGCGCCGTGTTCGAGCTGGCGCTGCCAGCGCGCGAGCAGGTTGTAGCCGGCGAGGTCGATCATGCCCGGCACTTCCCCCTCGGGCAGCTCGCCGAGCGTGAACTCCGAACGCACCCAGGACTCGCCCTCGGCGTCGTACACGTCGCCCTGCAGCGTCAGCGTATCCCGGTCGGCGAGGGTCCAGTCGAGGCGGAATCCCCCTTGCGTCGATTTCCAGGCATCGAGGGCAGGGCCGCCGGATCGGGCGCGACTGTCGTCCCGCTCGACCCGCTTCAGGTAGGCGCGCGCGGCGATGTCCCGGCCGATGCGGCCGCCGTAACGCAGCGCGGCGGTGAGCTCTTCTTCGTTGCCCGCCGCGAGGCTCGCGTAGCCGTCACGGGTGTCCCAGGCCGAGCGGGTGATGATGTTCACCACGCCGTTCACCGCGTTCGCGCCCCACAGCGTGCCGCCCGGCCCGGCGATCACCTCGATGCGCTCGACGTCCTCGAGCAGTGTGTCCTGCACGTCCCAGAACACCCCGGCGAACAGCGGAGAGTAGACGCTGCGGCCATCGATCAGGACCAGCAGCTTGTTGGAGAGGTCGTCGTTGAAGCCGCGGATGGAGATGGTCCAGTCGTGCGTGCCGTTGCGTGCCACCTCGACGCCGGGCGCGAGCCGCAGCGCCTCGGGGATGCTCGTCACGCCGCTGCGGCGGATCTGCTCGCGGGTGATCACGTAGACGGCGGCGGGTGCCTCGTGCAGGGTCTCCACCCGCCGGGATACCGAGGTCACCTCGACCTCGCCGAGCTGCTCGATGGTGAGATCCACCAGCGCCTGCCGCGCAGGCGCCTCCGCTGCGAAGGCCGGCGCCGTACCCACACACAGCAGGAATACCGGTGCAGCGATGCGCTGTATCAGTGGCAGCTTGTCCCCCGGGACGCGATCGAAGCGATGGTGCCGAAGAGAGGACTCGAACCTCCACGGGCGTTAGCCCACTACCCCCTCAAGGTAGCGTGTCTACCAATTTCACCACTTCGGCAGTGTTCCCCGGTGCCTCGTCACACGTCGGGGATGTCGGAATCTACACGCTCGGGCGGCGTAGTCAACCGCTCGGTATCGCTCTCGGGCTGCGGCTCGGCCGGCGCGGTGTCGCGCACCTGCGGCACGCCGACCTGATCGAGCGCCGCGGCCCGCTCCTTCGCGGTGTACGCCAGTCCGAACGCGATCAGGAAGAACCCGATCGACAGCCATGCGGTCGCCCTCGTCAGGAAGGAGGTCGAGCCCGCGCTGCCGAAAATCGTGTTCGCAGCGCCGCTGCCGAACGCGGCGCCGACGTCGGCGCCCTTGCCGTGCTGCAGCAGCACCAGCACCGCCAGCAGGATCGCATCCACCACCAGCAGCGCCAGCAGAATCGCCTCGAATGTCGCCATGTTCATCGTTCGTCTACCTCAGCGGCCGCTGTCCCGCCGGCGGCCGGTGCCGCGGATCAGCGCGGCCGCGGCAATCTTCAGGAAATCCGTCGCCACCAGCGACGCGCCGCCCACCAGCGCTCCGTCGATGTCGTCCCGCGCGAGCAACGCCGCCGCGTTGTCGGGCTTCACGCTGCCGCCGTAGAGAATCCGCATCTCCCGGGCGGCCGCCGCGCCGCACAGCTCCGCCAGACGGTCGCGCACCATCCGATGCATCTCCTCCGCCTGCTCAGGGCTCGCGGTGCGGCCGGTGCCGATCGCCCAGACCGGCTCGTACGCGATGGTCGCGGCCGAGAGCGCCTCGGCGCCGGCGATCTCCGCCACGACGCGGATCTGCCGCGCCACCACCGCTTCGGCACTGCCGGCTTCCCGCTCCGCCAGCGTCTCGCCGACGCACACGAGCGGCTTCAGCCCGGCCCGCAACACCGCCTTCACCTTGGCCGCGACCACCTCGTCGGTCTCGCCGAACATCGCCCGCCGCTCGGAATGACCCACCAGGATCCAGTCCGCGCCGAGATCGCGCGCCATCTCCGCGGCCAGCTCGCCGGTGAACGCGCCCTTCGGCTCGGGGTGTACGTTCTGTACACCGAGGGCGATGCCCGCTGGCCGGAGCGCCGACGCGAGAGCCGCCACGTACGGGGCCGGCGGCAGCAGCAACAGCTCGACGCCGGGCGGCCGCGGCGCCGCCGTCAGCGCCTCGGCGTATGCCGCCGCGAACGCGGCATCTCCGTGCATTTTCCAGTTCGCCGCGATCAGAGGCTTGCGCATGATGCAGGTCGCGGTCGTGCGAGGGCGCGCATGTTACCGGGTCGGGCAGACCGGTGCCAGTGGCGTCTGGCGGCAAAAGATCAGGCGGCCGCCGCGGCGCGAACGACGGCGGCCAGCTCCTCGGCGATCGCGCCCACCTCGTCCGGGTCTTCGCCTTCCACCATCACCCGGATCACCGGCTCGGTCCCCGACGGCCGGATCAGCACCCGGCCGCGGCCGCAGAGGCGCGCGTCCATCGCCTGCACGGCGCGCACGACGCTCGGACAGTCGGCCTGCCGGGCCGGGTCCGGCACTCGGACGTTGATCATCTTCTGCGGCAGTTTGACCATGCTCTGCTTGAGGTCGTGCAGGCCGCGCTGCTGCTCCACCATCGCCGCCAGCACCTGCAGCGCGGCCACGATGGCATCGCCGGTGGTGGTGAGGTCCAGGCACAGCAGGTGCCCGGACGTCTCGCCGCCGAGCTGCCAGCCCTTCTCCTTCATCAGCTCCAGCACGTAGCGATCGCCCACCTTCGCCCGGCAGAACGGGATCCCGAGCCGGGCGAACGCCCGTTCGAGCCCGTAATTCGACATCACCGTGCCGACCACGCCGCCCTCGAGCTGGCCGCGCCGCGCGCGGTGCTCGGCGATGATCAAGAGCAGCTCGTCACCGTCGACGACCTCGCCCGCGGCATCCACCATCACCACCCGGTCGCCGTCGCCGTCGAACGCGATGCCGACGTCGGCGCCGATCTCCCGCACCCGTGCGGCCAGCGCCTCCGGCCGGGTCGAGCCGCAACCGTCGTTGATGTTCGTGCCGTTCGGCGCCTGGCCGATCACGTCGATCTCGGCGCCGAGCTCTTCGAACACGCCGGGCGCGACGTGGTAGGTCGCGCCGTGCGCGCAGTCGAGCGCCACCTTCAGCCCGCGCAGGCTGAAGCCGCGATTCACGGTGGCCTTGCAGAACTCGATGTAGCGGCCCGGCGCATCGCCGACCCGCACCGCCTTGCCGAGCCGGTCGGAGTCGACGCAGGCGATCTCGCCCTCGAGCTGCGCCTCGATCTCGAGCTCCACCTGATCGGGCAGCTTGTTGCCGTGCCGGTCGAAGAACTTGATGCCGTTGTCGTAGTACGGGTTGTGCGACGCGCTGATCACGATGCCGGCATCGGCCCGGAGCGTCCGGGTCAGATAGGCCACCGCGGGCGTCGGCATCGGCCCGAGCAGGCTCACGTTCGCGCCGGCAGAGACCAGCCCGGACTCCAGCACCGACTCCAGCATGTAGCCGGAGATGCGCGTGTCCTTGCCGATGATCACGTGGCTCTCGCCGTGGCGCGCGAACACCCGGCCGACCGCCCAGCCGAGCCGCAGACAGAACTCCGGGGTGATCGGATGCTCGCCGACGCGGCCGCGGATTCCATCGGTCCCGAAATATTTCCTGCTCAAGCCCGCTCCAGTTCCTTCAGTGCCGCCAGCATCCGCAGCGCGTCGGCGGTTTCCGCGACGTCGTGCACCCGGACCACGTCGGCGCCGCGCTCGGCCGCCAGCAATGCCGCGGCCGCACTGCCCGCCGCGCGCCGATCGGGCGGGCGGCCGGTGACGGTCCCGATCATGCTCTTGCGCGACAGACCGACGAGCAGCGGCAGCCCGTCGACGCGCAGGTCTTCGAGCTGCCGCAGCAGCCGCAGATTATGCTCCAGCGTCTTGCCGAAGCCGAAGCCCGGATCGATCATCAGACGCTCGTGCGCCACGCCGGCCCGGCGACAGCGCTCGACCTGTCCGGCGAGAAAATCCCGCACCTCCGCGATCACGTCGCGGTACCGGGGCGCAACCTGCATCGTGCGCGGCTTCCCCTGCATGTGCATCAGGCAGAGCGCCGCGCCCCGCTCCGCCACCGCCGCCACCAGCTCGGCCGAGCGGCCGCCGGTCACGTCGTTGATCATGTGGGCGCCGGCCGCCAGCGCCCGGGCCGCCAGACCCGGCTTGCTGGTGTCGACCGAAACGATGGTATCGAGTTCGAGCAGGCGTTCGACGACCGGCATCACACGGCGGGCTTCTTCCGCCTCGTCCACCGGCGCGGCGCCGGGCCGGGTGGATTCGCCGCCCACGTCGAGGATCGCGGCGCCTTCGGCCAGCATCGCCTGAGCCGCGTCGAGAATGCGGGGGAGATCCGGGCCGCCGCGGAGGAACCGGCCGCCGTCGGAAAACGAATCGGGGGTGACGTTGATCACCCCCATGATGCGCGGCTCGGAGAGATCCAGCCGGCGGCCGGCGCAATCGACGTAGCGGGCGAAGGCCATGGGTCGGGCGGCGGCGCCCGGTACCGTTGCGCCTACGCCGGCCCGCCGACGGGCGCCTCGCCCGACGTACCGGGCTGCGGGCGCGGGGTGCCGCGGCCCGCGGGCGGCGGGAGATCACCCGGCGCGCGCGGCTTGGCACCGGCCATGATGTCGTCGATCTGCTCGGCGGTGATCGTCTCGTACTCGATCAGCGCCTCGGCCATCGCGTGCAGCTTGTCCTCGTTCTCGGTGAGGATGCGCTTGGCGGTGTTGTAGCACTCGTCGATGACCCGCCGCACCTCTTCGTCGATCGCACGGGCGGTATCCTCCGAGAACGCCTTCGGCCGATTGCCGGCGGACATGCCGAGGAACGGCTCGCCGTTGTCGTCGTCGTACTGGATCGGCCCGAGCTTCTGCGACAGGCCCCACTTCGTGACCATGTTGCGCGCGAGCCGCGTGGCGCGCTCGATGTCGTTCGACGCACCGGTGGTGACGTGCTCCGGCCCGAGGATCATCTCCTCGGCGATGCGCCCGCCGAACAGGCTGCAGATCTGGCTGATGATGGTCTGCCGGCTGAAGCTGTAGCGATCCTCTTCCGGCAGGAACATCGTCACGCCGAGGGCGCGCCCGCGCGGAATGATGGTCACCTTGTACACCGGGTCGTGATCCGGCATCAGCCGGCCGACGATCGCGTGCCCCGCCTCGTGGTAGGCGGTGTTGCGCTTCTCCTTCTCGGACATGACCATCGACTTGCGCTCGGCGCCCATCATGATCTTGTCCTTGGCCTTGTCGAACTGCTCCATGTCGACCAGACGCTTGCCGGCCCGGGCAGCGAACAGCGCCGCTTCGTTGACCAGGTTGGCGAGGTCGGCACCCGAGAAGCCCGGCGTGCCGCGCGCGATGATCGCCGGATCGACGTCGTCGGCGAGCGGCACCTTGCGCATGTGCACCTTGAGGATCTGCTCGCGGCCGCGGATGTCGGGCAGCCCGACCACCACCTGCCGGTCGAACCGGCCCGGCCGCAGCAGCGCCGGATCGAGCACGTCGGGGCGGTTGGTCGCCGCGATCACGATGATGCCGTCGTTCGGCTCGAAGCCGTCCATCTCGACCAGGAGCTGGTTCAGCGTCTGCTCGCGCTCGTCGTGACCGCCGCCGAGCCCGGCACCGCGATGGCGCCCGACCGCGTCGATCTCGTCGATGAAGATGATGCAGGGCGCCTGCTTCTTCGCCTGCTCGAACATGTCGCGCACGCGCGACGCGCCGACGCCGACGAACATCTCGACGAAGTCGGAGCCGGAGATCGAGAAGAACGGCACCTTCGCTTCGCCGGCGATCGCCTTCGCGAGCAGCGTCTTGCCGGTGCCCGGCTGGCCGACCATCAGGATGCCGCGCGGGATGCGCCCGCCGAGACGCTGGAACTTGCCCGGATCGCGCAGGAACTCGACCAGCTCCTGTACGTCTTCCTTGGCCTCGTCGACGCCCGCGACGTCCGCGAACGTGGTCTTGATCTGGTCTTCCGACAGCAGGCGCGCCTTGCTCTTGCCGAACGCCATCGGGCCGCCGCGGCCGCCACCGCCACCCTGCATCTGACGCATGAACAGCATGAACACCGCGATGATGATCAGGATCGGGAAGCTGGCGATCAGGAGCTGCGCCCAGATGCTCTGCTGCTCGGGCATCTTGCCGACCACCTCGACGTCATTGTTGTACAGATCGTCGAGCAGCTTCGGGTCGTCGATACCCGGCCGGATCACCTGGAATTCCTCACCGGAGCGTTTGATCCCGCGGATCAGCCGGTCGTCGATGGTGACCTGGCGGATCTCGTCGTTACGCACCTGGGAGATGAAGTCGGAGTAGCTCAGGGGCTGCGGCTCCGGCTTCACGTTGAAGTTGTTGAAAACGGTCAGCAGCACGGCTGCGATGATCAGCCAGAGCAGCAGGTTTTTTCCCATATCCGACAAGGGCTTATCCTCTTGCTACACGCCGGGGAGGCTCACCTGCCGCCGCGGTACGTATCTCTATCAAGCCTACACCAGACCCGGGGGGCGTCAATCGCCCGCCCGCGCGAACCGGGCGCCCTGCGCCACGGCATAGACCTCGCGGGACTCGGGCCGGGACGCCTGCGGCTTGACGAGCCGGGCCTTCTCGAAGCGCTCCTTCAGCGCTGCCACGTACGCGTCCGTGCCTTCGCCCTGAAACAGTTTGACCACCAGCGCACCACCCGGTTTCAGCCAGCGCTCGGCGGCATCGAGGGCCAGATCGGCGAGGTACATGGCCCGCGCCTGATCCGTCGTGCGGTTACCACTCATATTGGGGGCCATATCCGATAAAACAAGGTCCACCGCCTCGCCGCCGAGCGCCGCCTCGATCCGCCGGTCGGTCTCCGGCTCACCGTACGCGCCCTCGATCACTACCGTGTCCGCGCCCGCCGAAACCGGACGCAGGTCACAAACCACGAGCAATCCCCCTGCCAGCCGTTCCTCGATGTAGCGTGTCCAGCCGCCCGGGGCCGCACCGAGCTCGAGCACCCGCCGGCCGCGGCCGAGCAGGCGGAAGCGCCGGTCGAGCTCTTCGAGCTTGAAGTGCGCGCGGGACACCTGCCCCTCGGCCGCCGCGCGGCGCGCGAACGGGTCGCGGCGCTGGCGCGCGAGCCAGCGATGGCTCGAGGAGCTCCGCTTGCTCACGGCGACGGCGCGGTGCGGGTAGAATGGCGCGGATGAGCCCCACGCCCGACCGCCGCCGACTGAAACGCATCGCCCACCACCTCGAACCGGTGGTGCAGGTGGGTGAGCGGGGCGTGACCGATGCGGTGATCGCCGAGACGCGCCGGGCGCTCGACGATCACGAGCTGATCAAGGTGCGGCTCGCGGGAGATCGCGATGCGCGCAGCGCGATGGCTCGCGAGCTCGCGGGCGCGTGCGAGGCCGATGTCGTGCAGAGCATCGGCAGGATCGTCGTGCTCTTCCGGAAGAATCCTGAGCCCAATCACAAGCTTTCGAACCTCACACGCTTCCGCGAAGCCTAGCCGCCAGAACCTGGCGAGCCTAAGGATGCAGTTCTCGTGAGCGGGTGTCGGCCGGTGGCGGAGCGGCCTTTCGCGGCCACGCTCCGCCGCTCCGCCACCGGCCGACGCACGTTCGACCTCTGCGTCCTTACGACCGTGAGGTTCTGGCGACCCGCTTCGACGACCGGTGAGGTCTATCGCCCCTTGGCGCCGGCGGCCCGCGTCAGATGTGTTCGACGCGCTCGATTTCGTACTCGACTTCGCCCTTCGGGGTCTTCACGGTCACGGTGTCGCCTTCGCTCTTGCCGATCAAGGCGCGCGCGATCGGGGACATCACGGAGAGCTTGCCGGCCTTCAGGTCGGCTTCGTCCTCGCCGACGATCTTGTAGCGCAGCTCGGTGTCGTTCTCGGTGTCAATCAGGGTCACGGTCACGCCGAAGATGACCTTGCCGGTGGGCGTGATCTTGGTGACGTCGATCACCTGCGCATCCGCGAGCTTGCTCTCGATCTCCTGGATGCGGCCTTCGTTGAAGCTCTGCTGTTCGCGCGCGGCGTGGTACTCGGCGTTCTCCTTCAGGTCGCCGTGCTCCCGGGCCTCGGCGATCGCCTGGGTGATCTGCGGGCGCAGCTCGTACTTGCGCCGGTTGAGCTCCTCGCGCAGCGCCCGCTCGCCTTCCACTGTCATCGGAACTGGCATGAGACTAGCGTCGGTACAGGTCCTGCAGACGCCGTACCTTGACCTCCTGATTCTCACGGGAATACCGGATGGCGATCGCGAACGCCTCGCCACCCGCCAGGGTCGTGGTGTAGCACACTTTATTCTGCAGTGCGAGCCGCCGGATCGCCGCGGAGTCGCGGATCGACTGATGCCCCTCGGTGGTGTTCACGATCAGGTCGATCTGCTCGTTCTTCAGCATGTCGACCACGTGCGGGCGCCCCTGCGCGACCTTGTTGATCACCTGGCATTCGATGCCGGCGTCCTTCAGCACCTTGGCGGTGCCGCGGGTGGCGACCAGCCGGAAGCCGAGGTCCACGAGGTCCCGGGCCAGCGCGGCGACGCCGTGCTTGTCGGAATCCTTCACCGAGATGAACGCCCGGCCGCGCTGCGGCAGGATCACGTTGGCGGCGAGCGTCGCCTTCGCGAACGCCTCGCCGAAGCTCTCCCCGATACCCATCACCTCGCCGGTGGACTTCATCTCCGGGCCGAGGATCGGGTCGACCCCGGGAAATTTCGCGAACGGAAACACCGACTCCTTGACGTTCATGTAGTGCGGGATGATCTCCCGGGTGAAGCCCTGCTCCTCGAGGCTCCGGCCGGCCATGCAGCGTGCGGCGACCTTCGCGAGCGACACGCCGATGCACTTCGACACGAACGGCACGGTGCGCGAGGCGCGCGGGTTCACTTCCAGCACGAAGATCTCTTCGTCCTGCACCGCGAGCTGCACGTTCATCAGGCCCACCACGCCGAGCTCGAGCGCCATCGCCTCGACCTGCTCGCGGATCCGGTCCTGCAGCTCCCGGGAGAGCCGATACGGCGGCAGCGAGCAGGCGGAGTCGCCGGAGTGCACGCCGGCCTGCTCGATGTGCTGCATGATCGCGCCGATCACGACCCGCTTGCCGTCGCAGACCGCGTCCACGTCCATCTCGACGGCCTGATCGAGGAAGCGGTCGAGCAGCACCGGCGAGCGGTTCGACACCACCACCGCGTCGCGCAGATAGCGCTTCAGCTCCTCCTCGTTGTAGACGATCTCCATCGCCCGGCCGCCGAGCACGTACGAGGGCCGAACCACGATCGGGAAGCCGATCGCGCGCGCGCCTTCGATGCCGGTGGCTTCGTCCACCGCGGTGCGGTTGCTCGGCTGGCGCAGCCCCAGCGTCTCGATCAGCCCCTGGAAGCGCTCCCGGTCCTCGGCGCGGTCGATCGCATCCGGGCTCGTGCCGATGATCGGCACGCCTTCGCGCTCGAGCTGCTCGACCAGCTTCAGCGGCGTCTGGCCGCCGAACTGCACGATCACGCCCTCGGGCTTCTCGACCTCGACGATCGCGAGCACGTCTTCGAGCGTGACGGGCTCGAAGTAGAGGCGGTCGGACGTGTCGTAGTCGGTCGACACCGTCTCCGGGTTGCAGTTGACCATGATGGTCTCGAACCCGTCCTCGCGCATCGCGAGCGCCGCGTGCACGCAGCAGTAGTCGAACTCGATGCCCTGGCCGATCCGGTTCGGCCCGCCGCCGAGCACCATGATCTTGCGCCGGTCGGAGGGATTCGCTTCGCACTCCTCCTCGTAGGTCGAGTAGAGGTACGCGGTCGCGGCCGGAAACTCGGCCGCGCAGGTGTCGACCCGCCGGTATACCGGGCGGATGCCGAGCCTGCGCCGGTGCGCGCGCACGTCTTCCTCGCGGACGCCGACCAGCTCGGCGAGCCGCGCATCGGAGAAGCCCTTGCGCTTCAGCTCGTAGAGCTCGGCCACGCCGATGTCGGCGAGGCGGCGCCCGGCGAGCGTGCGCTCGGTGACGATCAGGTCCTCGATCTCGGCGAGGAACCACGGATCGATCGCGGTGAGCTCGTGCACCTCGTCGACGCTCATCCCGAAGCGCAGCGCATCCCCCACGTAGCGGATGCGGTCGGCGCCGGGGATGCTGAGCTCCCGCTGCAGCGTCTCCACGACTTCGCTGCCGCCGAGGTCGAGGATCGGATCGAGCCCGTTCATGCCGGTTTCGAGTCCGCGCAGCGCCTTCTGCAGCGATTCCTGGAACGTGCGGCCGATGGCCATCACCTCGCCGACCGATTTCATCTGCGTGGTGAGCCGCGGATCGGCCATCGCGAACTTCTCGAACGTGAAGCGCGGCACCTTGGTGACCACGTAGTCGATGCTCGGCTCGAACGACGCCGGCGTCACCCCGGTGATGTCGTTGGCGAGCTCATCGAGCGTGTAACCGACCGCGAGCTTCGCCGCCACCTTGGCGATCGGGAAACCGGTGGCCTTGGACGCCAGCGCCGAGGAACGCGACACCCGGGGATTCATCTCGATCACGACGATGCGGCCGTCGTCGGGATTGATCGCGAACTGCACGTTCGAGCCGCCGGTCTCCACGCCGATCTCGCGCAGCACCGCGATCGACGCGTTGCGAAGCTGCTGGTACTCCTTGTCCGTCAGCGTCTGCGCCGGCGCCACCGTGATGCTGTCGCCGGTGTGGATGCCCATCGGATCGAGGTTCTCGATGGAGCAGACGATGATGCAGTTGTCCGCCTTGTCGCGGATCACCTCCATCTCGAACTCTTTCCAGCCGAGCAGCGATTCGTCGATCAAGAGCTCGTGGGTCGGCGACAGGTCGAGCCCGCGGGCGCAGATCTCCTCGAACTCCTCCTGGTTGTAGGCGATGCCGCCGCCGCTGCCGCCGAGCGTGAACGACGGCCGGATGATGCACGGGAAGCCGAGCTGCTTCTGGACCTGCAGCGCTTCCTCCATGCTGTGCGCGAGCGCCGAGCGCGCGCACTCGAGCCCGATGCGCTTCATCGCCTGATCGAAGCGCTCGCGGTCCTCGGCCTTGTCGATCGCGTCCTGGCTCGCGCCGATCATCTCGACGCCGAACCGCTCGAGCACACCTTCCCGCGCGAGGTCGAGCGCGCAGTTGAGCGCCGTCTGGCCGCCCATGGTCGGCAGCAGCGCGTCCGGCCGCTCGACCTCGATGATCTTCGCCACGGTGCGCCATTCCACCGGCTCGATGTAGGTGGCGTCGGCCATCGACGGATCGGTCATGATCGTCGCCGGGTTCGAGTTCACCAGCACGACCCGGTAGCCCTCCTCCTTCAGCGCCTTGCAGGCCTGCGCGCCGGAGTAGTCGAACTCGCACGCCTGACCGATCACGATCGGTCCGGCCCCGAGGATCAGGATGGACTCGAGGTCGGTGCGCTTAGGCATCGGCGCCTTCCATCATCCGGATGAACTCGTCGAACAGGTAACTGCAGTCCTGCGGGCCGGGGTTCGCCTCCGGATGTCCCTGGAAGCCGAGCGCGCGCCGGTCGGTGCGGCGCAGCCCCTGCAGCGTGCCGTCGAACAGCGACACGTGGGTCACCGTCAGGCAGTTCGGCAGCCGCTCGGCGTCCACCGCGAAACCGTGGTTCTGGCTGGTGACGAGCACGCGATTGTCGCGCAGGTCCTTCACCGGGTGGTTGGCGCCGTGGTGGCCGTGCGGCATCTTCACGGTGCGCCCGCCGCTCGCGAGCGCCATGAGCTGATGCCCGAGACAGATGCCGAACAGCGGCACGTCGCGATCCATCAGCTCGCGGATCGCGTCGATCGCGTAGCCGCACGGTTCCGGGTCGCCCGGGCCGTTCGACAGGAACACGCCGTCCGGCTCGAGCTCGAGCACGTCGCTCGCCGGTGTGGTGGCCGGCACGACCGTGATCCGACAGCCACGGTCCGCCAGCAGGCGCAGAATGCTCTGCTTCACGCCGAAGTCGTACGCCACCACGTGAAAGCGCGGCGTTTCGAGGGTCCCGTAGCCGCGTCCGCGCTGCCAGCTGGTCTGCGTCCAGGTGCCCACGTCGCGGCGGCTGACCTCCTTCGCGAGGTCCATGCCGGCGAGACCGGGAAACGACCGGGCGGCCGCGAGCGCTTCCGCTTCGACGGCCCCGGGACCGGCAACGATGCAGCCGGCCATCGCGCCCTTCTCGCGGATCAGCCGGGTGAGCCGCCGCGTGTCGACGCCGGCGATGCCGATCACGCCCTCGGCCGCGAGGAACTCGGGGAGCGTGCGCTGCATGCGCCAGCTGCTCGCGCGGCGCGGCAACTGCCGGATCACGACGCCGGCGGCGTGCACGCGGTCGGACTCCACGTCCTCGTCGTTGACCCCGGTGTTGCCGATCTGCGGGTACGTGAAGGTGATGATCTGGCGACTGTACGAGGGATCGGTCAGGATCTCCTGATAGCCGGTCATCGCGGTGTTGAACACCACCTCGCCGACGCTCGTGCCCAACGCGCCGATCGAGCGGCCGCGGAACACGCTGCCGTCCTCGAGCACCAGCAGAGCCGGAACGTACTCATCCGTCAATGGGGCCTACCTCGGAAGCTGTATTGGATCCGGAAGACGGCGGAGGACCGTTGCAAGAAAGGCGGGCGATCGGAACCTGGGATCGAACCCGCCTTTGCTGGGCGCGGAAGTTTACCGGACGCCGGTGCCGAAGCCCAGTACATCCTGCATGTCGAACAGGCCATGCCGATGCTGCTGCAGGAATCGCACCGCCCGCAGCGCGCCCTGAGCGAAGTTCATCCGGCTCTCGGCCCGGTGCGTGATCTCGAGCCGTTCGCCCTGGCCCGCGAAGATCACCGTGTGGTCGCCGACGATGTCGCCGGCGCGCACCGTCGCGAATCCGATCGTCCCGCGCTGCCGCGGGCCGAGCGCGCCGTGGCGGTCGTACACGGCGATCTCGGCGAGATCGCGGCCGAGCGTGCGCGCGACCACCTCGCCGAGCCGGAGCGCCGTCCCGGACGGTGCATCGATCTTGTGCCGGTGGTGCGCCTCGACGATCTCGATGTCCACCGTGTCACCGAGCACCTGCGTGGCGAGCTCGGCGAGCCGGAACGCGAGGTTCACGCCGACCGACATGTTCGGCGCGAACAGGATCGGGATCACGGCCGATGCCTCGCGGATCCGCGCGACGCCGTCCGGATCGATGCCGGTGGTGCCGATCACCATCGCCCGGCCGTGGGCACGGCAGACGTCGAGGTTCGCCAGCGTCGCGGCCGGCACCGAGAAATCGATCAGCGTGTCGAACCGGTCGACCGCGGCCGCGAGATCGTCACGCACCGGCACGCCGAGCGAGCCGACACCGGCCAGCTCGCCGGCATCCGTGCCGATCAGGCTGGAGCCGGCGCGCTCGAGCGCCGCCGTCAGGCTCAGATCCTCGGCCTGCTCGAGTGCCTGGATCAGCGTCCGCCCCATTCGTCCGGCGGCGCCGGTGACGGCTACGCGTGTCATACCCACTCCGCTGTAGGCGCGATCTCCCGATCGCGATCGACCCGAGACGCGCCGGATCAGCTCGTCAGCCCGTCGAAGAAGTCCTTCACACCCTTGAACCACGAGCTGCCCTTCGGCGAGTGACGCTCGCCCCCGTCGGAGACGGAGCGCTGGAACTCGCGCAGCAGCGCCTTCTGCTTCTCGGTGAGGTTCACCGGCGTCTCCACGACCACCCGGCAGAGCAGATCGCCCACACCGCCGCCGCGCACCGGCGTGACGCCCTTGCCGCGCAGCCGGAACACCCGGCCGGTCTGGGTTTCCGGCGGAATCTTCAGCTTCACGCGGCCGTCCAGTGTCGGCACGTCGAGCTCGCCGCCGAGCGCCGCGTCGACGAACGTGATCGGCACTTCACAGTACAGATTCTTGCCGTCGCGGGTGAAGATCGGGTGCTCGCGGACCTCGATCTGCACGTACAGGTCGCCGGGTGGCCCGCCCCGCAAGCCGGCTTCGCCTTCGCCGGCCAGCCGGATGCGGTCGCCGGTGTCGACACCGGGGGGAATCCGCACGTTCAGCGTCTTGCGCTTGTCCACCCGGCCGCGGCCGCCGCACTTCGCGCACGGATCGGTGACGATCTCGCCGGAGCCGCGGCAGCGCGGGCAGGTCTGCTGCAGCGAGAAGAAGCCCTGGGCCACGCGAATCTGGCCGAGCCCGCCGCAATCGGGGCAGGCGCTCGGCGAGGTGCCCGGTCGCGCGCCGCTGCCGTCGCAGACGTCGCAGGTCGCGAGCACCGGAATCTTGATCTCGACGGTGTCGCCCCGCACCGCCTGCTCGAGGTCGAGCTCGAGCGTGTAGCGCAGGTCCGCGCCGCGCGTCACGCTGCTGCGCGTGCGCGCGCCGGCGGCACCGAAGATGTCGCCGAACACGTCGCTGAAGATGTCGCTGAAGCTGCCCGCGCCGAAGCCGCTGCCGAAGCCGCTGCTTCCGTCGACGCCGGCGTGCCCGAAGCGGTCGTAGGCCGCGCGCTTCTCCGGGTCCGCCAGCACCTCGTAGGCTTCGCTGGCTTCGCGGAACCGCTCGGTGGCTTTCTCGTCGCCCGGGTTGCGGTCCGGGTGGTACTTCATGGCGAGACGCCGGTAGGCCTTCTTGATCTCGGCCTCACCGGCGTCCCGGGAGATACCCAGTACCTCGTAGTAGTCGCGTTTCGGCATGTGCGAAGGATAGCAGCCCTCGGGCGGCGATTACCCCTGCTTGTTCTTCTTGTCGTCGACCTCCTCGAACTCCGCATCGACGGTGTCGCCGTCGCTCGTCTCGCCGGTGGTGCCGCTGTCCGCCTGCGACTCCGCCTGGCTCGCGTACATCTTCTGCGCGAGTTTCGCGGAAGCCTCCGACAGCGTCTCCATCTTCGACTGGATGTCGGCCTTGTCGCCCTTCTTGATCGCTTCCTCGAGCGCATTCGCGGCCGACTCGATCGCCTGCTTGTCCTCGTCGGATGCCTTGTCACCCGCTTCCTTCAGGCTCTTGCGGCTGGCATGCACCAGCGCGTCGGCCTGGTTGCGCAGGTTGACCATCTCCTCGAACTTGGCGTCCTCCTCGGAGTGCGCTTCGGCGTCGCGGATCATCTTCTGGATTTCGTCCTCGGACAGACCGCTCTGCGCCTTGATGACGATCGACTGCTCCTTGCCGGTCGCCTTGTCCTTCGCCGAGACGTTCAGGATGCCGTTCGCGTCGATGTCGAAGCTGACCTCGATCTGCGGCACGCCGCGCGGCGCCGGCGGAATGTCGGTCAGGTCGAACTTGCCGAGCGACTTGTTCTGCGACGCCTGCTTGCGCTCGCCCTGCAGCACGTGGATCGTCACGGCCGTCTGGTTGTCGTCCGCGGTCGAGAAGATCTGCGTCTTCTTGGTCGGGATCGTCGTGTTCTTCTCGATCAGCGTGCTCATCACTCCGCCCAGCGTCTCGATGCCGAGCGACAGCGGCGTGACGTCGAGCAGCAGCACGTCCTTGACGTCGCCGGACAGCACCGCCGCCTGAATCGCGGCGCCGATCGCCACGGCCTCGTCCGGGTTCACGTCACGGCGCGGCTCCTTGCCGAAGAACTCCTTCACCCTGGCCTGCACCAGCGGCATCCGGGTCTGACCGCCGACCAGGATCACGTCGTCGATCTGCGAGGCCGACAGACCCGCGTCGGACAGCGCGATCCTGCAGGGCTCGAGCGTACGCTCCACCAGATCTTCCACCAGCGACTCGAGCTTGGCTCGGGTCAGCTTCATCACCAGGTGCTTCGGGCCGGTCTGGTCCGCGGTGATGTACGGCAGGTTGATCTCGGTCTGCTGGCTCGCGGACAGCTCGATCTTGGCCTTCTCCGCGGCCTCCTTCAGCCGCTGCAGCGCCAGCGGATCGGCGTTGAGGTCGATCTTCTGGTCCTTTTTGAACTCCGCGACCAGATAGTCGATGATTTTCTTGTCGAAATCCTCGCCCCCGAGGAACGTGTCCCCGTTGGTCGAAAGCACCTCGAACTGGTGCTCGCCGTCCACCTCGGCGATCTCGATGATCGAAATGTCGAACGTACCGCCGCCGAGGTCGTACACGGCGATCTTGGTATCGCCGCGCTTCTTGTCCATGCCGTAGGCGAGCGCGGCCGCGGTGGGCTCGTTGATGATGCGCTTCACCTCGAGGCCGGCGATGCGGCCGGCGTCCTTGGTCGCCTGGCGCTGCGAATCGTCGAAGTACGCGGGCACCGTGATCACCGCCTCGGTGACTTCCTCGCCGAGGTACTCCTCGGCCGTGCGCTTCATTTTCTTCAGCACCTCGGCCGAGATCTGCGGCGGGGCGAGCTTCTCGCCCTTCACCTCGATCCACGCGTCGCCGTTTTTCGCCGCGACGATCTTGTAGGGCACCATGTTGATGTCCTTCTGCACCACGGCGTCCGAGAACTTGCGCCCGATCAGCCGCTTGACCGCGAACAGCGTGTTGTTCGGGTTCGTCACGGCCTGGCGCTTCGCGCTCTGACCGACCAGGGTCTCTCCATCATCGGTGTAGGCGACGATGGAGGGCGTGGTGCGATCACCTTCGGCGTTCTCGATGACCTTGGGGTCCTTGCCTTCCATGACGGCCACGCACGAGTTCGTGGTGCCCAAATCGATACCGATGATCTTGCCCATCTCGAATTCTCCAAGTCCTTTCCGCTATATCGGTGCGCGCCGCGGCCTTTCAACCCCGCCACCGGAAATTCGTCGCCGGCCTCACTGGCCGTTGCTGGCGCCGGCGTCCGGCGCCTTCGCGACCACCACCTTCGCGGCCCGCACCAGCCGCCCGTTCAGCAGATAGCCCCGCTGCATCACGTCCACCACCGAGTTCGGCTCGGCGGTCTCGCTCGGCACCAGGGTCATCGCCTCGTGGAGCTGCGGGTCGAACGGCTCACCCAACGGGTCGATGCGCTGGATGCCGTATTTCTCCGCCGTCGTCAGGAACAGCTTCAGCGAGAGCTCCACGCCCTCGGCGATGGATTCGGCGCCCTTCGTGGCCGAGGCAACCTCGACCGCCTTCTCCAGGCTGTCGAGCACGGGGAGCAGGTCCGCGGTGAAGCGCTCGAGCGCGTACTTGT
Source organism: Pseudomonadales bacterium (assembly GCA_036381275.1). GTDB lineage: Bacteria > Pseudomonadota > Gammaproteobacteria > Pseudomonadales > Azotimanducaceae > UBA7803. The sequence continues at coordinate 33,941 of DASVDC010000147.1, read as the reverse complement.
GCGCGTTCTCGACGTCCCGGCTGGCCCGCCGGCGGACGTTCTCGCACTCGGCCTGAGCCCTGAGGGCCTGGTCCCGGTAGCGCTCCGCCTGCTGCCGGGCTTCCTCGAGCTCAGCCGCCAGAGCTTCCGGGGAGCGCGCCTCGTCCTGCGTGGGCGGCGCCTCACCCTCGGCGGAGGGCGCCTGCCCGTCCGCCGTCCCCGCCACCTCGTCCGGGGCACCGGCATCCGCGGGGACGCTGGCTCGATCCTTCTCTTCCGCCATCTCGACTGAACCTCCCGATTGCAAATGCGCGACGCCCTGGGGAACCCACGGCTCCCTCAGGGCCTTGTCGCTTATCTGGGGTGGCGCGCGGCGGAATTCAAGCGTTCATCGCTGCGCTCAGCACGCGGGCGGTCACATCCACCACCGGAATGACCTCCTGATAGGCCATCCGGGTGGGACCGACCACGCCGAGCACGCCGGCCAGCTTGCCTTTCACCTCGTAGGAGGAGGTGATCAGGCTCACCTCGTCGAGCAGCTGGTGGCCCGACTCGTGACCGATGAAGAGCTGAATGCCTTCGGAGTTCAGGCACCGGTCGAGCAGATGCAGAATTCCGCTCTTGCGCGAGAACGCGTCGAAAAGGCGCCGCACCTGCTCGGTGTCGCCGAACGTGAGCAGGTTGCTCTCGCCGGCGATCACCAGCTCGTGCTCACCCTCATCGCTCGGCTCGAACGCCCGCGAGGCGATGTCGAGGGCCGTCTGCATCAGGCTGTCCATCCGGTCCTTGTCCGCCTGCATGCTGGCGAGCAGCGCCTCGCGCACCCGCAGCAGCGACAGCCCGCCGAACTCGCGGTTGATGTAGTTGGCTGCCTGCGTCAGCTCCGTCGCCTGGTACTCGCGGCTGGTGTGAATGACGCGGTTCTCCACCTCGCGGTCGTTCAGCACCAGGATCACCAGCACCCGGCGGCCGGACAGCGGCAGGAACTCGACGTGGCGCAGCGCCACCTGATCGCGCCGCGGCAGCGTGATCACGCAGGTCATCCGCGTCAGGTGCGAGAGCAGGTTCGAGGCCGATTCCACGAGCTCCTTGGGCGAGAGATCCGGATTCAACTCGCCCTCGAGGGCTCTCACCTGGTCCTCGTCCAGCGGCTCGACCGTGAGCAGGCTGTCCACGAAGAAGCGCAGCCCGCGGTGCGTGGGCACCTTGCCGGCGGACGTGTGCGGGGAGCGCACCAGTCCCTGACTTTCCAGATCGGCAAGGATGTTACGCACCGTGGCCGGGCTCACCTCCACCCCGGGCTGATGCGCGAGCGCCCGCGACGGCACCGGGTGGCCGTGGGCGATGTACTGCTCCACCAACAGCTTGAACACCCGCTGCGCGCGCTCGTCGAGGCGATCGTCCCCTTGCTTTCTCATTGGCATTGCGAACTAACTAAGCGAAAGTTATGAACCTTCTCCGGCTCTCGTCAAGCTATGACAACCGCGGTGCTCAAAGCGCTCACGATCCGGGACTTTGCCCTGGTCGCTTCGCTGGACATCGCCTTCTCCGGCGGCCTCACGGTGATCACCGGCGAATCCGGCGCCGGGAAATCGATCCTGCTCGGCGCGCTGGGCCTGGTGCTCGGTGAGCGCGCCGACAGCACCGCCGTGCGCCCCGGCGCCTCGCGGGCCGAAGTCACCGCCGAGTTCGACCTGAGCGCCCACCCGGCCTCGCGCCGCTTGCTCGATGAGCAAGCGCTCACCGACCCGGAGGAGCCCGGCCGCTGCCTGGTGCGCCGGGTAGTGAGCGCCGACGGCCGGTCCCGCGCGTTCATCAACGGCAGTCCGGTCACGCTGCAGGTGCTGCGGGCACTCTGCGAGGATCTGGTGGACATCCACGGCCAGCATGAGAACCAGCGCCTCGCCGACCCCAAGGTGCAGCTCGCGCTGCTGGACGACTACGGGGTCGACCACGAGCTGCGCCGCCAGGTACGCGCGAGCTTCCGGCAGTGGCAGAAAGCCCGCCAGGAGGCCGCCGAGCTCAGCCGCAGCCTCGCCCAGCGCGAGGACCGGGCCCGCCTTCTCGGCTACGAGCTCGACGAGCTGGACGCGCTCGATCTGCGCGCCGGCGAGCTCGAAGCGGTGGAAGCCGAGCACCGGCGCCTGTCCCAGGCCCACGACCTGCGTGCGGCCGTGGCCGCCTCGCTGAACGCGCTGGAGGAGGAGGCCGCGCTCGGTCGGGTGCTCCGGCTGCTCGACGGGCTCGACGACGAGCATCCGCGCCTCACCGCGGCGCGCGACGCGCTGCGCGCGGCGGACGATCTGCTGACCGACGCGGTGCGCGATCTGCGCAGCTACGACGAATCCCTCGAGCTCGATCCCGAGCACCTGGCGGAGCTGGACAGCCGCCTCGGCGCGATCCACGAGCTGGCCCGCAAGCACCGGGTGCCGGCGGAGCGGCTGGTGGAGCACACGGCCGAGCTGCGTCGGGAGCTGGACTCGATCTCCACCGACCGTTCCGCGCTCGAGGCGCTGGAGCGCTCCGCCGCGGCCGCCGAGGCGGACTACCGCCGGCAGGCGGCGGTGCTGTCGAAAGCGCGCCGCGCGGCCGCGCGCGGCTTCGCGAAGGCGGTGAGCCGCTGCATCGAGACCCTCGGCATCAGGGGCGGCAAGCTCGAGCTGGTGTTCGCCGACGCGCTCGGCGAAACGGGGCTCGAAACGGTGGAATTCCACGTGACCACCAACCCCCGCTATCCGGCCGGACCGCTCGCCCGGATCGCCTCGGGGGGTGAGCAGGCGCGCATCAGCCTGGCCATCCAGGTGGTCGCCGCGGAGAAATCGGCGCTGCCCTGCCTCGTGCTCGACGAAGCGGACGTCGGCGTCGGCGGCACCACCGCGGACGTGGTCGGCCGGCTGCTGCGCTCGCTGGCCGCGCATTCGCAGGTGATCTGCGTGACCCATGCGCCCCAGGTGGCGGCGCTCGGGCACCATCACCTGCAGGTACGCAAGGACGAGCGGCAGGAGACCTCGATCGAGCCGCTCGGCGCCGACAAGCGCGTCGAGGAGCTCGCGCGGATGCTGGCCGGCGCGGGCATCACCGACAAGTCGCGAGCCTATGCCCGGAGTCTGCTCGACGAAGCGGTGGAGTAGCTCGACGCCGGTCGACGCCTCGACTACCATCCGCGGCTGTTTTTCGATGCGCTGCGAAGCTCCATGCGTCCATTGATACTCGCTCTGCTCGCGGCGGCGCTCGCCGCGCAGGTGGGATGCAGTCTGCCCCGGGTCCACAAGGTCGCGGTCCAGCAGGGCAACGTGATCACCCAGGAAATGATCGACCGGCTGAAGCCGGGCATGACGCGCAGCCAGGTCGCCTACGTGATGGGTGAACCGGTGCTTCGGCACGCGTTCGAGAAGGATCGTTGGGACTACATCTACACGCTGCAGATCCCGGGCTACTACAGCGACCAGAAACGGGTCAGCCTGTACTTCGAGAACGACGTCCTCGCGTATTTCACCGGCGACTACGCGCCGTCGTCGGCGAAGGCGACGGAGGAACACGAGCCGACGACGGCCAGCGCCTCCGCCGACGCCGAAACGGACGACGAATCCTAGCGGCCGGCAGCGCGGGCCCGCCGGCGCCGCGCTTCACGCGGATCGATCGCGAGCGGACGGTAGATCTCCACGCGATCGCCGTCCCGGAGCGGCCGGCCCCGCTCCGCCCGGTCGCCGAACACCCCGACCGGCGCGCCGTCGAGGTCGAGGCCGTCGAACGGCGTGCGATCGGCGACCGCGGCGAGCGCATCCGCCACCGTGGCCCCCGCCGGCAGCGACAGCGTCAGCCGATGGGCCCGGCGCGGCAACGCGTAGACCACTTCCACTTCGATCGTCGTCGCCGTCATACGCGGTTCAGCGCCATCGCGCGCTCGCAGAACGCGTCCACCATCTGATCGGCCGCGCGCGTGAAGACACCGGAGAACGCCCCGCCGATCAGCGCGCGCGCACCGGCGAGCTCGAAGCGCAGATCGAGCTCCACCCGGGCGCCCTCGTCGTTGCCGAGGCGTTTGAAGTGCCAGGCGCCCTCGAACGTCTTGAACGGACCGGACACCAGATGCAGCTCGATACGCTCGTACGGGATCATCACGTTGCGGGTGGTGAAGCGCTCGTGCAGGCCGAGCGCCCGGATCGACAGCTCCGCCACCACCTCCCGGTCGTGCTCCTCCAGCACGCTGGCCTCGTCGCACCACGGCAGAAAGTCCGGATACCGGCGCACGTCCCAGACCACGTCGAACACCGCGCCGACGGGCAGCGGCAGCAGAGCCTTGCGGTGGATCACCGGCACCCTGTGGCTCCCGAGCTGTTCACGGCGCGAACACGCCCCGTACCAGGCCCGATTGCACCAGGAACACCGCGAGCACCCCGAGCGGCGCCACCACCCCGGCGATCAGCTTCCACAGCACGTTCGCCCAGCCCGCCTGGAAACCGAGCTGCGCGCCGATCACCGTCTTCGGCAGCGCCCACGCCGCGAACAGCGCGATCAGCATGCCGCCGACCGGCAGCATGATGTTCTGCGAGACGTGGTCGACCAGCTCGAAGAACGTGCGCTGGCCGCCGAAGTGCACGTCGCTCCAGAGGTTGAACGAGAACGCCGTGCCGAGGCCGATGATCCAGGCGATCACCCCGATCGAGACCGACACCCGCCGGCGCTTGGCGTTGTACGTCTCGACCAGATAGGCGAGCGTCGGCTCGGCGATGGAGATCGCCGACGTGATGGCCGCGAACGCCACCAGCACGAAGAACAAGGTGCCGAACAGGCTGCCGAGCGGCATGTTGCCGAACGCGAGCGGCAGCGTGACGAACATCAGGCCGGGGCCCTGATCCGGCTGCAGGCCGTTGGTGAACACGATCGGGAAGATGACGAGCCCGGCCGTGAGCGCCACCAGCGTATCCAGCAGTACGATGGTGGCCACGGCGCTGCCGATGGAGGTGTTGCTCGGCAGGTACGCCCCGTACGCCATCATCGCGCCCATGCCGAGACTCAGCGTGAAGAACGCCTGACCCATTGCAGCCAGAACCGTCTCGCCGCTCACCTCCGCCCAGTCGAACCCGAACATGAACTCGAAGCCCTGGCGGAAGCCGTCGGTGGTCAGCGCGTAACCGAGCAGCACGATCATGATCAGGAACAGGAGCGGCATGAACCAGCGGATCGCCGCTTCGAGCCCCTTCACAACGCCGCGTCCGATGATGTAGACGGTCCAGGCCATGAAAACGGTCTGCCAGAGCACGACCCGCCACGGGCTCTGCAGGAAACTCTCGAACCGGCCGGAGGCTTCGGCCGCAGTCGCACCGGCCAGCGCGCCACGCGCCATCTCGACGATGTAGTGCAGCGCCCATCCGGCGATCACCACGTAGTACGACAGGATCAGGAAGCCGGCGATCACGCCGAGCCAGCCGATCAGCACCCAGGCGGGATGACGGTGGTGCTGCCGCACCAGCGCGCGCATCGTGTTGATGGGGCTCTGCCGGCCTTCGCGGCCCAGCATCACCTCGGCCATCATGATCGGAACGCCGACCAGCGCGATGCACGCGAGGTAGATCAGCACGAACGCGGCGCCGCCGTTCGCGCCGGCCAGATACGGGAACTTCCAGATGTTGCCGAGGCCGACCGCGGATCCCGCGGCCGCGAGAATGAACAGCCAACGGCCGGACCACATCCCATGCCGCGATTCGCTGCGTGCGGCCATCATCGCCTCAGTTGCCGGTGATGGCGGCGCATTGTGGCGTAACGGTATAACCGCCACAACCATCGCCCCTATAATCGGCCGATGAGCAAGGTCAAGCGCAAGACGCCGCCCGGCACCATCGCGGTGAACCGGCGCGCCCGGCACGATTATCACCTCGAAGAACGCTTCGAGGCCGGGATCGCGCTCGAGGGCTGGGAGGTGAAGAGCCTGCGCGAAGGCAAGGTACAGCTCGTCGACTCCTACGTGCTGATCAAGGACGGTGAGGCGTGGCTGCTCGGCGCGAACATCACGCCGCTCCCCAGCGCTTCCACGCACGTGGTGCCCGATCCGCAGCGCACCCGCAAGCTCCTGCTGCACGCCCGGGAGATCGCGCAGATTCACGCGGCGACGCAACAGAAGGGTTACACCTGCATCGCCACGGCGCTGTACTGGAAGGGTCCCCGGGTGAAGTGCGAGCTCGCGCTCGCCAAAGGGAAGAAGCAGCATGACAAGCGGGCCACCGAGAAGGCCCGCGAGTGGAACCGCCAGAAGGAACGCCTGCTCAGGCAGGCCCAGTCGTGACCCGGCGGCGCCAGGCGATCATCTCGAGCGCCGCCGCGGCCGCCTCGTACCCCTTGTTGTACTCGTCGTCGCCGGCTCGGGCGCGGGCGTGCTCGATGTCGAGCACGGGCAGCACTTCCACCACCACCGGCCGCCGGTAGTCCAGGCTGACCCGGGCCAGCCCGTTCATGCACGCGTTGCTGATCATCTCGAAGTGCAGCGTCTCGCCCTTGACGATCACGCCGAAGCAGACGATCGCGTCGAGCTCGCCGGCGCGGTCCTCGGCGAGCAGGTCGGCGGCCGCGAGCGGCAGCTCGAGCGAGCCCGGCAGCACGTGCGTCTCGATGCGCCGGTAGCCCGCCCGCTCCAGCACCCCGCGGCACGCCGAAGCCATGCTCTCCACCAGCTCCGGGTACCACTTGGAGCACAGGATCGCGATGCGGCCGGGCCGATCGATGCGCGGCAGTCGGTCGAGGTCGATGGTGCTCTTGGCCATGGGGCGCAAGCATAACCCGAGCAGACGACCCGACACACCTGCGACCGTTTCGCCCGCTCGCGCATCTTCCCGTTCGAGCGCATCCCGCGCGTCGCCAACGGAGAAGCACATGCACAAGTTCGCTTTCGCCGTCGCCGCTCTGACCCTCTCCGGAGCGGCCGCAGCCGACACGTCGTTCCGCTGGTCGCCCGACGATCTCGCGACGCTCGACGGCATCGCCGTCACCCATGGCCGCATCGAGTCGGCAGCCCGGGATTTCTGCCGCAGCTACACCGCCGGAACTCCGGGGCTGCGGGCCTGGCGCTCGTGTGTCGACGCCGTCACCGAGGAAATCGTGATGAGTATCGACGACCAGCGTCTGACCGCCTACGCCGCCACCGGAAAAGTGGACGAGGCGCTGCTCGCCGCGCTGCCGGGCTCGAAGGACCAGAGCTGATCCGTCAGACCGGCGTCGCGGCACCGTCGGCGAGCGGCGTGCCGCCGGCCGCAACGCGCCGGCGGCGCTGCTCGCGCCGGGCCAGCAGGCGCTCGAGCTGCGCATGTTTCTCGGCCGTGAGCGGCCACGTCCAGGCGAGGTACAGCGCGACCGAGAACGACACCGTCGGCACGATCGCATAGAGCACGCCCAACCAGGTCAGCTCTGCGGCCGTGTTGGTGGCGCCGAGGCTGGTGTCGTAACCGACCAGCGCCAGCGCGACCAGTGCCGGGCCGCTGAACGCCTGCGCGGTCTTCGTCATGAAATTGAAGATCGAGAAGTAGCCGCCCGTGCGGGCGTCGCCGGTGCGCAGCGTGTCGAGGTCCACCACGTCCGCCACCATCGCCCGGGGCAGATACGCGAACGAGCCGAAGCAGAACCCCTTCACCGCGAACAGCACGTAGAACGCGGCGATCTGGCCGTGATCGAGCGTGAAGATCGCGACGCTCACGATGCTGACCAGGATGATGGCCACGGACAGCGAACGGTGCTTGCCGAAGCGGCGCGCCAGATGGTTCCACACCGGGATCGCGGCGAGTCCCATCCCGAAGTACACGCAGTACAGCACACCGGCGAACGTGGCGCCGATGTAGTCCTGGATGAAGTACAACGACAGCGCATTGCGGAACGCTTCGCCGCCGCCGACCAGCAGCTCGATGCCGAGCGCCCGCAGGAACAGCTTGTTGCGGTACATCAGGCCGAGCGAGCCGACGAACGGCACCACCCCTTCGCGGGTGCTCGGCGGCGGTTCCGGCAGACGCAGCACGACGATCAGCGGCACCACCAGCAGCAGCGGCACCGCGAGCCAGGTGTACGACTCGAGCACCTGCACCGCCGTGGTGTCCTCGCGGTACAGGTATTCCACCACCGCCGGAATCGCCGCGGCGACGATCAGCCCGATCAGCACGAACACTTCCCGCGACGCCTGCAGGCGCGTACGGGTGTCGTAGTCGCGCGACAGTTCCATGCCCCACGCGGCGTAGGGCACGCCGAGCATGGTCGTGCCGATGCGCAGGAAGACGAACCAGAACGCCAGGTAATAGACGGTATCGCCCTGCTCCGGATTCAGCAGGAAGTACAGCGCCAGCGCGAGAAACGGCGCGCCGCCGAGCACCCACGGCCGGCGCCGGCCCCAGCGGGTGCGGAAGCGGTCGGACGCGTAACCCATCATCGGGTCGGTGACCGCATCGAACAGCGCGGCGATGGTGATCACCGCACCCACCGCGGCGGTTTCGAGACCGATGTAGGTGTCGTACGCGCGGGGCAGCCAGATGCCGAGGGGGTAGCCGAGCAGCGCCAGCGGCATCCCGACCGCGCCGTACAGCCAGACGTTGCTTCTGCTGATCCCGCCTTCGAGGCCGCCCTGCGTCACCACCGCCGCTCGATTCGCATAGCGGTTGACTTATACCACTCTGCCGTCGGCGATTGAATCCGCGTCAGGCGCGGCGCTCACGTTCCGCGTGCAGATCGGGAAGCTGATCGTTCGACCAGATCTTGCGGATGAAGCGCGGGTTCTTCGAGGACATGTCGATCTGATAGAGGCTGCTGCTCTGCCGCACCGGGAGGCCGAGGATCCGGCAGAGCTGACGGCCGAGCCAGCCCTCGATCTTGAGCACCACCATCTTGCGGCGCAGCCGCCCCTGCTCGTCGCGGTTCAGAATCGTCGGCAGCGTGTTCAGCGTCAGGATCTCGTCGATCGCGGTGTTCGCCATCTTCTGCCGGCCTTCTTCGCTGGCATAGAAGTGTGTCACGGCGAACACCAGCCGGCCGGGCTCGATCTGTTTCAGGAACTGACAGGTCTTCACCACGGTGGAGCCGGTGCGCACCATGTCGTCCAGCAGCACCACGTCGTGACCGCGGATCTCCTCGAACGTGCTCTCGCTCTGCGGATGCAGCCGGATCTGTACCTCGCGCTCACCGGAGCGTTCCTTGTCGAGCAGGATGAACTTGGCCTTCGGCAACCCGAGCTGGCGGTACATCTCCTTCACGAAATCCCGCGCACCCTGATCGGGCGCACACAGCGCGAGCCCCTCGCCCTCCGGCCCGTAGTGCACGATGTCGGAGTTCTTCAGATAGTCGACGTAGATCTCGTAGGGCATCAGGTTGTGAAAGCGTCCCTCGAAGATCTCGTGGAACATGCGCTGCACGGCCACCGAGTGGTTGTGCACGGTGAGCACACGGTCGACGCCGGCGAGCTTCAGCATCTGGCCGTACAGCTTCGCTGTGTACGGCTGACCGTCGAACTTCTTCAGGTCGCGCAGATCGCGCTCCTCCGGGTTCTCGCCGAGCTCACGCCGCGGCCCCCGATCCTGCGCGCTGTAGTAGAGATCCGGCTCCACCAGCACCACTTCGACCGCGCCGTTCTCCTTCGCCGCGCGCGCCATCAGCATCGTGCGCATCGCCAGCGTCTGCCGGCTGACGGCGCGGCTGGAGGTGCTGACGATCACCACGGTCTTGCCGTCGAGGTGGTGACCGATCCGCGAGAAATCGTTCTCGTCGGAAATGAACCGCGGGCAGAACTCCGAGTTCGCGAACGTCTTCATGCTGATCAGGTCGGCAATGTCGTCCGTCTGGCCGACCGAAAAGGCGACGTCGATCGCGAAGGGGTCATCGGAGGAATTGCCGACCACGATCACGTCGGCAGGGCTCCTGGTTTGCGTGCTCACGGCGGGACTTCTCGGACTGGCTGTCGCGACGGCGACAATGCAGGCTGAGCGATGGAGCGTCAACCGTCGCGGCGGGGATTTGTTTCCGCCGGCGCCAACCGCGGTTACCCTCCTGCTGGCGGGTTACGCTTCCGCGTCTATGCTTCCGGCGCGGCCGCAGCTATCCTGCGCGCCCAACGGTGGAGCCCCCGGTAAGGAAACCCGGGGCTCCGGGGCGTCAGGGACGACGCCTTCTTTCTTCCACCCGTAAACGAGCCTGGTGGAGCCTGATGAAGAAACGGACTTCTTTCCTCGGGGCGCTGTTGTTCTATGGGGTGCCGGCCGCGCTCTCCGTCGGCGCCGGCATCGTGCTCGCGCTGTGGTTGCACGACGGCGCCATCGGCGCGAGGAGTGCCGACCCTTCGACGAGCCTGACCGCATCCACCGAGACGCCCAGGCCGGACGGCCCGGCGGGACGCACTTCCGGGCACCCCGCCGCGACGGCCGGCGCGCCCGACGAGCGGGCGCAGCTCGAGCGTCTGCAGGCGGAGCTCGAGCAGCGGCTCGCTGCCGACCCGAACAGCGCGCTCGATCTGCTCTTCACGCTGGCGCCTGCGCAGCGCGCGCTTCTGTCCAGCGACGTGATCCGGACGGCGGCCGCCAGCGCACCGGAGACGACCCTCGTCTGGCTCCGGGACCACGCCGACGCCGCAGACCTGGAGACCTGGCTCGCCGCCTACGCGGGCATCGCCGCCGCCGATCCGGTCTTCGCGCTGAACGAACTGCTCGCGCTGCCCGAAGGAGCGGTGCGCGAGCACGGCGTGCAGCGCGTGCTCGAGGTCTGGTCGCGGCACGATCCGGTCGCCGCCTACGAGTGGGTTCGCTCGAGCACCGCGCGCGACGCCGCCGATCTGCACGTGACGGTGATGGAAGGCTACATCGACGCGCTGCCGCAGCAGGCCGGTGAGTTGATCGGCGCGATGCCCGAAGGGCCCACCCGCGCGCGCCTGATGGACCGCTACGCGTATCGTGTCGCCGAGTCGAATCCTCGGGCGGCCGCCGAATGGCTCGCCCGCTTCGACGACGCCGCGCCGGCGCAGCAGGCGCTCACCACGGTGTACGATCAGTGGGCGGAGCAGAATCCCTGGGCCGCACTCGAGCACGCGATGCAGAACGTGGACGGGAAACTCGCCTTCGAGCTGGCCGGCCGGATGGCGCTGGAGCTCGCGCTCGCGCGCCCCGACGAGCTGGCCCGGTCGCTCGAGCGCTTCCCGGAAGCCTACCGCGGTGTCGCCGCCGAGCAGTTGGCCACCGTCTGGGCGGTCACCGAGCCGGAGAAGGCGCGGCGCTGGGTCGATCGCCTGCCCGCGGGCGCTCTGCAGCAGCAGGCGCGCCGGGCGCTCATCGAAAGCCGGCGCGGCTAGCGGTCCGCCCCAGCGCTCAGGCCGGCGGCAACACGCCGCGCTGCTGCAGCCGGCGCAGCCACTTGCGGAACATGTCCTCGGTGTCCATGCACTCGTGGAACCCGGCCTGCCGGATCGCGATGGTGCTGTTCAGCACCGGTCCGGCGATGTCCGGTCCGCTCGCGCCGGGCCCGCTGATCAGGAAGTCGGCGTAGACGAGCGAGTTGTAGCCGACCAGCTCGACGATCGACGGCGGCGCGTGCAGCCCGTGGCGCTCGACCAGCGCCGCCCACTCGGCGTCGCGCTTCGGCAGATCGTTCACGAACGACATCGGCCGCACGGGCCCCACCGCCATGCCGAGCTCGTCCGCGATCGCCGGCCATACGTGGGGCCAACTGAACGTGTCGCCGTTCGTCACGTTGAACGTGCCGCCCCACGCGGCGCGGTCGCCGGCCGCCCAGACCAGCGCCCGGGCCAGCAGGTCGCAATCGACCGCCTCCATCACCCGATGCTCGTAGCGCGGCCCGGGAAACGCGAGCGGGCGGCCGGCGGCGCGCTCGAGCGCCGCGTAGACGGCGATGGGCAGCAGCGGATTCATGTTCGCGCCCGGCGCGTCGCCGTAGATGACGGTCGGCCGAAACACGGTCAGCCCGAACGGCCGTTCGCGCTGCTTCTCGCGCAGGTAGTCTTCCTGTACGAAGTAGAAGTTCGGATGCGGCCGGCGCGGCTCCCGCTCGCGCAGCGGCAGGTGCAACCCGTCCTGACCGACCTCCGGGTGGTGCAGCCCGTACGCCTTGGTGCCGTGCAGCAGCGACACGTGCTCGAGCCCCTCGGCGACGCGGGACAGCGGCTCGAACAGGTTCCGCAGCATCGCGCCGTTGCGGGCGATCAGCTCGTCGTCGAGCCAGCCCGGCATCAGACCCGGCTGCTCCTGCAGCGCGGCGTACACCAGATGCGTGACGTCGCCGCCGGCGTCGGTGATCAGCCGCTCGCAGGCCGCCGCGTCGAGCAGATCGAGCGAGTGGAGCTCCGCCCCGTCGATGCCCGCCGGCCGGCGCCGCGACACACCGACCACGGCCCAATCGGGCCGCGCCGCGAACTCGCGCACGGCCGCGAGCCCCACCAGACCCGACGCACCGGCCACCAGCACCTTCCGCTTCGCCATCGTGCACCTCCATCGCCGTCGCGGTACGGAAACTGCTCGCGCTGACGGGCGTAGCAAGCGAGAGGCACCCATTATGTACCAGGACGCTCAGGCCGCCGGTCACGCGACACGGGACGGCGCTCATCAGCTCGCCAGGGGTCTCGGCTGGTTCAGCATCGGGCTCGGATTCGCCGAGTTGCTCGCGCCGGATGTGCTGACCCGACTGATCGGCGCGCGTCCGCACACGGCGCTGGTGCGCGCATTCGGAGCGCGCGAGGTGGCCGCCGGCATCGGCCGGCTGTCCGACCGCGGCACGGCTGAATGGATGTGGGCGCGGGTGGCCGGGGACCTCGTCGACCTCGGCAGCCTGTGGCTCGCAGGCGAGGAACGTCGCGCCGACCGCGCCCGCATCCGGCTCGCGACCGCGGCGGTGGTGGGCATCGCGCTGCTGGACGTGGCCGTCGCCAGCTACCTCAGCCAGTCGAGCGGATCCGCCGGCGCCCCCGAGGCGGCCCTCGAAGACCATGTGATCGTGAACGCGCCGGCGCTGCACGTGCCCGCGGCTTGAATCCGCTTGACACGTGGATAAGGGGGTCTAAGATCTCGCTACAGATGTCTCAGACATCTATAGTAGTAACTCATGATCACCGGACCCCAGATGAAGGCCGCCCGCGCGCTGCTCGCGATCGATCAGCGTGAGCTGGCCCGGCTGTCCGGCCTTTCGCTGCCGACCATCCAGCGCATGGAAGCCTGCTCCGGCACCGTACGGGGCACGGTGGAATCCCTGATGAAGGTGGTCGACGCGCTGCGCCAGGCCGGCGTCGAGCTGATCGGCGAAGGCGCCGAGAGCACCGCCCGCGGCCGCGGAGTCCGGTTGTACCTGCCCGACCAAGGAGCATGAACATCCCGACACCGGAATGGCTGTCGGCGGCCGCCGTGCTGACCGCGGTCGCCTCCGGCCTGGTGGCGCTGGCCGCCGACCGTCGCCCGCGGGTGCTGCGCCACGTCGCGTTCCCGCTGCTCACACTCTCGGGTCTCGCGTGCGTCGGCGCCGCGGGTCTCGCGCTGCTCGGCGGACAGTCGTTCAGCGCCGAGCTGCCGTTCGGGCTGCCGTGGCTGCACTGGCATCTGCGCCTCGATCCGCTGGCCGGGTTCTTCCTCGGCATCATCGGCCTGGTCACGGCTCTGGTGAGCCTGTACGGCCCGAGCTACACCCGTGTCTATCAGCAGAGCGCCTACTCGCTCGGCGCGCTCGGCCTGTTCACCGGCCTGTTCGTCGCCGGCATGCAGCTCGTGGTGCTCGCGGCGGATGCGTTCGCGTTCCTGGTCGCCTGGGAAGTGATGTCCGTCGCGAGCTACTTCCTGGTCGCCTACGAACACCACCAGGCGGCGAACCGGCGCGCCGCGTTCCTGTACCTGCTGATGGCCCAGATCGGCGCGGTGCTGATCCTGCTGTGCTTCGGCATCTTCAGCGGCTTCTCCGGCGGCTTCACGTTCGACGACTACCGGTCGATCACGTTGACGCCGTTCTGGGCATCCCTCGCGTTCGCGCTCGGCCTCGCCGGCTTCGGAATGAAGGCCGGGCTCGTGCCGGTGCACGTCTGGCTGCCGGAGGCCCACCCGGTGGCGCCGTCGCACATCTCGGCGCTGATGTCGGGGGTGATGCTCAAGGTGGCCGTCTACGGATTCCTGCGCCTGCTGTTCGACCTGCTCGATGCGCCGATCTGGCAGTGGGGCGTGGTGCTGCTCGCGGTGGGCAGCATCACCGCGATCTACGGGGTGCTCTACGCGCTGATCCATACCGACCTGAAGCGGGTGCTCGCGTATTCGTCGGTGGAGAACATCGGCATCGTGTTCCTGTGCCTCGGGCTCGCGGTCACCTATCTCAGCAACGGCGCCCCCGCGGCCGGCGTGCTCGGGCTGGTGGCGGCGCTGTATCACTGCCTGAACCACGCGCTGTTCAAGAGCCTGCTGTTCCTCGGCGCCGGCGCGGTGATCGAGCGCAGTCACGAGCACGACCTCGAGGCGATGGGCGGGCTGATCCGGCGGATGCCGTGGACCGGCTTGTTCTTCCTGATCGGCTGCATCAGCATCTCGGCGCTGCCGCCCTTCAACGGCTTCGTGTCGGAGTGGCTGACCTTCCAGACCGCGCTGCAGGCGACGCGGCTCGAGAGCGGCGTGCTGCGCGCGATCGTGCCGATCGTCGCCGCCGTGCTGGCGCTCACCGGTGCGCTGGCGGCGGCCTGTTTCGTGCGCGTCTACGGCATCGCGTTCCTCGGGCAGGCGCGCAGCCGGCACGTGCGCCGCGCCCGTGAGGTGAAGAGCGGCATGCTGACGGCGCAGGGACTGCTCGCGGGGCTGTGCCTGCTGCTCGGCGTGCTCCCCACCACGGTCGTCGGCGCGCTCGGCGCGGTCACCGAATCGCTGGTCGGCCGGGCACCCGCGGCCGCGACCCGGCAGGGCTGGCTGTGGCTGACGCCGATCTCGCCGGAGATCGCGAGCTACAGCGCGCCGCTGGTGATGCTCGGCGTGCTGATCGCGCTCGCGGCCTGGCTCGGCATCTGGGGCTGGCTGCGGCGGCGCCGCGGCCAGCCGCTGATCGTGCGCCGCGATCCCTGGGACTGCGGCTTCGGCGGATTGACCGCGCGCATGCAGTACACGGCCACCGCGTTCGCGATGCCGTTCCAGCAGGTGTTCCGGCCGGTGTGGCGGATCGGCGAGCAGCACCTGCGGGAGATGGACCCGTTGCTGCCGACGCGGCCGCAGCAGCTCGAGCACCACCTGGAGATCGAAGACCGCGCCTGGCGCTGGCTGTACGCGCCGGTGGGGCACTGGGTGCTGACGGCGGCGCGGCGCGTCGCGCGCATCCAGACCGGTCACGTCCGCCACTACCTCGTGTACTCGTTCCTGACCCTGGTACTGCTGCTGTGGCTGATCACATGAGCGCGGCGCTGTGGGTGTTCGCGCTGCTGCAGGCGTTCGTGTTCGTGGTCGCCGCGCCGCTGTTCGCCGGCTGGGTGAAGTGGGTGAAGTGCCGGATGCAGAACCGGCGCCCGCCGCCGGTGATCCAGCCGTACCGCGACCTGCGGCGGCTGTTCGCCAAGGGCAAGGTGCTCGCCCACGGCGCCTCGCCCGTGTTCCGCGCCGCGCCGTATCTGGTGTTCGGTACCACCGTGATCGCCGCGTCCGTGATCCCGCTGATCGCGCTCGCGCTGCCGACGGCCGGCATCGCCGACGCGATCGTGCTGGTCGGGCTGTTCGCGCTCGGCCGCTTCTTCCTCGCGCTCGCCGGCCTCGACATCGGCACGAGCTTCGGCGGCATGGGCTCCTCCCGCGAGATGATGGTCGCGGCGCTGGCCGAGCCCGCGATGCTGATGGTGATCTTCACCCTCGCGATGGTCGCCTCCAGCACGAACCTCAGCACGGTGATCGGCGCCGTGCTCGATCAGGGTTTCGCGCTGCGGCCGTCGCTCTTGTTCGCGCTGCTGGCGCTGCTGCTGGTCGGCATCGCCGAGACCGGTCGGGTGCCGGTGGACAATCCGGCGACGCACCTCGAGCTGACGATGATCCACGAGGCGATGATCCTCGAGTACTCGGGCCGGCCCTTGGCGCTGATGGAGTGGGCATCGCAGCTCAAGCTCCTGATCTACGCGGTGCTGGTCAGCAACCTGTTCTTTCCGTGGGGCATCGCCCGGTCACTCGAGCCGCTGCCGCTCCTGACCGCGGCGGCGCTGCTCGCGGTCAAGCTCGCCGCGCTCGGCGCGCTGCTCGCGGTCGGTGAGAGCCTGGTCGCGAAGATGCGTCTGTTCCGCGTGCCGGTGTTCCTCGCGGTGGCGTTCACGCTCGCACTCGTCGGAATGCTGAGCTTCGTGATGCTGGAGAGCCTGCTGTGACGGACTATCTGGCACTGCCGCTCGCCGAGCAGGCGATTCTGACGCTGGCGGCGATGATCCTGATCACCTCGTTCGCGCTGCTGGCGCAGGCGCGCGTGGTCAGCACGATCCGCACGTTCGCGTGGCAGGGGTGGCTGCTCGCGGCGACCACCGCGCTGGTCGCCTGGGACGCCGGCTCGCCGCACCTGTACATCTCGGCGACGCTGACCGCGGTGCTGAAGGGGATCCTGATCCCGGTGCTGCTGACGCGGCAGGCGCGGCAGCTCGGCATCCTGCGCGGCTCCGACACGATCTTCCGGCCCGGCACGATCCTGCTGATCGCCGGTGCGCTGGTGGTGTTCTGCTACAGCGCGGCGCTGCCGATCCAGCAGCTCATCGAGGGCGTCACCCGCGACGTGGTCGCGATCAGCCTCGCGAACGTGCTGCTCGGGATGTTCATGCTGGTGGTCCGGCGCAAGGCGGTGACCCAGGTGGTCGGCTTCATGGCGCTCGAGAACGGCATCTTCTTCGCGGCGGTGGCGGCCACCCACGGGATGCCGATGATCGTCGAGCTGGGTGTCGCCGCCGACGTCCTGATCGCCGCGGTGCTGTTCGGCGTGGTCTTCTTCCACATCCGCGACAGCATCGAGACGCTCGACGTCGACGCGCTGAACCGCCTCTCGGAGGTGGAACGGTGACCGCGCTCGCGCTCACGCTGCTGTTCCCGCTGGCCGGCGCGCTGGTGCTCGGCTGGGTGCGCCGGCCCGAGATCGGCGCGGTGCTGAACGTGGCCGCCTCGGTGCTCGGCACGCTGGCGGCGCTCGCTCTCGCCCTCGACGTGCTGGCCGCCGGCTCGGTCGGCGGCGGGCTCCTCTACGTCGACGCGTTCAACGTCTACCTGATCGCGCTCACCGCGTTCGTCGGCGCGACCACGGCGATCTTCTCGCGGCCGTACATGGCCCACGAGCTCGAGCGCGGCCGCGTCCGCCAGGGCGGCATGCGCCTCTACCACGCGAGCTTCCAGGGCTTTCTGTTCACGATGCAGCTCGCGCTCGCCACCAACAACCTCGGCGTGCTCTGGGTGGCGCTGGAAGGCGCGACGCTCGCCACCGTGCTGCTGGTGAGCCTGTACCGGACGCCGGAATCGGTGGAAGCGGCCTGGAAGTACTTCATCCTGTGCGGCGTCGGGATCGCCCAGGCGCTGTTCGGCACGGTGCTCGTGTACCTGGCCGCGTCGCAGGCGATCCCGGAGGACGGCCAGGCGCTCCTGTGGACCACGCTGTACGAGAACGCCGCCCGGCTCGAGCCGTCGGTGATGGGCATCGCGTTCGTGTTCCTGCTGGTGGGCTACGGCACCAAGGTGGGGCTGGTGCCGCTGCACAACTGGCTGCCGGATGCGCACTCGGAAGGGCCGACGCCGATATCGGCGGTGCTGTCGGGGCTGCTCCTCAACGTCGCGCTGTACGCGATCGTCCGGGTGAAGATGCTGGTGGACGGTGCGCTCGCCGCCGGCGGCCCGCACACGCCGGACCTCGCGGGCTACCTGATGATGGGCTTCGGGCTGCTGTCGTTCCTCGTGGCCGGGATGTTTCTGCACCGCCAGCGCGACATCAAGCGCCTGTTCAGCTACTCCTCCATCGAGCACATGGGGCTGATGACCTTCGCGTTCGGTCTCGGCGGCCCGCTCGCGACCTTCGGCGCACTGCTGCACATGACGGTGCACTCGCTGACCAAGTCGGCGATCTTCGTGACCGTGGGTCACGCCAGCCAGATTGCCGGCACCCAGCTCATGGAGCGCATCCGCGGCCTGATCAGCACCCAGCCGAGCGTCGGCTGGGGGCTCTTGATCGGCAGCGTGGCGATTGCCGGGTTCCCGCCGTTCGGCGTGTTCACCAGCGAGTTCCTGCTGCTGACCGCGACCATGGAACACTGGCCGTGGCTCGCGGTGCCGCTGCTGACCGGCATCGCGATCGCGTTCACCGGGCTGTTCCGGCACCTGCATCCGATGGTGTTCGGGGTGCGCCCGGAAGCCCAGCGGCCACTGACGGTGAACATGTTCCCGGTGTACCTGCACCTCGCGCTGGTGCTGTGGCTCGGCCTCGCGATTCCGGACTTCATCGCCGGCTGGTTCGATCAGGTGACCCGGCTGATCACCGGGCAGGGGCTGCTCTGATGGCTCTCGAGCGTCTACAGCCGTTTCTCGATGCCTGCAGCGGCGCCGGGCTCGGCCTCGGCCCGCCCGACGAGACCACGCTGGCGCCCGCGGTGACCCTCGAGGTACCGGCCGCCGCCTGGGCCGACGTCACGACCATCGCGCGCAGCCAGGGTCTGCGCTGGTGCGCGATGTGGGCGACGCCCACCGAGACCGGGCACGACGTCTGCTGCGTGCTCGAAGGCGGCGGCTACCTGGTGCTGCGCACCCGGGTCGCGCCGGACGAGGCACTGCCGTCGCAGACGTTCGTCTACCCCGCCGCCGATCGGCCGGAACGGCACGCGCACGATCTCACCGGCCTGCGCTTCGCCAATCAGCCGGACGGGCGGCGCTGGACGCGGCACCAGGCCTGGGGCGCCGACGAGTTTCCTCTGCGGCCCGAGTTTCCGGCCGCGGGCCGGCGCGCTGACCC
This sequence comes from Pseudomonadales bacterium, assembly GCA_036381275.1. Classification (GTDB taxonomy): domain Bacteria; phylum Pseudomonadota; class Gammaproteobacteria; order Pseudomonadales; family Azotimanducaceae; genus UBA7803. The sequence continues at coordinate 15,041 of DASVDC010000147.1, read as the reverse complement.
GACCCCGCCGGACACCGATTACCCGTTCGCGCGCGCGCGAGGCCGCGGTGTGCTGGAGATCCCGGTCGGCCCCGTGCACGCGGGCATCATCGAGCCGGGACACTTCCGCTTCCAGGCGGTGGGCGAGACGGTGCTGAACCTCGAGGAGCGGCTCGGCTACGTGCACAAGGGCATCGAGAAGCGCGCGGTCGGTCTCGATCCCGCGGCGCTCGCGCGGCTCGCGGGCCGGGTCTCCGGCGACAGCACCGTCGCCCACGGCTGGGCGGCGTGCCAGGCACTCGAGCGCGCGGTGGGTCTCGAAGTGCCGCCGCGGGCGCTGTGGCTGCGCGCGGTCATGGCCGAGCGCGAGCGCGTCGCGAATCACCTCGGCGACATCGGCGCGATCTGCAACGACGTCGGCTTCGCGTTCGCCCAGTATCAGTTCACCCGGCTGCGCGAACGGTTCCTGCGCGCCAACGACGCCGCGTTCGGCCACCGGCTGATGATGGACCGGATCGTGCCGGGCGGGGTCACCGTCGATCTCGATGCGGCGCAGATCGATGCGATGATGCGCGACGTGGCGGATCTGTCGACCGAGGTGGCCGAGCTCGTCATGCGCGTCGAAGACTCGGAGTCGCTGGAAGACCGGCTGATGACCACCGGCCGGCTCACGCCCGAGCAGGCCGAGATGCTGGGGGCGGTCGGCTACGTGGGCCGCGCCTCGGGGCTCGCGTTCGACGTGCGCCGCCACGTGCCGTACGCGCCCTACGACCGCTTCGAGTTCGCGGTGCCCGTGTACCGGGCCGGCGACGTCGCCGCGCGCACCCGCATCCGCGCCGAGGAAATCAGCGAGTCGCTCGGCCTGCTCGGCCAACTGCTGCGCGCGCTGCCGGAGGGCGACATCGCCCGGCCGTTCCCGGTGCCGAGCAGCCCCTGCGAAGGGCTCGGCGCGGTCGACGGCTGGCGCGGCGAGATCCTCACCTACGTGCGCATCGGCGCGGACGGCCGCATCGAGCGGTTCTATCCGCGCGATCCGAGCTGGCTGACCTGGCCGGCGCTGGAGCTGCTGATCCAGGAGAACATCGTCCCGGACTTTCCGGTCTGCAACAAATCCGTGAACGGATCCTACTCGGGGCACGATCTCTGAGATGTTCAAACTCTTCGTCAAGATGATCACCGCCGGCGTCGTCACCGAGCCGCCGCCGGAGGACGCCGACATCGCCGCGCTCGGCGCCGAGCTGAAACGCCAGGTGGACGAGCAGTTCCACGGCTCGATCGCGATCCGCCAGGTGGACGCCGGCTCCTGCAACGCCTGTGAGCTCGAGATCCACGCGCTGAACAATCCCTACTACGGCGTCGAGCGTTACGGCGTGCACTTCGTCGCCTCGCCCCGGCACGCCGACGTGCTGCTGGTGACGGGGCCGGTGAGCCGGCACATGGAAGAGGCGCTGAAGCGCACCTACGAAGCGATGCCCGAGCCCCGCTGGGTGATCGCATCCGGCGCCTGTGCGATCGACGGCGGCCCGTTCGGCGAGAGCTACGCGACGGTCGGCGGCGTCTACCGGGTGATCCCGGTGGACCTCTCGATCCCGGGGTGCCCGCCGTCACCGCGCCAGCTTCTCGCGGGGCTGCTCGCGCTGATGCAGAGCCGCGCCTGAGGCACCTCGTTCAGAGCCGCGGCCTCAGCTCCTTCTCGGCGAATTCGAGAAACGCCGCGTAGTCCCCGCCGATCTGGTGCAGCGAGATGTGGGTGTATCCCGCCCCGGTGAACACGCGGATCGCCTCCAGATGCGCCTCGGGATCCGGGCCGCACGGCGTCTTCCCGATGATCTGTTCCTCGGTGAGCGGCTTCACACCGTCGTCGAACAGCCGGTAGGTCTTGGTCTCCCACTTCAGGCTGCCGCCGAGCCCGGACTGCGGCCAGACCTTCACCAGGCGCTCGCGCGCCGCCTTCTCGGACGGATCCCAGGCGAGGGTCACCTGCGCGTATTTCGGGCGCCGACCATCGGCGGCGCCGTCGAAAGCCTCGACGAGATCCGCGTCCGGCGCGACGCCCATCAGCCCCTCGCAGACCTCGGCGGCGATCCGTGCGGACTCCGGCCCGGAGGCCGCCAGCACGATCGGCGGCGGGCGCTCCGGCAGCGTGAACAGCCGCGCTTCGTCCACCTGGTAATAGGCGCCATCGAAGGACACGTCGTCGCCTTCCCAGAGCTCGCGGAGGATCTCGATGGCTTCGAGCAGCATGTCCTGGCGCTCCGGCGGCGGCGGCCAGCGATCGCCCAGCACGTGCTCGTTCAGGTTCTCGCCGGCACCGAGCCCGAGGAAGAACCGGCCCTGGAACAGATCCGCCGTGGTGGCCGCGGCCTGCGCGATCACCGCCGGATGAATACGCAGCAGCGGGCAGGTCACGCCGGTGCCGACCTGCAGCCGCTCGGTGACCGCGGCGATGCCGCCGAGCACGCTCCAGACGAACGGCGAATTACCCTGGGCCGAGACCCAGGGATGGAAGTGATCCGAGATCAGCGCGAAGTCGAAGCCGCGCTGCTCGGCCTGCCGAGCCAGATCCACCAGCTCGCGCGGCCGGCACAGCTCGCTGGAGAGGGAAAAGCCGAGAGCCTCCATCGCGATTCCTCCGCGGCACAGGGAGTGATCGCGGAGCAATGGACGTGCCCACCTTCAGCCGCGCAGCGATCGCGCGGTCTACCAGACCCACCAGGCGACGAGCAGCATCAGATAGAACGGCACCGCGAGGACCAGGCCGTTGAACACTCCGGCCATGCCGGCGAGATCGTCCTCCGCCGACGGATCGGCGTTCTCAGGCATCCTGACTTCGGGCATCGTCTCCCTCCCCCGGGTCCGCACATCCGGAGGATAGCGGAGGATTCGGAGAATGCCAGCGCTTTGAAGCGCGGGTCTCTGCTGCAATGATTGTCGATCCGGCCGGTGGTGGAGACGCCCATGAAGTTCGGACTGTGGTACGACCTGCGCAACCCCGTGGGCAGCGGGCGCCGCACGCCGGACCTGTACCGGCAGACGCTCGAGCAGATCGAGCTGGCCGAGACGCTCGGCTACGACGACATCTGGCTCTCGGAGCACCACTTCATGGACGACGGCTACCTGCCGTCGCTGCTGCCGTTCGCGGCAGCGGTGGCCGCGCGCACCCGGCGGGTACGGATCGGCACCAACGTGCTGCTGATGCCGTTCCACCACCCGATCCGGCTCGCCGAAGACTGCGCGGTGGTGGACAACCTGTCGGACGGCCGCTTCGTGCTCGGACCCGCCGTCGGCTACCGGCTCGAGGAGTTCGACACCTTCGGCGTGCCGCGCAGCCACCGCGGACGCATCACCGAGGAAGCCATCGAGATCATCCAGCGCTGCTGGACGGAGGAGGAGTTCGACTACGAAGGCCGGCACTTCCGCTTCCGCGGCGTGCGCTGCACGCCGAAGCCGGTGCAGAAGCCGCGCATTCCGATCTGGATCGGGGCGACCCAGGGCGAGGCGATCCGCCGGGCCGCCCGGCTCGGCGACGGCCTGCTCGGCGGCGGCCCGGCCGCCCGGGCGGCCTACGCGGAGGCGCTGCGCGAATACGGCAAGGACGCGGACCATCCGCGCATTGCCGCCGCCGGCCGCTGGATCTTCTGCAGCCGCGAGCCGGCGAGGGACTGGGCGGTGCTGCGCGAGCACGCGTTCTATCAGCTCTCCCGCTACGCGTCCTGGTTCTCCGCGGCCGGGCAGCCGATGTTCGGTGCGCCGCCGAAGGATCTGCCGGATCTCGAATCCCGCGGCCTGTACTGCGTCGGCACGCCCGACGAGATCGTCGAGGTGCTGCGCGCCGAGCACGCCGCGGCGCCGTTCGAGCGGCACTTCTTCTGGGCGATCTGGCCCGGCGTGGACGTGGCGATGGCGACCCGCAGCGTGCGCCTGTTCGCCGAGGAAGTGATACCGGCGCTGCGCGACCTCTGATCGTCCGGACTGACGGAGTGAGCCCATGAACCCAAGCGATGAGCGGATGCACGCGGTCGGTGACGAGGCGGCCTGGAGCGAGAGCTACTACTTCAACTTCGTCGACCCGGCGACGCGGATCGCCATGTTCACCCGGATGGGCTTCCGGCCGCGCGACGGCTGGGCCGACGGGCTGCACGTGGTCTACCTGGGCGGCGACCGGGTCGCCTTCACGTACGGGCGGCGCGACATCGAGCCGGACCTGCGACGGTACGACGGCGACCTGACCGTGAGCGGCCTGTCGCTCGTCTGCAGCGAGCCGTTCCGGCATTGGCAGGTTCGTTACCACGGTGCGGCGCAGGACATCGCGGACGCCGCCGTGCTGCTCGAGCGGCGCAAGGAGCGGCCGGACGGCTGGTTCCGCCCGGCGGAGCTGCAGATGTCACTGGACTTCCGCGCGCTGTCGGAACCGCACTACGCGGCCTCCGGCAGCCGCGGCCATTTCGAGCAGACCGGCGCGGCCGAGGGATCGATCACGCTGCTGCGCGGCGAAGAGCGGGAGACCTGGGCGGTCAGCGGCTTCGGCGTGCGCGACAAGTCCTGGGGGCCGCGGGACTGGGGCGCGAGCGGGGCGGCGGCTTCCGGCGGCAGCGCGAAGACGGGCGCCGGCCCGTCACCGTTCGTGAACTGGTTTTCGATGAACTTCGGGCCGGATCTCGCGATGGGCGGCTCCTGCTTCCGGCACCCCGACGGCGCCATGCGCGGCGCCGGCTGGATCCACCGCGACGGCGCGATGCAGGATCTCGTCGACGTCACCATCGAGAACGACTACCGGCCGGGCTCCATCTGGCACACCGCGGTGCACCTGACCGGGCGCACCGCGAGCGGTCCTGTGGCCGTGGACGGACGCATCCTCACCATCTGCCCGACCAAGATCCCGCTGCCGGGCGGCGCGACCTTCGTGAACGAGGGCCTCGCCGAGTTCACCACGGCGGGCCGCACCGGCTACGGGATCAGCGAGCACTGGCACATCGCCCGGCTCTAGCGTCGGCTCAGACCGGCTCGGCGAGGAACACCGGGATGCGGCGCGACGTCTTCGCCTGGTATTCGTCGTAGTTCGGGAACGCTTCGACCGCCGCCGCCCAGAGCCGCTGCCGCTCCTCCGGGTCGGTCACTTCGCGCACGCGCATCCGGAACACCTCCGTCGCGTCGCGGATCTCCACGTCCGGATTGGCGCGCAGGTTGTAGACCCACGACGGGTTCTTCGGCGCGCCGCCCATCGAGCCGACCAGCACGTAGGCGTCACCGACCTTCACCCGCATGAGCGCAATCTTGCGGATGCCGCCGGTGCGGTGGCCTTTGTGCGTGACGATGATGCACGGGAGCCCCGTGTCCCGCAGCGTCGTGCCTTTCGTTCCGCCGCTGCTCTCGTAGAGCTCGATCTGCTCGCGCACCCAGTCGTACTTCGGGGGAATGTAGTCAGCCATCACGCATCCTCCTCAGTGAAGTGGCAGCCGCCGGAGCCGATCGCCATGGCCATCCGCGCACAAGGCACCGACACGCCGCGCGACGTCGGAACCGCGATGCGCTCGACGACCGAGAAGCCGTAGGCGAGGTACAGCGGCTCCCCGGCCACTGTAGCCACCAGCTCGAGAGACCGGAACCCTTCCGCGGCCGCCGCGGCCTCGCAGAGCGAAAGCACCCGCCGGCCGATGCCGCGGCGTGCGAAATCGGGGTGCGTGTACATGGCCCGCACGCGGGCGGGCTCGGTGGCGGGGTCGAGCAGGCGCGCGTCGCGGCCCGCGGAATGATCGCCGCCGAACAGCGTGGCGCGCCGGCTCCAGCCGCCGCAACCCACGACGGTACCCTGGCTCTCGACCACGTAGTAAGTGCCGTCGGTGATGAGCTGGGTATCGACGCCCATGATCTCGAACGACGCCTGCACGCCCGCTTCGTCCAGATACGCGCCGATCAGCCGGCGGATCGCGTCGCGCATCAGCGCTTCGAGGACGTCGAGGTCGTCCAGCACAGCGAGCCGGTGGGTCAGGGGGAGAGGCTCCGTCACCATTGTTCGATCGTCGGGCGTTGGCCGACAAGCATGAGGCAAACCGGCCGCCTCTGTCTTCTCCGGGCCGACGATCCGCTTCACGCGACGGCTCCCGCTCCGGCTCCAGCGGTGCGCGCCCAACGCGAGAAAACGCCGGCAATTCAGCAGGTTCCTGCGATCGGCAGGGCGCGCGTCAGTACCTGGCACGCTTGCTGCGCCGCCGCTGCTCCCACCACAGAGGTACCAACGATGAAGACCCCCGATGTTCGTATCACCGACCTGCCGGCAGACGAGAACCTCGGCTCGGAAGAGCTCGAACAGGTCCGAGGCGGATACACCGAGATGGACCTGACGGACTCGCCGATCGCGGAAAAGTACCGTCGGGATCCGGTCAGCGTCTGGGTTCGCGAGTACGTGGAGGACGTCGAAGCGTACTGATCGATCGCAGGACGTGGTGACGGCGGGGCCTGCCGGCGCACTCCGGTGCGACGCGGGTCCCGCTCCTTCGAACGGGAGACAGTCATGGCCGAAGCCGCCACCGAGCCGCGCGCGTTCACCTCTGAGGACTACTGGCGGCGGATCTTCGCGCGCAACCCGGATTTCTGCAGCTGGCAGTCCGACCGACAGAATAACGTACGGGCACTTGTGACGGAACGGCTGAATGAAGTCACGGGCCCGCTGCGCGTGCTCGACTTCGGAATCGGCAACCTCGGCCTGTACCGCGCACTCGACGATGGCCTGATGCGGCGGATCTCGCTCACCGGCATCTCGGAGTCGCCGCAGCACCGCGAGGACGATCCGCTGCTCGCCCGGTATCGCATCCGCGTCGCGATCGGAGCGGGACTGTCACCGCTCGAGTCCGTGGCGGACGGCTCCCAGAACGTCGTGCTGTGCACGTACGTGCTCGACTACCTCGACGAACCGATGCGCGCCGCGGCGCTCGCCGCGTTCGCCCGGGTGCTCGCTCCCGGCGGCCGGCTCGTGCTGGTGCTGCACCACCCGCGCGGCGAGCGGGAACGGAAGTTCCGAAGCGCGGAGCCCTACTGGCCGATCGCACGGGCGCTCTACGACCGCCTGGTCGAGGGGCGCTTCGGCCAAGCACGCCGGCTGCTGCACACCCTCAACACGTTCCTGAGCGAGACGTTCCCGGCAGACCCGGGGTTCGAGCGCTATCTCGCTTCGTACCTGAAGACGGCGACGCGCTTCCTGGCGATGTTCTGCGCGGATGAGGCTGCCGCAACGCCACGGCCGCCGATCCCGGAGGAGGCGCTCGTCGACTGCGACGCGATGCGGTGGCTGATCGACCGGGAGTGGGCCATGACGTGTCGCGCGTTCCGGCCGATCGACGATCCCGGTCAAACGCTGCGGATGCCTGCGGAGCTGCGTCTGACGGACGTCGTCGAGTGCATCGATCCGACGCGGGGTTTCCCGATCGCCCACGTCCTGACTGCGGTCGGCCCGGACAGCATCGAGGCGCGGCAGGCGTCGGCGATCCGCGTCGCCCGCCGCCCCTGAGCGTGCGGCGATCATTCCGCGCTATCGCTCATCTCCGGGATCGATGCGCCTTCGCGCGCCAGATACAGCACCGCACCGGGCGGGTCCATCGTAATCTCGACGAACCCCGCGCCATCCCACGGGGTGTTCTGCTGCAGCTTGCGGAACGCCTCCGGGCCGGGAATGGCTTCGTCGAGGCCCATCTCGATCCGACACAACGAAGCTCGACAGTCCGCCGACGTCAGGGTGAACCCCTCCAGAGCCTCGTCGGCGAACATCGCGTATACGCTCTCCTGAGCTTCCGGTGCCCAATCCGGATCGACGGCCTCTTCGAGATGCGTCTCGCTGACGTAGTTCGCCTGATCCAGGGCCTGCTGATCGGCGAGCTGCGCCCGCTCGACGGGACTGAGCGGCGCGGCCGGCTTCGGTTCTGCCTCGGTCTCTCCCGCGGCCAGGCGCGCGATCACCGCCGTGAGCTGACGCTGCTCCCGTGCGATCTCGCCGACGAGCCCCTCGAGCTTCTCGAGGCGTGTCTCGGTCGCGTCCGGCGTGCGTGCCTCGATCGGTCGCTCGCCGCCGGACGAGAAGAGTGCCGAGTGCTCACGGATCGTGGTCGCCGGCGCTTCGGCAGGAATGGTGGTGCCGGCTGGATCGGCGGCGGCCGTGTCCGGAAGCGGCGGGGCCGATTCCGGTTGGTGCCGGTGCATCGCCACACCCACTCCGACGGCGATGGCGAGGCCGGTTGCGGCGATCAACACGGCTACGCGAACGGATTGCTTCTGCTCTGACATGTTCAGGCTCCTCCCGGACGGAATGCCTGGCGGCGCCAGGCATTCCGTCGGCTCCCGTCACTCGTCCACGGTGTACGAGATGATGTAGGAGACGTTGCCCGAGTACGTGGGCGGAATCAGACAGCTGAAGTACTCGTGCCGGGTCGACCCGTGCGACGCGCTGCCGGTCGACAGCGTCTGCTGATTTCCGCTGCTGCCGGTGCTGTACCGGTTCGGGCCCCAATAGCCATAGAACGTGTCGGCCGTATTGTTCCAATACGCCGTATTGATCGAGCAGCGAACGTCGCTCGAGTAGTGCCGGTCCACCACGGCCACGTACGAGTAGTCGATGCCGCTGCCCGTGTCGTCGTTGATGACCGGCAGATCGACGTACATCCACGACGTCGAAGACGGATTGCCGATGGCGCCGGTTTTGTACACCGGGTTCGGACCCGACCACTTGACGCCCATCTCACCGGGATACACCTTGCGATCGCCCGCCTCGGCAACTCCAGCGCCGATGATCAAGGCCAGACAAGCCGCCGTCCTGGCCACTCGAGCCAAGCTTCTGTTCGTTGCAGTCATTTCGTGATTCCTCATCCGGGGTCGAGAAGATTCGTCAGCAGGGGATTCTGCTCACGGCTTCTACGTTATCGACTGCGTCGACGGCGGCGTACGAACTAATCCCGATGCGGATGCGGAAAATTACCATCTGGCCGGCAACGGGCGCTTGATCTGAATGCGCCCGCCGCTGCGATCGATGTAGTCGCCGCGCAGGAGATCCTTGATGACCTTGCCGACCATTTCGCGCGACGCGCCGGTCATGGCGGCGATCTCCTGATGCGTGAGCCGGGGCTCTCCGGCGCAGCAGGCCGTCGAATCGAGCCGCTCCAGTACCCTCGCGACGCGCCGGTAGACGTCGAGCAGCGCGAGGTCCTTCACGTGGGACGTCAACGCCCGGATCGTCATCGCCATCCGCTTCATGAGCTCCTTCCGCACGCTCGGGTGATCGTTCATGAGCTTCCGGAACAGGTCGCCGGCTATCGTCAGCAGCTCGCAGACGCTGACGGTGACGACCGAAGCGAATTGAGGGTGCTCGTCGACGAGCGAAAACTCGCCGAAGTGCTCTCCCGGACCGAGGTAGTGGAGAACCACGTGCTTGCCGTCCGGACCGTCCGCATAGACCCGCACTGTGCCCGACCGGATCACGAAGAACTGCGTCGGCGCATCGTCCTCCATCAGGACGATCGTGCCTTTGGGATACCGCCGCAGCACTCCCCGGCGCTCCACTGCTTCGAGGTGCGCCCGAGGCACCTCCGCGAACAGCGGGATCTGCTCAAGCACGTTCCAATCCTCCCTCGGGTGCTGCGGAGACTTACCCCCGGCAATATCCGGACCCATCTCCCAACGTGTGGATTCTGCGGCGATTCCGCGGCGTTCGCGGCCATTCTTGATGGGCAGAGCCCGACACCTCCTCTGCAGAATGTAGGACGGACCCATGCACCCAAGGCGTGCTTGGGCTTCCGACGGCGGGCAAGAAAAAACCCCAATCGTAGACGATTGGGGTTCGGTAGATGGTGGAGGCGGCGGGATTTGAACCCGCGTCCGTTGGCACTCCGCCCTTGGCTCTACATGCTTAGGCTCCGTCTATTGATTTAGCCTCTCACGACCCGACGGTCAGGGTGTGGTCGGCGAGCCCGATTGGTTTTAACGCTTTGGCCCCGGGCGAGGCCGCCGCGCGATCCTGTGAGCCTTGCCGTCGATTTCACCGCACAGGCACGGATCATCGACGTAAGCGGCGGTTTTAGGCCGCTAGTGCGTAAGTTTCGTCGTTGGCAACTATTACAGTTGCAGTGATTTATTAACGAGAGTCACTACCCTCTCGGCATGCACCTCAGGCTTCGTCACCCACGTCGAATCCAAGTCGCCCCCGTGGATCATCGAAGCTGGCAGCCGGCATTCTATCATCGCTGAATCCCGGCTGCTCGGGATTGTCTCACGTAATACACTGACCGTTTGTCCCACCGCAGGTTCCCTGCGGCCCAGCGAAATCGAGCATGAGACGTTCGACGTTCATTTTTCTATGGGCGCTGGCGGCGCTTTCGAGCCCCGCCGCACGGGCCGCCGACCCGCACGAGTACATCGAGCGGGCGGTCGAGCTGATCGAGCAGGGCCAGCACGAGCTGGCGCGCACCTACCTCGAGCCGGCGCTGATCGACTACCGGCTGAACGCCGGCGAGCGCTCGCGCGCCTACTACATTCGCGGCTACAGCTACTACGCGCAGGGCATGTACGTGTCGGCGTACAAGGACTACAACCGCGCGCTCGAGTTCAACGCGGGCAATCCCGTCGTTCTGACGGCGGTGGCCCAGATGCACCTGGACGGGCAGGGCGTCGAGCCGGATCCGCTGCTCGGCGTCGCGTTCCTCGAGCAGGCGGCGAATGCCGAGCACGCCCCGGCGATGCTCGGGCTCGGCGTCGCGTACCTGCGCGGGTTCGGCGTCGAGCAGGACATCGAAGCCGCCCGGCAGTGGCTCGAGCGCGCAGCGGATGCGGGGCTCGCGGACGCGATGCTGTACCTGGGGCAGAGCTACCGGCCGCCGTTCGCCGAGCCGGGCGATCCGGAGGCGGCCCGGCGCTGGTTCGACAAGGCCCGCGAGGCCGGCGCCGCCGACGCGCTGGCGCACCTGGGTTTTCTCGCCGCCGCCGGCGCGGAACCGGATCCGGAGGCGGCCCGGAGCTTCTTCGAGCAGGGTGCCGAGGCCGGCAGCGCGCTGGCGCAGGCCAAGCTCGGTCACATGTACCTTACCGGCGACGGCGTCGAGAAGGACACCGCCCGGGCGCTCGAGCTCTTCCGCCAGGCGGCCGAGCGACAGCACCCGAGCGCCTACATGGGGCTCGCGTACCTGTACGACAGCGGCACCGGCGTGCCCCGCGACGCCGCGCAGGCGCGCACCTGGTACGAGCGCGCCGCCCGTGCCGGCGTGGCGGAGGCGCAGCTCCGCCTCGCGCACATGGCCATGCAGCAGGACACGCCGGCGGCGCAGCGGGAGGCCGGCCGCTGGCTCGCCCGCGCCGCGGCGCAGAACAACGTCCAGGCCCTGAACGACTACGCTTGGCTGCTCGCCACCAGCCCGTTCGATGAGGTCCGCAACGGCCAGCAGGCGCTGACCCTGGCGCTGCAGGCCGTGGACCGCGACCGTAACCCGTCGTACCTGGACACGCTGGCCGCCGCCTACGCGGAGACCGGCAAGTTCGACCGCGCCATCGCGGTGCAGCGCGAAGCGCTCGCGATGGTCAAAGGTGAAGCGATGCTGGAAAAGGAACTACGCTTGCATTTGGAGGCCTTCGAAGAGGGCCGGCCCTGGCGGGAGTAACAGCTTTCTGGTACAAAACCGGGTGCCCTAAGAACGTTATGCACTAAGGGGAAGTCATTGAGCCTCGCGCAACGACGAACGAATCTGGTGCTGTCGGTGGTCGAGAAACTGGTCGCCGGCGGCTGCTGTCAGTTCCGTCCGAGTCACGTGCTGGAGCGTCTGCGCGAGCAGAACCAGCCGATGGGGGCCTGGGAAGTGCGCGCCGAGCTCTCGAACCTGGAGGCGGCCGGCGTGATCGTGCTCGACCCCGACAGCGGCGCGTGGCAGATGGCGCCGCAGCGGTCGCTGAAGGTCGGATAGGATCGAGTTCGCGGCCGGAGGCCGCTCCCACAGCGGGTCGAGAGTTCGCGGCCGGAGGCCGCTCCCGCAGCGGGTCGGCCGTCAGAAGACCTCTTCGGGTGACAGCTCGAAGCGGCGGATCAGCTCTTCGCGCACCCGGTTGTAGATGACCGGGTTTTCCGAGCGCAACACCTCGAGCTCCTGCTTCACGTCTTCCGACAGACCCTGGTTGATCACGATCTCGACGCGCCGGTTGCGCGCGCGGCCGGCTTCGGTCTCGTTCGACACCAGCGGGCGCGTGTCGGCGTAGCCCGCGATCGTGAAGCGGCTCTGATCCAGCTCGCCGTCGCCGAACAACGCGTGCGCGACGCTCACCGCGCGCGCGCTCGACAGCGCCCAGTTGGAGCGGAACCGCGCGGTGGAGATCGGCACGTCGTCGGTGTGGCCCTCCACCACGATGCGCCCTTCGGTGTGCCGCAGCACGTCCTGAATGATGCGCAGCACCGGGCGGAAATTGGGCGTGAGGTCCGCCTGTCCCGACTGGAACGTGCCGTGCTCCTTGATGCGCACGATGATCTGCCGGCCCTTGGTTTCCACCTCGAGAACGCCGGCGGCGATCTCCTTCGCGAGCGCCGTCGCCAGCTCGATCGCATCGTCTTCGGTCTCGCCCACCAGGTCGCGGACCTTGTCGACCACCACCATCTGCTGAGCATCGCCCGACTCGCCGACGTTCGACGAGCCGAGGTCCTGGCAGGCGACGTCCAGCGTGTTCTCGCGGGCGTCCATGGTTTTCTGCCAGATCTCGTTCAGCGGCGTCGGCTCCGGCTTTCCCGGAGAGAACTCCTGGGCGATGATGCTGGTGCCCTTCGGCACCTCGTCGGCGCGCACCAGTGCCTGCACACCGAACGCCTCGCGCATCGAGCCGGCCAGGCGCTTGAACTTCAGCACGTCCATCTCGGCGAACGACAGCAGCAGCACGAAGAAGCACATCAGCAGAGACATCAGGTCGGCGAACGTGGTCATCCACGCCCCGCCGCTGCGCTGCCGTGCGGGCCTGAGGTCGAGATCGTCGTCCAATCAGGTTTCCTCGGCGCGCTTCGATTCCGGCAGGTACATCTTCAGCATCGAGTCGATCACGCGCGGGTTCTGGCCGCTCTGAATCGCCAGCAGCGCGTCGATGATCATCGACTTGATCCGACCCTCCTCCTCACGGCGCAGCGACAGCTTGTCGGCGATCGGCAGCGCGAACATGTTCGCGAACATCGCACCGTACAGCGTGGTGAGCAGCGCGATCGCCATCGCCGGGCCGATGGACTTCGGATCGTCCATGTTGCCGAGCATCACCACCAGGCCGACCAGCGTGCCGATCATGCCCATCGCCGGGCCGACCTCACCCATCGCGGTGAAGATCTTCGCGCCGCCCTCGTGGCGCTGCAGGGTCTGGTGCAGATCCTTGCGAAGGAGGTTCCGCACCACTTCCGCGTCATGCCCGTCCACCAGAAGCTGGATACCCTTGGAAAGGAACGGGCTGGAGACTTCCCGCCCTTCGAGTGACAGCAGCCCCCCCTTGCGGGCGGCGTCGGCCAGTGCAACGACCTCCTCGATCACGTCCTCCGGCTTCGGCATCCTGAAGCTGAACGCCTTCACGGCGACGTTCACCGCGCCCAGGAACTGCCCCAGGCTGAACTTCATCAGCACGATGAACAGCGTGCCCACGAAGACGATCAGCACCGACGGGCCGTCGACGTACATCGAGATCGGGCCGCCCATCGCCATCGCCCAGATCACCACGCCGAACGAGCCCAGCAAGCCCAGGAGGGTTGCGAGATCCATGCACTCCTCGAACCAACGGATTCCTACCCGTCAAGTCTAGACTCGATTTACGCCCCGACCGGGCGCGCGGGCCGCGGTTGCGCGGCCCCGGCGCCGGGGTTAAGTTGCGCCGATGCCGCAAAATGAGAACGACCGCACAGCTTCCGAACCCGCCCCGGGGGACGCCGAGCCGATCGACTTCGAGCGCGCGGTGGAGGAGCTCGAGGAGCTGGTGGATCAGATGGAGGCCGGGCAGCTTTCGCTGGAGGCTTCGCTCGCCGCCTACGAGCGCGGCGTGAAGCTCGCGCGCCTGTGCCAGAGCGCGCTGCGCAGCGCCGAGCTCAAGATCAGTCAGCTCGACGAGAACGACCGCCTCGAGCCGCTGGACCCCGGCGCGTTCGATGACGATTGAGCTGCGCGAGCTGAAGGCGACCATCGAAGACGCGCTGGATCACTACCTGCCCGGCGATTCGGCCCTCGCTCCCGAGCTGGTGGAGGCGATGCGCTACGCGACGCTGTCCGGCGGCAAGCGGCTGCGGCCGATGCTGGTGTGCGCCTCGTGCCTGGCCGTCGGCGGCGTGCTGGAGGACGCGCTCGCGCCGGCCTGCGCGGTGGAGTTCGTGCACGCCTACTCGCTGATCCACGACGACCTGCCCGCGATGGACGACGACGACCTGCGCCACGGGCTGCCGAGCAGCCACGTGCGCTTCGGCGAGGCCGGCGCGATCCTCGCCGGCGATGCGCTGCAGGCACTGGCGTTCCGGACGCTGGCCGATGCCCCCAACGTGCCGGCCGAGGCGCGGCTGCGCGCGGTGCGCCTGCTCGCGGATGCCGCCGGCTGGCAGGGGATGGTCGGGGGACAGAGCTTCGATCTCGCCTCGGAAGATCGGGCGCTGCCGCTCGAGCACCTGGAGTCGCTGCACGCGGCCAAGACCGGCGCGCTGATCCGAGCGGCCGTGCAGATCGGCGCGGTGGTCGGCGACCCGGCGCTCGCCGACGAGACCTTCGTGCTGCTCGGTGAATTCGCGGCGCGGATCGGCCACGCGTTCCAGATCGTCGACGACGTGCTCGACGTCACCGCCACCACCGAAGCGCTCGGCAAGCCGGTCGGCTCCGACGAAGCCGCCCGCAAGAGCACCTATCCACGGCTGATCGGCGTCCCGGCGTCGCGCGAGCGCGCCGAGCGGCTGCTGGGGGAGGGGCTCAAGTTCCTCGAGCGCGCGGGGCTCGACGATTCGCTGCTCGCGGCCCTCGCGCGCGTGGCCGTCGAGCGCGACTCCTAGCCGGATCTCTGCCCTTGATTAGGTGGAGGTAGCGGGATTGCGCCCGCTACCCCTCCCA
>DASVDC010000146.1:0-19159 GCA_036381275.1 Pseudomonadales bacterium | reverse complement strand
GCCGAAACGGGTGCCGGCCGGCGCACGGATCTCGGCCGGAAAGTCCGGCAGCGTCGCGAGGTCGCTGCCGCCGAGCGCCGAGGCCGCGGTGAACTGCTGGCCCTGCAGCTGAATGCCGTCACCGGAGTCGCCGGCGAAGCGGACCACGTAGCTGATCCTGTCGTGGGAACGTTCTGGCATGGGGCGGTTGCTGGCCTCGGCAGCCGAAAAATGCGGATTGTACTGAATCGGCTCGGTAAAAAGCGTGACGTTTCGGGATGTACGGAGACCGGTGGGCGCGGGCTTCGGCGTTCACGGCCGGAGCTGGGCGAGTAGCCGCCCCCACAGGCTCCCGACAGGCCGGGTTGCCGTACCTTTGACGTCCCGATTGCGTTAGAGTGCCGCGCTTTCGAAAGGAGGCGCGGAGCGACTTCATGAAACCGGTCAAGCGAACCGACGAATACGTCATCTACCGCAAGCGCAACCAGCGCTACGCGGTGCGCCGGCGCCGCACCAAGGAGTGGGTGCTCGGCGAGGAGAAGGTGGCGGTGCTGCTGGCCAACGGGCTGATGGAACCGCCCGCCCGCCGGCGCGCCGAGGAGGCGGCGGGCGAGGTCACGGCCGAGGCCGGGGCGGAAGGCGGTGAAGGCGATGAGGGCGGTGTTTCCGAGCCGGCGGAGTCCTGAACGACCCGGCAGCCGGCCGATCCCGGGCGCCCGAGGCGGCTTGTGCTATGGTTCGAATAGCACTTGGCGGGAGGCACTATGCAGTTGGAAGAGCAGGAAGCTCTTCTCGGGATGTGGATGGACTTCCTCGAGGGGCGCCAGCCGAGCGCGGCTCTGATGCGCGACTTCTATTTCGACGTGATCTCGCGATCGCGCTACTACCGCTATGGTATGGCGCCCGAGGTCTTCGATCTCCTGGTGAACGGCCCATTCGAGGCCCGGGACAAGGCGGGCTGGGACATCAGCCGGCGTGCGGGGCCGGCAGCGGCGCCGCGCCACCGCGCCGCTGAACGCGCCGCCTGATCCCGGCTTCACCGTCGGGTAAACTCCTGCCTCGGCCGCAGGAGTGCCTCCGCTCATGGTGAAGTCCCAGGTCCCGTTCCGAGTCAAGGCGAACTACGCGCCGGCGGGCGATCAGCCGGCGGCGATCGCCGCGCTGGTGGAGGGTCTCGAGGCGGGGTTGTCGCACCAGACCCTGCTCGGGGTGACCGGCTCCGGCAAGACCTTCACGATCGCCAAGGTGATCGAGGCGGTGCAGCGGCCGACCCTGGTACTCGCGCACAACAAGACCCTGGCGGCCCAGCTCTACGGCGAGTTCCGGGAGTTCTTCCCCGGCAACGCGGTGGAGTACTTCGTCTCCTATTACGACTATTACCAGCCCGAGGCGTACGTGCCGTCGTCGGACACGTACATCGAGAAGGACGCGTCGATCAACGCGCACATCGAGCAGATGCGGCTGTCGGCCACCAAGGCGCTGCTCGAGCGGCGCGACACGATCATCGTCGCGTCGGTCTCCGCGATCTACGGCCTCGGCGACCCGCAGTCGTACCTGCGCATGGTGTTGCACCTCGACCGGGGCGACAAGGTCAACCAGCGCTACATCCTGACCCGGCTCGCGGAGCTGCAGTACACGCGCAACGACATGGTTTTCCAGCGCGGCACGTATCGGGTGCGCGGCGACGTTGTGGACATCTTTCCCGCCGAGTCCGAGAAGGAGGCGGTGCGCGTCGAGCTGTTCGACGACGAGATCGAGAACCTCTCGCTGTTCGATCCGCTCACCGGCGAGATCATCAACCGGGTGCCGCGTTACACCGTGTTCCCGAAGACGCACTACGTGACGCCGCGCGAGCGGATCCTGGCGGTGATCGACGAGATCCGCGACGAGCTGAAGGACCGTCTCGAGTACCTGCGACGGCACAACAAGCTGGTGGAAGCGCAGCGCCTGGAGCAGCGCACGCGCTTCGATCTGGAGATGATCCGGGAGCTCGGTTACTGCAACGGCATCGAGAACTATTCGCGCTATCTGTCCGGCCGCCAGCCGGGCGAGCCGCCGCCGACGCTGTTCGACTACCTGCCGTCGGACGCGCTCCTGGTCATCGACGAGAGCCACCAGACGGTGCCGCAGATCGGCGCGATGTACAAAGGCGACCGCTCACGCAAGGAAACGCTGGTGGAATACGGATTCCGGCTGCCGTCGGCACTGGACAACCGGCCGCTGCGGTTCGACGAGTGGGAGCGTCTCGCGCCGCAAATGATCTTCGTGTCGGCCACGCCGGCGGAGTACGAGGCGCGGATGTCCGGGCAGGTCGTCGAGCAGGTGGTGCGCCCCACCGGTCTGGTCGACCCGGAGGTGATCGTGCGGCCCGCGTCCACCCAGGTGGACGACCTGTTCGGCGAGATCCGCGCGACGGTGGACGAGGGGTTCCGGGTGCTGGTCACCACGCTGACCAAGCGCATGGCGGAGGACCTCACCGACTACCTGGACGACCACGGCATCCGGGTGCGCTACCTGCACTCGGACATCGACACGGTGGAGCGGATGGAGATCATCCGCGACCTCCGGCTCGGCGAATTCGACGTGCTGGTCGGGATCAACCTGCTGCGCGAGGGGCTCGACATGCCCGAGGTCGCGCTGGTCGCGATCCTCGATGCGGACAAGGAGGGGTTCCTGCGCGCCGAGCGGTCGCTGATCCAGACCATCGGCCGGGCGGCGCGTAACGCGCGCGGCCGCGCGATCCTCTATGCCGACACCGTCACCGGCTCGATGCAGAAGGCGATCGACGAGACCGAGCGGCGCCGGGCCAAGCAGATCGCGTTCAACGAGGCGCACGGCATCACGCCGAAGACCATCATGAAGCGGGTGGCCGACATCATGGAGGGCGCCCGGGTAGCGGCGCCCGGCACCGGCCGGCGCAGCGCCGCCGCGGCCGGCCGGCGTGCGCGTCCGGACGATCTCGAGATTCCGGACGATCCGCGGGCGCTCGGCCGGCTGCTCGAGAAGCTCGAGGCGCGCATGATCGAGCACGCGAAGAACCTCGAGTTCGAGGAAGCGGCGCGGTTGCGCGACCGGATCCGGGAGATCAAGGCCGAGCGGCTGATGGCGTGAGCACCTGTCGTGTGGGAGCGGCGGCTACCCGCCCAGCTCCGGCCGCGAATCTCCGCATCCGATTCGCGGCCGGAGGCCGCTCCCACAGGGATCAGCCGAGCCGCCGCCCCGGCCGGAACCGGATCGGCATCCGCCGGACCCCCGAAATGAAATTCGACGCGAGCCACTCGGGCTTCGCCGCGAGCTCGATCTCGTGCAGCCGG
The DNA here is from genome assembly GCA_036381275.1 of Pseudomonadales bacterium. Taxonomy (GTDB): domain Bacteria; phylum Pseudomonadota; class Gammaproteobacteria; order Pseudomonadales; family Azotimanducaceae; genus UBA7803. The sequence goes on along the minus strand of DASVDC010000146.1, from coordinate 15,866 downwards.
CCGAGCACCTCGGCCAGCATGCAGTTGATCTCGACCCGGGCGATGTGCTGGCCGAGGCAGACGTGGGCTCCGGCGCCGAACGCGATGTGCGGGTTCGGATCGCGGCGGATGTCGAGCACGTCCGGGTCGGCGAAGCGCCGCGGATCGCGGTTCGCCGCCCCGAAGTAGCGCACCACCTTGTCGCCCGCGCGGATGCGCTGGCCGGCGATCTCGGTGTCGCGGGTGGCGGTGCGCCGCATGTAGATCACCGGGCTCACCCAGCGCAGCAGCTCTTCGCGCGCGCCGGGAATCAGCGCCCGGTCGCGCCGCAGCTCGGCCAGCACGTCGGGATGCTCGAGCAGCGCGAGCAGCCCGCCGGCCACCAGGTTGCGGGTGGTGTCCCCGCCGGCGTCCACCAGCAGCAGGAAGAAGAGCTGGAAGTCGATCAGGTCGAGCCGGCGGCCGTCGACCTCGGCGTGGACGATCCGGCTCGCCAGATCCTCGACCGGGTGCTCGAGCTTCTCCCGGTGCACGCCGGCGGCGTAGTCGAACATCTCCGTCGCCGCCTGGAACTGGGCCCCCGGGGGCAGCGCTTCCGGCGCGGTGTGCAGCGTCTCGGTGAGCCGGTACAGCTCCCGGCCGTCGTCGAGCGGAATGCCCATCAGCTCGGCGATCACGTAGGACGGCAGCTCGCCGGCCACGTCGGCGACGAAGTCGCACTCACCGCGCTCGACGACGGCGTCGACGATCTGCCGGGCGAGCGCCTCGATGCGGTGCCGGAGCGCGGCCGCGGGCCCCTGGGTGAACTGGCGGCTGATGATCTTGCGGAACGCGGTGTGCGCCGGCGGATCCATCATCAGCATCATCTTGTGATCGCCCGCCGTGAGCCCGCCGCCGAGCGGGTCCGCGATCATGATGGTCGGCTCGGACGAGTACGTAGCCGGGTCGCGGCCGATGGCCGCGACGTCCTCGTGGCGGGTCACCGCCCAGAAGCCGGGGCCGTTCGGCTCCGGGTGCCAGAACACCGGGGCGTGCTCCCGCAGCCACGCGTACTGCGCGTGGGGGTGGCCGCCGTCGAAGCTCGCCGGGTCGAGCAGATCGATGTGCATGCTGCCTCCGAATCCGAAGCGGGCATGGTACCGGATCGTGACGGGACGGGGGCCTCCGCCCGCGTTCGTGCAACTCCCTCACATCTCCGTGCGGAAATCTCACCTGCGACAACCCGCGTTCGTCCACAATCGTCACATGCGCAAAACAGATAAGAGCCCTACCCACGCTCCCCGGGCAGAGGGCCGAGTCTTCAACGAAGACGATCGTTGGTACGTGCGGACTCGTGAAGGAATGCGGGGGCCTTTCGGGTCACGTCGCGCCGCCGAGGCCGAGGCCGAGCTGTTCGTCGACACGGTGAAGTTCCTCGAACAGAACCAGCGTTCGGTGCCGCCCGGCGTCGATCCGGACGACATCACCTGCGTCGACATGGGAAAGGCGCCCTGGTCCTGAGGGCGGCCGGTCACTGGCCGCGGATGTAGTGCTCCAGTTGGACGATGGTTTCCGCCTGCTCGTCGATGATCTCGCTGAACAGGTCGCGTAACGAAACCATCCCCACGACCTGCCCCTCTTCCACCACCACCAGGTGCCGGATGTGGTGGCGCTTCATCAGCGAGATGCACTCTTCGACGCGATCGGCCAGCGAGACGGTCACGACGTCCGGAGTCATGATCTCGGACACCCGCGTGGTCTTCGACGACTTGTCCTTCAGGATCACCTTCCGGGCGTAGTCGCGCTCGGAAATGATGCCGACCAGCGTCCGGTCCTGGATCACGGGCAGGGCGCCCACGTGACGCTCGGACATGATCCGGATCGCGTCGAACACGGTGGCGATGGGCGGTACCCAATGAACGTTGGTGGCGCCGGTATGGTCGAGGACGTCGGCCACGGTTTTCATCGCTGCCTCCCAGCTCACCCTCCGGGTCATTTTGTCGTTCGATGCCGGAGGGGCCAAATAACCGTCTGGTCTTAACAGGCGATTGGTAAGAGCGCTTTGGCGGCCGACCAACAATTCACTTACGAAACGATTTGACAAGTGAATAAACGATCTTATTGACCGGATACCTGGCAGCGGATGAGACTGCCGGCTTCACCACAGGGGGGATCGGAGCATGGGGGTGTTCGCCACGCGGAGGTCGTTGGCGGCGTTGTTGGCGCTGACCGTCAGCGTTCCGAGCCAGGCCGACCTGGCGGATTTCATCATCGACCTGTACGGCGGCGATGGAATCCGCCTGCCTCCCGCGCTCGATATTCCACAGGACATCGCCCAGGCGCACGTCCCGCACTTCACCGGCGAGCAACAGATCGAACAGCTTGCGGCGCTCAGCAATGGTCTGCTGTCCGGCATGGGGGTATTCGCGCTGAATTCCACCGTCACCGGCGTGACGTTCGACCTGTCACAGGGCGTACCCGTGTCGACCCAGGACAGCCTCGGGCCGCTCCTCGCGGAGCGGGCGACGACCATCGGCGACGGTCGACTGACCTTCGGGTTCGGCTACTCCCGACAGAAGTTCGACGAGTTGGACGGCAACGACCTCAGCGAGACGGAAGTCGTCCTGTTCCACCAGGACTGCTGTCAGGCCGGTCCGCCGCCGGTTCCGCCTCCGGACGATCAGCACACCGGCTTCGAGCTCGACACCATCCGGCTGATGATCGACATCGACATCGAGCAGGAAGTGTTCGCGTTCTTCGGCAACTACGGGCTCACCGACCGCTGGGACGTGGGCGTCGTGGTGCCGGTCGTCTCGGTCGAGGCTCGCGCGTTTTCGGAGGCCGAGATCCTGCTCGCCGAGCCGGATGGCGGATCGACCTTCGGCGGCAATCCGGTGCACTCGTTCGAGCAGGATCCGTCGGCCGCGTTCTCGGAGACCGGCGGCAAGGAGACCGGGCTCGGCGACGTGATCCTGCGCAGCAAGTACCAGCTCGCGAGCAGCGACACCACGGGCTTCGACTTCTCCGTGCTCGGCCAGGTGACGTTCCCGACCGGCGACGAGGACGAGCTGCTCGGCACCGGCGAGACCAAGTTCCGCGGCATGCTGATCGCCTCCAAGACGATGGGCCGGTACACGCCGCACGCGAACGTCGCGTACGAGGTGGCGACGAGCAATTCGGATCTGGAGAATCTGACTTATGCGGTGGGATTCGACGCCCGGGTGACCGACCGCATCACCGGCGCGATCGACGTGCTCGGCCGATACCACCCGCACCTCGACGAAATCGGCAATCACATCGTCGACCTCGCGTTCGCGGTGAAATTCAACCCGTTCAGCAACTTCAACGCGCCGATCAACGCGTTCGTCAGCGTGCCGCTGAACGACGATGGATTGCGCGCCGACATGATCTGGGGCATCGGCTTCGACATCATCCTCGACTGATCCTCGACTGTGGGAGCGGCCTCCGGCCGCGAATCCGGATCTGGAAGATTCGCGGCCGGAGGCCGCCCACACTCGGGTTGCCGCTCCCACACTCGGGTTGCCGTTCCCGCATTCGGGTTCCGGTCCCAGAAGGGGGCGGTCAACGCTTCACGATCACCGTGGTCGCCTGCGCTTCCTCGAGCAGGCGCAGCCGCAGCCGGTTCAGCCGCAGGTAGTAGCGGTAGTGGTCCAGCCGGTGAAACCGCAGCCCGAGGCGCGGCACTTCGGAGAGGTGGTCGCCGAAGACCAGGTAGCCGCGCTTGTCGAAGTAGCACGGCGTGCCGAGCATGGCTTCGCGGCCGTAGGTCCACGCGGCGATGGCGTCGGCGCCGTTCACGAAGCGCAGCAGTCGGGCCGGATAACCGGTGGCGAAGTTCCGGCTGAACGCCCGGTCGCCGACCTGGGGCTGGCCGAACGTGTAGATACCGCCGGGCACGATCGGGTCGCCGGTGAGTACCGCGGCGGCCACGACCGCGAGCGCGCCCCCCATGCTGTGCCCGGTGAGCACCACCGGACGCTGCCGCGGATCGTCCAGCAGCACCTCGCGCAGCTCGTCGATCAGCGACTGCACCACCGCGTAGTAGCCGCGGTGCACCCGGCCGTAGGGCGTCGGGCCGGTCCAGGCGCGCAGGTTGGTGATCCAGTCCCAGGGGTCGTCGCTGCCGCGGAACGCGACCACGGTGCGCCGGCGGTCGCGGACCACGAACGCGTGATCGCGCCCCTGGCGCCGCGTCAGGTGCCGGAAGTATTCGTAGCCGAGGCGCGACAGCGCCTGCTCGTTGGCGAATCCGGGGTCGCGGTAGGCGAGCCACGCGAGCTCGACGCACTGGAACGCGAGATCGAGGTCGAGCCCGCGTCGGGCCAGATACTCACGGTCGTACGCCGGCCGGCGCGAGGGGGAGGAGGTGACCTCGCTCTGCACGTCAGCCGCTCCAGCGGCAGAACGCCAGGATCACGTCGCCGATCTTGAGCGCGCCGGCATCGGGCAGCGTCACTTCCCGGTCGTGAATCAGCGTTTCGTCGTGACCGGTGAGCAGGATGGTTCCGTTGCTGCTGGTGTCCCGGTACGCGTAGGCGTCCTTCGCGATCCGGATGCAGCCGTGCAGCCGGGATACGACGGGCGAATCGAGCACGATCTGACAGGATGCGCCACGGCCGATCGCGAACAGTCCGCGGAAATCGGGCGGCACCACGTAGTCGCGTCCCGCGTGATTCAGGATCAGTGAGTCGGCCAGGATGCGCGTGCGCTCGTCATTCACGGGACGGCGCTCCCGCCTCGACCGGCTCCGCCCGGCCGGGATCCTCGGGCGCCGGGCGCCCGGCCGCATCCGGCGTCTCCGGCAGCACCGGATGATGCCGCACGCGCAGGCGGATCGGTGCGGCGCCTTCGTAGAGGCGTACCTCGGCGTCGTCACCGAGCGGTGTCTTCTCGGTGATCAGGACACCGTTGACGTTGGTTCCGTTGCGGCTCGAGAGATCCTCGATCCACCACATGCCGCGCTCGTAGCTGACGCGGGCGTGCAGCCGGCTGATGCGCGGGTCGTCGATGCGCAGGTCGGCCACCGGATCGCGGCCGAGGATGAACGCGCGCGAATAATCCGCCGTGCGCTCGCCGCCCGCGTCGCGCCAGGAGGCCGCAATGCGGCGGGTCTGGGCCCAGGTGGTGGTGCCCGAGGACACGAGCCGCGTGGTGTCGCCGCCTCCGCGATTGGCGCGGGCGACCCGGTCGAGCACGACGCCCTGCGAGGTGATCTCGAACACCCAGGCGCCGGCCACAACCAGCGGAAAGCCGACGATGCCGAGCATCACCACCAGGCGTACGCTCCAGTCGGGCAGCCCGAACGCCGGAAACAGCTCCGCCGCGCCGAGCGACAGCGTCCAGACCGCCACCAGATAGATGCTCGCGGCACGGAACACCTTGCGCCGCCGGATCTCGCTCCAGACGCCGGCGATGCGGGTGCGCAGGTCCGCGGGCGGTCCGCCGGCGGTGCCATCGCGTTTCGATCGCGTTCCGCTCACGCGCGCACCCCGGAGCCGTTGCCGGTCCGGGCACCGCGGAAATCCTTCGAGCTGAGCCCGTGCTTCTTCAGCAGCGTCTGCACGTGTGCCCGGTTCATGTCGATCTGTTGGGCGAGGCGGGTGACGTTACCGCCGGTGGCGATCAGACCGGCCTCGAGGAAGCGCCGCTCGGCCTCGTCGCTGGCGATGCGCTTCGCTTCGGCCAGCGACGCCTCGGTCGGCAGCGGCGTCGTGGGACCGGTCGGCGAGCTCGCCGGTGCGCTGCTGCCGCTCGGGCGGATGTGCTCCGGCAGGTGCTCGATGTCCGCCTCGGCGCCGGCGAGGCAGGTGATGCGGAACACGAGGTTGCGCAGCTCGCGGATGTTGCCCGGGTAGTCGTAGTTGTTCAGGAAGCGGTCGAGGCGCCGCGACAGCCGCACCGGCTCGCGGCCGAGGCGCTCCGCCGCTTCCTGGGTCAGGTAGTCGATCAGCAGCGGAATCTCGTCGCGCCGTTCCCGGAGCGGCGGCAGCGTCACCTGGATGATGCTGAGGCGGTAGTACAGGTCTTCGCGGAACGCGCCTTCGCGGCACAGCTCGTGCAGCCGCCGGTTGGTGGCGGCGACGATGCGCGCGTCGACCTTGATCGGCTGATCCGAGCCGACCCGCTGGATCTCGTTCGACTGCAGCACCCGCAGCAGCTTCACCTGGCCGGCGAGCGGCAGCTCGCCGATCTCGTCGAGGAAGATCGTGCCGCCGTTGGCGCTCTCGAACTTGCCCGCCCGGTCGGCGGATGCGCCGGTGAACGCGCCCTTCCGGTGCCCGAACAGCTCCGACTCGATCAGGTTCTCCGGAATCGCGCCGCAGTTCACCGTGACGAACGGACCGTCCGCCCGGTTGCCGTTCGCGTGGATCACCTTCGCCATCAGCTCCTTGCCGGTGCCGCTCTCGCCGTCGATCAGCACCGGCAGATCGGTGGGCGCCGCTTTCTCGGCGATTTCGAGCGCCTCGATCAGTTTCGGGTTGTCGCCGAACACGCCCTCGAAGCGGAACTGGCGGTCGAGGAGCGCCCGGCGCCGCTCGGCCACCGGCCGTTTCGCCTCCTCGGCGCTGCGCGTCTTCGCGGTGAGGAAGCGTTCGGTGCGCGACAGCCTCAGCACCTCGTCGCGCAGCGCATTGGTCTGATTGAACAGCTTCTGGATCTGCGTGCGGTCCAGGCTCTGCGGCCAGCGCAGCGACGAGCGCATGATCTCGATCTTCTCGAGCAGCGCGCCGTAGGAGAGGGCGCTCTGCGGCGAGTCCGCCGCGGGCGGTTCGTCCAGGATCTTCATGTCGTCTGCCCCGCCATCTGTTGTTTGACGAGCTGGTAGTACATGCCGCGCCGCTCCACCAGCTCCTGATGCCGGCCTTCCTCGGTGATGGTGCCGTTGAACAGCACCACGATCTTGTCGGAGTTCATGATGGTGCTGAGCCGATGGGCGATCACCACCGCCGTGCGGCCCTTCAGGATCTCCTGCATGTTGCGCATGATGTTTCCCTCCGACTGGGTGTCGAGAGCGGAAGTCGCCTCGTCGAACACCAGCAGCGACGGGTCGAAGTACAGCGCCCGCGCGATGCAGATGCGCTGCACCTGCCCGCCCGACAGACCCATGCCGCGCTCGCCCACTACCTGCTCGTAGCCGAGCGGCAGCGCCGAGATGAAGTCGTGCGCGTCGGCGAGCTTCGCCACCCGGATGATGCGATTGCGGTCCGGGTTCTCGTCGCCCGCCGCGATGTTCTCGGCGATGGTGCCCGAGAACAGCAGGTTCGACTGCATCACGTAGCCGACCCGGGAGCGGAAACTGGCGGCGTCCACCGTGCTGAGATCGTAGCCGTCGACGGTGATACGGCCCTCGGTCGGCCGGTAGAAGCCCACCAGCAGCTTCGCGAGCGTGGTCTTGCCGGAGCCGCTGCGGCCGACCACCGAGACGACCTGGCCGGGCTCGATCTTCAGGTTGATGTTCTCGAGCACGTACGGCGTCTCGTTGCCGCCGTAGCGGAAGTACACGCTTTCGAGCTCGATCTGGCCGCGCACCTCGGGAAGAATCACGCGCGATGCCGCCTCGGCGGGCTTCTGCTCGGGTTCGAGGTCCAGCACGTCACCGAGCCGCTCCATCGCGACGCCGGCGCCGTGGAGCTGGTTCCACACGCCGACGAGGCCCATCAGCGGAGCGAGCACGCTGCCGACCAGCGCGTTGTAGGCGATGAGCTGACCGATGCTGAGCTGCTGGGTCATCACCAGATGCGCGCCCACCGCGAGGATCGTGATCGTGATCGCCGCGTAGAAGAGCTGGCTGACGAAGCGCACCCAGATGTTGAAACGCTGCGAGCGGTACTGGACCTCGAGCGCGTTCGCGTACTGGCGCTCCCATTTCAGCCGCATCGCCCGCTCGATGCCCATGCCCTTGATCGTCTCCATCCCGCCGATGATCTCCATCAGGGTGGACTCGTTGGCGGTGGACGCGGCGAACACGTCCCGGGCGTACTCCTTCAGCTTCGGCGTCACGGCGAGGGTCAGAACGATGATCGGCACCACCAGCACGAGCAGCAGCGAGGTCAGGAGCGCGCTGTAGACGAACAGTACGCTGAGATAAATGACCACCATCAGCAGGTTCAGCACCGTGGTCAGCGTCGACTCGGTGAGGAACGCGCGGATGGTCTGGTTCTCCTGGAAGCGGGCGAACACGTCGCCGGTCTTGCGGGTCGCGAAGAACGACAGCGGCAGCGACATCGCGTGTCGGAGGAACCCCGACATCATCGCGAAGTCGAGGTTGCGCATCATGAACGCCGACAGGAACGAGCGCATCACGGTGTTGAGCTGCATGAAGATCTGGGTGATCACGAGCCCCGAGACCAGCAGCACCAGCAGCGAGACGTTCTGGTGCACGATCACCTGATCGAGGATCGTCTGGATGATCACCGGCGGAGCGATGCCGAGGAGCTGGATCACGAACGTCGCGAGGAAGAGCTGCAGCAGGATCGACTTGTACGGCTTCAGATACGCGACGAACCGCAGCCAGGGCGACGGCGGCGCTTCGACCTGCTCGAGCTCGGCGCCGGGCGTGAACAGCAGGCACGTGCCGGTCCAGCCCTTCTCGAACTGCTCCACGCTCATGCGGCGGAAGCCGGCGGCCGGATCCGCGACCCAGACGTGGCTCTTCGAGACGCCGTAGACGATGACGAAGTGGTAACCCTCCCAGTGCGCGATGAACGGCAGATCGAAGCCGAGGAGCGCCTGGTACGTGCAGCGCATGCCCCGGGTGGTGAAGCCGAGGGATTCGCCGACGCGGGCGAGGCTCGCGAGCGTCGCCCCCTCACGGGTGACGTTGGCCATCTCGCGCAGTTTGCCGAGCGTGAGCGGCAGCCCGTAGTGGCGGCAGATCATCGCGAGGCACGCGGCGCCGCAATCCATCTCCTCCGCCTGCTGCACGAGCTGGAAGCGCCGGATCAGGCGTGCATGGCGGGTCGGCCGCGACCCGAGGTCGAGCAGCACCGGACGGCGCCGGCGCTCGGCGAGGAGCTTGCGGCGCTCGAGGTCGCGCTCGGCGAACTGGATGCGCTCGAGCAGCGCCTCGCGAAGGCGCGGGTTGCGCTCCAGCATCACCTGCACGGTGCGCTCGGGGATCACCAGCAGTATCACGTCGGTTGCCGCCACCGCGGTGGCGTACTGGGGCTGCCGCAGCAGGCACGCCTTCTCGCCGAGGATCTCGCCGGGGCCGAGCTCGCCCATCGGGTATTCCGTGCCGCCTTCGCGGCGCGCGAGCGCCACGGTGCCCTGACGGATCACGTAGAGGCGTCGGTCGCCCGTGTCGTCCTGCTCGATCACGTGGCGCCCGGCGCGCACGCGCTTGATCCCGGCGCTCTTGATCAGCGCCTCGAACTCGGCGCCGTCGACCTTGCCGCGCAGGTTGAACAGCCGCGAGACGAATCCGCCCACCGACGCGATCGCAACGTAATTCGCGACGAACCGCCGCGCCGCCTCGTTGCGGCGCAGGATCGGCTCGACGGCTTCGCGGGGGATGAACAGGAGCTCGGTGCGGGCCGACGCGCGCACCGACGATTCGTGGCGCACCTCGCGCAGCATCGCCGCTTCGGCGAACACCTCGCCGGCGCGGCGCACGCCCATGCTGATTTCCTTGCCCTGCTCCTCGGTGAAGATGCGCACCGCGCCGGAGCGGATCACGTACACGCCGGTGCCGGTCTCACCGGCGTCGTAGATCGTGTCCCCGAAGTCGAAGCTGCGAACCTGCGCCGCCCGCGCGAGGTGCGCGAGCTCTTCGTTCGACAGGCCGTAGAAAACGCCGACGGTGCCGAGAAAGTCGGCCGTGCTGAGCTCGAGCGCCTCGGATTCCATCCTTCGAACCCACCCTGTGCCGTATCAGCACACTTCGATACGGTTCTCCCGCGCGCGTGCCAGCATCCACTCCTCGCGGATGAGCCGGCGGATCTCGGCGCGGGTGTCGTCGTCGAGCCGGGCCGTGCGGCGGTCCTGAACCATGAAGATCTCCCAGCCGTTGCCGTCCGGGGTCGAGAACGGACCGAGCACCTCGCCGGCGTTCGCGTGGAACACCTTCGCTTCCACCTCGCTCACCAGCGCACCGCGCGTCACGACCCCGATGTAGCCGCCCTCCGCGGCGGTATCCGCGATCGAGTGCTCGCGCGCGAGCGACTCGAACAGCTCCGGCTCGTCCTCGAGAATTGCCAGGATCTCGCGCGCCTTGCCTTCGGAGGGCACGACGATGTGGCCGAGCACGATGCTCTCGAACTTCGGCGAGTTCAGGCTGAAGTACTCCTCGACCGCTTCGTCGGAAGCGATCACGTCCTGCATGCGTTCGACGTACAGCATGTGCGTGATGAACGCCTCCAGGTCCTCGACCGTGACGCCCATCTGATCGAGCCAGCGGTTCATGTCCACTGCCCGATGCAGCCCGCGCACGCGGCGGATCTGGTCGGCGCGCTGCTGGACCTCTTCCGGGGTCACCACGACGCCGGTCCGGCGCGCCACCTGGACCGTCAGCTTCTCGCGAACCAGGTCTTCGATGAGGGTGTCGTACTGGCCGTTCAGCTTCAGGTGCTTGATGAAGGCGTCGGTGGTGACGACTTCGTCGTTGATTCGCACCAGGTTTGCCATGACCGACTTCTCCTTGCTCCGCGTCACGTGCCGCGCAGCGGATCGAGCACCATGTCGATGATCCGCTGCTCGCGCACCACGATCTCGGCCACCGCGGCCATGCCGTAGCGCAGTGGCTGTTCCTTGCCGTCCACCTCGAAGTGCTCTTCGTCGAGGCTCACGTAGGCCTTGTAGGCGGGCGGCGCCTCGGCGCTGCTGCGCTGGGTGGACGGCGACAGGTACTCCAGCGTCCCCTGCAGAAACCCGTAGCGCTGGTACGGGAAGGCGTTGAACTTCAGCTTGACCGGCTGGCCTTCCTCGAGAAAGGCCGCATCACGCTCCGCGACCTCGACTTCCAGGATCTTGCGCGCTCCGGCCGGCGCGACCGTGACCAGCGGCGTGGTGGGAGCCACCTTGTCACCCGCCTGGGTGAACGTGACCTCGGTGATCACGCCGGCGACCGGCGACAGCACGATCAGCATGTTGTCGTCTTCGCGGATCTCGAAGCGCACCTGCCGGGCCGCTTCCGCGTCGGCGGTAGCCTTGTCGAGCTCGAGTTGCATCCTGAGCGGCGCCTGCTCGATCTCCATGCCCTTGCGCCCGTACTCGATGCGCAGTTGCTCGAGTGCCAGGCGCAGCTTCTGCAGCTCGAGCTGATCCTGCTCGGACTCCCGGATGAACTCGGACTCCAGCGCACGCAGGTCCGCGGCCGCGGTACGGTAGGCGTCCTCGGCGCGCTGGTAGGCGATGCGGGCGGCTTCGACCTGCACCTCCGAGACGGCCTCGCCGCGCAGCTCCCGGTAGCTGTCCCATTCGCGCTTCGACGCGACGCGAGCGATGCGCGCGGCGTCGAGCGTCGCGCGCGCCTCGGACAGCCGCGCCCGCTGCCGCTCGCGCAGCCCGGCCGAACCCTGCACCAGCCGGCGGTCGAGTTGGTCCTCGGCCACCGCGATCTCGTTGGCGAGCACGGCAGCTTCCTGACGCATCAGCGCGAGCTCGGCTTCGAAGTGCGCGTTCCGCAGCGCCACCTCGGCGAGCCGCAGCTCGGCCTGCCGGGCCTGCACGGCGAGCTGGATCGCGTTCGGCGAGCGGATCCGGGCGATCGGATCGCCCTTCGCGATGGGGTCGCCTTCCTGCACCAGCACACCTTCCAGCTCACCGTCGGTGGGCGCGTAGATACGGCGCACCTCCTGCTCCGGACGCAAGACTCCCGGAGCGGATATCACCACGTCCACGCGGCCGATGATCGACCAGCCGACGGCCGTGACGAGCAGCAGCGCCATCAGCCAGATCGATCGGCGGATCAGCGGCGTGGGCTCGGAGTAGAGGATTTCGGCGCCTTCGGCACTGTGTTCCTCGAGTGCCTGGCCGAGCGGCAGGGGCGCGTGCGGATCTGGCTTGTCGGCCATCGCCGGGTTCCTCTCCCGGATTGCGCGGGTGCTCGATCTTGTCGTTTCCCTGCCGGCATTCTGCCCACCCTTGTTCGCGCAAGGCAAACAGATTTCTCCGCCAATTTACAAAGTGTTGCGGTTTCGCCCGGTAAAACACAGGAAAAACAAGGAGGTACATGGGGTCGGGCGAGTTGGCACGCCGCTCGCTATCCCGGTCGCGAATCGCGTGGCATGGCGCGCGAGGGTTCCCCGGAAACACCACCAAACATCGGCACGAGGAGCACGGCAAATGGAAATCAAGGACATCGTGGTAACGGTCGACGGCGAAGACGTTCGGGGCGGCAGCGACATCCTGCAGATCGGCGCGCAACTCGGCTTGAACACGGCGATCGGCGAGGCCTACAGCGCGGGCGTGTTCAATCAGACAGAGAACGTAACGGCGCAAGACGCCGGCCAGAAGCTCGGCAACAGCGCGGCGCTGACCGACGTAGTCGCGGTGGAGCGTCTGTCCTCGATCAAAAACTCTGTCCTGGGCCGGTTCGGCGGGCCTGTGATGACGGTCTGAACGCCGACCGCTTCCACGTACCCCCAAGCCTGCGGAGACCACTCGGTCTCCGCTTTTTTTTCGCCTTTGCTTTTTTCCGACTTTGCTTTTGCCGCCACGTCCGCGTGGAACGGCACCCGTAGCCGGTTCATACACCGCACGCCACCCGGGCGGCTGTCATCGGTGTACCGACAAATGCATGCTGGAGTGTTGGTGGCGAGCCGACCGACGGTCTGCGGTAGCTCCGCCGTAGCGGCGCGGACAATCGCAGATATTGTTTAAAATCAACACGTTGGGTGGCTTGTTGGCCGTTGGCACGCCGGCTGCATTGTCTGCCGCGAATCAGATGTGGGCACACCAACGGCTCACGATTCACCACCCCCGACCAAACAGACCAGGCAAGGAGATCGAAAATGGAAATCAAGGACATCAACGTTTCGGTGGAGCGCGCGGAAGAGGTGCGTGGCGGCTTCGGCTTCGGCAGCCCGTCGATCACCCAGCTCGGCATCCAGTACGGTGGCAACATTGCCGTCGGTTCCGCGGAAAGCAAAGGTGTGGGCAACAGCACCAGCAACCAGACCATCCAGCACGCGGACCAGGAGATGTTGAACCTGGCGCATCTCGACTCGAAGAACCTGTTCCGCGTCGAGAAGAGCGTGACGAACTCGGTTCTGGGCTTCGGCTGGTAAGCCACCGATCCGGTCGTTTCGGTCCGCAGCGCGAGCGGAGACCTTCGGGTCTCCGCTTCGCTTTTTCTCTTCAGGCGCACGTCCCGCCGCCGCCACACGTTCGATCCCGCGTCGCCCCCGCTTTCGGCAATTCCCTAGTGCAACACGGCTGTCATGCGCGGACACTGCGGGTACCATAGCGAGGTGTGCTCGGCGCCGATCGCCGCGCACGAGGGGAATCGATGGGCTACCGGTGGTTGTCGACCAGCAGCACGGACCGCGGGCCGCGGCGGCGGACCAATGAGGATGCGGTGCTGGAGTTGCCCGAGGCCGGCGTCTGGGTCGTGGCCGACGGAATGGGCGGCCATACCCGCGGCGACCTGGCGAGCAGCGCGATCGTCGAGGCGTTCGACGGTATCGGCCGTTGCCGGCGCCTCGGCGAACTGATGGCGAAGGCGCGGCTGCGCCTGCATCAGGCGAACGAGCGCATCTACCACGAGTCCCGCCGCCTCGGCGCGGGCACCATCATGGGCAGCGCCGCGGTGGTGCTGCTCACCTGCCGCGACGAATACGCGTGCCTCTGGGTAGGCGACAGCCGCCTGTATCGGTTGCGCGACGGCCGGCTCGAGCAGCTCACCCGTGATCACAATCTGGCCCAGGAACTGGTCGAGCGGGGCGAGGTGTCGCCGGACGATGCGCCGCAGCACCCGGCCGCGCGCCGCATCACCCGGGCCGTTGGCGCGCAGCCCGCGGTGCGCATCGACGAGACGCGAGGGCGGCTCCGTGACGGCGACGTGTTCCTGCTGTGCAGTGACGGGCTGCCGCTCGAGGTCCGGGCGGAAGAGATCGCCGAGGTGCTGAGCGAGGACGAAACGCCAGCCGCGCGCCTCGTCGCCCTCGCGGTCGAGCGTCAGGCGCGCGACAACGTCTCCGCGGCGGTGGTGCGGATCGAGGAAACGACGGCCAGCGCGTGGGAAGACGAGTCGACCACCGTGCAGAATCCGACGCTGCGCGTCACCACCACCGGTTGGCAGACTCAGACCACCGCCACCGGCCTCTGAACTGGCGCCTGCAGCGGCGGACGCCGATCAGCGCGGTTCGATGCGGCCGAGACGCCCGGTCCGGATCAGGCCGCGCACCAGCGGCGACTCTTCCATCCGCGCCGCGCTGCGGAAGCGCCGCTCCAGGCGCAACTCGGCATTCCGACCGATCGGCCGCCCGCCGGTGACGGCCTTCATGGCCTCGGCGTCGAGCTCGGCGTCTTCGGGGAGATCTTCGATGAGCAGCTTCGTCACGGGGCCTCCCGTGCCATCCATGCATCGAACGCGACTATAACGCAGCCGCGCCCTCAGAGGGGAGTGGCCGTGTCGGTGCGCTGTTCCTGTTCGGCAGCGCGTTATAGACTGCGGAACTCCGGGGTTCGCACACGACCAGGTCAACAGCCCGGGACGGGAAGGGCGTGGGCATGGAGCCGCACAGTTTCCACTGGGTCTCCGCGGGACGGACGGAGCTGGGCAAGGTGCGGAAGCTCAACGAGGACGCGTTGCTGCAGCGTCCCGACCGGGGCCTCTGGGCCGTCGCGGACGGCATGGGCGGTCACGCGGCCGGTGATTTCGCGAGCGCGAGCGTGGTGTCGGCGCTCGGCGGCATCCGCGAGGGGCTGCCGCTCGAACCGCTGATTGCCGAGGCCCGTCAGCAGCTCGAGCGCATCAACGGCGAGCTGCTGGTGGAGGGGCGGCAGCGGCGTGCCCGCATCATCGGCAGCACGGTGGTGGTACTGGTGGCGGCCGGACACGAGGGCGCGGTGCTCTGGGCCGGAGACAGCCGGCTGTACCGCTGGCGGGGCCGGCGGCTCGAGCGCCTGACGGACGACCACAGCCGCATTCAGGAGCTGATCGCGAGCGGCCGGCTCGACGCCGATCAGGCCGAGCAGCATCCGGAGGCCAACGTCATCACCCGGGCGGTCGGCGTCGCGGAAACGCTGGAGCTGTCGAACCGGCGGTTCCCGATCCGGGACGGTGATACCTTCCTGCTCTGCAGCGACGGGCTGACGCGCTACGTCAGCGATCGCGCCATCGCGTCGGCGCTGCGGGATCCGACCTGCCAGGGTGCCTGCGACCGGTTGATCGAGGCGGCATTGAAGTCGCCGGCGCGGGACAACATCACGGTGGTGGTCACCCGCGCGAGCAGCGACGACAGCCAGGCCCGCACCGTGCTGAACCCGGCGGTGGCGCGGGACGACGATGCGACCGAGCCGCGCGGTGCGACCACCGTATTGGATTCCTCCCGTTGAGGCGTTTGTCTCGATCCGACAGTGTCGTCGGTGATCCGTCAGCGCGAGCGCGGCGCTGCCGCGTAAGGAGCGGGAAATGCCGTGAATTCAAAGGCTTGACGGGCGCCCCCGGCGCTTGCCGCCGCTGGCCCGTCTCTTGCTCCCGGCCTTGCGTCTGACGGCGAGGTCCAACCAGGGGGGAAGATGCTGCTCGAACGGATGCCATTCCCGAACCTTCTGACTGCGGCGCTGCTGATGCTCGGCGGCTGCGCCGGGATGGTCGCGACGCCGGAACACCAGCGGCCCGAAACGGTGCAGAAGGCCGCCTGGTCGTGGGACCTCGCCGAGGAGTACGCGATCGATCCGGCGTGGTGGCGGGCGTTCGGCGATCCGCAGCTCGACGAGCT
>DASVDC010000145.1:0-4023 GCA_036381275.1 Pseudomonadales bacterium | reverse complement strand
CGAGATCACCCAGCGCAGCCATCAGGCGCTGTGGCGCGAGTACGAGCGCCTCGCGGCGGCGCATCCCGATACGTTCGCGATGCGCCACATCATGCAGCCGAGCGACATCTTCCCGGTCTTCCACGACCTGTTCCACAAGCGGGAAGCCGCATGACTGCCTCTCCTCCTGCCGTAGGAGCGGTCTCCAGACCGCGATCTTCTCCAATGGGTAAGAATCGCCGCGAACCGATCTCCACCGGCAGCGACTGGACGTTCGAGCTGATCCGCGAGCTCGACCACGAGATCGGTCTGCTCGCCGAGGAGTACGGGCTCGACACGTATCCGAACCAGATCGAGATCATCCGGTCCGACCAGATGATGGACGCGTACGCGTCCGTGGGCATGCCGATCAGCTACCACCACTGGTCGTACGGCAAGCAGTTCGTCGCGGTGCAGAACCAGTATCAGCAGGGGCTGATGGGGCTCGCGTACGAGATCGTGATCAACTCGAACCCCTGCATCGCCTACCTGATGGAGGAGAACACCTTCACGATGCAGGCGCTGGTGATCGCGCACGCCTGTTACGGACACAACTCCTTCTTCAAGGGCAACTACCTGTTCCGCACCTGGACCGATGCCGGTTCGATCATCGACTACCTGCTGTTCGCCCGGAAGTACATCGCCGAGTGCGAGGAGCGTCACGGGGTGCGCGAGGTCGAGGAGCTGCTCGACGCCTGCCACGCGCTGATGAACTACGGCGTCGACCGCTACAAGCGCCCCCGGCCGATCTCGGCCGAGGAGGAGCGGCGCCGGCAGCGCGAGCGCGAGGAATGGATCCAGCGCAACCTGAACGATCTCTGGCGCACCCTGCCCGAGCCGCCGAACAAGCGTGAGCCGGAAGACGATCGGCGCTTCCCGACGGAGCCGCAGGAGAACATGCTCTACTTCGTCGAGAAGCATGCCCCGCTGCTCGAGCCGTGGCAGCGCGAGATCGTGCGGATCGTGCGCAAGCTCGCCCAGTACTTCTACCCGCAGCGCCAGACCCAGGTGATAAACGAAGGCTGGGCCACCTTCTGGCACTACACGCTGATGAACCGGCTCTACGACGAGGGGCTGATCAACGAGGCGTCGATGATCGAGTTCCTCGCGAGCCACACCGCGGTGATCTACCAGCCGCCGTTCGACCACCCCGGTTACCGGGGTCTGAATCCGTACGCGCTCGGCTTCGCGATCTTCTCCGACCTGAAGCGCATCTGCGAGAACCCCACCGACGAGGACCGGGAATGGTTCCCGGACATCGCCGGCGGCGACTGGCTCGAGGTGGTGCATCACGCGATGCGCAACTACAAGGACGAGAGCTTCATCCTGCAGTTCCTCTCGCCCAAGGTGATGCGCGACTTCCGGCTGTTCGGCATCGTCGACGACGACACCGAGGACGCGCTGGAGGTCAACGCGATCCACGACCACCAGGGGTATCGGCGCGTGCGCGAGCAGCTCGCGAGCCAGTACAACCTCGGCGACCGCGAGCCGAACATCCAGATCACCAGGGTGGACCTGCGCGGCGACCGCAGCCTCACGCTGCGGCACACCCAGCACCAGCGCCGGCCGCTCGGCGACACCACCGAGGAGGTGATGAAGCACCTGCACCGGCTGTGGGGCTTTCCGGTGCGCCTCGAGTCGGTGCAGAACGACGAGGTGGTGGCGCGCATCTCGGTGCCGCCGGAGTCGAAGAGCCGGGACTCCTGATTGCGGGAGCGGCCTCGCCCGGCTCCGGCCGCGATCTCTCAGGGTCGACAGTCGGCCGGCTGCCATCGATCCGCCTCGGGTCTGTCGTGGCGGTCCCGACACCGAGCGGGCGCGCTGGCCGGTGGTGCTCGCAGAACCTCATAAAAATCAATAGCTTGATGTCATTCTGCCGAGCTGGCACGCCGGCTGCTCCTGCGGGCTTCACCCAGACAGTCGGTGGTCCGCAATGAAAATCATCCCCCAGCTTCCCGGCCGCGGCCAGCTCATCCTGGACCTGGTCTTCCGGGTCGCCCTGCTGCTGCTGATGGCCGGCGTCGCCGTGCACGCCGTCGTCGGCTGACCGTTGTGACCGGATCGACGTAGTCGGTTCCGGCGTCCGGGGAGGGGGTGTGGTAACGTTCCCTGATGGACGTCTACCTGGTTGGCGGCGCGGTGCGGGACGACCTGCTCGGTCGCGAGGTTCGGGAGCGCGACTGGGTGGTGGTCGGCAGCACGCCGGAGGCGATGCGCCGCCTCGGCTACAAGCAGGTGGGCCGGGACTTCCCGGTGTTCCTGCATCCGGACACGGGGGAGGAGTACGCGCTCGCGCGCACCGAGCGCAAGACCGGCCCCGGTCATACCGGCTTCGTCTGCCACGCGGGGCCCGACGTCACCCTCGAAGAAGACCTCGAACGCCGTGATCTGACGATCAACGCGATGGCCCGGAGCGCCGCGGGCGAGCTCATCGACCCGTTCGGCGGCCGCCGGGACCTGGAGCGGCGCACGCTGCGGCACGTCTCCGATGCGTTCGTCGAGGATCCGCTGCGGGTCTTCCGGGTGGCGCGCTTCGCCGCACAGCTCCCGGGCTTCGAGGTGGCGGCCGAGACGCTCGCGCTGATGCGGTCGATGGCCGCGGACGGGGCGCTGTCGGAGCTGTCGGCGGAGCGGGTCTGGCAGGAGCTCTACAAGGCGCTCGCGGCACCGGCGCCGCAGCGGTTCCTCGACGTGCTCGCCGCCGCCGGCGCGCTGGCGCCTTGGTTCACGGAGCTCGAAGGCGTCACGGCCGATTGGCCGGCCGAGCCGGATCCGGGGCTGCGCTTCGGTGCGGTGGCCTGGCAGCTCGATGCCGAGCGGGTGCGGTCGCTGTGCGAACGGCTGAAGGCGCCGAAGCGCTTCCGGCAGCTCGGCGAGCACGTGGCCGGGCACGGCCGGGTGCTTGCGGCTTGGCGGGGCGAGGATCCGGCGGCCGTGCTCGCGGCGATGGAGGCGATCGGCGCGCTGGACGGTCAGCGCGACCCGGAGCCGGCGCTGACGGTGATCGAGCGGCAGAGCGGCCGCGATCTCACCGATCTGCGCGAGCTCGCCGCGCGGCTGCGCGCGATCGGCTCGGACGCGTTCCGCGCCGAGGGCAAGACCGGCAAGGCGCTGGGCCAGGCCATCCGCGATGCGCGCCTCGAGCGGATCCGCGCGGAGGCGGGTTGAGCCGTGTTCCGCCGGTTCGCCATCCGCGACCTGACCCGGGTGTTCCCGAGGAAGGATTTCGAGCGCGGCCGCCGCTACTTCGAGGAAGGCCGCGTGCGGCACCTGCACGTCGCCGAGCAGCCCGGCGGCGTGCTCGCGGTACGCGGCGAAGTGGAGGGGGCCAGCGGGCGGCTGTACGAGCAGGAGGTGGACCTCGAGTGGGCGGACGACGAGCTGGACGTGTTCAGCTCCTGCTCCTGCCCGATCGGCTTCGACTGCAAGCACGTGGTCGCCGTCTGCCTGATGGTCCGGCGCCACCTCGGCGGCGGCGCTGCGGCCGAGGACCCGCAGGCGCTGGACGCCCGGCTGCGGCGCTGGCTGGAGCGCGTCGCCGGTGCCGGCACGGTGCCGCGCGACGAGCGGCTGATCTACGTGCTGCTGCCGCGCGAGGAGCGCGCCGCCGGGATCGGGCTGGAGCTGCGCGTGGTACGGCCGCGCAAGCACGGCGGCTTCGGCAAGGGACGCCTCGTGCGCCTGGACCGGGTGCTGGACGCGGTCGAGCGCCCGGAGTTCGTGCGCGGCGAGGACGACGAGGTCGTGCGCCTGATCGGCGCGCTGTGCCCGGAGGTCTGGGATCTGCGCCCCGACTTCCGGGGCCGGCTCGGGTACCTCGCGCTCGAGCGCATGCTGGCCACCGGCCGCTGCACCTATCAGCACGCCGAGAACGAACCGCTCGTCTGGGGTGAGCCGCGCCCGCTCGAGCTCGCCTGGCGCGAGACCGAGGACGGGCGGCTGTGCCTCGACGTGTCCGCGGGCGCCGGCATCCAGGTGCTCGCGACCGACCCGCCGCTGTACCTC
>DASVDC010000144.1:0-19430 GCA_036381275.1 Pseudomonadales bacterium | reverse complement strand
GAGGGGTGGAAGCACGCGCCGGACACCCAGGCGATCGCCGCTTCCCGGGCGAGGATGAGAGAAGTCGCGCCGGCCGCAACCTGGCTGCTCACCCAAGGCTGGCGCCGCCACCGGCTGATCGATCCGGCGGAGATTCCCGGGCGCTGAATGCAGCCTGCCCGGTTCAGGTGTCGCCCCCGTGTCCGGTCCAGGTGTTACCTGGGTGGTCGGTTCGTACTGACCGCGATCGGCTTCCACACCAGGATCGCGGTCTGGAGACCGCTCCTACAAGGCATCGTCTATCGCGGCCTTACCCGAGGGAACGCCGGATCCCGAAACGGCGCGCCGTCCGGCAGCGCGCGCATCCGCGCGAGCGGATGCACGCGCGGATCCACCTCGGGCTCACCGATCTCCGTCGGCCCTCGTCCGGGCCGCGCCGCCACCACCGCGTCCGCGCCGAAGAAGCGCAGCGACAACGTATGCCGGCTCGTCTGCGCCCCGGTCGCGGCGCCGCCGTGCAGCATGGACGGATGGAACACCAGCACGTCGCCGGGCTCGGTCGGCCAGGAGACGATCGGCCAGCGTGAGCGCTCGGCTTCGATGTCCGGCAGCCGCGGCAGGCTGCCGTCGCCGTAGAGCGGCGCCGTGTCGTCGTCCGGATCGAAGCGGGAGCCGTCGTACAGCGGCCCGCGGTGCGAACCGCGTACGAACTCGAGCGCCGCGTCCACGGGCACCGGGTCGAACGAAATCCACATCACGGCGACCTGCTCGCCCCGCACCGGCAGATACGGCGTGTCCTGATGCCACGGCGTGCGGCGCGTCGCGCCGCCGGTCTTCACGAACACCTGCTCGTACATGAACCAGACGTCGCTCGCACCCCAGAGGCCGGCGATCAGGTCGCCGATCTCGGTCTCGGTGACCAGCGGCCGGTAGCGCTCGAGCGCCGCCGGATTCGCGAGGTCCTGATAGAAACGGCCTCCCCCGTTGCCGGGCAGATCGGCCGCGCCCGGCCCCGGGTGCGCCAGGCTCCAGTCGAACGCCGCGCGGGCGCGCGCGAGCGTCGCCGGGGCGAGCGCGCTTCGCAGCCGCACCACGCCGTCGTCCCGAAACCGGCGCCTCTGCTCCTCGTCGATCCGCGCCGCACTCGTGTCCAACATGTCGTGCCTCCGTGGCCCGCCGCATCGGGCGGATGCCGTGCCGAACGTGATTACCGGAGATTACCCCTTGCAGGAGTATTTTTGAACGCGTTATAACAAACCCCGGGTCACCGAGGGCGTCCCACCGTGAATGGAGTCAGCGGGGAGGATCCCGTCGCGCAACTGCGCGAAGAGGGTTGGTGTGTCGTGCCGGACGTGCTGACGCCGGCCGAGACCGCCGAGGCGCGTGAGCGTCTGTGGCGGGCGGCGGAGCGCAGCCGCGAGCGCGGCATGCCGACGTACATGCCGGTGCTCGATCCGAACGACCGCAACGTCCGCGTGTTCCACCTGCTCGAGCTCGATCCGCTGTTCCGCGAGCTGATCGCGCACCCGCGGGCGCTCGAGCTGGTTCGCGCGCTGCTCGGCGACGGTTTCCTGATCTCCAACTTCACCGCGAACATCGCGCTGCCCGGCAGCCGCTCGATGACGCTGCACTCGGACCAGGCGCTGGTCGTGCCCCCGCCGTGGCTCGAGCCCTGGTCGATCAACGTGATCTGGTGCCTCCACGACGTGCGCGAGGCGAACGGTGCGACCCGCTACGTGCCGGGCAGTCACCGCTGGAGCGGGCTCGACCAGGTGCCGGAAGACGCCGCCGCGCGCAGCCGCGCGTTCGAGGCGAGCGCCGGCTCGATCATCGCGATGGATGGGCGCGTCTGGCACACGTCCGGCGCGAACGTCACCGAGGACGAGCAGCGTGCGCTGCTGTTCGGCTACTACTCCGCCGACTTCCTGCGCACGCAGGTGAACTGGAACGTGGTGCTGAGCCCGGCGACGCAGGCCGGGCTCGACGATTTCCTGCGGCATCGTCTCGGGCTCAACGCAGAGGCGAACGTCCGCGTCGGCGGCGAGATCCTGCAGCGCCGCCCCGGTCTTCAGGGAGGAACGCAATGAAGACGAACCAGAGCGGCGGCGCGGTTCTGGCCGAGTCACTCGCCACCCTCGGCGTGAAACACGTGTTCGCGCTGCACGGCGGTCACCTGGACGCATTCCTGGTCGCCTGTCCGGATGCCGGCGTCCAGCTCGTCGATGTCCGTCACGAGGCCAGCGCCGGCCACGCCGCGGAAGCCTACGCGCGTGCCACCGGCGGCCGGATCGGCGTGGCGGTGATCACCGCCGGGCCCGGCTTCACGAACGCGCTCACGTCCATGGTCAGCGCCTGGCTCGACGCGCTGCCGGTGCTGTTCGTCGCCGGGTCGCCGCCGCTGCGGGAAGTCGCCACCAACCCGCTGCAGGGCGGCTTCGATCAGGTCGCGATGGCGGCGCCGGTCTGCAAGTGGGCGTATCGGATCACCCACGGCGAGCGCATTCCCGATCTGGTCGACAAGGCGATCCGCATCGCGCGCAGCGGCCGCCCCGGCCCGGTGTTCCTCGAGCTGCCGATCGACGTGATGTTCGCGCCGGTGCGCCGCGTGATGCTGCCGCTCGACGCGACGCGGCCGCCGCCGGCACCGCCGGCGCCGTCCGCGGCAACGCTCGAAGCGATGCTGTCGCTGCTCCGAGACGCCGAGCGTCCGGTGATCGTCGCCGGCGGCGGGGCGATCCTCTCGCCGACAGCCGCCGCCATTGCGCGCTTCGCGGAGCGGAGCGGTATCCCGGTGACCACCACCTCCCGCGCGCACGGATTGCTCCCGCACGACCATCCGAACTATGCGGGCGGTGCCGGCACGATCACCGGCGCGATGCTCGGCGGTGCGCCGCCGGACCTGGTGGTGCTGGCGGGCGCGCGGCAGGGTCTGTTCACGGGCGGCCGCGGCGGCGGCATCGTCCCGACGGAAGCCCGGCTGATTCAGATCGACGTCGACGGCGGCGAAATCGGCCGGCTTCGGCCGGCGGACCTGGCGGTGGTCGCCGATTGCGCCGCGACGTTCGAGGCGCTCGCCGAGGCCGCGGGCGGGCACCGCTGGCCCGATCGCCGCGGCTGGATCGAGCGGCTGCGCGGACAGCGCAACCCGCTCGCCGCGTTGTTCGAGCGCGAGCCGGTCGAAACCGCCCCGGGCCGGCTGCATCCCTACCACGCCGCCAAGGCGGCGCTCGCCGCGCTGCCGGCCGAAGCCGCGGTGGTCTGCGACGGCGGCGAATCGAGCGGCTGGTGCGACCCGCACCTGCGGCCGCCGGGCCCCGGCCTGTTCATGACCAACGGCTACCTCGGCTGTCTCGGCTTCGGCCCGGGCGCCGCGATCGGCATCGCCACTGCCCAGCCGGGCCGACCGGTGGCGGTGTTCAGCGGCGACGGCGCCGCCGGCTTCCACATCGCCGAGCTCGACACGATGGTGCGGCATCGCCTGCCGATCGTGACGGTGGTACTCAACAACGCGTGCTGGGGCATGTCGCAGCACGGCCAGGACCTGGTCTACGGCAGGAACCGGCGCAGCATCGTCGGTCTGGCCGACACCCAGTACGAGCAGGTGGCGGCGGGCTTCGGCTGTCACGGCGAGCGGGTCGACCGCTACGACGACATCGCGCCGGCGATCCGCCGGGCATTCGCCGCGGGCCGGCCCGCCTGCGTGAACCTGATCATCGACGCCGACGTAGTGCACCCGGTCACGCCGGCGATGGTCGGCAACGTCGACGCGGCGGACGAGATCGCCGTGCCGTACTACGAGAACATCCCGGCGCACGAGAGCCCATGAGTGCCGATCCGCGAACGGACACGGTGAACGAGGCCCCGTTGCCGGCGCTCACCGACGACCTCGATCAGGCGGCGCGCGACCTCGCGGCGCATGGTCTGTGTCTGCTGCGCGGCGCGTTGCCGGCGGAGCAGCTCGAGGAAGCCCGCCGCGCGCTGTACCGCGCCGCCTGCTGGGATCGCGAGCGCGGCACCCTGCAGCGCGGTTTCGCGCTCGACTACGGCGACGGCAATCAGCGGGTTTGGAACGTGCTGAGCCGCGACCCGGTGTTCGTCGAGATCGTGCAGCATCCGGCGGCGCTGCGCCTGGTGCGCCAGACCATCGGCTGGCCGGCGCTGCTCGGCAACCTGTCCGCCAACATCACCGAGCCCGGCTGCCCCGGCGGCGTACTGCACGCCGATCAGGTGTTCGTGCCCGAGCCGTGGCCGCCCGATCAGCCGCAAGGCATCAACGTCGCCTGGTGCCTCGACGATTTCACCGCGGACAACGGCGCGACGCGCGTGGTGCCGGGCAGCCACCGGTTGAACCGCTCGCCGCGGCCGGACGACCTCGACACGTCGATCCCGCTGGTCGCCCCGGCCGGGACGCTGATCGCGTTCGAGAGCCGCATCTGGCACCGCACCGGTGCGAACCGTACCGACCGCCAGCGCGCGGCGCTGTTCGCCTGGTACTCGAAGACCATCTACCGGACTCAGGAGAACTGGTTCTTGTCCCTGAGCCCGTGGGTGCTCGAAGGAGCATCCGAAGAGCTGCTGACCCTGCTCGCCTACAAGTCGGAAGGCTTCGGTCTGGTCAACGGGCACTCGCCCAGGTAACCGGGCCGCGGCGGGCGCTGGGCCGGCCGCAGCCAGCAACGAAGGGGAGAGCCGACATGGAACCGAGAACGAGATGGGTGCTGTCAGCTGCCGTGCTCTGGCTGAGCACCGCCGGCTCGGCGCCGGCAACGGCGGCCGAGCCCGGGCAGACGGGTGACGCCACGCGCCAGCGGCGCGCGACGCCGATCGAGGAAGTCGTGGTGACGGCCCGGCGGCGGGAGGAGACGCTGCAGGAAGTGCCGGCGGTCGTGCAGGTGTTCAACAACGAGCAGATGTTCGCCACCGGCAACGACTCGATGGAGAACCTGCGCGACGTGGTGCCGAACTTCCAGTTCGCCTCCGACATGGCGTACCGCTCCCGTGTCGCGGTGCGCGGGCTCGGCAGCGACCGCTCCGGCGC
This sequence comes from Pseudomonadales bacterium, assembly GCA_036381275.1. Taxonomy (GTDB): domain Bacteria; phylum Pseudomonadota; class Gammaproteobacteria; order Pseudomonadales; family Azotimanducaceae; genus UBA7803. The sequence goes on along the minus strand of DASVDC010000144.1, from coordinate 14,413 downwards.
ACAGACCAACGGGGTCGGATTCTTCATCGACGGCGTCTACCAGTCCGGCACCGCGCGCTTCAACGCGCCGTTCTTCGACGTCGAGCGCGTCGAGGTGCTGAAGGGCCCGCAGGGCGCCCGCTACGGACGCAACTCGTTCGCGGGCGTGGTGAACGTGGTGACCCGTAAACCCGACAACGAGCTGCGCACCACCGTGCAGACGACGGTGGAGAACCAGGGCGGGCTCGAGTACGCCGGCATGGTCGCCGGTCCGATCATCGAGGACCGGTTGTACGCCAAAATCTCGGGCGCGCACAACGAATCCGACGGGGACTTCCAGCACGCCGTCACCGGCGAAGACATGATCCGGACCGAGTCGGACTTCTACAACCTGCGCCTGGTCTGGGACGTCACCGACACGTTCGAGCTCGACGCGAACCTCGGCAAGTCGGATTTCGACGGTATCGCGTTCGCGTTCTCGCAGACCACCGATCTGCAGGACCTGGATGAAAACTTTCTGGTCCGCGACGACCAGACGTCCGGCGCGGACTACGAAGAAGGCTCGCTGCGGGCGACCTGGAGCGGCGAGTCCTTCGAGGTGGTGAACCGCTTCGCCTACCGCGACAGCCTGACGCACCTGCGGGTCGACGGCGACGTCACCCAATACGACGGCATCCTGTCGGTCGTGAAGGTGGACGGCGAGCACATCAGCGACGAGCTGCGCATCCAGTCCGCCGGCGGCGGCCGGCTGCACTGGATGTTCGGCGGCGAGTACGTCAGCGAGGACGCGGACGCGATCTTCCCGACGTTCTTCCTCGACGAGGTGGAGCTCGCGCTGTGCGGCTTTGCCCCCTGCCCGCCCGTGGCTCCGCTGGTCGGGCTCGTCTCGAGCAACACGATCGAATCCGAGTCGGACATCTGGTCGGTGTTCGGCGAGATCTCCTACGAGTTCTTCGATCGGCTCGAGCTGACCGTGAGCGCGCGCTACGACGACATCGAGAAGGAAGTGTTCAACGCCGCATCCGGGCAGAACGTCGTGGGCATCGGCGAGACCTTCGAGGACGACGAGCTGCAGCCGCTCTTCTCGATCCGCTACGCGATCGACGACGACACCTCCGTCTACGCCTCGGCGGCGAAGGGCATCCGCGAGGGCGGCTTCAACGCCTCGGCGCTGACCAAGGAGTACGGCATCTTCGAGACGGACGAGGTCTGGTCCTACGAGATCGGCCTGAAGAAGGTATTCCCCGACTCCGGCGCGTACCTGAACCTGGCCGGTTTCTACATGGACGCCGATACGCTGAACCAGGCGGCCATCATCCTCACCGATGCGGGCAACCTGGCGAACGGCGCGATCACGCTGGGCGGCGCGGAGTCCTACGGGCTCGAGCTCGACGCGGGGCTGCCGCTCGGCGCGGGGCTCGATCTGACCTTCGCGATCGGTCTGCTCGACTGCACCCTGACCGACGTGCCGCCGTTCGAGGAGCGGTCACCCGACTTCCAGCAGGTGAGCCCCGGGGTCCAGACCGGCAACGAATGTCAGGATTCCTCGGAGTGGACATTCAACACCCGGCTCGACGGTGAATGGGCGCTCGGCGCGAGCGACTGGACGCTCACCGCCAGCGTCTCGCTCTCCGGCAAGGGCGAGACCCGGCTCACGTCGGACGCGGGCGTACCGGGACCGCCCACCCCGGCATCCCAGCGGACGTTCCGAACCGACCAGGAGCTGCAGGACCCGTACTACCTGGTCGACGTGACCGCCGGCGTGCGCAACCGGCACTGGACGATCCTCGCCTACGTGGAGAACCTGACCGACCGGCTCTACGCGGTCGACCACTTCTCGCACGAGGGGCTCGCCGACTCCGGAATCTTCGGCCTCGGCGAAGGCAACTTCATTACCACGCTGGCGCCGCGCCGCCGCTACGGTATCAGGCTGCGCTACGACCTGTAGCCCTCTGTGGGGAGCGGCCGATGTCTGTGGGAGCGGCCTCCGGCCGCGAATGTTCGGATGATTCGAGGCCGGAGGCCGCTCCCACACCCAGCCCCTCCCCCTCCAGGCCAGAGGCTCACCCGCCGCCGAACCGCGGCGGCCGCTTCTCGACGAACGCGCGGAACGCTTCCTTCGGATCGTCCCCCGCCATGATCTCGAGGTGCCGCGCGGTCTCGATCTCGATGTAGCGCTCGAGGTCGTGCGACTCCGCATCCAGGAAGTTCTGCTTCATTCCGGCGAGCGCCCGGGGCGAAGCCGCCGCGAGGCGCTCGGCGATCGCGTCGATCCGCTCGCGGAACACCGCGTCGTCGAACACCTGCGAGACCAGCCCGAGCGCGTGCGCATCGGCGGCGCCGAACTTCTCGGGCAGGAAGTACAGCTCGCGCGCCCGCGCCGCGCCGATCAGTCGCGGCAGCAGCCAGGGCCCCGCCATGTCGCCGGCGGAGGCGACGTTCAGGAACGCGGTGCTGAACGTCGCCGAGCGCGCGGCGAAGCGCAGATCGCACGCGCAGGCCCAGCCGAACCCGGCGCCGGCGCAGGCGCCGTTGATCGCGGCGATGGTGACCTGCGGCATCCGGTGCAGGTACAGCGGCACGCGGAAGTGACGCGGCGCCGTCGCCAAGTCCTCCGCGCCGGCCGCGAAATGCTTGATGTCCGCGCCGGGGCAGAAGCCGCGCCCCTCACCGGTCAGCACCAGCACGCGCACGTCTCGGCGCTCGGCCACTTCCGCGAGGCAATCGTGCGCCTCCACCACCATGCGGTTCGTCATCGCGTTCAGCCGCTCGGGCCGGTTCAGCGTGAGCCGGCCGATGCCGTTCGCGGCCTCGAAGCGCAGAGTCTGAAATCGGGTCATCGGGGGTTCCTCGGGTCGATCAGCGCTCCCGGAACTCGGGCTTGCGCTTCTCCACGTGCGACATCACGCCTTCCTTGTGATCCTCGGTGCGCCACAGCTCGTCCGACAGCAGCCGGCCGTATTCCTCGAGCTCCTGCCAGCCCATCGTGAGGCCTTTCTGCACGGTGCGCTTGATCGCCCGCTGCGCGAGCGGCGCGCCCCAGGAGAGCTTCTCGATCAGCTCCTCGACGCCGGCTTCGAGCGCGTCGTCGTCGGTCACCCGCGAGACCAGACCCATCGCCTGCGCCTCCTCGGCTCTGATCAGCTCGCCGGACAGGAGCAGCTCCATCGCCCGTGACAAGCCGACGAGCCGCGGCAGCAGATACGTGCCGCCGATGCTGCCGATCACGCCGCGGCGTACGAAGTACGAGCCGAGCTTCGCGCGCCGCGCGGCGATGCGCACGTCGCAGAGCAGCGCGAGGTCCATGCCCATCCCGACGGCCGCGCCGTTGATCGCCGCGATGGTCGGCTTGGTGCAGCCGAGGATCGCGCCGACCACCGGCGTCGCCGCGCCCTCGCGGCTGCGATAGCGGTCCAACGTCGCTTCGCGGCGCGCCGCGGGATGACCCGTCTCCGACAGGAAGATCTCGTTGAAGTCGTCACCGGCACAGAAGCCGCGGCCGGCGCCGGTGAGCACCACGAAGCGGGTCGCCCGATCCGCGTCCGCCTCGGTGAACGCCCGCACGAGCTCGGTATACGTCTTCGGCCGCACCGCGTTCATCGCCTGCGGCCGATTCATCACGATCCAGGTCGCGAGGCCGCGATTCTCGACGCGGATGTCCTCGTAGCTCATGGCCCTCCTCCCGTCTGACCGCCTGCTGCGCCGTACAGCTCGCGCAGGCGGCGCTTCAGCACCTTGCCCGAGACGTTCTTCGGGATCTCGTCGACGAAGAACCACAGCCGCGGGCGCTTGTAGCCGGCGAGCTGCTCGCGGCAATGCCGGTCGAGCGCCGCTTCGTCCGCCGTCTCGCCGGGCCGGAGCACCACCGCCGCGGCGACGCGCTCGCCCCAGTGCTGGTCCGGCACGCCGAACACGGCTGCCTCCGCGACCGCCGGATGCTGGTAGAGCGCTTCCTCGACCTCGCGCGGATACACGTTCTCCGCGCCGCTGACGATCATGTCCTTCTTGCGGTCGACGATGTAGACGAAGCCTTCCTCGTCCATCCGTGCCATGTCGCCGGTGTGGAACCAGCCGCCGCGGAACGCTTCCTCGTTCGCTTCCGGACGGTTCCAGTAGCCGGTGAGCACCTGATCGCCCCGGACGACGATTTCGCCGGGCTCGCCCACCGGGCAGTCCTCACCTCGATCGTCGACGATGCGCACCTCGGCGAGCGCACCGATCCGGCCGGCGGCGCGCAGCAGCTCGGGCGCCTCCTTCGCGGCGCGCACGTGATCGGCCTTCGACATGAAGATCACGTTGCCGGAGAGCTCCGTCATGCCGAAGCCCTGGGTGAACACCGGGCCGAACCGCTGCATCGCACGGCGCAGCACCTCGGCCGGGATCGACGACGCGCCGTAGCCGATCGAGGTCAGGCTGCCGAGGTCGTAGCGGTCGATCGCGGGGTCGTTCAGCAGCATGTTGATCATCGTCGGCGCGAGCGCGGTGCCGGTGACCGCATGCTCGTCCACCATCCGCATCCAGCCTTCCGGTGTGTAGGCCGTCATCAGCGCCACCGGATGGCCGCCGAGGTGCTGACCGAGCAGCGCGTAGCCGGCGATGTGACAGAGCGGAAACGGAAACAGGATGCACGGCTGCGGCGGCGGCTCCGACGGCAGGCTCACCTGCGCGTTGAACATCGACGCGAACAGGTTGCGGTGACTGATCATCGCGCCCTTCGGCATGCCCGTTGTGCCGGAGGTGTAGATCAGCCAGGCCGGCTCGTCGTCCCGGTGGTCGTCGAACGGCAGCCGCGCCGGCCGGTCCGCGACCCAGGCCCGGTACTCGTCGCCGAGGCACACCGTGCGCCGCACCGTCTCGAGCTGACCGTTCATCGCCGCGACGCTGTCGGCGAACTGCGGCGCGTAGATCAACACGGTGGCCTGCGCATCGTTCAGGATCCGCACCAGCTCCGGCACCGCGAGCCGGTAATTCAGGAACACGAGCCGCTGCTTCGCCGCCGGCACGCCGTAGTAGGCGTCGACGTACTCCGGCTGGTTGTCCGCGAGAATCGCCACGTGATCACCCGGCCGGCCTTCCGCCGCGAGCGCCTGTGCGAGCCGCATCGCACGGTCGTGGAGCTCGGCGAAACCGAGCCGCGTGCCGTCCTGGGTGATCAGCGCGGTGGCGTTACCCTTGCGCCGCCGGTTGAACGCGAGAATCTCGTGCAGCAGCATCAGTGTTTGCGGTTCAGGAAGTTCAGCGCGAGACCCGGCCGCGGCCACTCGGTCGCGACCAGGCGCCCGCTGCTCGACAAGGTGATGTACGCGGTGCGCAGGTCCTCGCCGCCGAAGCAGATGTTGGTCGTCACCGGATCGTCGGTCGGGAAGTGCTCGATCCGCGAGCCGTCGGGTGAAATGCTGGTGATGCCGCCGTTCATGATCGTCGCCACGCAGACGTTGCCGTCGGCGTCCACCGCGAGCGAATCGAAGAGCTGATAGCCCGGCAGCCCGGCGACGAGCCGGCCCGAGTCGGCCGCGATCCGTCCCGGCGCTTCGATGTCGTAGGCCCAGAGCCGCCCGGTCATCGTCTCCGCGAAGTACAGCGTCTTCTCGTCCGGCGACAGGCCGATGCCGTTCGGCGTCTCGCGGTGCACGATCTGCCGCGAGATGTGCGAGCCGTCCGGCTTCGCGTAGTAGATCACGCCGAGATCGCGGTAGGTGTCGTAGGTCTTGCCGAGATCCGTGAACCACATGCCGCCGTCGGCATCGAATACGATGTCGTTCGGGCCGTTCAGCTTGTAGCCGTCGCACTCGGTGTAGAGCACGTCGACGCGGCCGCTGCCGAGCTCGACCCGCTGAATCCGCCCGCCATCGTAGTCGTCCGGCGTGCCCGCCGGGAACAGCCGGCCGTCGTTGTCCGCCCAGGTGAAACCGCCGTTGTTGCAGACGTAGATCGCGCCGTCCGGCCCCATCGCGGCGCCGTTGGGGCCGCCGCCGAGCTCGGCGATCACCTCCACCTTGCCGTTCGGCGCGACGCGGCTCAGCGTCCGGCGCGCGATCTCCACCAGCACCACGCTGCCGTCGTCGAGCGCGATGGGACCTTCCGGGAAACGCAGGCCCTTGGCTACTTCTCTCATGTGCCTCCCCTCGTTTTGCAGGTTGCGGATCGGTGATTTCGCGCCGGATCAGCCCGCCCGGGCGCAGATCTCGTAAGCGGCGGGATCGAGCCGCGCCGTGCGGCGCGCGAACTCCGCCATCGTGTGCGGCCACTGCGTCACCACGCGCCCCGACGGCGCCCGGTAGTAGCCGTTGCAGCCGGCCTGCCAGACCGCCACGCCGGCGATCTCGCGCTGCAGCGCGGCGTTGTAGCAGGCGCAGACGTCCTCGCGCACGTCGAGCCACGCGAGGCGCTCGGCCTCCAGATGCTCGAGCGCGCGCAGCACGTAATCGACCTGCAGCTCGAGCATCGTCAGGATGCAGCCGTTGTTGGTGTTCGGCCCGTACAGCATGAACAGATTCGGAAACCCGGGCGTGACCATGCCGAGATACGCGTGGGCGCCCTCCGCCCAGGCCTCGCCGAGCCGCCGCCCGCCGCGGCCGACCACGTCGAGCGCGCCGAGGTACAGGCCCGTCCGAAAGCCGGTTGCGAGGATCAGCGTATCGGCCTCGCGCAGCGTGCCGTCGGCCGTGACGATGCCGCGCGGCGTGATCCGCGCGATCGGCTCGGTCACGAGCCGCACGTGCGGCTCGTTGAACACCGGATAGTAGACGTTCGACAGGAGCGGCCGCTTGCAACCGAACGGGTGCCGCGGCACGAGCCGCTCGCGCACCGCCGGATCCCGCACCACGCTGAGGTTCTCGAGGCCGGCCTCCTCCGCCGCGCGGAGCGCGTCCGGATTCGAGAACGTGATGAAGCCCTCGAGCTGCGCTTCGAGCTGCCGGCGCAGTGCCGCGAGCGCCATCGGATCGCGGCGGAACCGCGCGATCTCTTCGGCCGTGTACGGCGTATCCTGCTTCGGCAGCACCCAGTTGGCGGTGCGCTGGTAGATCGTCAGCGTGTCGACCTGCGGCGCGATCTCGGGAATGAACTGAACGGCGCTCGCGGCGCTGCCGATCACCGCGACCCGGCGGCCGGCGAGCGAATGATCGTGGTTCCAGCGCGCCGAGTGGAACGCCACGCCGGCGAACGTGTCGAGCCCCTCGATGTCGGGATATGCCGGCTCGTTGAACATGCCCTGGGCCGCCACCACGCTGCGAGCGCGCCAGGTGCGTCCGGCGGCGGTGCTCAGATGCCAGCAGCCGTCCCGCTCCTGCCAGCGCAACGTTTCCACCGCGTCCCCGAAGCGGATGAACGGCGTGACGCCGTACTTGTCCGCGCAGTGCTCGAGATAACCGAGGATCTCGGCCTGGCCTGCGTACGGCCGGGACCAGTCGGGCTTCGGTTCGAAGGAGAACGAGTACAGGTGCGACTGCACGTCGCATTCGGCTCCGGGGTAACGGTTGTGCCACCAGGTACCGCCGACGCCGTTCGCCTTCTCCAGGATCACGAAGTCGTCGATACCGCCGTGCAGCAGTCGTATGCCGGTGCAGATTCCTCCCGGTCCGGCGCCGATCACCGCAACGCGGTGAATGTGGTCGTCTGCCATGACCGCAAGCTATAACGGGTTCTAAGCGGATTCAAGGCCGATGGCCATCCTGCCGGACCAGCACGCGCACGCCGAACGTTGCCTGGACATCCCCGGGCCAGCTCCCTAAGTTACGGCCAACCCCGTATGCACGTCAGTACCGGAGCTTCCATGTCGCACCCCTTCGCCCGTCTGCTCGGACCCGTCTCGCTGATCCTCGCGCTCACCGGCAGCGCCGCTGCCGCGCGCGCGGCGGGATCCGACGACGATCCCTACCTCTGGCTCGAGGCGATCGACGGGGAGCGGGCGCTCGAGTGGGTGGAACGGCAGAACGCCGAGACCGCCGACCGGCTGACGGATCTGCCGCTGTACCAGGCGCTGTACCGCGACGCGCTCGCGGTGCTGACCTCCGCCGAGCGACTGCCGGCCGTGGCGGTGCACGGTGACTGGCTCTACAACCTCTGGCAGGACGCGGATCACCCCCGCGGCCTGCTGCGCCGCGCCACGCTGGCCGAATACCGCAAGGCCTCGCCCGACTGGCAGACGGTGCTCGATCTGGACGCGCTGTCGCGCAGCGAGCGCGTCCAGTGGGCGTTCAAGGGTCTCACCTGCCTGCCCCCGGAGGAGCTGCGCTGCCTGGTGAAGCTGTCACCCGGCGGCGGCGACGCAGTCGAGATCCGCGAGCTCGACATGCGCACCCTCGCGTTCGTGAAAGACGGCTTCCGGCTGCCGGTCGCGAAATCCGACGTCGCCTGGATCGATGCCGACACGCTGTTCGTCGCCACCGATTTCGGCGCCGGCTCGCTCACCGAATCCGGCTATCCGCGCATCGTCAAGCGCTGGCGCCGCGGCACGGCGCTCGCGGACGCCGAGACCCTGCACCAGGGCCGGCCGGCCTCGGTCGGCGTGACGGCCGAGCGGCTGCGCAGCGCCGGCGCCCCGATCGATCTGGTCACCGAGCAGACGACGTTCTGGACGTTCCGCTACCACCAGCTCCTCCGGAGCGGCCTCGTGCCGCTCGAGCTGCCGCCGACCGCGATCGTCGAAGACGCGTTCGACGGCCGCCTGGTGATCAAGCTCGAGGAAGACTGGCCGCGCGGCGGCCGCACGTTCGCCGCCGGCGCGGTGGTGATCGCGGACCCGGCGGCGCTGCGCGGCGGCGAGGGCGACGTCGAACCGGTGGTCGAGCCGAGCGCGGGCGAAGTGGTCAGCGAGGTCGCAGTGGTGCCGCAGGGCATCCTCGTCGCGATGCTCGACAACGTGCGGGGCCGCGTCTACCGCTACGAGCCCGGCGACCACGGCTGGCAACGCCGACCCATCGCATTTCCGGACAACGGCGCGCTCACGCTCGCCAGCGTCGACCACGTGCGCGGTGACTTCTTCGTCCGCTACGAGTCGTTCCTGACGCCGCCCACGCTGTATCACGTGGCGGCCGACGACCCGCGGCCGGGGCCGGTGAAAGCCCAGGCGCCGAGCTTCGACGCATCCGGCTTCACGGTGGATCAGCTCTGGACCGAATCGGCCGACGGCACGCGGATTCCGTACTTCGTGGTGCACCCGAAGGAGTGGGAGAAGAACGGCCGGCATCCGGTCTGGATGTTCTCCTACGGGGGCTTCCGCAACGCGCTCACCCCTTCCTACTCGGGTTCGTACGAGGCGCTCGAAGGCGCCTACGGACGTCTGTGGCTCGAGCGCGGTGGCGTGTTCGTGCTGGCCAACATCCGCGGCGGCGGCGAGTTCGGCCCGAGCTGGCATCGGGGGGCGCTGCGCGAGAACCACGTGAAGACGTTCGAGGACTTCGAAGCGGTGGCGCGCGATCTGGTCGCGCGCGGAATCACCACGCCCGAGCGTATCGGCATCGAGGGCCGCAGCAACGGCGGGCTCCTGGTGCTGTCGACGATGATCCGCGAGCCGGCGCTCTACGGCGCGGTGGTGGCCGGCGTGCCGCTCTCCGACATGCGCCGCTACGACAAGCTGCTCGCCGGCGCGAGCTGGGTCGGCGAGTACGGCGACCCGGACGTGCCGGAAGACTGGGCTTTCCTGTCGATGTACTCGCCCTACCAGAACCTCCGGGCCGGGCAGGACTATCCGCCGCTCCTGATCTACACCTCGACCCGCGACGACCGGGTCCATCCCGGGCACGCGCGCAAGACCGCCGCGCGCCTGCAGGCGCTCGGCTACTCGGTGGAGTACTACGAGAACACCGAGGGCGGCCACCATGGCTCGATCACGCCGAAGCAGCTCGCGCACCGCATCGCGCTCACGTTCACGTTCCTGTGGCGCGAGCTCGGCGGCGGCTCGCGCTCCGCTCCGCCGAACGACGCCGGCGAGGACGCAGGCTGAACAGCGCCATCGCTTCGATGTGCGTCGTCTGCGGAAACATGTCCGCCAGCGCGAGCCGGTCGAGGGCGTAACCGGCCTCGGCCAGCACCGCGGCATCCCGCGCCAGCGCCGCGGGCGCGCACGACACGTACAGGATCGTCGCTAGCCGCCGCGCGGCGAGCGCCGGCACCAGCGTCGCCGCCCCCGCCCGGGGCGGATCGAGCAGCGCCAGATCCACGCCGTGGGAGCGGCCTCCGGCCGCGAACGCTTCCAGCCTTTCCGCTCGCTCCAGATCCGCCGCGAGAAACCGCGCGTGCTCGATCCCGTTCGCGGCCGCGTTCGCTTCGGCCCGGGCCACCATCGCGCGATCGACCTCGACGCCGGTGACCGCGAAGCCGCGCCGGGCCAGCGGCAGGCTGAAATTGCCGAGGCCGCAGTACGCGTCGAGCAGCGAGCGACCGCCCGGATCACCGAGCCAGTCCGCGACCCGCCGCACCAGCTGCCGATTCACGATGCCGTTGCCCTGCAGGAAGTCGCCCGGCTCGAACGCGAGGCGCAGCCCGAAATCGGGTAACCGGTAGCCGGGCGGTTCCGCCCGCGGGCGGTGGAGCCACTCGAGCGCATCGGGCGCGCGCACGCTGAGGTAGGCGCGCTCCGCTTCCGCCAGCGCAACGAGCGCGTGCCGGTCGGCCGGCACGAGCGGACGCACCGCGTGCACGTGCACCAGCGCATGCTCGGCACCATCCGGCGCTTCCGAAACCATCAGCTCCAGGTGGCCGAGCGCGCGGGGATCGCGAAACGCCCCGACGAGCTCCTCGAGCCGGCCCGGCAGCGGCTGCAGCACCGGCACGAGCACCACGCAGCGATCGACGTCGATCACCTCACGGTCGTCGGCGATCCGAAAGCCGACGGACACCGTGCCACCGCGGCGCGCCACCGTCACCGCGAGGCGCGCGCGCCGACGGTAACCGAACGGCGGCGAACGCAGCGGCTCATCGAGCGCTGCCGGTTCGAGACCCGCCTGCCGCCGCAGCAGATCGAGCACGACGCCGGTCTTGTGCTCGAGCTGCGCGTCGCCCGCGAGGTGCTGCAGATCGCACCCGCCGCACCGGCCGACCAGCGGACACGGCGGCGCCACGCGCTCGGGCGCCGGCTCGGCGACCGCGACCAGCCGGTACTCGTCGAATCGCCGGTGGCGCCGCAGCAGCACCGCGTCCACGGTCTCTCCCGGCAGCGCGCCGGCGACGAACGCGACCTTGCCGTCGATCCGCCCGACGCCGCGCCCGTCGTGGCTCAGGGTTTCGATCTCGATCCGCACGCGACTCCGCGGTCAGTTCCCGTTCGGGCTGCGCAGCATGCCGTGCTCGAGCGCGAACGTCACGTCGATCACCTTCTCACCGTCCTCGTCGAACAGCACGGTCATGTGGTGACCCTCGTAGCCCAGCACGACCCCCTTGCCGAGCTTGCCGTGCTCGATCCGACTCCCGACGCGGAACGGCCGCTCCTCCGTCGCGCCGCGGTTGCCGGTGAGGCCGTTGTCGCAGTTGTCGCAACGGCCGCACGCCGGGGCGGGCTCGCCGAAGTACTCGAGCAGATACTGGCGCCGGCAATCGCGCAGCTCCGCATACACCCGCATCCGCTCGAGCCGTTCGAGCAGGTAGCGGCGGTGGCCTTCCTCGCGCTCGAGCAGCGTATCCGCGAGCTCCGGGCCGTCGCGCCCGTCGCCGGCGGCCCGGAACACGCCCGGCTCGCGCTGCTCGAGCAGCCCATGATCCTCGAGCCCGGCGGTGATGCGCGCGAGTCGGGCACGGGACAGGCCGGTCTGTTCGCGCAGCGCCTGCTCGCCCACCGCCTCTGCGCCGGCGATCGCCTCACCGACCTTCGCGATATCCCCTTGGCGCAGTCGGCCGCCGGCGGCGAAGAATTTCTGCAGGCCGAGATCTTCCGGCCGGTAGAAAAGTACCGCCCGCGCCGGGGCGCCGTCGCGGCCGGCACGACCCAGTTCCTGATAGTACGCGTCGAGTGATCCGGTGACGTCGTTGTGGAACACGAAGCGCACGTCGGGCTTGTCGATCCCCATGCCGAATGCGCTGGTCGCCACCATCACGTCCGCCGTCGTGCCGCCCTCGCCCATGAACGCGGCCTGCGCCGCCTCGCGGTCGCGGCGGCTCATGCCGCCGTGGTAGCAGCGCACCCGCAGGCCGCGGTCGTCGAGCTCCGCGCTGATCTCCTCGGCCTGACGCCGCGAAGCCGCATAGACGATTCCGGGCTTTTCCGCCGCCACCACGGCATCGAGCAGCTTGCGGCGTTTCTCGCGCGCGCTGTCCGCCGTGACGACGCCGAGCCAGATGTTCGGCCGGTCGAGCTCGCCGACGATCACCTTCGGCCGGCGCATCTGCAGCCGCTCGACGATCTCCTCGCGCACGGACACCGAGGCGGTGGCCGTCAGCGCCAGCACCGCGGGATGGCCGAGTGCGTCGATCACCGCGCCGATGCGCAGGTAATCCGGGCGGAAATCGTGACCCCACTCGCTGATGCAGTGCGCCTCGTCCACGACGAGCAGCGACGGCCGCGCGTCCAGCAGGCGCTCGATCACCTCCTCGCGGTGCAACTGTTCCGGCGCGAGAAAGATGAATTCCAGATCGCGCTGCTCGAGATCGTCGAACGCCTCCTGCTGCCGGAGCGCGCCGACGCCGGAGTTGATGATCGCGGCGCCGCCGGCGGCGTCGTGCTGCAGACGGTCCGCCTGATCCTTCTGCAGAGCGATCAACGGCGAGATCACCACCGTCGGTCCCGGGATCACCGACGCCGCGATCTGGTAGATGGCCGACTTGCCCCAGCCGGTCGGCAGCACCGCGAGCACGTCGTGGCCGTCGAACAGTGCATCGAGCGCCGCTTCCTGCCCCGGGCGGAAGTCCTCGATGCCGAGCAGCCGCCGGGCGATCGGCAGAAACGACCGCCGTTTGCGGAAGCGCTCCGCGGCGGAGGGAGTGGTTCTGGTCAAGGTTCGCGTCCGCGGCTGCAGGGGATTCAGGAGGGGCAGGATTCGTGCCGGTGCGGAGCTGTTCCCGGCCGGAGGCCGCTCCCACGTCAGCGGCGGCTCAGGTCGGCACCTGCCCCACCAGATCGCGCGCGACGCGTTCGAGCACGTCGTAGCGGGTGTCGAAGCTCGGCAGGATCATCACCTGATCGAGCCCGGCGCGCGCCAGCGCCGTCAAGCGGCCGAGCAGCTCGTCACGCGTGCCGATCATGCTGCTCGCCCGCAGCACGTCGGCGGTCAGGAACCGCTCCTCTTCCGGCAGCACCCAGCAGTTGTGCCCCGCGTGGATACGCTGGTGCCGGCGATCCTCCGGGTACGACGCGAGCAGCGCGCAGTAGTCGTCCCAGATCTCCCGATACGCGCCCGGCGGCTGATGCCCGAAATTGCGCCACTGATCGTACGCGTAGTGGACGGCCGCCATGGCCATCGCACCGCACTCGGCCTTCACCCGTGGGCTGTCCGGCGCCTCGCCTGCGTCCAGCACGACGATCGTGGTGAGCGCGGTGGTGTAGAAGCGGGAGCGGTCGAGCACCCGGTTCGCGGCCTTGGCACCCTGCTCGATCGCATACCAGTACTGCTCCATCACCGCGGCGTTCGGCGGCAGCGGCATCACCGCACCGTCGCCGTGCTTGCCGGCGAGAGCCAGCGACCGCGGGCCGAAACCGGAAACGTACAGCGGGATCGGGTCGGCGAAGTTCACGAAGCCCTTGTCCGGCATCACGTGCCGGATCGGCCGCTCGCCGCGCGCCCCTTCCGTCAGCGGGCCCATCATCGCTTCCTCGCCGCGCACGAGCGGCCCCAGCGTCGTCAGGTAACGGTCGAACTCACGCAGACGCTGCGGCGGCTGGCCCATCACCCGCATCGCGGTGTTGCCGGCGCCGACGCCGAGGAACGTGCGGCCCGGCGCGATGGCGTTGATCGTCGCGATCGAGGCCGCCGTCACCGGCGGCGGACGTGTCCCGCTGACGGCCACGCCGGTGCCGAGGCGAATGCCGGTAGTCCGATCGGCGGCCAGCGCCAGCGTGGCGTAACAATCCGACCAGAGCATCTGGCTGTCGGCCAGCCAGGCATGGGAATACCCGAGCGCTTCGGCTCGGACGATGTAGTCGATGTCGTTGATGTGCGACGCGACGCAGACACCGATGTCGATGACGCTTCTCCCGCTGCCTCCGAGCCGCCAGTCTCGCGCAACCGTCCCGCGATGGCTACTCGGTGCTGACCCGTCGTAGTAGGCTGCAGCGACGATTCGACGGAGCGGGAGGAGCGGCGATGGCACGACGAATCCGGCGCTGGTTCGCGGCGGCATCCATCCTGATCGGCATCGTGCTGGTGATCGGGCTGTCCGGCATGCCGTACCTGCCGCTCGTGCACGGCAGCGACGCCGACGAGGTCGACCAGCTCGTGGAATGGCTCGAGATCGAACCCGGCGACCGGGTGGCCGACATCGGCGCCGGCGACGGCTACTACGC
>DASVDC010000143.1:0-224987 GCA_036381275.1 Pseudomonadales bacterium | reverse complement strand
CGCTTGTGGAACAGGTCGTGGAAGACCGGGAAGATGTCGCTCGGCTGCATGATGTGGCGCATCGCGAACGTATCGGGATGCGCCGCCGCGAGGCGCTCGTACTCGCGCCACAGCGCCTGATGGCTGCGCTGGGTGATCTCGATGTACGCGTAGTACTGCACCAGCGGCAGAAGCTGCTCGGCCAGGAACCGGCCGCAGAGCGGCGAATCGTCGTTCCAGTTGTCGCCGTCGGAGGCCTGCGCGGCGTAGATGTTCCACGCATCCGGCGAATAACGCTCATCGACGATCTGCTTCATCAGCTTGAGCGCGCTCGACACCACCGTGCCGCCCGTTTCGCGGGAGTAGAAGAAGTCGTGCTCGTCGACCTCTTTCGCCGTGGTGTGGTGGCGGATGAACACGACCTCGGTGCGCTCGTAGTGGCGCTTCAGGAACAGGTACAGCAACAGGTAGAAGCGCTTGGCCATGTCCTTGGTGGACTGGTCCATCGAGCCGGAGACGTCCATCAGGCAGAACATCACCGCCTGCGACGTCGGTATCGGCTTCTTCACGTGCAGGTTGTAGCGCAGGTCCGTCGAGTCGAGAAACGGGATGCGCCGCTCGCGGCGCTTGAGCCGCGCGAGCTCGGTGCGCAGCCGCATCCCCGTCACCTCGTCGCCCTTGCCCGCCGCTTCGGCGATGCCCTCCTCGAGCTCGGCCATGCGCTTGCGCGACTGGCCGAGCAGTGCGATGCGCCGTGCCTTGGCCTGCTGCAGCGTGCGGAACACCGACAGCTTCGCCGGCACGCCGTCGGTGGAGAAGCCGGCGCGCTCGTACTTGTAGCTCGCGTTGCCCTTCAGGTGGCGCTTGGTGAGGTTCGGCAGCTCCAGGTCGTCGAACAGGTAGTCGAGGAATTCCTCGCGGCTGATCTGGAACACGAAGTCGTCGACGCCCTCACCGCTGTTCGAGGCATCGCCCCCGCCCCCGCCGCCCCCGCCGCCGCCGGGGCGCGGGATCCGGTCGCCCTGCACGAACTCCCGGTTACCCGGGTGCACGACGGCGCGCCGGCCGCCCGAGCCGTGGTGAAACACCGGCTCGGAAATGTCCCGCGCCGGGATCGTCACGGACTCGCCGCGATCCATGTCGGTGATGCTGCGCCGGTCCACCGCATCCGATACCGCGCGCTTGATGTGCTGACGGTACCGATCGAGGAACCGCTGCCGGTTCACGGCGCTCTTGTTCTTCGAGTTGAGGCGGCGGTCGATGATGTAGCTCATGGGATTCTCCTGTGGGAGCGGCCTCTGGCCGCGAACTCCACCCGGCATTCGCGGCCAGAGGCCGCTCCCACAGTTTCGATCACTGCGACTTCCGGACCCTGAGGAACCACTCGGCCAGCAGGCGCACCTGCTTCTCGGTATAGCCCCGCGCCACCATCCGCGCGACGAAATCGTCGTGCTTCTTCTGCTCCTCGCTCGACGACTTCGGGTTGAACGAGATCACCGGCAGCAGATCCTCGGTGTTCGAGAACATCTTCTTCTCGATCACCGCGCGCAGCTTCTCGTAGCTCTGCCACGACGGATTCTTGCCGTTGTTGTTCGCCCGCGCCCGCAGCACGAAGTTCACGATCTCGTGACGGAAGTCCTTCGGGTTGCTGATGCCCGCGGGCTTCTCGACTTTCTCGAGCTCGTCGTTCAGCGCCGCCCGGTCGAGGATGTCGCCCGTTTCCGGATCGCGGTACTCCTGATCCTGGATCCAGAAGTCGGCATAGGTGACGTAGCGGTCGAAGATGTTCTGGCCGTACTCGCTGTACGACTCGAGGTACGCCGTCTGGATCTCCTTGCCGATGAAGTCGACGTAGCGCGGCGCCAGGTACTCCTTGATGTAGCGGATCAGCTTTTCGCGGTTCTCCTCCGAGAAGTGCTCCCGCTCGATCTGCTGCTCGAGCACGTACATCAGGTGCACCGGGTTCGCGGCCACCTCGCTCGCATCGAAGTTGAACACCTTCGACAGGATCTTGAACGCGAAGCGGGTCGACAGCCCGTCCATGCCCTCGTCGACACCGGCCGCGTCACGGTACTCCTGCAGCGTCTTGGCCTTCGGATCGGTGTCCTTCAGGTTCTCGCCGTCGTAGACGCGCATCTTCGAGAAGATGCTCGAGTTCTCCGGCTCCTTCAGGCGCGAGAGCACCGAGAACTGCGCGAGCATGCGCAGCGTATCCGGCGCGCACGGAGCCCTGTTCAGCGAGCTCTCGGCGATCAGCTTCTCGTAGATCTTGATCTCCTCCGAGACCCTGAGGCAGTACGGCACCTTCACGATGTAGACGCGGTCGATGAACGCCTCGTTGTTCTTGTTGTTCCGGAAGGTCTGCCACTCCGACTCGTTCGAGTGCGCCAGCACGATGCCGTCGAACGGCAGCGCGCCGATCGCCTCGGTGCCGTTGTAGTTGCCTTCCTGCGTCGCCGTCAGCAGCGGATGCAGCACCTTGATCGGTGCCTTGAACATCTCGACGAATTCCATCAGCCCCTGGTTCGCCTTGCACAGCGCCCCGGAGTACGAGTACGCGTCCGGGTCGTTCTGCGCGAACGTCTCGAGCTTGCGAATGTCCACCTTGCCGACCAGCGCGGAGATGTCCTGGTTGTTCTCGTCGCCCGGCTCGGTCTTCGCGATCGCGATCTGATCGAGGATCGACGGATACTTCTTCACCACCTTGAAGCGGGTGATGTCACCGCCGTACTCCTTCAGACGCTTGGCCGCCCACGGCGACATCACGCCGCGCAGGTACCGGCGCGGGATGCCGTAGTCCTCCTCGAGGATGTGCGCGTCCTCCTGCGGATCGAAGAGCCCCAGGGGCGACTCGTTCACCGGCGAGTCCTTCAACGCGTAGAACGGCTGCTTCTGCATCAGCGACTTCAGCTTCTCGGCGAGCGAGCTCTTGCCGCCGCCCACCGGGCCGAGCAGGTAGAGAATCTGCTTGCGTTCCTCGAGCCCCTGAGCCGCGTGCCGGAAGAACGACACGATCTGCTCGATGGATTCCTCCATCCCGTAGAACTCGCTGAACGCGGGATAACGCTTCAGAACCTTGTTCGAAAAGATTCTCGACAGGCGCGGATCGCGGGAGGTATCCACGAACTCCGGCTCACCGACCGCCAGCAGCAGCCGTTCCGAGGCGGTGGCATAGACCGTGGGATCGGTCTTGCAAAGATCGAGATACTCCTGGAGGGACAGCTCTTCTTCCTGAGCTGCGTCGTAGCGCTCTTGGTAGTGTTCGAACACACCCATCGTCAGCCTCCTGTGTGCTGCTTCCCCCTCTCAGTTTCTCCGCTTCTTTTCGTTCGACGGCTTCTCCGGCTCCTATCGCTTAGAGTAGTCCTCGGGCAAGAAAGTGCCAGTTACAACGGCAGTAAAAAAGTCGTCACTGAACCGTCATCCTGCCGTTATACTGGTAAGCTCACCCGTCTCGAGGCACATCGCGGTCAGCGAACCGCCCCAGACGCACCCCGTATCCAATCCGATCGCTGCATCGTCACCCGTTTCGCCGCCGAGCGCGGCCCAATGCCCGAACAGGATCCGCACCGGCAGCGGGTTGCGCGCGCGCAGCCGGTACCACGGATACCATCCCGCCGGCGCGTCGTCGGGGCCGCCCTTGTGCGTGAGGTTCAGGCACCCCTGCTCGTCCACGAGGCGCATCCGGGTGAAGAAATTCGTGATGATCCGCCAGCGGTCCAGCCCCTCGAGATCGTCCCGCCAGCAGGCAGGCTCGTTGCCGTACAGCCCGGCGAGGTACTCGACGAACGCCTCGCCGCGGATCACCGCTTCGACTTCGCGTGCGCGCTCTTGTGCTTCGTCCAGGTTCCAGATGTGCGGTATGCCCGCATGCGACATCACGAAGCCGAGCTGTTCGTCCACCACCAACAGCGGCTGACTCCGCAGCCACTCCACCAGCTCGTCCGAATCCGCTGCGGCCAACAAATCACCGAACGTATCACCGCGCTTCGGCGCGTGCCCGCCGTAACGCACCGCCAGCAGATGCAGGTCGTGATTGCCGAGCACCGTGATCGCGGCATCGCCGAGCGCGCGCACTTTCCGTACCACATCCAGTGATTTCGGCCCGCGATTGACGAGATCGCCCACCAGCCACAACCGATCGCGCTGCGGCTCGAACTCGAGCCGATCCAGCAGCGCGACGAATTCGTCGTAGCAACCTTGGATGTCACCGACGGCGTAAGTGGGCATCTGCTCGTCGAACGTGTAGTTCATGAACAAGGCGAGGCAATATGTATGCCACACCATCAGTGAAGGATCGAGGGTACACGCAGACCGAACGCCGGTATCTCGACACGGAAGATCTCGCCGTCGTCGTTTGCGAACTCGTAGTGGCCGTGCATCGCGCCGACCGGCGTCGTCAGCATCGCCGCGCTCGTGTAACGGAACGACTCACCGGGCGGGATGCGCGGCTGTTGCCCGACCACGCCGACGCCCGCCACTTCCTGGACCCTGCCCTGTCCGTCGGTCACCCACCAGTGGCGGTTCAGCAGGCGCCCGGCTTCATTGCCTTCGTTGCGGATCGTGATCGTGTATGCGAACACGTAGCGGC
This sequence comes from Pseudomonadales bacterium, assembly GCA_036381275.1. GTDB lineage: Bacteria > Pseudomonadota > Gammaproteobacteria > Pseudomonadales > Azotimanducaceae > UBA7803. The sequence continues at coordinate 220,417 of DASVDC010000143.1, read as the reverse complement.
GTTCGCTCGGATCGGACTCCCGATCGAGATAGCAGCTCTCGGCTTCGACGGAGATTCTCAATCGCGCGGCTCCTCTCGCGCGAGCGCGTTGGCGAGCGCCACGAACTCCGCCACCGAGAGCTCGTCGGCACGCCGGCCGCGATCGACGCCGGCCCGGTCCCAGTCCACCGGCAACGATTGTAGCGCGTTGCCGAGGCGCTTGCGGCGCTGACCGAACGCGTGACGCAACACCGCATCGAACGCAGTCGGCCGCTCGAGCCCGAGGGTGTCGCGCCGCGGCGTCAGTCGCACGACGCTCGACCAGACCTGCGGCGGCGGCTCGAAGCTCTCCGGCGCGACGTCGAACAACGGCTCGACCTCGCAGTGGTATTGCGTGAGCACCGCGATGCGGCCCCAGGCCTTCGTGCCGGGACGGCCGGCGAGCCGCGCCGCCACCTCGCGCTGCAGCATGAAGTGCATGTCGGCGATGTGCTCGAGCCGGCCGAGCAGCGTCACCAGAAGCGGCGTCGAAATGTTGTACGGCAGATTCCCGACCAGGCGCCAGCGGCCGCCGTCGAGCATGGCATCGAGATCCACCCGCAGGATGTCGTCGTTCACGAGCTCGATGCCGGGGAAACGTGCCTTCAGCATCGGCACCAGGTCCCGGTCGATCTCCACCGCGAGGTAGCGTTGGGTCGCGCCGAACAGCCGCTCCGTCAGCGCACCGTGCCCCGGCCCGATCTCCAGCATCCGATCGTCCGGGCGGGGGCGGATCGCCTTCGCGAGCCGGTCCAGCACGCCGTGATCGGTGAGGAAGTGCTGGCCGAAGCGCTTGCGCGCCCTCACGCGAGCCGGTCCGCGAGCGCGAGCGCCGCGGCGAGACTCCCGGTCCGCGCCCGTCCGGTGCCGGCGAGGTCGAGCGCCGTGCCGTGGTCGACCGAGGTGCGCACGAACGGCAGCCCGAGCGTCACGTTCACCGCTTCGCCGAAGCCGGCGTGCTTGAGTACCGGCAGGCCCTGATCGTGATACATCGCCAGCACCGCATCGGCTTCGGCGAGTAGCTCCTGCGTGAACAGCGTGTCGGCGGGCAGCGGACCGCGCACGCGATGGCCCGCCGCGCGTGCCGCCGCGCAGACCGGTTCGATCACGTCGCGCTCCTCGGTGCCGAGGTGCCCCGACTCGCCCGCGTGCGGATTGAGGCCCGCGACCAGCACCCGCGGCGCCGGTATCCGGAAGCGCCGCTCGAGGCCGCTCAGCAGAATCGCGAGCCGCCGCTCGAGCCGCTCCTGCGTGATCGCGTCCGGCACCGCGCGCAGCGGCAGATGCGTGGTGGCGAGCGCGACGCGCAGCTCCCCGGCCACGAGCAGCATCACCACGTCGTCGGCACCGGCGCGCTCGCAGAGGAATTCGGTGTGGCCGGAGAACGCGATGCCGGCGTCGTTGATGATGGATTTCTGCACCGGCCCGGTGACGAGGCCGCGGAAGCGTCCGGCGAGGCAGCCGTCGGTCGCGAGCTCGAGCGTGCGCAGCACGTAGCCGGTGTTCGCCACGTCGAGCTCACCGGGCACCACCGGCGCCGCCACCGGCACCGGCACGACGGTCAGCCGGCCGGCCGCGCGGCTCGGCCGGTCGAGGTCCTCGTCCAGCTCGAGCGCGAGGCCGAGTGCGCGCGCCCGCTCGCGCAGCAGATCGGGGTCGGCGACCGCGACCCAGTCCTGCTCACGCGCGGCGGCCGCCAGCGTGACGACCAGGTCCGGGCCGATCCCGGCCGGTTCACCCGGTGTTACCGCGAGCATTCCCGGCTCCCAGCCGAATGTCGATGTAGGCCTCGTCGCGCAGCTCCTTCAGCCACTCCTGGAGCTCCTCGTCGAAGCGCCGCTGGTGCAGGATCTGCAGCGCCATGCGTCGGCGCGACTCCTCGCTCATGTCCTGCACGCGGCGGTCCTGCACCTCGAGTACGTGCCAGCCGTACTGGGTCCTGAACGGCTCCGAGACCTCTCCGGTCGGGGTTGCCGCCAGCGCCTGCTGGAACTCCGGCACGAACTCCTGGCCGGACGTCCAGCCGAGATTGCCGCCGTTCAGCGCGCTGCCCGGATCCTCCGAGTGCTCGCGCGCGAGCTCCGCGAAGTCGGCGCCCTCCTCGGTAATACGCCGGTGCAGGTCGCGGATCAGCGCCTCGGTCTCTTCCTCGGTGCGGATCGCCGACGGACGCACCAGAATGTGGCGCACCTGCGCCTGCTGCTCGCTCTGGGTGCTCGCTCCGCGCACGCCGAGGAGCTGGACGATGTGGATCGCGCCCGCGGTCTCGATCGGGTCGGCCGTCTCGCCGGGCTCGAGCTGCAGCACCGTCTCGGCGAACAGGCTCGGCAGCTCACCCGCCCGCCGCCAGCCGAGATCGCCCCCTTCCAGAGCCGTCGGGGCCGACGAATGGGCGATGGCCATCTCCCGGAACGGCGCGCCGTCGCGCAGCTCGGCGACGATGCGGCGGGCCTCCGCGCGGGCCGCCTGCACCACGTCGTCGGGCGCGTCCTCCTCGATGCTGAGCAGGATGTGTCCGACACGGTACTCGTCCGAGAGAAGCTGCTGGTAGTAGGGCGAGTTCAGCAGGTCGTCGATGTCCTTGTCGCTGATCGCGATGCGCCGGCTGACCAGGTTGCGCTGCAGCCGGTTGATGATGATCTCGCGGCGGATCTGCTCGCGGAACTCGGCGTAGCCTATACCGTCCTGCGCGAGTGCCTGCTGGAATTGCTCGAGGGTCATGCCGTTCTGCTCGGCGAACTGCATCACCGTCCGGGTCAGCGTCTCGTCGTCGACCCGCACGCCGCGCTGCTCCGCCTCCTGAAGCTGCAGGCTCTCCAGGATCAGCCGCTCCATGATCTGACTGATCAGGATGTCGTCCGGCGGCGCCTGCACGTTCGCCTCCGCGATCTGCTTGCGCACGGTCTCGAGCCTCGAGACGAGCTCCGACGCGAGCACCACGTCGTCGTTGACCACCGCGACGATGCCGTCGAGCTCGCGGTACTCGGCGTGGGCGGGCGCCATCGCGGTCAACATCAGCGTCAGCGCCAGCAGCGCAGACCACCGCTGTGGGAGCAGCCTCCGGCCGCGAACGCCCGAGCCGGTTCGCGGCCGGAGGCCGCTCCCACAGGGGCCGCTCCCACAGGGGCGGCTCCTGCAGGGGCTGCTCCCGCCGTGGTGGTCAGAACCCCGCCTGATAGTCATCCCTCATCTCCGTCCGATAACCGCGGATGCCCCGCGAAAGCACCGACTCCACCTTGTCGCCGAACCCGGCCAGCCCCTTGAACACGATCTGCACGAAGATGCCTTCGTCCGCTTCCACGGTATCGAGATTACGGCCGGTGGGACTGTCGAGGAAACGTCGGGCCATGAGCCGGATCCGCCAGCAGCAGTCGTTGTATTCGATGCCGCCGAATCCCTCAATCGTTCGACCGCTGACCCGATCGTAGTTCCACCGGCCCATCACCGCGAAGTGGCGGCTGATCGGCCAGTACAGCGACACGTCGGTCTGATCGATGTCTTCGGCCGGCCGCTTGCGGTAGCCGAGGTTCACGATGTGCCGGTTGTCGCCGCGGTACTGCAACGCCGCGCCGATCTCGTCCCAGCGCGACTGGTGCGGATTCCAGACCGTGGTGCCTCTCGCACTCCAGCCGCCGCCGATGCGCGCCGCGAGCTCGCCGGCGATCGCCGAGGTGGACTCGGCATCCTCTTCCACTGGCTGCCCGCTGAGCGTCACCCGCCGGTCCGCGAAATAGTCGATCACGCCGGCGCTGGCGCGGAAGTACTCGGCCCCGGTATTCCCATCGAGGAAGCGGGTCGTGAGGCCGTAGCTCGCCTGATTGGCGTCGCCGATGCGGTCGAGCCCGGAGAAGCGGTTGTCGCGAAAGAGCTGGCTGAAGCCGAACGTCAGCGCGCTCGCATCGAACCGCGGCAGGTCCTGCTGGGACTCGAACTCCTGATACAGGTAGAACACCTGCGGCTCGAGGGTCTGAACCAGCGCGCGGTCGAACCAGCCGAGCTCCCGTTCGAAGAACAGCCCCGCGTGCGCGCTGCCGAGCCCGATGCCGCGCTTCGGCCGCGGATCCGCCGCCTCCGGCACGTCGCGCAGGTCGTAGCGCGTATGCCGGTAGCCGCCGGTCAACGTCAGAAAGCCCCAGGGCGCCGACAGCGGCAGCCGCAGCCGCGGCTCGACGTGGATCCGGTCGCCGACCACGGCGGCCGCACCGGTGAGGTCGTCGTTGTTGCGCTCGAAGGTCACCGCCGAGGTCAGCACGCTCCACTCGAACGGCCCCGGCAGCTCGCCGAGATAACTGACGTCGAGCTCCGGCAGCCGCTGATAGGGATCGACCCGCGCCTCGTCGAGCCGCTGGAAGCGCTGAGCCCAGAGCCGTACCAGCCACCCGCCCTGGGCGTACTGGATCTCTCCGCGCCGCTCCAGCTCGATCTCGCTCGACACGGCCAGGTCGCTGCCGAGGTCCCGGAAGTAATCGCGGTCGCTGACCGCGGTGTAGTCGACCTGCGTGGTGAAATTGCCGATCGCGCCGGAATGCTCCATCGCATAGAGCCAGCGATCCTCGGGCTCGAACGGCCCGTCCACCGCGCCTTCCGCCGCCAGGTCCTCGAAATCCTCGCGCGACAGCTCGCCGTCGTAGAGGTCGTCCTTGTGCAGGTAAGCGCCGGACAGCACCGTCTCCTGCCAGCCCGACAGGTGTCGGAACTCGCCCTCGAGGCCCACGCCCCGCCGGCTGACCCAACGCGGAATCAGCGTCGCGTCGTAGTTCGGCGCGAGGTTCAGATAGTACGGCAGCGACACGTCGGTGCCGTCCTCGTCCGAAAAGGCGACGTCGGGGAACAGCCAGCCCGACTGCCGGTCGTCGGTGACCGGGAAGCGGATGTAGGGTGTGTAGAACACCGGCACGCCGCGCACCCTGAGCACCGCGTCGCGCGCCGTCCCGAACACCTCGCCGTCCGTCACCTCCACGGAGGAGGCGCTGAGCCGCCAGTTCTCGTTGCCCGGCTCGCAGCGGGTGAACGAGCCGCCCGTCATCGTCATGTTCCCGGCACCGTCCTGCGCGACGCGACGGGCGTCACCGCGCAGCGCACTGTCCAGCAGCACGAAGTCCACCTGCTCGACGACGGCCGCGTGCGTGTCGAGGTTCACGCGGGCCCGTTCACCCTGCATCACCAGGCCCGGCTCCTGCAGCCGCACGCCGCCGTCGACCGTGCCCTCGCGCGCGGTCCGGTCGATGTGCGCGCGGGCCGCCGCGAGCGTGCGATTGCCCTGCTCGAGGCGCACGTCGCCCTCGAGGTCGATCTCACCCGCCATCCGGTAGTCGGCGCGCGTGCCCTCGGCGTGGATCGGAAACCGGTCCGGTTCGCTGTCGATCGGATGCGGGTAGGTGAAGATCCGGTAGCCGCCCCGGCAGTAGCTCGGCATCCGCGCCGCGCGCTCGGGCGAAAGCGCCTCGCGCGGCACCCAGAGGCTCGCCGCCAGATCGTCCACGATCCGGAAGCGCTCGCCGGCATCGAGCTGCGCCGGCTGCTGTGGCTCGGCCGCGACGCTCGTCGCCGACGCGGCCAGGCTACCGAGGACACAGACCCGGGCCAGGACCCCGAGCGGGCCGTCCCTGTTCCCCCGACTTTGCATGGCGCTGCATCATACGGTTTTTCCCCCGCCCCGCGACTAGAATTCGCGGATGGACGAAGCAGCACGCGCCTGGTCGCTCGACCGGGTGACGGAACTCTACGGGGGCCCGAACGACGGCGTCCGATTGCAAGGCTGGCAGCCGCTGCGCGTAGAGGCGAGCCATCGCCGCTTCTACCGGTTGCACTGGCAGAGCGACGCGGCGGCCGCGCCGAGGACGCTGGTGGTGATGGCCTCGCCGCCGGAGCTCGAGAACAACCGGCAGTTCGTGCTGCTGGCCGAGCTGTTCGCGCAGCACGGCATCGGCGTGCCCCGGCTGCTCGCGGTCGACGAGGCGCGCGGCTTCGCGCTGATGTCGGACCTCGGCGAGCAGCACTTCGAGGACGTCTACGAGAGCGCCGGCCCCGCTTCGGTGCTGCCGCGCGCGCTCGAGGTGCTGCACCGCCTGCAACGCATCGACGATGCGCGCATACCGCCGTACACGCGCCAGCGCTTCGAGGACGAGCTCGGCATCTACCGCGAGTGGTTCCTCGGCCGGCTGCTCGAGCACGGCCCGGCACCGGGGCTCGACGAAGCGTTCGAGATCCTGATCGAGTCGACCCAGCGCCAGCCGGTCGTCTGCGTGCACCGGGACTTCCACTGCCGGAACCTGCTGCTGACCCCCGCCGGCGAGGTCGGCGTGGTGGACTTCCAGGATGCGCTGATGGGACCGGCCGGCTACGATCTGGCGTCGCTCTTGCGCGACTGCTACTACCGCTTCGACGAAGCGGAGGTGGCACGGTGGCGGGACGCTTACCTCGGCGTCACGACGCTGCCGCTCGATCCCGCGAGCTTCGCCCGCGACCTCGACTTCACCGCGCTGCAGCGCCAGCTCAAGGCGGTGGGCATCTTCGCGCGCCTGCGGCTGCGCGACGGCCGGGCGAGCCACCTGCCGCACATCGTCCCGGTTCTCGAGCGCATCGGGGCGCTCGCGGCCGCCCATCCGGCGCTCGCCGCGCTCGCCGCGCACGTCGAGAGCGTGCTGCCCCGGGCCCGCGCCCGGCTGGAGGCGCTCCGGTGAAGGCGATGGTGCTCGCCGCCGGCCGCGGTGAGCGGCTGCGGCCGCTGACGGATCGGATGCCGAAGCCGATGGTCGAGGTGGCCGGCCGGCCGCTGCTCGAACACCAGCTCGAGTGGCTCCGCAGCGCCGGGATCCGGGAGGTGGTGATCAACCTGCATCACCTCGGCCAGCAGATCGTCGACGCGTTCGGCGACGGCCGGCGCCACGGCGTGAAGATCGCCTACAGCCTGGAGCCGGAGCTGCTGGAAACCGGCGGCGGCATCGTGAAGGCGCTGCCGCTGCTCGGGCCGGGACCGTTCCTGGTGCTGAACGGCGACATCTATACCGATTTCCCGTTCACCGCGCTGCCGACCGGGCTCGACGCCGGCATGCTCGCACACCTGGTCGTGACCCCCCGGCCGAGCTTCCGCGAGCGCGGCGACTTCGAGGTCAGCGACGGACGCATCAGCGCGCGCGGCGACAGCTACGTCTACTGCGGGATCGCGCTGCTCCACCCGGCGCTGTTCGACGGACGTTCCGCCGAGCCGTTCTCGCTGCGCGAGCTGTTCTTCGCCGCGATCGGGCGAGGCGCGCTCACTGCCCAGGTCTGGGACGGCTACTGGACGGACATCGGCACGCCTGAGCGGCTCGACGAAGTCAATGCCCGGCTGCAACCGGGGGCGTGACGGCGTTCACGGCGGCGCCGGCCGGCAGTCACGCCTCGCCGTCGGCGTTCGGCGTAGCCTCTGGGCATGGCCGCCACCCACATCAGCGTACCTCCCTGGACCGGCAAGGCGCTCGGCGCCGCGGCCGCGCTGGTGTTCGCACCGGCGCAACCGGGGTCGCTGCTCTGGTGGCTGACCGCCGGGCTCGCGCTCGGCCACGGCTTCGACAGCCTCGGCAGTCACCTGGCCCCGCGCCGGCCGGCGCCCACGCCGCTGCCGCAGGACGCGCGGGCGAGCCTGCGCTACACGTTCGCCGCGCTGGGGCGGGTCGCCGCGGCCGGCGACCCGGGCGCTGCACCGCTCGGGCTCGCGGAGTCGCTGATGACGCGGCTCGCGTTCCTGCCGGAGCGGCGCCGGGAGGCGCTCGGCTGGTTCGAGGCCGGCCGGGATCCGGCGTTCCCGTTCGATACGTTGGCCGACGCCTGCCGGGACGCCTTCGCCGAGCATCCGGTGCTGCAGGGGCTCGCGCGCCGGAGCCTCTGCCGGATGGCGGCGCTGATCGACACGCCCGGGGCGATGCGCGAGCTCCTGGCGCTCGGCGCGCGGCTCGGCTGGGATCGCCAGCGCCTCGTCGACGAAGCGATGAGTGCGCTCCGCGACGGCGAGACCGACCGTTCCGGCTGGGCACGCCGTGTGCTCGGCGTGCAGCCGGACGACGCCCCGGACGTCGTCCGTTTGGCCTATCGCCGGCGCGTCGCGCGCTGGCACCCGGACCGCCTGCCGGCCCGGGCGGCGCCGGAGGAGCGCGCCGCCGCGGAGCGCCGCATGGCGCAGCTTCGCGACGCGCTGGAGTGTCTGCTCGGCGGCTGAGCGGTCAGTCGGCGCCGGCGGCAGCGGGATCGGACAGCGCAGCGGTCAATTCGTCGACGACGTCGGCCACCGTCGGCACGCGGCGGATGCGGCCGACCCCGGTGCCGGCATAGAGCGCGGCCGCCTCGATGGCGCCCGTCATCTCGCGTGTCGGCAGCATCGCCGAGTAGCGCGGATATTCGGTGCCATCGGCGTCGCGCAGCACCACGTCGACCTCGCCCGGGCGCGCCCCCGCGGCGGGACGTCCGGCCGCCTCCCAGGCCCGCCAGGTGGAGTTCGCGAGGGTCCGGTGCGGCGCGTCGGGCCAGAGCCCGTCGAAGCAGGTCGAGAGCACCGTGCTGCCGTCCCCGGCGTCGACGAGCGCGTGCTTGTAAGCATCGTGCGCGTCGGCTTCGGCGGTCGCGACGAACCGGGTGCCGAGCACCGCCGCGCCGGCGCCGAGCGCGAGCACCGCCGCGACATCGGCCGCTTCGGCGAGCCCGCCCGCCGCGGCGACCGGCACGTCGCCCGCCAGCGTGCACACCTCCGGGAGCAGCGTCGCGAGCGGCACGGTGCCGCGCACGTGGCCGCCCGCCTCGACGCCCTGGGCGATCAGCGCGACGGCACCGGCCGCGAGCGCGCGCCGCGCGCTGTCGGCATCCCAGACCGTCGCGATCAGCTCGAACCGCCGCGGCTGCAGCGCCTCCACCGTCGGCGTCGGGTCGGCCCAGAACAGGTTGATCAACTCGATGCCTTCGGCCAGCGCCGCGGCGACGTGCTCGTGCTGCGCGAGGTCCGCGCGCACGTTCACCGCGAACGGGCGGGAGGTGAGCGCGCGGGTACGGCGGATCAGCGCCACCGCCTCCGCCGCCGGCACCGCCCAGATCGGCAGGATGCCGAGCGCACCGGCATTGGCCGCCGCGGCCACCAGCTCCGGGCCCGCCACGCCGGCCATCGGCGCCTGCACCACCGGCACGCGCAAACCGAAGCGGCGGGTGAAAGCGGTGTCGAACGTCATGCGTCTCCCCCCCGTACCGAACCCGTTCCGATAGAATACGGCGATGGAACAGTGGATAGCACCTTCGATTCTGTCCGCCGACTTCTCGCGCCTCGGCGAGGAGATCCGCGCGGTGCTCGACGCCGGCGCGGATCTGATCCACTTCGACGTGATGGACAACCACTACGTGCCGAACCTGACGATCGGCCCCCCGGTGCTGGCATCGCTGCGCAAGGCGGGCATCGACTGTACGGTGGACGTGCACCTGATGGTGAAGCCGGTGGATCGGCTGATCGGCGATTTCCTCGAGGCCGGTGCCGACATCATCAGCGTGCACCCCGAGGCGACCGAGCACCTGCACCGCACGCTCAGCCTGATCCGTGACGGCGGTGCGCAGGCCGGGGTCGTGTTCAATCCGGCAACCCCACTCACCGTGCTGGAGGAAGTGCTCGACCTGGTGGACCTGGTGCTGATCATGTCGGTGAACCCGGGCTTCGGCGGCCAGGCGTTCATCGAATCGAGCATCGGGAAGCTGAAGCGCGCGCGCCGGCTGATCGACGCCGCGGCCCGCCCCGTGCGCCTCGAGATCGACGGCGGCATCAAGGCGGACAACATCCGGCGGGTGGCCGACGCCGGTGCCGACACGTTCGTCGCCGGCTCGGCCATCTTCGGCAGCGGCGATTACGCGGGCACGATCCGTGCGATGCGCGATGCGCTCGCGGCGCGCGGGACGCTCGTCTGACGTGGTGAAGCGTTACCCCGCGTATCTGTTCGACCTGGACGGCACCCTGGTCGACACCGCGCCGGACATCAACGCGGCGTTGAACCACGCGCTCGGGGTGGCCGGCCTCGACGGCGTGGACGAGGCGCTGACCCGGCACTGGGTCGGTCACGGCGGCCAGGTGCTGATCGAGCAGGCGCTCCACCATCAGGGCGGGCCCGAGGACGTGGTGCCCGACGTGCTGCGTGAGTTCATCGCCTACTACGAAGCGCACATCGCCGACCGCAGCGTGCCGTATCCGCACGTGGTCGAGAGCCTCGAAGCGCTCAGGGCCCGCGGCGCCCGGCTCGCGGTGGTGACGAACAAGCGCACGCGCCTGTCGATCCCGCTGCTCGACGCGCTCGGGCTGCGGCACCTGTTCCACACGGTGGTCTGCGGTGACACCGCCGAGCGCCCGAAGCCGGCGCCGGATCCGGCGCTGCACGCGTGCGCCGCACTCGGAGTCGCGGCGGCGGATGCGCTGTTCGTCGGTGACTCCGAGACGGACGTGGCCTGCGCGCGAGCCGCCGGCTGTCCCGTGGTGGTCGTCCCCGATGGCTACAACCACGGCATCGCTCCCGCCGAGCTCGGCGCGGACGCGGTGATCGATTCGTTCCGGGAACTCGTCTAGCGCGCGTCACAAAAGGCCACACGATGAACGACACGCCCTTCAAACCCATCACCGCCGAGCGTTTCGTCGAGCTCGCCGCCGCCGGCTACAACCGGATCCCGGTGGTCTACGAAACGCTCGCGGACCTCGACACGCCGCTCTCCACCTACCTGAAGCTCGCGAGAGGCCCGTACTCGTATCTGCTCGAATCGGCGCACGGCGGAGAGAAGTGGGGCCGTTACTCGATCATCGGCCTGCCGTGCCGCACCGTGATCCGGGTCACCGGCGAGCACGTCGACGTGCGCACCGACGGAGAGCTCGTCGAGTCCGTCGACACGGCGGATCCGCTCACGTTCATCGAGGCGTTCCAGCAGCGCTTCCGGGTTGCGGAGCTGCCGGGGCTGCCGCGCTTCTACGGTGGTCTGGTGGGCTACTTCGGCTACGACTGCGTGCGCTACATCGAGAAGCGGCTCGCCGGCCGCGCTCCGCCCGACCCGCTCGGCACGCCGGACATCGTGCTGATGGTGTCCGAAGACGTGGTGGTATTCGACAACCTGCGCGGACGCATGCAGCTGATCAGCCTGGTGGATCCGGCTGCGCCGGACATCCACCGGCGCACGCTCGAGCGGCTCGAGCAGCTCAGTCGTTCGCTGACCGAGGCGGTCCCGCCGATTCCGCCGTCCACCGCGAATCAGCCGCTCGAGGAGAGCGACTTCGTCTCGGAGTTCGGCGAGGAAGCGTTCAAGCAGGCGGTCGAGAAGATCCGCGAGTACATCCGCGCCGGCGACGTGATGCAGGTGGTGCTGGCACAGCGCATGTCGATCCCGTTCGCATCCGACCCGATCAACCTGTACCGCGCGCTGCGCAGCCTGAATCCGTCGCCGTACATGTATTTCATGGACCTGGCGGACTTCCAGATCGTCAGCTCCTCGCCGGAGATCCTCGCGCGGCTCGAGGACGGCGTGATCACCAACCGGCCGCTCGCCGGCACGCGCCGCCGCGGACACACCGCGGAGGAGGATCTGGCTATGGAGCGCGAGCTGCTCGCCGACCCGAAGGAGCTCGCCGAGCACCTGATGCTGATCGACCTCGGCCGCAACGACGTCGGCCGCGTCGCCGAGACGGGCTCCGTCGAGGTGACCGAGAAATTCGTGATCGAGCGTTACTCCGACGTGATGCACATCTCGAGCAACGTGACCGGCCGCTTGAAGGCCGGCAAGACGGCGATGGACGTGCTGCGCGCGACCTTGCCCGTGGGCACGCTGTCCGGCGCGCCGAAGATCCGCGCGATGGAGATCATCGACGAGCTCGAACCGGTGAAGCGCGGCATCTACGGCGGTGCGGTCGGCTACCTCGCCTGGAACGGCAACATGGACACCGCGATCGCGATCCGCACCGCCGTGGTCAAGGACGGCAAGCTCTACATCCAGGCGGGCGGCGGCGTGGTCGCGGATTCGATCCCCCGGCTCGAGTGGAAGGAATCGATGAACAAGGGCCGCGCGATCTTCCGCGCGGCCGCGATGGTGGAGTCGCAGTTCCGGTGAAGCGCGGCACCCGCCGGCGGCAGCGATCCGCGGCCGGAGATTCGCGGCCGGAGGCCGCTCCCACAGAAGGGATCAGAGCGCGGATCGCCGAGCTGGAACGGTTGCTGTCCCGACGGCGGATCACGCTGATCACCGCCGAGTCCTGCACCGGCGGGCTGATCGCCGCCGAGCTCACCGCCGTGCCCGGCAGCTCGAACTGGTTCGAAGGTGCGTTCGTCACCTACCGGCTCTCCGCGAAGTCCCGGATGATCGGCGTCACCGCCGAGACCCTCGACCGCTACGGCGCGGTCAGCGAACCGACCGCGCGCGCGATGGCGGAAGGCGCGCTGCGCGCATCCGATGCGGGTGTCAGCGTGGCGGTGACCGGCGTGGCGGGTCCGGGCGGCGGCGACGTGCTGGCGCCGGTGGGAACGGTCTGGTTCGGCTGGGCGCTGCGCGATCCCGAGCCGCGCTGCGTACAGACGGCGCGGCACGAGCTGTCGGGGGATCGCGCCGACGTGCGGGCGCAGGCCGTCGTGATCGCGCTCGACGGCCTGCTCGCGGTGCTGCGCAACTGAGGGCCCCGGCGCCTTCAGTTCTTCCGCGCCTTCCGCGCTTCCTCCACGGCCGCCTCGATCGCCTCCACCTGCTCGGGCGTGACCGGCTGGAACTCGCCGAGCGTGCAGGTGCCGCTGCGCAGCCCCCAGAAGGACGAGTCCACCGACTCGAACGTATCCATGTCGCAGACGCGGGTGTCGCGCAGCTTGAACTGCAGCATGTCGTTGCGGTGCAGGCCGATGCAGCGGTTGCGCAGCTTGTTCAGCCAGAGCTTGTCACCGCGGCCCCGGAACACCACGTGCTGGTCGTCCAGCACGTCCACCTGGTCATAGAGATAAGTCGACAGACACCGCTCGTTCTGGCCGTACGCCTCTGCCGGCAACGGCTGGCTCAGGATGTCGGCGATGGTTTCCTGCTTGGCCGCTTCGCGGGCCTGCTGCTCCGGTGTCGGGCCGGCACCGGCACATCCGACGAGACCGATCAACGCGGCGATACCGAGCAACGTTTTCATCAGAGTCACTCTCCCTCGTCTCGACGCCTTAGTGTAATGCGGCGCAATATCCGTGGCATTTGAGCCGGCCGCGGGCCGGAGGTTCCCTACGGCGGCGGCGCCACGGGCCAGAGCTCCCGCAGCTCCGGTGGCATCGCTTGTCGAACGCGCTTCACTTCGCGCTGGTCCAGTTCGGTCGAGAGCTCGAGGAGCACCGCGGTGACCGCGCGCCGGGCCTCGCGCTCGGTGAGCTCCGGCGCCGCGCGCCGCACCCGTTCGAGGAACTCCGCCCTGTTCCGCTTCGTGAGCGGCTCGTCCGCGGGATGCCAGCCTTCGAAGTAGATGCCGCGGACCAGCGTCGGCAACTGCGCGGCCAGGTTCACCGCCTCGTCGGGCGGCAACCGATCGCGCAACGCGTGCAGCACTGCGCGCAGCGTGGCGTAGCTCTTCTCCGGATCCTCCCAACCCATCTGCTGGGAGATGTGGCCGAGCCAGGCCTGGGTCTGCAGCACAGTGCGGTCGAGCGCCGCCACGTTGAGGGTCATCGGAAGGCTCTCCTCCGGCGGATCTCCCTCGGCCTCATGCAAAAGCGCGTCCAGCGCGGGCTGCGCCGCGCGCCGGGCGCCGGCGCGGTGAAAATTCCTGTCGTCCGGACCGGGAACTGCAGGTAAGATACCGGCCGGAGATCGATCCATGCCGCTCACGATCGTCACAGTCAAGAGCACCCGTTGGCGGGCTTCGGCCCAGCTTCGACCTGCCTGAAAGCCGCGGCCGGCCGACGCCGGATCCGCCCCGAAAAGACCAATCGTGCCGCAACGGGAGCCAATGCCGCCATGCTGCTGATGATCGACAACTACGACTCCTTCACCTACAACGTGGTCCAGTACCTCTGCGAGCTCGGTGCCGACGTCACCGTGTTCCGCAACGACGAGATCACGCTCGCGGAGATCGAGAAGCTCGCCCCGGAGAAGATCGTGATCTCGCCGGGCCCCTGCACACCGAACGAGGCGGGCATCAGCCTCGAGGTGATCCGGGTATTCGGCCGGGAGATCCCCACGCTCGGCATCTGCCTCGGTCATCAGTGCCTCGGCCAGGTGTTCGGCGGCCGGGTGGTCCGGGCCCGCGAGGTGATGCACGGCAAGACCTCGCCCATCCATCACCGCGGCGTCGGGGTGTTCCGCGGGCTGCCGAGCCCTTTCGAGGCCACCCGCTATCACTCGCTGATCGTGGAACGCGAATCGCTCCCCGACTGCCTCGAGATCACCGCCTGGACCGAGCGCCCGGACGCGAACGGCGAGCCCGCGTTCGACGAGATCATGGGGCTGCGCCATTGCGAGCTTCCGGTCGAGGGCGTGCAGTTCCATCCGGAGTCGATCCTGACGGCGGTCGGCCACGAGCTGCTGCGCAACTTTCTCACGGGGGAGGACCATGGACGTACGGGCCGCACTGGCACGGCTGGCTGAAGGCCGCGATCTCGATCAGCAGGAAGCCCGCGAGGTCTTCACGCTGGTGATGTCGGGCGAGGCGACGCCGGCGCAGATCGGCGCGCTGCTGATGGGCTTCCGCGTCAAGGGCGAAACCGCCGCGGAGATCGCCGGCGCGGTCGAGACCATGCGCGCGCTGTCGACCCGGGTCGAGGTGGACGTGCCGAACCTGGTGGATACCTGCGGCACCGGCGGCAGCGGCGCGAAGCTGTTCAACGTCTCCACCGCCGCCGCGTTCGTGGCTGCCGCCGCAGGCGCGCACGTCGCGAAGCACGGCAACCGCAAGGCGTCGAGCGCGAGCGGCAGCGCCGACCTGCTGGAAGCGGCCGGCGTGCGGATCACGCTGACCCCGCCGCAGATCGCCCGCTGCATCCGCGAGGTCGGCGTCGGCTTCCTGTTCGCGCCGGCGCATCACAACGCGATGAAGCACGCGGCACCGGTGCGTCAGGAAGTGGGCGTGCGCACGATGATGAACCTGCTCGGTCCGCTCACCAATCCGGCCGGCGCCCGCCGCCAGCTCATCGGCGTGTTCAGCCGCGAGTTCCAGCGCACCATCGCCGAGGTGCTGAGCCTGCTCGATGCCGAGCACGTGCTGGTGGTGCACAGCAACGGCCTCGACGAGATCGCGCTGGACGGCGGCACCCGGGTCGTCGAGCTGAAGGACGGGGTCATCGAGGAATACGAGATCGCGCCGGAAGATTTCGGACTGGAACGCCGCTCCCGCGACGGCCTGCGGGCCGACTCCCCGGCCGCGAGCCTGGCGCTGGTGCGCCAGTCGCTGACGGAGCCGGCGTCGCCCGCCGCCGATCTGGTCAGCCTGAACGCAGGCGCCGCGATCTACGTCGCCGGCATCGCCGGGAGCCTTTCGAGCGGTGTCGCGCTGGCGCGGGAAGCGATCGTGACCGGCTCGGCGATGCAGCGCTTCGACGAGCTGATCCGGCTGACGAACAGTCTGGAGGCGCCGTGAGCGGCACCATCCTCGACACCATCGTCGCGCGCAAGCGCGAAGAGATCGCCGAGCGGCAGCGGCGCCGCTCCCGGGAGGCGCTCGAATCGCTCGCCCGTGACGCGGCGCCGGCCCGGGGCTTCGCCGCGGCGCTCGAGCGGACCGTCGCCGCCGGCCGCAGCGCGGTGATCGCCGAGGTGAAGAAGGCCTCACCGAGCAAGGGCGTGATCCGCGCGGACTTCGATCCGGTGGCGATCGCCCGGAGCTACGAGCAGGGCGGCGCGACCTGCCTCTCGGTGCTGACCGACCGGGACTTCTTCCAGGGTGACGATGCGTACCTCGAGGCCGCCCGGGCCGCGGTACGCCTGCCGGTGCTGCGCAAGGACTTCATCGTCGACCCGTATCAGGTCTGGGAGACCCGCGCGCTCGGCGCCGACTGCCTGCTGCTGATCGCCGCCGCGCTGAGCCGCGCGCAGCTCGCCGAGCTGCACGCGCTGGCGGTGGCGATCGGGCTCGACGTGCTCGTCGAAGTGCACGACGAGGCGGAGCTCGACGCCGCGCTCGCGCTGGCGCCGCGGCTGGTCGGCATCAACAACCGCGACCTGCGCACGTTCGAGACCTCACTCGAGACGACCGTCCGGCTGACCGAGCGCATCGCCGCTCCCGGACCCACGGTGGTCACCGAAAGCGGCATTCACACCCGCGCGGACGTCGAGCGGATGCAGAGCGCCGGCGTCCACGCGTTCCTGGTCGGTGAAGCGTTCATGCGCGCGCCGGATCCCGGCGCGGCGTTGGCGGAATTGTTCGGAGAGCGCCGGCCCCGATAACGAAAACGGGCCCCGAGGGGCCCGTTGCGGACATTCGCGGCGAGGCCGCTCAGCGGGTGCCGAACACCACCATGGTCTTGCCCTTGACCGAGACCAGCCCCTGGTCGACCAGGGTCTTCAGCACGCGGCCGACCATCTCCCGGGAGCAGCCGACGATGCGGCCGATTTCCTGCCGGGTGATCTTGATCTGCATCCCGTCCGGATGCGTCATCGCGTCGGGCTGCTTGGTGAGCTCGAGGAGCGTGCGAGCCACGCGGCCGGTGACGTCGAGGAACGCCAGGTCGCTGACCTTCTGGGTCGTGCGGGTCAGGCGCTCGGCCATCTGCCGGCCGACGGCGTACAACAGGTCGGTGTGCTTCTCGGCGAGCTCACGGAATTTCGAATACGAGAGCTCGGCGACCTCGCATTCGGTCTTGGCCTTCACCCAGGCGGAGCGGGGAGTGTCTTCGGTGAACAGCGGCATCTCGCCGAAGAAGTCGCCCTTGTTCAAGTACGACACGATGATCTCGCGGCCGGACTCGTCCTCCACCAGCACGGTGACCGAGCCCTTCAGGATGTAGTAGATCGAGTCGCTCTTGTCGCCGGCGTAGATCAGCGTGCTCTTCGCCGGGTACTTGCGCCGGTGCGCGGCGGCCAGAAACGCATCCAGGTGACCGTTCTCTTCCGGCGTGCCGACCTTGAAGCCCTTGGCCATCAGCGGCCGACCGGGACCACCGCGGACTGCGACGCCCGGCGCCTGGGGGTTCTTGGATGCCAACATGGGGGTTCCGCTCCTTCGTAACACACTCGCTCGAGTAACTATGGCAGAGAAATGGCGGGTGTGTGTGATGCAGTCGACAAAAGGTGCCATTTCACAACAGCGGCGGTCGTGGTTCACTGCGCGCTTTCTGAGCGAATCACGCGCCGGAGCGGCGAAACACGGGAAATGCCACCCATGCACGCAGAAATACATTGGCACGACAAGGTCCACTTCACCGCCACCGCGGACTCCGGCCACACCGTGGCGATCGACGGACCGCCCGATGCCGGCGGCGAGAACCGCGGCTTCCGGCCGATGGAGCTGGTGCTGGTCGGCCTCGGCGGCTGCTCGTCGTTCGACGTCGTCAACATTCTGACGAAGGCGCGCCAGAACGTCGTCGATTGCGTGACGCTGCTCGATGCCGAGCGCGCCGCCGACGTCCCGCACGTGTTCACCCGGATCCACCTGCACTTCCGGGTCACCGGACGGAACCTCGACGAGCGCAAGGTCGCGCGCGCGGTCGAGCTCTCGGCCGAGAAGTACTGCTCGGCGTCGATCATGCTGAGCCGCGGCGGCGTCGAGATCACGCACGGCTACGAGGTGATCGACGCGTCCTCGTAGGAGCGATCTCCGGATCGCGATCGCCGGAGGGCTCTTCGAATCACCCCGCGATCGGGCAGGAGCGGCACACTCCTCGAACACGCTCCGCCGCTCCGCGGTTCCCTCGTCGGCCGGAGTTGCCCCGCAAACTGCGCGGGTTAATCCGACCTCCTCGGCGTCGCTCAAATGTTCGAGGAGTGTGCCGCTCCTGCCCGATCGCTGCGTCATTCGTATCGGCCAATGACGATCGCGATCCGGAGATCGCTCCTGCGAGGGCGGGGAGGTCAGATTCGGTACGTCGTCTCGGTCATCACCTTGGAGAGCAGCGTCATCGCCTGCTTTACGGGCGCCGGGAACTCGACGCCGCCGCGCTCGAGCGCCTGTGAGCCGTGACGGGCTTCCTCCTCGTGCATGCGGCGAACGATCTCGCGGCTGCGGGCGTCCTGCTCGGGCAGCGAGCCGAGGTGGCGCTCGAGGTGGCGGCAGACCTGGTCCTCGGTCGCCTCGACGAAGCCGAGGCTGACCCGGTCACCGAGGAGCCCCGTCACCGCGCCCATCGCGTAGGAGAGCGCGTAGAACGCGGGCGAGAGCAGGCTCGGCCCGCTGCCGAGCTCGCTGAGGCGCTCTTCGCACCAGGCGAGGTGATCGGCCTCCTCGGCCGCCGCCTGCTGGAGTGCTTCCCGCACCTCGGGATCACGCGCCGTCAGCGCCTGACCCTGGTAGAGCGCCTGGGCGCAGATCTCGCCGGTGTGATTGACCCGCATCAGACCGGCGGCGTGGCGGCTCGCGCGCGCGCCGAGCTCCGGCTCGGCGATGCCTTCGGCCGGGTTCGGCCGGCGCCGCTCGTGCACGCCCGCGAGGGTGCGCAGCGCCTGATCGACCTGCCGGACGACGAGGTCGCCGAAGCTCGCCGGCCGGCGCCGGGGCGTGCGCGGCCGTGTGACGTCTGCATCGATCTCCGGCGGCTGCCTCTGCATGGCTCGCGCTCCTGGTCCAGAATTGCTCGAGGGAGGTTAACCCACCTCCGAGGCAAAGCAAGGAGCCCTCGATGGCCGACACCGCCGATCTGGCGCTGATCCTGAACGCCCGGATTCCGATCATCGTGATCGAGTCCGCGGACGAGTGCCGGGTGCTGGAGCTGCTGCTGCGCCTGGCGATGCAGCGCCGGCTCGCGTTCTATCACTGGCGCAGCACCCGCGGCCTCGAGCGCGGCGGGTTCGCGGCCGGGCCGCCGCCGCAGCCCGACCACACCGATCCCGAAGCGCTGCTCGCGCACATCGCGGCGACGCCGGGGCCGGCCTTGTACGCGCTCTGCGACTTCCACCCTTACCTGCACGACGCGCCGAGGACGATCCGCTACCTGAAGGACATCGCGCTCGATCACGAGCGGCTCGGCAACACGCTGGTGCTGGTGAGCCACGCGCTCGCCGTCCCGCCGGAGATCGGCCGGCTGTCCGCGAAATTCGAGCTGCGGCTGCCGAGCGACGAAGAGCTGGTCGGCATGATCCGCGCCCAGGCGAAGGCCTGGGCGGAGCAGCACCAGGGGCGGAAGGTGCGTACCGACCAGGCGACGATGGATCGGCTGGTCGCGAATCTGCGCGGCGCATCCCACGCGGACGCGCAGGTGCTGATCCGTCACGCGGTGTTCGACGACGGCGCGATCACCGAATCGGACATCCCCGAGGTGAACCGGCTCAAGTTCGAGCTGCTGGACTCGGAAGGCGTGCTGCACTTCGAGTACGACACCGAATCGCTCGGCAGCATCGCCGGCTTCGACAACCTGAAGGGCTGGCTCGCGCTGCGCCGCAGCGCGTTCGTCACCGAGCAGCACGACCGCCCGCGCGGGGTGCTGCTGCTCGGCGTCCAGGGCGGCGGCAAGAGCCTCGCCGCCCGCGCGATCGCCGGCTTCTGGAGCATTCCGCTGCTGCGACTCGACTTCGGCACGCTCTACAACAAGTACTTCGGCGAGACCGAGCGGAACCTGCGCAACTCGCTGAAGCAGGCCGAGCTGATGGCACCGTGCGTACTGTGGATGGACGAGATCGAGAAGGGCATCGCCACGGGCGGCTCGGACAACGCGACGCCGAAGCGCGTGCTCGCGACGCTGTTGACCTGGATGGCCGAGAACCGCAAGCCGGTGTTCATCGTCGCGACCGCCAACGACATCACCGAGCTGCCCCCGGAGCTCTTGCGCAAGGGGCGCCTCGACGAGATCTTCTTCGTGGATCTGCCGGATGCGGCGGTGCGCGAGGAGGTCTTCCGCATCCACCTGGCGAAACGGGGACTGTCCCCGGAGCGCTTCGACCTGAAGGCGCTCGCGCAGGCGGCGGACGGCTTCACCGGCGCGGAAATCGAGCAGGCGATCGTCTCGGCCCGTTACCTCGCCGGCGCCCGCGCGCCCGGCGCCGGCGGCGGCGCGCATGCGGAAGTCACGGAGGCGGACCTGTTCGCGGCGATGAACCGCACGGTGCCGATCTCGGTGCTGCGCGCCGAGAGCATCGACGCGCTCAGGCGCTGGGCCGAGCGCCGCACGGTACCGGCCTGACGCCGCCCGCCGGCAGCAGCGGCCGGGCATCGAGCCCGTGCTCGGCGAGCAGGAACGCGGCCAGATTGCGCTCCGCGACGCTGCCGCCGGTGATCGCATAGCCGACCTCCCGATCGAGCTCCGGCGCCACCCGGCGCAGCGCCGGCACCGCAACCCGCAAGCCGATGCCGCCGCCGAGGTCGACCGCGATCCGCGCGCCGATCTCGCCGATCGGCTGCACCACCTCCTCGAGCAGCCAGCCGCGGAATCGCTCGGCCTCGAGGGCCATCGCCGTGCCCGCGACGCAGGCCACCACGTCGGCGTTGCGCACGCCGCCGCAGATCAGCGCGTCCTCGCCGAACAGGCTGCCGGGCTCGAGCCGCGCCAGAGGCCGCCCGTCGGCGGAGCGGATCTCGGCGCTGCCGCTGCAGAGCACGTAGCAGCAGTCGGCGCCCGCCCCCAAACGGATCAGCCGCTCCCCGGCGGCGAAGCGGATCCGCCGCATCGCGCGCAGCACCCGCTGCCAGATCTGCGGATCGAGGCGCTGCATCAGCGGCGACGACAGGAAGCGCTGCTGCCAGCACTCCTCGGCGAGCAGGTCCGGCACGCCGGCGGGCAGGTCGGCGGCGTGCTCCGGCGCCGGCACGAGCACGCGCAGGAATTCCGCCGGCGTCAGCGTCTCGACCGCCGCGGCACCCGGGTAGATCATCCGCCGCGCCCGCGCCGAGCCGGCGGCGACGATCACCGGGCGGCCCTGCTCGACGAGCTGCACGCGGCCTTCGAGCAGATAGAAGCGCCCGGACAGCCGGCGTCCGGCGCGCAGCAGCCAGCGGCGCGCCGGCACCCTGAGGCGCTTCGACGATGCCGCCACCGCGGCCAGCGCGGCCGGATCGAGCGTCGCGAAATCGCTGAACTGGCGGAGCCGCTCGCGCATGCCGCGAGCATGACGGGGCTGTCACCGCCGCGGCACCGGCCGGAGCCGGCGAGCGGCGTGCGCGATCGGCTAGCCTCGCCGCGCGAGCGCGCGGTGTCCGATGTCGCGGCGGAAGTACACGTCGCGCCAGCGGATCCGCTCGACCCCCTGGTACGCCCGGCGCTGCGCCGCGGCGACGTCGTCGCCGAGGCCGACCACGCAGAGCACGCGGCCGCCGTCGGTGACCACGTGCCCGTTCACCGCGCGGGTGCCGGCGTGGAACACCTTGAGATCCGGCGCGTCCACGCCGTCCAGCCCCTCGATCACCTCGCCCTTGCGGTAGTCGCCCGGATAGCCGCCCGCGGCCATCACGACGCCGAGCGCGACGCGCGGGTCCCAGTCGAGGGAAACGCTGGCGAGCTCACCGTCGAGCGCCCGAAGGCAGAGCGCCACCAGGTCCGAGCGCAGCCGCATCATGATGGGCTCGGCCTCCGGATCGCCGAACCGGCAGTTGAACTCGATCACCTTCGGTGCCCCGTCGGCGCCGATCATCAGCCCGGCGTAGAGAAAACCCACGTACGGATGCCCGTCCGCGGCCATCCCGGCAACGGTCGGCCGGATCACGTCCGCGAGAATCCGCTCGTGCACCGCGTCGGTGACCACCGGTGCGGGCGAATACGCGCCCAGGCCGCCGGTGTTGGGGCCCGCGTCACCGTCGTCGCGCGCCTTGTGATCCTGCGACGACGCGAACGGCACCACGTGCTCGCCGTCGCAGATGCAGATGAAGCTCGCCTCCTCTCCCTCGAGGAGCTCTTCCACGACGACCTGCCGGCCGGCCGCACCGAACGCGGCCCCGGAGAGCATCGCGCGGGCCGCGGCCACCGCCTCCTCGGTGTGACGCGCGACCACCACGCCCTTGCCCGCGGCGAGACCGTCCGCCTTGATCACGATCGGCGCGCCCTCGGCGCGGATGTACGCTTCGGCTTCGTCGGCATCGGAGAAGGTGCGGTAGCGCGCGGTGGGAATGCCGTGGCGGTGCATGAACTCCTTCGCGAACGCCTTGGAGCCCTCGAGCTGCGCGGCGGCCGCCGGCGGCCCGAGGCAGGCGAGCCCGGCCGCGTCGAAGCGGTCGCGGATACCGGCCACCAGCGGCGCCTCCGGCCCGACGATCGTGAGGCCGACCCGCTCGCGCTCGGCGAGCTCGACCAGCGCATCGAGGTCGTGCGCCGGCACGTCGACGTTGCGCAACCCCGGCTCGCGCGCGGTACCGGCGTTGCCGGGCGCGACCAGCACCTCGGTCACGCCTTCACCCTGCAGCGCCTTCCAGGCCAGCGCGTGCTCTCGGGCGCCGTTGCCGATGATCAGGACCTTCATGGCTCTCCCTCGTCAGTGACGGAAGTGGCGTACCCCGGTCAGCACCATCGCCATGCCGTGCTCGTCCGCCGCGGCCACCACTTCCTCGTCCCGCATCGAGCCGCCGGGCTGGATCACCGCCGTGATGCCCGCCTGCGCGGCCGCGTCGATGCCATCGCGGAACGGGAAGAACGCATCCGACGCCATCACCGCGCCGTCGACCGCGAGGCCTTCCTCCGCGGCTTTCAGCGACGCGATCTTCGCGCTCACCACGCGGCTCATCTGCCCGGCGCCGATGCCGATCGTCTGGCGCTCGCGCGCGTAGACGATCGCGTTCGACTTCACGAACCAGGCGACCTTCCACGCGAACAGCAGGTCGTCCATCTCGCGCTCGGACGGCTGCCGCCGGCTCACCACGCGGAGCTGCTCGGGGTCGAGGCACAGCTCGTCGGCCGTCTGTACCAGCAGGCCGCCGCCGACCCGCTTGTACTCGAGACCGCGCGCCGCGCCGGTCAGCGCCCCGCAGCGCAGCAGGCGCACGTTCTTCTTCCGGCGTGCCTCCGCCACCGCCGATTCGTCCACCTCGGGCGCGATCACGACTTCGACGAACTGCTGCTCGAGGATCGCCGCGAGCGTCTCGCCGGTGAGCGGGCGGTTGAACGCGATGATTCCGCCGAACGCGGACGTGGGATCGGTCGCGTACGCCCGCCGGTACGCGGTGAGCGGATCGTCGCCTTCCGCCACGCCGCACGGGTTCGCGTGCTTGACGATCACGCAGGCGGGGCGGTCGAAGGCCTTCACGCACTCGAGCGCGGCATCGGTATCGGCGACGTTGTTGTACGAGAGCTCCCTGCCCTGGATCTGCTCCAGCGCCGCGACGACGCCGCTGACGGGCGGGCTCGGGCGCACTTCGCGGTAGAAGGCAGCCCGCTGGTGCGGGTTTTCGCCGTAGCGCATGTCGGCCATCTTGTCGAAGGTCAGCGACAGCGAATCCGGCAGCAGCTCGGCGCCGCCGAGGTAGGCGGCGACCAGCGCATCGTAACGGGCCGTGTGCCGGAACGCCTTGACCGCGAGCTCGCGGCGCAGCGCGAGCGTCGTGCCGCCGGCCTCGAGCGCGTCGAGGAGGCGCGGATAGTCGGCCGGATCGACGACCACCGCGACGTCCGCGTGGTTCTTCGCCGCCGAGCGCACCATCGCGGGGCCGCCGATGTCGATGTTCTCGATCGCCTCCGCGTCGGTGCAGTCGGTGCGCGCGACCGTGGCCTCGAACGGATACAGGTTCACCACCACCAGATCGATCGGCGCGATCGCGTGCTCGGCCATCACCGCGTCGTCCCGGCCGCGCCGGCCGAGGATGCCGCCGTGGATCTTCGGGTGCAGCGTCTTGACCCGCCCGTCCATCATCTCCGGGAACCCCGTGTGCGCCGACACCTCCGTGACCGGCACGCCGGCCTCGGCGAGGCTGCGGTAGGTGCCGCCGGTGGAGAGCAGCTCGACGCCGCAGCGGACGAGACCCCGGGCCAGCTCCGTCAGCCCGGTCTTGTCGGAAACGGACAGCAGAGCCCGCAGAGGTCGCCGCGCGGGCTCGGGCGTAGCGGCTGGTTTCATAGCATCCCGTGTCGTTTGAGTTTCTTGCGCAACGTGCCGCGGGACAGGCCGAGCACGTCGGCCGCCTGACTCTGGTTCCGGCCGACGTAGCGCATCACGCACTCGAGCAGCGGCTGCTCGACTTCGTGCATCACCACGTCGTACAGATCGCACGGCAGCTCGCCGTCGAGCGCGTCGAAGTACTCGTCGAGCATCGCCTCCACGTGGTCCTTCAGCGTGGCGCTGCCGTTCGCCCTGGCGCGTCGTCCGCCCCTCATGCGGCGGCACCCACGGCCATGGAGGCGAGCCAGTCGAGCTGCGCGGAAGCGTCGGTCAGCTTGTTGAACGCGCGCGCCGGAGCGGGGTCGTCGGTGAGCCGCTCGAGATACCACCGCACGTGCTTTCGCGCGACCCGCAGCCCGCGCTCCTCACCGTAGTGCCGGTGCATCGCCGCGACGTGCTCGGCCATCACGGCCCATTTCTCGCAGGCGGACGGCTCGCGGCGATGCGGGTCGGCCACCAGGCCGAGCAGCCACGGCGCGCCGAGCGCGCCGCGTCCGATCATCACGCCGTCGACGCCGGTGCGCTCGCGGATCGCACGGGCCTCTTCCGGCGTGGTGACGTCGCCGTTCGCGAACACGGGGATGCTGAGCCGCGCCTTGATCTCGGCGACGGTATCGTGCTCGGCTTCGCCCTCGAATCCGCAGGCGCGGGTGCGGCCGTGCACCGTGACGGCCGCAACGCCCTCTTCCTGCAGCCGGTGCGCGATCGAGACGCCGTTCTTCAGCTGCGGCGACCAGCCGGTGCGCATCTTCACGGTCACCGGCACCGGGACCGCGGCCACCGTCGCCCGCACGATCGCGGCCACCAGCTCGGGCTCCCGCAGGAGCTGCGAGCCCGCCGCCTTGCGGCAGACCTTCTTCGCCGGGCAGCCGAAGTTGATGTCGATGATCTGCGCGCCGTCGTCGACGTGGCGCCGCGCGGCCTCGGCCACCATCGCGGGATCGCCGCCGGCGATCTGCACCGCGCGCGGCTCGATGCCGTCGACGTGGACCCGGCGCAGCCGGGACTTCTCGGTCCACCACAGCTCGTCGCGGCTCGCGAGCATCTCCGAAACCACGTAGCCGGCGCCGTAGCGCCACGCGAGCTCGCGGAACGGCGCGTCGGTGATTCCGGCCATCGGAGCCAACAGAACGGGATTGCGAAGCTGGTACGGTCCGATACGCGCCACGCCGCGGGGTCGTCGTCGAGAAAGGGCGCCATCATACGCCGAGCCCGGCGCCGCCTCCAATTTCCGCGGCGCGCATTCAGCGGAAATTGAGCCGGTAGTTCACCGCGTCGGGACCCGGGTCGTCGAGACCGAGAGCGATCCGCACCGGCGTGCGCGGCGGGATCAGCGTGAGCCCGGCCGCGTCGCCGGCCAGGTACTCGTCCGGATGGTAGCGGCGGCTCGCCACCAGGTTGCCGCGCAAACTGGTGAACTGCAGCTCGAGCACCGGGAACGGCTGCGGGAAATCGGCCGTGTTGACGATCACCGCGTCCACGGCCAGCCGGCCGGGATGCTCGGGATCGCTGCGCACGAGCAGATTGCGCGTGGTGAGGCGTGAGGGATCCCGCTGCGCCGGCAGCTCGCAGCCGAGCAGCCCGCAGGCGACCGAGTAGATGCCGCGCCAGCCGGGCTGCACCGCCCACGCGTCGAACTGATACCAGAGGATCTGCGCCGCGAGCAGCACGAGTCCGGCAGCGATGCCGCCCCACACCCACGGGCGGCGGTCGGGCTGTTCACCGAAGACGATCACCGGCTTCGGAGCCGGCTCGTTCACTGAGGCCGCCGCCGGTGGTGATGCAGGGGCCGCCGGTGCCGATGCAGGTGCCGGTGCCGATGCAGGCGCCGCTGATGCCGGCGTCGGCTTACGTCTGGCCGGCCGCACGGGCTCGGCGGCCGCGGCAGCAGCTTCCTCTTCCGGCTCGGGCACGGCCGGGGGCGCTTCATCCGCGGTCTCGGGCACTGCAGAGGCGTCATCCGGCGGGACAGCTCCGGGCGGCGGCTCCGGTGATGGTGCCGCGGGCGACACACTCGGTTCCCGTTGGCCCGCTTGTTCGCCGGCGGCCGCCGGCGCCGCGCGCTCGGCCTCGTCATCGGCCGCCGCGGCGGCGCCCGCCAGCTCGTCGAGCAGGTCGTCCAGCGCTTCCCGCGTAACGGCCTCGTCGGGGGGCGCCTCGGAATCGAGCACCAGGCGCTCGACGCCGTCGAACACCGTGAGACAGGCGCCGCAGCGCACCCGCCCGCGCGCGCGCTGGAGCTGCGCCTCCACGACCCTGAAGCGGGTCTGGCAGCTCGGGCATTCGGTGATCAGCGGTTCCAGATCGTCCTGCGGCATTCGCGCCTTCGGTGTCCGTGCCAGTTCGTGATCGGCGGGCGCGGCTTCAGCGCAGCACCCCGTCGAGACGGATCCATTCCGCCTCCTGCACCGGCGCGGCGAAATCGATCGCCGGGTACGCGTCGCGGATCGTCCGCGCCTGCTCGGCAAGCAGACCCGACAGCATCAGGCGGCCGCCCGGCGCGAGGTAGCTCGTCAGCACCGGCGCCAGCTCCACCAGCGGATTCGCCAGGATGTTGGCCACCACCACGTCGAAGCCTCGCCGCGCCCCCGGCGCGCGCGCCAGCGCCTCCGGCGTCATCACCGGCAGCCGGTCGGCCTCGATCTGATTGTAGGTGGCGTTGTCCCGGGTCGCGAGGAGCGCCTGCGGATCGTGATCCACCGCCACCGCGCACTCGGCACCGAGCCGGCACGCGGCCAGCGCCAGCACGCCGGAGCCGCAGCCGAAATCGAGTACGCGCCGGCCCTCGAGCGGCAACGCCGCGAGCCCGTCGAGGCACAGCCGCGTGGTCGGGTGCGAGCCCGAGCCGAACGCGAGCCCCGGATCGAGGCGCAGCACCACGGGCGCCTCGCCGCCGGGTGCCGCCGGCGCCTCGAACGGCTCGTCCCGGGGCATCAGCCACAGGCGTCCGCCGAAGCAGGCGCGCACCGCGTGGGCGCGCCAGCGCGACTGCCAATCGTCGTCGGCGACGATCTCGACGTCGCGCACCTCGGCCCAGAGGGGCTCGAGCGCCGCCCGCAGCGCCTTCAGGTCCACCTCCGTCGGCAGCAGCGCGAGCACCACGACCCGATCCCACAGCGGCTCCTCACCCGGGGACGGCTCGAGCAGCGCCTCCTCTCCGGCGCCGGTCAACGTGACCGCCTGGGCGCCGTGCGCCTCGAGAAGATCGCCGACCGCCTCCACCCGCTCGCGGTCAGCGGCGATGCTGAGTTGCAGCCACGCCATCGGACGGGTCAGCGGATGCGGAACAGCACGTCCCCCGCGCGCACCGCCTGCCCGTTCGCGACGCAGACGGCCGTGCAGACGCCGCTGCGATCGGCCTTGATCTCGTTCATCATCTTCATGCTCTCGATGATGCAGAGCACCTCGCCGGCCTGCACCGCCTGGCCCTCGGTCACGAACGGGTCGGCCCCCGGCTCCGGCCCGGCGTAGAAGGTGCCGGCCATCGGTGCCCGCAGCGGATGGCCCTCCGCCGCCGGAGCGGCCGGCACCGGCGGCGCCGCCGCCGAGCCGGCGGACGGCCGCACCAGGCGCACGCTCTCGTCGCCGTCGCGCACCTCGAGCTCGCAGAGCCCGGCCTCGTCCATCAGCGCGATCAGCTCGCGGATCTTGTCGAGCTTCATCACGCCCTCAGCCGCTCGCGTCCAGCGTCGCCATCGCCGCGGTCAGCGCGAGCTCGTAACCGCGCGCGCCGAGGCCGGTGATCACCCCGACCGCGACGTCGCTCAGGTACGAATGCCGGCGGAACGACTCCCGCGCGTGCACGTTCGACAGGTGCACCTCGATGAACGGAATCCCGACCCCGAGCAGCGCATCCCGCAGCGCGATGCTGGTGTGGGTGAAGGCGCCCGGGTTGAACACGATCCAGCGCACCGCCTCCCCCTTCGCCCGGTGGATCCGCTCCACCAGCTCGTGCTCGGCGTTGCTCTGAAAGCACTCGAGCTCGTGGCCCGCCTTGTCGGCGAGGGCCTTCAGTCGGGCGTTGATGTCGTCGAGCGTATCGCGCCCGTAGATCTCCGGCTCGCGGGTGCCGAGCAGGTTCAGGTTGGGGCCGTGGAGTATCAGCAAGCGCGCCATCATCTCGTCTCCGGCAGACGGGGCGCAGTTTGCCAGATACTCCTTTTCCCTGCTCCCCTCCCCGTTTCGTTGTGTTGGAAGAGCGTTCTTTCGGAGGGTGTGTCGGCGCGGGCGGGGAGTGCGGCCGGCCGGGCACGCGCAGCCGCTCCGCGGTGCCCTCGCTCCGAAAAATGCCTCGCAGACGGCGCGAGTCATTTTTCTGCGCTCGGCTGCGCTCAAATGCCCGGCCGGCCGCACTCCCCGCCCGCGCCGACCCATCCTTCAACGTCCTTCTTCCATCAGCGTCGGGGAGGGGAGCAGCGAGCAGGCGTATAAGACGTATGCGCCCCGTCTGCCTCCAAGTGGTAAGAGGTATCGGCAACCGTCCCAGGGGACGACCACGCCGCTCGCCGCTGCGGGCGGCAGCGCTCCACCACCGAAGGAAGACGCCGCTGCCGTGATGGACGCCGGAACACGCTCCTCCGCGACGGTGGGAGACGAGGGACGGTGGGGGTGGGTCGGCGGGCGCGGGGCGAGGGCTTCGCCGGGCATTTGAGCGCAGCCGAACGCAGAAAATTGACTCGCGCTGTCTGCGAGGCAATT
Source organism: Pseudomonadales bacterium (assembly GCA_036381275.1). GTDB lineage: Bacteria > Pseudomonadota > Gammaproteobacteria > Pseudomonadales > Azotimanducaceae > UBA7803. The sequence continues at coordinate 191,551 of DASVDC010000143.1, read as the reverse complement.
GTCGGAGTGAGGGAACCGCGGAGCGGCTGCGCGTGCCCGGCGAAGCCCTCGCCCCGCGCCCGCCGACACAACGCCTAATGAACCCTCATCTCCCAACGCCGCCGGAGGATCGAGCTCGAGAGACAGAGCCCAGGGCAGCGGCGTCTTCCGAAGGCGAGAAGTGGTCGAGGACGGCTTGGAGGTGAGCGGCGAGCCGCTCCGCGTCGACTTCGCCCTGGATCCGGACTCGGGTCAGCTCCTCGCCGCCGGCGAAGAACACCAGGCTCGGCGGCCCGAACAGCCCGAACGCGTTCATCAGCGCCTTGTCGTCGGCGTCGTTCTCGGTCACGTCCGCGCGCAGCAGGTGGAACTGACGCAGCCGCGCGTCCACCTCGGGCTGCGGGAACACCGAGCGCTCCATCACCTTGCAGGAGATGCACCAGTCGGCGTAGAGGTCGAGCAGCGCGAGGCGGCCGGAATTTTCGGCCGCGGCGAGCTCGGCCTCGAGCGCGGCGAGGTCGCCCACCGGCCGCCACTGCGCCTGAAGCGCCGGCGGCGGTGCGCCCCGGGCATCCGTGCCGCCGCCTACCGGAGCCCCCGCCGCGGGGCCGCCCGCCGCGGGGCCGCCCGCCGCGGCGACACCGATTTCCGACAGCGGGCGCAGCGGATCCTGCGCGCCGCTGGCCGCGCCGATCAGCAGCAGCACGCCGTAGACGAAGCTGAATGCGCCGAGCGCCTTCCAGAGCTGGCGCACGCCCTGGCGCGGCGCGGAGTCGAGCGCGCCGAGATAGACGCCGCTGCCGATCGCGAGCGCGGCCCAGAGCGCCAGCGTGACCGCCGCGGGAACCACGCGCTCGAGCAGCCAGACCGCCACCGCCAGCAGGCCGACGCCGAATACCGCCTTCACCGCGTTCATCCAGGCGCCCGCCTTCGGCAGCAGATGGCCGCCGCTCGCGCCGATCACCAGCAGCGGTACGCCCATGCCGAGGCCCAGCGCGAGCAGCGCGCCGCCGCCGAGCACCGCATCGCCCGTGGTGCTGAGGTAGATCAGCGCACCGACCAGCGGCGCGGACACGCACGGCGACACCACCAGCGCCGACAGCGCGCCCATCACCAGCACGCTCAGATGCTTGCCGCCGCCGAAGCGGCTGCCGACGTCGTTCAGCCGGTTCTGCAGGCCGTGCGGCAGGCGCAGCTCGTAGAAGCCGAACATCGACAGCGACAGCAGCACGAACAGGAGCGCGAAGACCACCAGCACCGGCGGCGACTGCAGCGCCGCCTGCAGGTTCAGGCTCGCGCCGAACAGGCCGACCAGCGTGCCCACCGCGGCGTAGGTGAACGCCATGCCGAGCACGTAGGCGAGCGACAGCGTGAACGCGCGCGAGCGCGCGGCCGCGTTCGCGTCGCCGACGATGATGCTCGACAGGATCGGCACCATCGGCAGCACGCAGGGGGTGAACGCGAGCGCGATGCCGCTGCCGAAGAACGCGAGCAGCGCGATGAGCAGGTTGCCGCCGGAGAGGAGCGACGCCAGGCTCTGCTCTTCGGTGACCGGCACGCCGCCGGCGGAGCCCGAATCGGCCGCGGACGTCGCTCCGGCGCCGGCCGCGGTGCCGCTCGCCCCCGCCACCGTGAACGCGAACCACTCGGTCTCCGGCGGGTAGCACAGCCCCGCGTCCGCGCAGCCCTGGTAGGTGATGCCCACCTCCACGGGTCCGGCGCCGGCGGCGATCGGTATCCGCGCCTGCGCTTCGTGGTAGTACACCTCGACCGCGCCGAAGTAGTCGTCCACCTTCGGCTTGCCGGGCGGAATCTCCGCCTCACCGAGCACCACCGAGGTGTCGGCACCCCCGAGCCCCCGCACCGCGAAATCGAACCGGTGGCGGTACAGGTAGTAGCCGTCCGGCATCTGCCAGCGGGCCAGGATCGCGCCGTCCGACCCCTGCTCCACCGACAGCCGGAACGCCTCGCGCACCGGCAGGAACTCGGGTTCTTCGAGCTGCCAGTGATCCGTCGTCCCCTCGGCCGCACGGGCCGGACCGGCCGCCGCCAGCGCGATCACGAGCCAGCACAGCGCCGTGAGCACGGCGTTCGCCGGCCCGAGGGCGGTGGCAATGCGTCTGGCTGCGTTCACTCTGGGCTCCGAAGCTCGGGCGGCGCGTCGGCGGCCGCACTACTCGGACACGGCCGGCCGGATGGAGTTCGCCCTGCGCAGCAGGCACTATAGCCGCTGCGGGGGTGCCGATCCGAGAACTGTCACCAGTCCATGCCGTGCGCCAACACGTTGAAGTGTAATGCAATCCGGTCGGTCTGGCGCCGCCGGCCGGGGCGCGGCGGACCGCCCGGCGCCGCCGCGGCCGTCTGTCTGCTGGTGCTGCTCTGTGCCGGCTGCCAGGGCCTGCTCGAGCGCCTGCCCGGCGGCGAACCCGGTCCGACGCCCCCCGAGCGGCCCGCGCCGGAGCCGGCCGCGGAGCCCCCCTCACCCGAACCCGCACCGGAACCGGCCGGACGACCCGAGCTGCCGGCGGCGGAGCAGGCCGCGGTGGAACGCCTGCTCGCCGACGCCGAACGGGCGATCGCGAACGACCACCTGACCTATCCGGCCTCGGGCAGCGCGCTCGCGCTCTACGACCGCGTGATGATTCTGGATCCGGGCAACGACGCCGCGCGCCGGGGCCTCGAGCGGATCGTCGAGCGGTATCTGGAGCTAGCGCTCAGCGCCGCGGAACGGCGCCGTTTCACCGAGGCGGAAGCGATGCTGAACCGCGCGCGCCTGGTGGATCCCGAGCACCCCGGCATCGATCCAACCGACGTGCAGGTGCGCCTGCTCGCCGGCGCCGAGCGCCACGTGGTGCCCTTGGACGCCGAACGCCTGCGCCGGCAGGACCCCGCGCTCGCGAGCACGCTGCGACAGGCGGGTGTCGCCGGCCGCGGCGACGGCTGCCGGGTGCGGATCGTCGCCCGCAGCGACTCCGAAGGGCGCTGGATCTACCAGCAGATGAGCGACGCACCCGGCGATACGCGGATCCGCGCCCAGCTCGACATCGGCTCCCCACCGCAGGTCGAGGTCCTGTGTTTCTCCGAATAGCCGCGCTGATCGCGCTGCTGGCGCTGGCCGGCTGCGCCGACGGCGACGCGCTCGCGGTCAGCGAGGCCCGGGTGCGGGCGCCGATCCCCGGGCAGGACAAGACCGTCGGCTACTTCACCGTGCACAACCCGTCCGACGAGGCGGTTACGCTGACCGGAGCCGAGAGCGCCGCGGTCCGCGCGATCGAGATGCACACCACCAGCCGCGACGGTGACGTCGTGCGGATGCGGCGGCTCGACGAGGTTGTGGTACCCGCCGGGGACACCGTACGCTTCGAGCCGGGCGGGCGGCACCTGATGCTGTTCGGCGTGGCGGAGCTCGGCGAGAGCGTCGAGATCACGCTGACGACGGCGGACGGACAGCGGATTCCGGTGCGCTTCGAAACGGTGCCGCTCGGGGCGGATCGGTAACGGAGGTAGCGATGGCAGCGCCAATCCGGCAGTCACTCCTGGCGTGGAGCTCTCGCCTCGGCACGCTCGGCGCCGTGGCCGCGGCCGTCGTCGCGCTGTACCTCGTCATCTGCCTGATTCTCGGCTGGTGGTGGGACTACGAGCCCGACACCTTCGACGTGCACGAGCACGCGCGCAGCCACGCCGAGCAGAACGGGCGGCCGCTGGTGATCGGCTACACCACCACCGCCACCGTGCTGCGCATCGCCGAGACGCTGCTCGAGAAGCGCGGCGGCTATCTCTCCAACGACCTGTTTCCGCCGGGCGTGTGGATGGACAACGTGCCGAACTGGGAGTTCGGCGTGCTGACTCAGCTGCGCGACGTCGCGCGCGCGTACCGCATCGAGTTCTCGCGCTCGCAGAGCCAGAGCCGCGAGGATCCCGACCTCTCCGAGGCCGAGGGCAAGTTCTTCTTCGACAACTCGAGCTGGGCGTTCCCGCCGTCCGAAAGCGAGTACCGCGAAGGCATCCGGCTGTTTCGCAGCTACCTGCGCCGGCTCGCCGACCCGAACGCCACCGGCGCCCAGTTCTACGCCCGCGCCGACAACCTGCAGCAGTGGCTGCTCGGCGTCGAGACCCGGCTCGGCAGCCTGTCGCAGCGGCTGTCGGCCAGCGTCGGCAAGCGCCAGCTCGAGCTCGCGATGGCGGGCGAGCCGTCCGCGCGCGGCGCCGGGGAGGAGGCGCCGGCGGCTGCCGCGCCGGCCGATGGGCCGGCGAGCGGCGAGACGATCTATCAGACCCCGTGGCTCGAGATCGACGACGTGTTCTACGAGGCGCGCGGTCAGACCTGGGCGCTGCTGCACCTCTTGAAGGCGGTCGAGCACGACTTCGGGGCCGTGCTCGACAACAAGGCCGCGCGGGTCAGCCTGCAGCAGATCATTCGCGAGCTCGAGCCCACCCAGGACACGGTCTGGAGCCCGGTGATCCTGAACGGCGACGGTCTGGGGCTGCTCGCGAACCACTCGCTGGTGATGGCCTCGTACATCTCCCGCGCGAACGCCGGGCTCGCCGATCTGCGGGCGCTGCTGGCCCGCGGTTAAGCCCAGAAGGCTTGCTGGAACAGGTTCTTATTACCTGGGGTAATTGGCTAGAATGGCGCCGCCGAGGGGTCGGTACGGCGCCAACGAGAACTCGAAGCGGGCGCCGGCCGAGAGCTTCCATCAGCTAGGGGACGTCAATGATAGATAGCATGCTGATACCGCCGCTGTTCGGTATCGCCGGACTGCTGATCGCGGGAATCATCTACGGCCTGGTCACGCGCTTCAGCGAGGGGACCGACAAGGTCAAGAAGATCGGTGACACCATCCACCTCGGCGCGATGGTCTTCATGCGGCGCGAGTACACCATGCTCGGCGGCTTCGCACTGGTGCTGATCGTGCTGCTGTACCTGTTTCTCGGGTTCGGAACGGCTTTGGCGTACCTGGTGGGCGCACTCTCCTCGGCGCTGGCGGGCTGGATCGGCATGTACACGGCCACCAAGGCGAACGTCCGCACCACCACCGCAGCGGCCGCGTCGGGGCCCGCGGCGGCGCTGTCGGTGGCGTTCTTCGGCGGCTCGATCATGGGGCTCACCGTGGCCTCGATGGGGCTGCTCGGGCTCGGCTCGCTGTACCTCCTGTTCGGCGGCGACCCGGAAACCGCGCACAACATCCACGGCTTCGGCATGGGCGCGTCGACGGTCGCGCTGTTCTCGCGGGTCGGCGGCGGCATCTACACCAAGAGCGCCGACGTCGGTGCGGACCTGGTCGGCAAGGTGGAAGCCGGCATTCCGGAGGACGACCCGCGCAACCCCGGCGTGATCGCGGACAACGTGGGTGACAACGTCGGCGACGTGGCCGGGATGGGTTCCGACATCTTCGAGAGCTACTGCGGCGCGATGATCGCGACCATCGCGATCGCGTCGACGCTCAGCATGTCGCTGCTCGGCGACTTGACGCCGGGCATCGCCGACGACGGGGAATCGCGGGCCGCGCTGATGGGGTTGCCGCTGCTGCTCGCGTCCACCGGTCTCGTCTGCTCGATCCTCGGCATCGTGCTGGTGCGGATGATGTCCGACCGCGAGCCCGCCGCGGCGCTGCGCTTCGGCACCATCGGCGCACCGGTACTGTTCATCATCCTCGCCTACTTCGTGATTCAGTATTTCGGCCTCGCCACGGGCCTGTGGTGGTCGGTGATCGCGGGCTCCGTCGGCGGCATCCTGATCGGCCTGGTCACCGAGTACTACACCTCGGCCCGCCCGGTGGTGCGGATCGCGGAAGCCGGCAAGACCGGCCCCGCCACCGTGATGATCACCGGGCTCGCGGTGGGCATGCAGTCGGTGGCGATCCCGCTGCTCGGCATCTGCGCGATCATCTTCGTGTCGACGCAGCTCGCGGGCCTCTACGGCGTCGGCATCGCGGCGGTCGGCATGCTCGCGACCGTCGGCATCACGATGGCGATCGACGCTTACGGCCCGGTCGCGGACAACGCCGGCGGCATCGCCGAGATGAGCGGCCTCGGGCCGGAGACCCGCCGGATCACCGACTCGCTGGACGAGCTCGGCAACACCACCGCCGCGATCGGCAAGGGCTTCGCGATCGGCGCCGCGGCGCTCGCGGCGCTCGCGATCATCGCCGCTTACGTCGAGACGGTGCGCGCCAACCTGCCGGACTTCACGCTGTACCTGGGCGATCCGAACGTGCTGATCGGGCTGTTCATCGGCGGCATCATCCCGTTCCTGATCGCGTCGATCACGATGACCGCGGTGGGCGACGCGGCGATGGAAATGATCACGGAGATCCGTCGTCAGTTCCGTGAGATTCCCGGCCTGCTCGAGGGCAAGGCCGAGCCCGATACCGCGAAGTGCGTGGACATCGCCACCCGGGCGGCGCTGCGGCGGATGCTGATTCCGGGGACGATCGCGGTCGCGGTACCGCCGATCGTCGGCTTCGGCCTCGGCCCGGCAACGCTCGGCGGCGTGCTCGGCGGCGGCCTGCTCGGCTGCGTGCTGCTCGCGCTGACGATGGCGAACGCCGGCGGTGCCTGGGACAACGCGAAGAAGCACGTCGAGAAGGGCAACCTCGGCGGCAAGGGTTCCGACGTTCACGCCGCCGCGGTGGTGGGCGACACGGTGGGGGATCCGTTCAAGGACACCTCGGGCCCGAGCATGAACATCCTGATCAACGTGATGGCGATCGTCAGCCTGGTGATCGCGCCGTTGCTGTCCTGACCTCTGACCTTCGTGTGGGAGCGGCCTCCGGCCGCGAATTCTCGGATCGGGAATTCGCGGTCGGAGGCCGCTCCCACAGCAGCCGACTCATCGGCAGCGCACCACCAGCGTGCGCGCCACCTCGCTGCCCCCGACCGACCAGTCCCGCACGCCGACCCCGGAGCTGCCCTCGTTGCTGAGGCGCGCGACGATCTCGTAGCCGGCGCGGCCGCAGGCATCGGCGGCGCGCGCGTGGCAGCGGCTCCAGTCGTGGTAGCCGCCCGCGCAGTCGATGCTGAGCGTGCCGTCGGGATTCTGCCGCACCGCCCCGGTGCCGGCGCAGCCGGCCAGCGCGGTCAGCACCGCCGTCGCCACCGCGATGAGTCGAAGCCTTCCGCTCACGGCTCGAACGACGGCAGCTTCTTCGGCACCAGCACGTGCTTCAGCCGCGCGTACTGCGGCAGGCCGTTCCGGTACGGCGGCGGGTCCTCGCCGGCGATCAGCGGCGCGAGGTAGGTGCGCGCCGCCTCGGTGATGCCGAAGCCGTCGCGGGTGATGTAGTTCTTCGGCATCTTGCGTTCCACGTTCGCGACCTCGGAGAGGGGCACTTCTCCCACCGTCCAGCGGTAGGGCTTGTCCCTCTTGCGCACGATGGTGGGCATCACGGCGTTCTTGCCGGCGAGCGCGAATTCCACCGCCGCCTTGCCGACCGCGTACGCCTGCTCCACGTCGGTCGCGGACGCGAGGTGCCGCGCGGCGCGCTGCAGATAGTCGGCCACCGCCCAGTGGTACTTGTAGCCGAGCTCGTCGCGGATCATCTGCGCCAGGTACGGCGCCACGCCGCCGAGCTGGGTATGGCCGAACGCGTCCTTGGTGCCCGCGTCCGCGAGGAAGGTGCCGTCCGCGTGCTGCGTGCCCTCGGACGCGACCACCACGCAGTAGCCGAATTCCTGCACGCTCTCGCGTACCCGGGCGAGGAAGCGCTCGCGGTCGAACGGCACCTCGGGCATCAGGATCACGTGCGGCGGGTCGCCCGGCTGCTCCGCGGCGAGCCCCGCGGCGGCCGCGATCCAGCCGGCGTGCCGGCCCATCACTTCCAGTATGAAGACCTTCGTCGACGTGCCGTACATCGAGGCCACGTCGAGGCCGGCTTCCCGGGTGGAGACCGCGACGTACTTCGCCACCGAGCCGAAGCCGGGGCAGCAATCGGTGTGCGGCAGATCGTTGTCCACCGTCTTCGGTATCCCGATGCAGGTGATCGGGAAGTCCATCGCGGTGGAGAGCTGCGACACCTTGTGCGCGGTGTCCTGGGAATCGCCGCCGCCGTTGTAGAAGAAGTAGCGGATGTCGTGCGCGCGGAACACCTCGATCAGCCGCTCGTACTGGCGCCGGTTCTCCTCGAGGCTCTTCAACTTGTAGCGGCACGAGCCGAACGCGCCGCCCGGGGTGTGGCGCAGCGCGGCGATGGTCTTCGCCGATTCGCGGCTGGTGTCGATCAGCTCCTCGGTGAGCGCGCCGAGGATGCCGTTGCGCCCGGCATAGACCTTACCGATCCTGTCCCGGTGCTGGCGCGCGGTCTCGATCACACCGCAGGCACTGGCGTTGATCACGGCGGTCACTCCGCCGGACTGAGCGTAGAACGCGTTGGCTTTCGCCATGGTCACCAACTCCTTGCACTGCACGGACTCGATTCCGGCGCGCCATTTTCCGCGAAGGGAACGATTTGTGCGACAATTTCCGGTCCTGCGGCCGGCCCGTCGGCGGGCGGGGCGTCCGGATGCAAGCCGTGCGAAAAGGTCATGAAGCCGATCCTCAACCTGTTCTGGCAGATCTGCCTGCTGCGGCAGAGCCCGGCGTACGTTCCGACTTACGGCTGGTTCGTCACGCTGGTGGTGGTTGCCAACGTCACGTGCAGCACGCTGGTGTCGCTGGGTCTCTCCGACGAGATCGATCCGGTGCAGACGCTCACCTCCGTGGTGGTCGGACAGAGCACCAACGCCGCGCTGATCATGCTCGCGCTGTCGTTCAAGAACCTCGGCCAGCGGTTCCTGACCACCATCACCGCGGTGCTCGGCTGCGACCTGCTGATCACCGGGTGCCTGGCGCTGGTGCTGCCGGTGGTCAGGCTCTTCGGCAGCGCGGCGGTGAGTCTCGTGCTGCTCGCGTTCATGATCTGGTCGGTGGCGGTGGCCGGCTTCATCCTGCACCGGGCGCTGCAGACGCAGCTACCCGTCGGGATCGGCGTGGCGATGGGCATTTCGCTGATGAGCGTGATCATGGGACAGGTCGCGACCGGGCAATGAGGGTAATCTTGAGCCACCCGGCCCGGAGACTCCTCGGCGGATGACCACCCACGTCTACTTCCTCGGCATCGGCGGCACCCTGATGGGCAGCCTCGCGCAGCTCGCCCGCGAGCTCGGCTATCGCGTGTCGGGCTCGGACAAGGCGCTCTACCCGCCGATGAGCGATCAGCTCGCCGCCGCCGACGTCGAGGTGTTCGAGGGCTTCGACCCCGCGCAGCTCGAGCCCGCCCCAGATCTCGTGGTGATCGGCAACGCCGGCCTGCCCCGCGGCCATCCGGGGGTGGAGTACGTGCTGGAGCGGGGGCTGCCCTACACGTCGGGCGCCGAATGGCTCGGCCGTCACGTGCTGCCGGGACGCTGGGTACTCGCGGCCTCGGGCACCCACGGCAAGACCACCACCGCGAGCCTGCTCGCCTGGATTCTCGAGCACGCGGGGCTCGAGCCGGGTTTCCTGATCGGCGGGGTGCCGAAGAACTTCGGCCGCTCCGCGCGGCTCGGCCGGGAACCGTTCTTCGTGGTCGAGGCGGACGAGTACGACACCTCCTACTTCGACCGGCGCTCCAAGTTCGTGCACTACCGTCCGCGCACGCTGATCGTGAACAACCTGGAGCACGATCACGCCGACATCTTCCCGGACCTCGCGGCGATCCAGACCCAGTTCCACCATCTGCTGCGCACCGTGCCGGGCGGCGGGCTGGTGATCGCGCCCACCGACGACGACGCCGTGAACGAGGTGCTCGCGCAGGGCTGCTGGACGCCGATCGAGCGCTTCGGCGCCCACCACATGCGCGCCCAGCCCCACGAGCGCGACAACGGCCAGCGCTGGCACGCCGAACGGATCAGCCCGGACGGCAGCGGCTTCGAGGTGCATCTGGGCGATACGCTGATCGGCACGGTGAGCTGGGGACTGGTCGGCGAGCACAACGTGCGCAACGCGCTCGCCGCGGTGGCGGCGGCGCGGCACGCGGGCGTGCCGCCGGCGCAGGCGCTCGAGGCGCTCGCGCGTTTCGAGGGCGTCACCCGGCGGCTCGAGCTGATCGCGCAGATCGGCGACACGTTCGTCTACGACGACTTCGCGCACCACCCGACCGCGATCCGCACCACGCTGCAGGGGCTGCGCCGGCGGGTCGGCAACGACGAGATCGTCGCGGTGGTGGAGCCGCGTTCGCATACCATGTCGCTCGGCACGCTGCGCCACGACTTGACCACCTGCTGCGCGGCGGCGGACCAGGTGTTCTGGTTTCGCGGCGACAACATCAAGTGGGACCTGTCCGAGGTCGTGCAGCACAGCGTGATTCCCGCCCGGCAGTTCGACGACCTGGACCGGCTGATCGACGCGGTGGCGGCGCTGCCGCCGAAGCGCCGGCACGTGGTGATCATGAGCAACGGCAGCTTCGGCGGAATCTATCGCAAGCTGCCGGAGCGGATCGCGAGGAACTGAAACCACAGGGGAGGAGGAACGATGAGACAGTGGCTCGTCACCGGAGCCGTGCTCGGCGTGCTCGGCGCCGGCGCGATGGCGGCAGAACCGGCGAGTTGGTACCCGTCACGCTACGGGGCGGACGACACCCTCGGCGCGGTGAACAACCTGTCGGCGGAGAAGGTGCTGCAGGCCGCGCGGCTGGTGAAGACCGGCAAAACGTACGCCCTCGGCGTGCCGACCGGACCGGACTCGCCCGCCTACCCGCCGCGCAAGTACTCGATCACCGTGCTGCAGCTCGACGACGGCACCGGGCAGCCGATCGGCAGCAACCGCGCGGTCGGCAACGACGATCTGCTGTTCACCTATATGGGGATCGGCAGCCAGCTCGACGGCCTCGGCCACATGGGCATCGAGCACCGCTACTACAACGGCCTGCATGCGAGCGAGTTCGTCAGGCCGAACGGCCTGACCCGCTACTCCACCCACGAGATCCCGCCGATCGTGACCCGCGGCGTGCTGCTCGACATGGCGAAGCATCTCGGCCGCGACGTGCTCGAGCCCGGCACCGTGTTCAACCGCGCGGAGATCGAGGCCGCCGCGAAGGCGCAGGGCGTGACCATCGAGCGCGGCGACGTGGTGCTGTTCCACACCGGCTGGCTGAACGTCGCGGACTCCGATTCGAAGCGGTTCATGTCCGGCGAGCCGGGCCTCGGCCTCGACGGCGCCCGCCATCTGGCCGGGCTCGGCGTGGTCGCCGTCGGCGCGGACAGCTGGGCGGTGGAGGTGATTCCGCACGAGGATCCCGAGATGCTGTTCCCGGTGCACCCGGAGTTGCTCGCGAAGAACGGCGTCTACATCCTGGAGAACATGGACACCCGGGGCCTCGCGGCCGACGGGGTGTACGAGTTCCTGTTCGTGCTCGGACAGCCCCGCTTCGTCGGTTCGGTGCAGGCGATCATCAACCCGGTGGCGATCCACTGATGGCGAAGCCGCGGCGACCGCGGTACCGCGCGCGCCTCGCGTGGCTCGTCCCGGCGCTCTTCGCCGCGTGCGGCGCGGCCGCGCCGGCCGGCGGCGAGGACGCGCCGACCGGCGAGCTGCTGCTCGCGGCGCCGCCCGACGGCTGGCAGGAACAGGGCGCGATGCAGACGCCGATGCTGCGGATGGCGGAGTACGGACCGCCCGACGCCGGCGAACAGCGTCTCGAGCGCCTGACGTTCGAGGCGCAGAGCGGCGATCCGCTGCCCGATCCGATCGAGTTCGTGCGCGGCGTCAGCCGTGATCTCGCGGAGCGCTGCGACGGTTTCGAGGACAGCAACATCTCGTCCGGCTACGAGAACGGCTATCCGACCTCGGTGCGCCTGATGATCTGCACGAAGTTCAAGGACGCCGAGCTCGGCCAGGTGGTGATGGCCAAGGCGATTCAGGGCAACGAACGGTTCTACGTGATCACCCGGCGGCTGCGGGCGCCGCCGGCGGAAGGCGGCGCGTCGCTGCTGACGGCCCAGGAGATGGCCGAATGGTCGGCACACCTCGGAGGTATCCGGGTCTGCGACACCCGCGACGCGAAACATCCCTGCCCGAGCCCCGCTCGAGGGGAACCCGCCGAGCCGTGACGCCGCCGCGCGGCGCGATCGGAAGGCCGGCGCATCCATGGACTGATTGACGCGAATGGCATCCACCGAGCAGCAATCCGCGGCCGGCGAGCGCCCGAAGTCAGCGCTGACGCCGCTGCGCGAGCACCGGATCTTCCGGGCGGTCTGGCTCGCCAGCATGGCCTCGAACCTCGGCGGGCTGATCCAGTCCGTCGGCGCCTCCTGGCTGATGACGTCGATCGCCGATTCGGCGCACATGGTGGCGCTGGTGCAGGCTTCCACGACGCTGCCGATCATGCTGCTGTCGCTGGTGGCCGGCGCGCTCGCGGACAACCGCGACCGCCGCAAGCTCATGATCGCGTCGCAGACGTTCATGCTGGCGGTGTCGGTCGCGCTCGCGCTGGTGACCTGGCACGGGCTGATCACCCCCTGGTTCCTGCTGCTGTTCACGTTCCTGATCGGGGTCGGCGGCGCGTTCAACGCGCCGGCGTGGCAGGCCTCGGTGGGCGACATGGTGCCGCGCCGGGACCTGCCGGAAGCGGTGGCGCTGAACAGCATGGGCTTCAACATGGCGCGCAGCGTCGGTCCCGCGATCGGCGGCGCGATCGTCGCCGCGGCCGGCGCGGCCACCGCGTTCGCGATCAACGCCGTCAGCTACGTCGGGCTGATCGGCGTGCTGCTCCGGTGGCGGCCACCGCCGCGGACGGAGCTGCTGCCGCCGGAAACGCTGCGCATCGCGATGGCGGCGGGGCTGCGCTACGTGGCGATGTCGCCGGCGATCCGGATGGTGCTGGTGCGCAGCGCGCTGTTCGGCGCCGGCGCCAGCTCGGCGCTGGCGCTGATGCCGCTGGTGGCCCGCGACCTGATCCGCGGCGGGCCGGTGACCTACGGGCTGATGCTCGGCGCGTTCGGGGTGGGCGCGGTGCTCGGCGCGTTCGCAACACCGCGGCTGCGCTACCGGCTCTCCACCGAAGGCATCGTGCGCTGGTCGTGCGTCGCGTTCGCGCTCGCGGTGGCCGTGGCCGGCTCGAGCCGCTGGCTGCTGCCGACCCTCGGTGCGTTCCTGCTCGCGGGTGCCGGCTGGGTGCTCGCGCTGTCCACGTTCAACGTGACCGTGCAGATGTCGGCGCCGCGCTGGGTGGTCGGACGCGCGCTGTCGCTGTATCAGATGGCCGCGTTCGGCGGGATGGCCGGCGGAAGCTGGTTGTGGGGCGCCTCGGCCGCGGCCGAAGGGCTGACGGTGGCGCTGCTCCAGGCCGGCGCGCTGCTGCTCGTCTGCGCGGCAGTGGGACGCTGGCTGCCGCTCGCGCCGGCCGAGAGCGTGAATCTCGATCCGCTCCGGCAGTGGGAGGAGCCCGACACCGCGCTGCCGATCAAGCGCCGCAGCGGCCCCGTGGTGGTGCTGATCGAGTACGAGATCCGCGAGGAGGACACCCTCGAGTTCCTGCGCGCGATGGCCGAGCGGCGCCGTATCCGCCGGCGCGACGGCGCCCGCAACTGGCGCCTGATGCGCGACCTGCACGAGCCGCAGCTGTGGATCGAGCGCTTCGAGCTGCCGACCTGGCTCGACTACGTGCGGCACAACAGCCGGCTGACCCAGGACGACGCGATCGTCGCCGAACGGGTGCGCGCGCTGCACCGGGGCCCAGGCGGCCCCAGGGTTCGGCGCCTGATCGAGCGCCAGACGGGCTCACTGCCGTCGCGCCGGGCGCCGAGCGCCCGCGAACTCGACGAGTACTCGGAGCCGAGCGGTTCCGGCTGATCGCTTCCGCACGCCCGCTCAGCGCTCTCTCAGCGTCTCGTGGGTGAAGCGGGTGAGCGGATCGGTCAGGAAGCTGAGCACGGTGCGCCGGCCGGTGACGACGTCGAGCCACGCCGTCGCACCGGGTCTCAGCTCGAGCGGCTGCCCGCCCGCGGCGAGCCGCTCCGCGAGCGGTCGCACCTCCGCGAGGTAGTGGCCGGTCCCCGACTCGCCGGGCACCACGTCGCGGCTCAGCCGTTCCAGCACGCACGGCAGCGCGCCGTAGCGCGCGAACGGCAGCGCGTCCAGCTTCAGGCGGCACGGCTGGCCGGCGCGCAGAAATGCCGCCTGGCTCGGCAGGATGCGGGCCTCGAACCGCACCGTCGCGCCGTCCGGGACGATCACGCCGAGCGGCTCGCCGCGCTCGACGAAATCCCCTTCGCTCACCGCGAGCCGATCGACGATGCCCGCCATCGGCGCGCGCACCTCGGCGAGACGCAGCCGTTCGGCGGCTTCCGCCGCCCGCGTCTCCAGCTCGAGCCGCTCGAGATCCAGCGCCGAGCGCCGCTCGAGCAGCGCCTGCCGCAGATCCGCCGCGAGCGCCGCGCGGACGGCGCGCTCGGCCCCGAGCCGCTGCTGCAGCGCCGCCTCCGCGCCGGCCGCGGCCTCGGCCGCCGCCTGCTGCCCGAGCAGGTCCTGCCGGGCCGCGAGCAGCTCGAAGCGGCTGATGGCCTGTTCCCGCGCGGCCGTTTGCGCGGCGGCGTAGCGCTCACGGGCGATTGCGAGCAGGCGCTCGGCGGCCGCCGTCCGCGCCCGGGCCGCTTCGCGCTCCGCGACGAGCGCCCGAATGGCCGCATCGAGCTCGGCCAGCCGGCTGCGGTGCGACAGCACCTGCAGGCGCGCCCGCGGCTCGAGCGCATCGAGCGGCGTAGCGTCGGCCAGCGCGCGCAGCGCCTCGTCGATCGCCGCGAGATTGCGGCGCTGCTCCAGCGCCGCGCGCCGTGCGGCCTCGCGCTGCGCGTGCAGCAGCCGGCTGTCGAGCCGGACGATCGGCGCACCGCGCGCGACCCGCTGGCCCTCTTCCACCAGCACCCGGGCGATGGGTCGGGAGTCCGGCGCGCGCAGCTCCGCGTTGCCGCCGACGGCCCGCGCCGCGGCCGGCGCCATCACGACGATCTCGACCTCGGTGAGCGCGGCCCAGCCGAGCAGCGTTCCGAGCAGCAGCATCGCGAGGAGCGACACGCGCTCGAGCGACACGTGCCGCGGCAGCGCCCGCGACACGGGATCCCGCGCGGCGCGCGGCATCACGACACCCCGTGCAGCGCTCGCCGCGCCGGCGCTTCGGCGATCCGCCCGTCGGCGTCGAAGCGCAGCAGCCGATCGCACCGGGCGAGCGAGGTCGCCCGGTGCGACACCACGACCACCACCGCGTCCGGCAGGTGCCGCCGCAGCGCGGCCAGTACGGCCGCTTCACCGGCCGCATCGAGGGCCGCAGTGGCTTCGTCCAGCAAGAGCACGCGCGGGCTCGCGAGCATCGCGCGGGCGATCGCGACGCGCTGCCGCTCGCCGCCGGAAAGCGGACGGCCCCCCGGCCCCACCACGGTGTCGAGGTGCTCCGGCAGACGCTCGAGCAGCGGCCCGAGCCCGCAGGCCAACGCGGCCGCGAGCACCCGCTCCGGGCCGGCGTCGAGGTCGCCCAGCCGGATGTTTTCGGCAATCGAAGCCGAAAACAGTACCGGCTCCTGCGCCGCCAGCCGGATCTGCCGGCCGCGCTCCGCCGGATCGAGGCGTCCGATCGGGATGCCGTTCAAGCGCACCGCGGCGCCGTCTGCGATCCGCAGGCCCGCCAGCGTGCGCAGCAGCGTGGTCTTGCCGCACCCCGACGGCCCGGTGATGCCGAGCCAGCTTCCGGCGCGGAGCACGAAGCCGGCCCGTCCGCTGCCGGGCGCGGGCAACCCGTCCGCCTCCAGCAGCGTCGCGCCGCCCGGAACCCGGTACCCGCCGGCGGGCGGCCACTCGGCGGCGCGCCACGCCTGCTCGAGCTCGTTGCGTGATTCCGTGTGCAGGCGCTGGTCGATGTGCGCGCGGCGATAGCCGGCGAGACGCATCACCGGCGCCGCGAGCTGCATCGACAGCAGATTGAACGCCACGTACTGACCGAGCGTGAGCTCGCCGCCGATCACCGCGCCGACGCCGAGCAGCATGATCACCACGAGCGACACCTTCTGCAGGAATTCCACCGCGAGCGACGCGAGCCGCCGGCACACCGCCGAGCGGTACCTCGACCCCGCCAGCGCGAGGTCGGCCGCGTCCCAGCGGGCCCCCAGGTGCGGGGCCAGACCGAGCCCCTGCACCAGCTCGGCTGCGCCGAGCGCCTCGAACCAGTTCCGGGAAAGCGCGTGGCGGAGCCCCGCCGCCTGCGCCGCATGCCGCTCGGCGAAGCCTCGGGCCCAGGTCTCGGCGAGCAGGTAGAGCGGCACGAACGCGGCCGAGACCGCGAGCAGCACCGGGCTGAACGCCGCCATCAGCGCGCCGAGCAGCGCCGCGAACGCTGCGTCCGCCAGCGCCTGCGGCCGCGTCTCGGCTTCGAAGCGGGCATGCTCGTGACAGCCGTCCAGCACGTCCCATCCGGCACTGCACGAACGCGGCGCCGCCGAGCTCGCGAGCGCCCGGTGGAAGAGCCGCCGCCGTGACGGCAGCGCACCGGCTTCCGCCTCACGGCACGCGTGCACCGTCTGGCACAACAGGAACAGGTACTGGAACACGGTGAGCAGCGCGACGCCGCCCACCAGCGCGAGCAGCGTGTTCTGCGCACCCTGGGTGACGACCTTGTCGATCACGAGCAGCATCGCGACCGGCGTCGCGAGCCCGAGCACCTGCGCCGTCAGCCGCAGGCCGGCGGACAGGTACCGGGGCCGCACCCGCTCCGCCCGCGGCTCGGCGGCGGGACGGTTCCGCGGCCCCGCTAACAGGACGTCGCACGGAAGGAGCGCGCGCAGCGCCGCCGCGCCGAGCAACCGGCTCGGGCGGCCCGCCGCGGCCACCGACCACCGCCCGGAACCCGCGGGCTGCAGCAGCACCCAGCGCTGCCCCGGCAGCCGGCAGACGGCCGTCTGCCCCTCCAGCTCGGCGATGTCGTCGACGCGGCGCCGCTCGAGGAGCCCGGCGGCCGCGAGCTCGGCAATCGCTTCCTCGACATCGCCCGCACGCAGCGCCGCGCGAAGCCGTTCACGCGCCTGCCGGTCGTGCTCCGGCAGCAGCCGCGCGAGCAGCAGACCGAGCGCCGGCTCAACGCCCGCCGAGGCGCGACGCGGCTTCGAACGTATCGGGCTGCGCATCCGGATCGAGGCCCAGGTGGTTCGCGAGCGTCACGATATCGAGGCCGTTCGCGAAGCGGCGTAGGACACTCCGGTAGCGCTGCCGCGGAACCAGCGGACCGGCGCCGAGGACATCGGCGAGCGCATCCAGATGATCGGCCACCTCGCCCCGGCCGTGGCTGTACCAGGCGAACAGCGCCGGGCCGAGCTCGAGGTGATGCCGAACGGGTACCGCCAGCGGCGCCGCGAGCCAGCGGGCGAGCGCCGAGTCGTCCAGGTGCTCGCCCGCCCGGACGGCGAGCGCCGCGATCCGGATCCGATGCAGCTCGAGGTCGGCGAGCGGCCCCTCGGCGGCCAGCAGCGCGTCCTCCACGGCGCCGGCCGCGAGCAACGCGCCCAGCTCTTCCGCGAGCAACGCGCCGAGCGCCGCGGCGGACATCGGCGCGGCCTGAATGAGCCGCACGCGCAGCAGCCGGTACAGCCAGTGGCGGTCGCCGTAGCCGGCGACCGCGCCGCCGAGGCGCAGACTCGGCAGCACACGCCGCGCCGCCCGGTCGGCCACCGCGCTCGCGACGTACACGAGGTCGCCCACCGTCCCGATCCGCACGGGCTCGTCGTTCAGCGGCAACGCGTCGAGCTCGGCGGTCAGCGGCGCACCGAGCGGATGGCCGACCGGCACCGACCCGCGCAGCGCGGCGACGGCCGCACCGTGCTCGAGCTTCTCCGAGAGCGCGGCTGCGAGCGCACCGTCCGCCGCCTGCGCGTCGCCCAGCAGCTCGCGCTGCAGCCGGTGCTCGGCCAGCAGCGCACCGAGCGCCGGTCGACCCACGCCGACGGAACGCGCGAGCCGATCTTCGTCGGCTCCGAGCGCGGCAGACCAGAACCGGTGACCGGCCGCGCGGCCGACACGTCCATCGAGCGTGAGAAGCCGCAGATGACGCCGCAGCAGCGCCGCGAGGCCGGATCCGACCGGCTCGTTCGCCATGCGCGGCGCGGACGCCTCGAGCTTTGGCGCCGGAACCGGGGCCGGGCGGCCGGAACCGCCGAGCGCGAGCAGCGCATCATCGACGGCCACGCCGGCGAGCGCGCCGAGATCCGCGGCGGCGGCGAGCGCAGTGATCAGCTCGGCGAGCGGTGCGCTGGGCGGGACGCCGGCGCGGTCGCCGATGCCGGTGAGCGCCACCGCGAGCTCGACGAGCAGGCGCACGCAGCCGCGGCGCGTCCGGCCGGCGGTGCCACCGGGCTGCGCCAGCCGATCGAGCACCTCGGCGAGCGCTCGCGCGTGACGGCGCTCGAACGCCGTCGGCCGCGCCAGCAGCTCGACGCCGAGCTCGACCAGACCTCGGACGACCGGGTCGTCCGGCGCGGCGCCCGCGGGCCGGCACCGCCGCAGCACGGCGCGCACGGCCGCATCGGACAGGCCGCTGCGCGGATTGACCCGATAGAACTCGACGAACGGCCGCGCCCCCGCGCCGTAGCGCTCGTGGCGGCAGAGCTCCGCGAATCCGCACCACCAGAGCCAGCGCAGATGCGCGTGATTGTCGGCATCGGTCACGTTGGTGAGCACGTCGTGCTCGGCCAGCAGGTGATCCATCACGCGCCGACTGCGCAGCAACGTGCTCCTGGGACCCTCGAACAGCCGCGGCGCCGCGAGCAGCCACGGCAGGCCGATGCGCAGGTCGCCCTCGATCCGGCTGCTGATCCCCCACAGCGCCACGGGCTCGCCGTCTTCCAGCACCGCGAACGTCCGGTCGCTGCTCATGAGGCAGTAGAAGAGCCCCGGCCTCGCAGCGACTCCCCAGACGGCGGCGATTTCCCGAACGTCCTCGTAGCGCAGCCGATCCGCCAGGAACAGCGCGTGCCGGAACGCAGCGCGTACCACCTCGGTCATCACGGCTCCCGTGCCGAAAAGCGCCGAGCGAAGCAGAATCCCGGTCCGCCGATCCAGCCGCGCTTCGCCCGAGTGGCTGTAGGAGCCGAGCGCGGCCGCGCCCGTTGGATCGGCGGGCAGGCCCCTCTGCCGGGGAATCGCCATCCGGCCTGTGAGACATCGCCGGAGCCCGCTCGCGCCGCGGCGCCGACGCCGCCTACCATCGCGCGAATGTCACCGACAGACGCAGAGCTCGAGCGGCGCTTCGCCGAGCACGGCATCCCGCTCCGGCGGCTGTATCCCTGGTGGTATCGGCTCTACCGCCGCTGCGGCCTTACGCGTCGGCCGCCGCTCCTCTTCACGTTCGCCGAGCACCTGCTCTACGAAGGCAGCTCCGTCGCCGTCATTGCCGCGGTCGCCGCCATCCACAACGCGTGTTGCATGACCACCCCGATGCGCGCGCTGATCCCGGTCTTCGCGCTGGTTCCCCTCGTTCCGCTGTGGAACTGGTGGTCGTATCGGCGGCTGCGGCGACGCCTCGGCGTGTAATCGCCCGCCGGCTTGTCAGCCGAAGCGGATCCTGCTGTGAGGCCCCTCGCGCCGGTGCGCCGCGCGGCGCTACGGTCGCGGCGTCCGGCTTCGAGCCGGATGGCGACATCACCGATCAACCAGACAGGAGTGCCAGCATGTGCGTAGCGGGTGAAGAAGAGCTGAGTGGTTCCTCGGGCGGTTCCGCTGGCGGTGCCGGCGGTGGCGGATCCGGCGACGGTGCGATACCCGAGATCGTCGTCACGGCGCCGCGGCTCGGGCTCAACATGAGCCTGATCGAGGCCATCGACTGGGCGGAGGTCGCGAAGATCGCTGGCTTCGCCGCGGCGGGCGGCGCCTACAGCGGCGGCTGGTCGGGGGCCCTCGGCGCGGGGCTCGCCGCGGGCGCCGGAGCAATCGAGGGGCAGGACGGCGTCGACCTCGAGGACCTGATCGTGATCAAGAACGACATGATCGTGGTGCCCGGCTCCTATCCGTACGTTCCGCTGTACTGATCCTTGCTGCGCATGAGGCGGAACCCTCCGCCTCGTGCCGAGCCTCGTGACGAAACGGCGTTCCCTTCACGACAGGAGCCAGGACATGTGCACTGCAGCAGACGACTGGGCCGCCACCGATGGTGGCGGCGGCTACCCCGAGGAAATGCTGATGCCGGAAGTGCCGCGAGTGTCCGTGATCCCGACGGCCTACGCCGGCGTCGACTGGGCGGAGGTCCACGACGCGCTGCGCGCGCTCGACCCGAGCCTGATCATCGCGCCGGTGCCGGGCGAGTTCGCCGAGCTCTGGCGCCTCCACGGCACGGAACCGCTGAGGTAGCCGGGCGCTTCGTCCGACGCCGTCGGGATCAGAACGCGTCGTCGGCGAACGCCATCACCGCCGCGCTGTCCGCGAGCACGCCTCGCTCCGCGGCCAGCGCGCGCGGCAACAGCCGCGCGAAAAAGAACTCGGCGCTCCGCCGCTTGGCGGCGCCGAACGCATCGTCCGGGGCGGCGTCCGCCATCCTCGCCCAGAGCCACGCGTACAGCGTGTAGCCGACCAGATCCAGGTAATCGGCGGCGACCGCGCCCGGCAGATTCGGGTCGCTCCCGGACCGTTCGATCACGCTGTCGGTGGCGCGCTCGAGGCGCAGCAGCGCCTCGTCCACCTCGGCCGCGTAACGCCGCGGCGCTTCCTCGCGCAGCACCCCGAGCAGCGCGCGCAGCGTCTCGCCGCGGTCGCGCAGCACCTTGCGGCCGACCAGGTCCATCGCCTGGATGCCGTTGGTGCCTTCGTAGATCTGCGCGATCCGCGCATCGCGCACGACCTGCTCGAGCCCCGACTCGCGAACGTAGCCGTGTCCGCCGAGCACCTGCTGCGCCAGCACCGCGCACTCGAAGCCGCGGTCGGTCAGAAACGCCTTAGCCACCGGCGTGAGCAGCTCGGAGAAGGCCTGAGCCTGCAAGTCCCCGGCGTGCTTGCCGCGGTCGAGCTCTAGCCCCGCGAACACCGCGAACGCCCGGCCGCCTTCGGTCAGCGCCCGGATGGTCAGCAGCATGCGCCGCACGTCCGGATGCACGAGCAGCGGGTCGGCGGGACCGTCGGCGTTCACCGGGCCCGACGGCGCGCGGCCCTGCAGCCGCTCGCGCGCGTACGCCGCCGCGTTCTGATACGCGAGCTCGCCGGCGCCGAGCCCCTGCAGCCCGACCGACAGGCGCTCGTAGTTCATCATCGTGAACATCGCCGCGAGGCCGCGGTTCTCCTCGCCGAGCAGCCAGCCCGTGGCGCCGTCGTAGTTGATCACGCAGGTCGCGCTGCCGTGGATGCCCATCTTCTGCTCGATCGAGCCGGCCGCGAAGCGGTTGCGCTCGCCCGGCGCGCCGTTCGCATCGGGCAGGACTTTCGGCACGATGAACAGCGAGATGCCGCGGGTGCCGGCCGGCGCATCCGGGAGCTTCGCGAGCACCAGATGCACGATGTTTTCGGCCAGGTCGTGCTCGCCGGCGGTGATGAAGATCTTGGTGCCGGTCAGGCGGTAGCTGCCGTCGGGCTGCGGCTCGGCGCGGGTGCGCATGATGCCGAGGTCGCTGCCGGCGCGCGCCTCGGTCAGCGCCATCGCGCCGCTCCAGCGGCCGCTGTAGAGCTTCGGCAGATACAGCGCCTTCTGCGCCTCGTTGCCGTGGGTGTCGATGCAGATCGCCGCTCCGACGGTCAGCGTGCCGTACAGGTACAGGGCCGGGTTCGCAGCCCAGAACATCTCCTCGACCAGGCAGCCGAGCGACTTCGGCATGCCCTGCCCGCCGTACGCCGGGTTGCCGGACAGGCCGAGCCATCCGCCCTCGGCGAGCGCGGCGAACGCGTCGGTGAAGCCGGGCGGCGTCTCCACCGCGCCGCTTTCGAACCTGCAGCCGGGCTCATCGCCCGCGGCGTTCACCGGCGCGAGCACGCCGCCCGCGAGCTTCGCCGCCTCGTCCAGCACCGCGCGGATCACGTCCTCGCTGAAATCGGCGAAGCCGGGGATCGTCCGCCAGCGCTCGCGCACGTCGAACAGCTCGAACAGCAGGAAGTGCAGATCGCGTTCGGGGGCTTGGTACTGCAACATGATGCGTCTCGTCAGAGTTCGGTGATCAGGCTCTGATCCGGCTGCTGCACCGTGCGCGCACCGGCTTCGATGGCGAGCCGATGGGCGTGACGGCGCGGCAGCAGCCGGGCGAAATAGAAGTCGGCGACCGCTCTCTTGCCGCCGAGGAACGCGCTCGCCGGCGCGCCCTCCCGGGCCAGCTCGTCCTGCAGCCGCGACGCGGTCTCGGCCATCCGTCCCCAGCAGTACGCGAGCACGCAGTAGCCGCTGTAGAGCAGGTAGTCGACGGCGTTGCAGCCGACCTCGTTCACGTCCTGAAGCGCGCGGGCGCCGAGCGCCATCGTCAGATCGCCCCACTCCTTGGCGGTCTCGTCGATCGCGCGCGCGAGCTCCGGCAACGGCCCGCGCAGCCGCTCGGCCAGCGCGTTCATCTCGCCGATGAAGATCGTCAGGCCCTTGCCCTGGGTCTGCAGCGTCTTGCGCCCGAGCAGGTCGAGCGCCTGGATCCCGGTGGTGCCCTCGTAGACCATCGAGATGCGGGCGTCGCGCACGTACTGCTCGATCCCGGTCTCGCGGATGTACCCGTGCCCGCCGAAGATCTGCAGCGCCAGGTTCACCGACTCGAAGCCGAGCTCGGTCAGGGACCCCTTCACGATCGGCGTCAGGAAATCGAGCATCTGCTGCGACCGCTCGCGCTCGTCCTCGGCGCCGCGACGGGCGCGGTCGGCGAGCTGACCGGCGTAGTAGACCAGCATCCGGCCGCCCTCGGCGATCGCCCGCTGGGTCAGCAGCATCCGGCGCACGTCGCCGTGCACGATGATCGGGTCCGCCGGCTTGTCGGGTGCCGCCGGGCCCGTCAGCGCCCGCATCTGCAGCCGCTCCTGCGCGTACTCGAGCGCCCGGAGGCTCGCCGCGTGCGCGCCGCAGACGCCCTGCAGACCCACCACCAGGCGCGCGCCGTTCATCATCGTAAACATGTAGCGCATGCCCCGGTTCGCCTCGCCCATCAGATAGCCGGTGGCGCCGTCGAAGTTCAGCACGCAGGTCGCGTTGCCGTGGATGCCCATCTTCTCCTCGATGCCGCCGCAGGTGACGCCGTTGCGGGTGCCGTCGAGGTTCACCTTCGGCACGACGAACAGCGAGATTCCGGACGTGCCGGCCGGCGCGTCCGGCAGCCGCGCGAGCACCAGGTGGATGATGTTGTCGACCAGGTCGTGCTCGCCGGACGAAATGAAGATCTTCGTTCCGGTGATCGCGTAGGTGCCGTCGCCACGCGGCTCCGCACGGGTGCGCACCAGTCCGACGTCGGAGCCGGCGTGCGGCTCGGTGAGGCACATCGTACCCGTCCACTCCCCGGACAGCAGCTTCGGCAGGAACGCCCGTTTGTGCTGCTCGCTGCCGTGGGCCGTGAGCACGGTGATCACGCCGCGCGACAGCGCCGGATACATCGCCCAGGCCGGATTCGCGCAGGCGATGATGTCCTCCACCATCAGGCTCATGCTGTCCGGCAGGCCCTGGCCGCCGTACTCGGGATCGCCGATCAGGCTCGACCAGCCGCCGGCGGTGAATTTCCCGTACGCTTCCTTGAAGCCGGGCGGCGTGGTGACTTCACCGTCCTGCCATCGGCAGCCGGTCACGTCGCCGACCGCGTTGAGCGGCTCGAGCTCGTTCTCGGCGAACCGCGCCGCTTCGTCCAGCACCGCGTCGATGAACGCCCGATCCGGCCGCTCCGCTTCGCCGCCGCCGTCGCCGCGCGGCCCGAGCCGCGCGTAATGGCCGGCGTAGTCCAGCACGTCGTGGACGACGAAGCGAAGATCCTTCAGCGAGATGGGCATGCACGGCTCCGGTTCCTGCCAGCGGCGAGTTTACCGTGAGCGGCGCGGGGGTGCCCGCCCGGGAGGCGGGGGCGGCGGGGCTTCAGGCGTGGATGTCGAGCAGGAAGCCGACCGCGGCGTCCGCGGTCTGGAGCACCACGGCCGACGCTTCCACCCGCCGCTGATACAGGCGCAGGTCGACCAGCGCCTGCTCGGCCCCGCCGGCATCCGGTGCCGGACGCGTCGCGTTGAGCTCGGCGATCTCCTGCGCGGCATGGGCGAGACCGTTCATGCCGGCCTGGATCCCGCTGCTGACGGCGCTCAGCGTACCGGCGGCGGTACGCGCTCCATCCATCATCGGATTCACGGCCATCACTCACCTGCGAACGGCGATCGTCGGCGGATCATCCGGCGCCGCCGCCGGCGAATCCAGGGGCGATGCCGCAAAACCCGCGTGACCGACTTCACACAACGGGGCGGGCGCGCGTCGGTCCCGTGCGCGCGCCGGGCGCGTCAGACTGGCCGCATGCTCGAACGCCTGCTGCGTCGGCTGCTGCCGGGCGCGTGCCTGTTGTGCGACGCACCGCTCCCCTCGACCGCCGACGTGGATCTGTGCCGCTACTGCCTGGACGCGCTGCCGTGGAACCGCGGCGCCTGTCCCCGCTGCGCCGAACCGGTGCCGGAAGGCGCCCCTCGGGGCTCGTGGTGCGCCGCCTGCACCCGCGACCCGCCGCCGTTTCGCGCGGCGATCGCGCCGCTCTGCTACGAAGGCTTCGCGCAGCTCTGGGTGCGGCGCCTGAAGGACCATCTCGGCATGGTGGAGGGGCGGATTCTCGGCACGCTGCTGGCGGGCGCCGCGGACGCCGCGTACCGCGCCGATCCGGGCCTGCCGCGGCCGGACCTGCTCGTGCCGGTGCCGCTGACGCTCGGGCGGCTCGCGCGGCGCGGCCACAACCAGGCGCTCGCGCTGGCGCGGCCGGTGGCGGCACGCCTCGGGATTCCGATCAGCCGCACCGCCGTGATGCGGCGCCGCCGGTCGCGGCCGCAACGCGGGCTCGGCCGCGCCGCGCGCCTCGGCAACCTCGAAGGCAGCTTCGCCGCGCGCCGCACCTGGCCGGAACCGGGCCCGTGCGTCGGCATCGTGGACGACGTGATCACCACCGGCGCCACCGCGGCGGCGCTGACGCGCACGCTGCTCGCTGCCGGCGCCCGCGAGGTGCACGTGCTCTGCGCCGCGCGCACGCCGCGCCGGCGCTGATCGGCCGAGCCGCTGCTGGTAGACTGTCGCTTCGTGCACCAACGGCTTCGCGATGTCGCAGAGCTCGGAAACGCCGTACGCCGGGCTGACTCCCGACGTGATCCTCGACGCACTGGAAGCGGTGGGCTTCCGGCCCACCGGCGGTCTGCTCGAGCTGAACAGCTACGAGAACCGGGTCTTCCAGCTCGAGCTGGAGGACGGCGGCTTCGTCGTCACGAAGTTCTACCGGCCGGGCCGCTGGAGCGACGAGCAGATCGCCGAGGAGCACGCGTTCACCCGCGAGCTCGCGGACGCCGAGCTGCCGGTGGTCACCGCGATCCCGCGTGACGGAACGTCGCTCTTTCACCACGGCGGGCACCGCTTCGCGGTGTACCCGCGTCAGGGCGGCCACCCGCCGAACGTCGAAGACGAGGAGAACCTGCGGGTGCTCGGCCGCACCATCGCCCGCATCCACGCGGTCGGCGCGGTGCGACGCTTCACGCACCGTCCGGATCTGTCGGTGGATCGGCTCGGCACCGAGAGCCGCGAGTTCCTGCTCGGCCGCGGCTTCCTGCCGCCCGACATCGAGCCCGCCTACG
The DNA here is from genome assembly GCA_036381275.1 of Pseudomonadales bacterium. Taxonomy (GTDB): domain Bacteria; phylum Pseudomonadota; class Gammaproteobacteria; order Pseudomonadales; family Azotimanducaceae; genus UBA7803. The sequence continues at coordinate 165,846 of DASVDC010000143.1, read as the reverse complement.
CGAGCCTGACCGAGCAGCTCCTCGAACGGGTGCGCGAGATGATGGACCGGGTACGCCGGCACGCGGAGCGGCCCGAAGCCCGGATTCACGGCGACTGCCATCTCGGCAACGTGCTCTGGCGCGACGACACGCCGCACTTCGTCGACTTCGACGACTGCGTGAACGGGCCGCCGATCCAGGATCTGTGGATGCTGCTGTCGGGCGAGCGCGAGGACCGCCAGGCGCAGCTCGCCACGATTCTCGACGCCTACGAGACCTTCGAGCCGTTCGACCCGGCGAGCGTCGCGCTGATCGAGCCGCTGCGCACGCTGCGGATCATGCACCACGCCGCCTGGGTCGCGCGGCGCTGGAACGACCCGGCGTTCCCGCGGGCGTTCCCGGCGTTCGACACGCCGCGGTACTGGTCCGAGCACGTGCTGGCGCTGCGCGAGCAGATGGCGGCGCTGGACGAGCCTCCCCTCGCCGTCTGACCGCGCGGCCGCTCCGGCGTCACACCGCCGCGGCCTCAGGCTCGTCGAGCCCGAGCGCCTGGCGGTTGCGCAGCAGGTTCCCGTAGCCGCCGAGCAGATAGGGACGCTCCGGCTCCGGACACGCTTCGATCCGCGCCTCGAACGCGCGCATCGCGCGCGGCAGCGGCGGCTCGGCACTGTCGGCGCAGGGGATGCCGAGCCGCCGGGCCGCTTCGACGTGGGTGGGATAGACGCGCATGCCGCCGACGATGATCCGGTCGAGCGCCGCAGCCATCGCATCCGGGTCCGGGAAGTCGCCCTCGAGCGGCGGCGCGAGCCGGAAGTGCACCCGGGCCTTGTAGCCGACGATGCCGTCGACCATGCTCGCGAGATCCTCGCCCGGCTCCTTCCGGTAGTGCCCGTCGCGGGCGATCCGATACAGCTCGTGCGCCTTGCGGCGATCGCACGGATCGAGCTCGTAGCTCACCGCCACCGGAACCAGGCTCACCCGGTCGAGCAGCTCGTCGAAGCGGCGGAGCTCCTTGCGGTGCGCGAGCGACAGCATCTTGAGGAGCGCCGGATCGGTGCGGTCGAAGCCGTCCTTGGTGCGGCCGCCGCGCTGCGCGATCCACACCGACTCGCCTTCCTCGAGGGAGTGGCGGATGTAGCTCGAGGTGCGGTTCATCGCCTGGTACATCGCCTTGGTGCCGGCGACGTCGCGCTCCACCACGAAGCTCTTGTTCAGCCGCATCAGGTCCGCGGCGAACGGCTCGGACAGCAGGTTGTTGCCGACCGCCGCGCGCGCGGTGCGGTGCCCGGCCTGGTGCAGCAGATAGTTGAGCAGCGCCGAATCCATCACGATGTCGCGGTGATTCGACAGGAACAGGTGCGGCCGGCCGTGCGGCACGTGCTCCATGCCCTCGACCGTCAGCTCGTGGATCGTGTCGCGGATCACCCGCGCCATGTAGCCGGCGAGCCAGAGCTGCACCGCGTGCACGCTGTCGAGCTTGGCGGTACGCCGGCGGATCGTGTGCCCCGCGAGGCGCTGCGCGACCCACGGCGCGAGGCGCGACAGCCGCGGCGCGAAGAACGCGGCGGCGGCGCGCAGCAGCGCCGGATCGTGCGACAGGCGGCGGATCACGCCCGCCACCTCGTCGTCGCGGTACGGCCGGATCGACTCGAAATTCTGCATGTGCGCAAGTTACCCGGTGACGGCGCAAAAACAAGCGGTGCTGGTAGTATCATCGCCGGAATCGGGCACCAGAGGGGACGATGGCGACACGGGCACTCGGAGTACTCGACTACCGGCGCGGGCTCACCGACCTCGGCAACGGCGCGTACGCCTGGCTGCAGCCGGACGGCGGCTGGGGCTGGTCGAACGCCGGACTCGTCGTCGACGGCGACCAGTCGCTCCTGGTGGACACGCTGTTCGACAAGGTGCTGACGGGCCAGATGCTCGACGCGATGCGCCGCGCCGAGCCCGCCGCCACGAAGCGTTTCCGTTGGCTCGTCAACACGCATTCGAACGGCGACCACTGCAACGGCAACGAGCTGGTGGAGGGGGCGGAGATCGTCGCGTCGCGCGCGTGCGCGGAGGAGATGAGCCACGAGAACCCGCGGATGATGGCCGCGCTGATCGACCGCGCGCCGTCGATGGGCGAGCTCGGCGAGTACTTCCTGCACTGTTTCGGCGCGTTCGAGTTCCGCGGCATCGAGCAGCGCCCGCCGACCCGCACCTTCGACGGCGAGCTGACCGTGCAGGTGGGCACGCGCGACGTGCATCTGAAGCAGGTGGGGCCCGCCCACACCGCCGGCGACGTGGTCGCCTGGGTGCCGGACCAGCGCCTCGTGTTCACCGGCGACATCCTGTTCATCGAAGGGCACCCGATCCTGTGGGCGGGGCCGGTGCAGAACTGGCTCGATGCCTGCGACTACATCCTGTCGCTCGAACCCGATCTGGTGGTGCCGGGTCACGGCCCCATCACGGACCGCCGCGGCGTGCAGGCGGTGCAGGGGTATCTGCGCTACGTGCGCGACGAGGCGAAGCGCCGCTACGATGCCGGCATGCCGGTGCTGGAAGCGGCCCGCGACATCGCCCTCACCGACTACGACGGCTGGGGCGACGCCGAGCGCATCGCCGTGAACGTGTCGGTGCTGTACAAGGAATTCGCCGGGGACACCAGCCCGAACGACATGACCGCGCTGTTCGGGATGATGGCGCAGCTCTACCGCGAGCGGCGCCGCTGACGCCGCGGCTAACCGGGGCCCCGAAGGAACAGCGCGCGCACGATCGACCACGCGCCCATCACCACGAGCAGCGCGAACGCCAGGCGCTTCAGCGCCGTCTCCGAAAGCGCCGGCGGGAAGCTGCGCCCGGCCCAGGTGCCGAGCAGCACCATCGGCACCGCCACCAGGAACATGATCCAGACCTCCCGGGTCAGGCCGCCGGCCCAACCCACCGCCAGCGTACGGAAGGTCGTCGTGAACGCGAACGTCGCGAGCAGCGTGGTGCGGATCTCCGCCACCGCCAGCGGCTGACGGTACGTGAACCAGCCGATCACCGGGCCCGACGCAGCGAACAGCCCGCTCAGCACACCGCCGCCCATCCCGGCGCCGATCTGCGCCCACGCCGGCGACAGCCGCGGCCTGGGCCGCGGACGGACCATCATCGACAGGCTGCCGGCGACGATGAACGTGCCGAGCAGCAGCTCGAGGATCCAGGCCGAGCGCTCGTCCAGGCGCTCGAGCAGCCAGACGCCGACCACCACTCCCGGCACCATCCCGAGCACCATGTGCCGGAAGAGCTCCCGCGCCAGATGGCGGCCGTGCCCGCGCAGCGCGAGAGCGATGTTCACCAGCGACAGCAGGCTCACCACCGCGGTGATCACCGGCACCGCCACCAGTCCGCCGCCGACCGTAACCGCCATGATCAGCATCCCCATGGCGAACCCGGTGACCGACTGCACGTAGCTGCCGAGCGCCGTCGCCGCGAGCAGAACCAGCAGAGCCCAATCGTTCACCAGTATCCTTCCGACGGATGCCGCGCCGCGGCGATTCGACCTCGAGGGCACCGGGGCCCGGGCCGTGCGGGCGCGCAGTATAGCCGCGGAGCCTGCGGCGCCGGTGAGCCGCCGTTTGCTATATTGGCGCGTCGAACCGACGGGACGGGCCGATGGATCTGAAACTCGATGGCCGTACGGCCCTGGTCACCGGCAGCTACCGGGGCACCGGGCTGATCATCGCCGAGCGCCTCGCCGAGGAGGGCGCCCGGGTGCTGATCCACGGCCTCGAACCCGGACAGGCCGAAGCGGCCGTGGCATCCCTCGGCGCCGGCATTCCGGTCACCGGCGACATCACCGGCGACGCCGGCGCGGACGCGGTGGCGGACGTCTGCCTCGCGGAAGGCGTGGATATCCTTGTCAACAACTACGGCACCGCGGACGCCGGAAGCTGGGAGCAGACCGACAGCGCCGGCTGGATCGACGCGTACCAGAAGAACGTACTGTCCGCCCAGCGGCTGATCCGCCGGCTGCTGCCGGCGATGAAGCGCCGCGGCTGGGGCCGGATCATCAACCTCGGCACGGTCGGCTCCACCCGGCCGGCGGAGCGCATGCCGCACTACTACGCGGCCAAGGGCGCGCTCGCCACCGCCACCGTGAGCCTCGCGAAGGAGACCGCCGGCACCGGCATCCGGGTGAACCTGGTCTCGCCGGGGCTGATCCTGACGCCGGAGGTGGAAGCCGCCTGGCTCGAGCGCGGCCGCCGCGAGGGCTGGGGTACCCGCTGGGACGAGATCGAGCCGAAGGTGGCGGAGCGCATCCCGATCGGCCGAATCGTGCGACGCGAAGAGGTCGCCGATCTGGTCGCGTTCCTCGCGAGCCCGCGCAGCGATGCGATCCACGGCCAGAACCTGCGCATCGACGGCGGCTCGCTGGACGTGCTGACGTGATGCCGGCCGGCCGGCCCGCGGTGCTCGAGCACCTGCCGCTGCGCATCGGCGGCCTGGTGCTGCTCGGCGTGCTGGTGGTGCTCTACCATCCGGAGCAGGGAGATCCCTGGAACCGGCTGCTGATCCCGATCGGCATGGCAATTGCGACCTGGCTGCTGGTACGGAACGCCGCCGCGGTGGCGCTCGGCGCGGGGCTCCTGGCCGCGATCCACAGCGCGCCGGGCAGCGGCGACTGGATTCGCGGCATCGCGTATCCGCTGCTCGCCGCGGTCTGCGCGGCGATCGTCGCGGTGGTGTTCGGGCAGCGCTTTCGCCGCCGGATCGCCGCCACCCACGAGGAACGCTGGCGCCGGCGGCGCGCGCGACAGCAGGACGAGGACCTATGAGCCACAGCCTCGCCGGGTCGGTCGCCCGGCGCATCTTCCGCGGTTACGAGACCTACCGCCAGGAGTTCCAGGAGATCACGCTGGCGGCACGTTACCGGTTCGAGAACGCCGAGTGGCTCGCGGTGCAGCAGGCCAACGCGGATCGGCTCGCGTGTTATCACCATCACGTGAACCGCACCGCCGAGTCCATCGCCGAGCTGGTCGGCGGACCCCTCGGCGCGGCGCTCTGGGAAGACACCAAGGCGGAGTTCACCCGGCTGATCCACCGCGAGTACAACGCCGAGCTGTTCGAGACCTTCTACAACTCGGTGCACCGCACGCTGACCGACGACGCCGACGTGAACGACCGCGAGATGTACGTCACGAGCTGCTTCCCGCGGCCGCCGCGGGAACCCGCGGAGTCACTGACCATCACCTACCGGCCCGAGCGCGGCGTGGTCGAGATGATGCGCGACATCGCCCGCGACCTGTCGATCGAGCTGCCCTGGCAGAACCTCGACCGCGACATCGGCAACGTGCTGCGCTCGATGGCGGAGGCGCGCCCGGAGATCGAAAGCACCGACGGGTTGTCCATCGAGATGCTGCGCAGCGTGTTCTACCGCAACAAGGGCGCGTACCTGGTGGGCCGGCTGCGCTACCGCGATCAGCACTGGCCGATCGCGCTGCCGCTGCTGCTCGACGAGGAGCGGCGGCTGTACATCGACACTCTGATCTGCGACGAGGACGAGCTGTCCATCATGTTCAGCTTCACTCGCGCGTACTTCATGGTGCACACCAACGCGGCACACGCGCTGGTGGATTTCTTGCGCAGCCTCCTGCCGAACAAGAAGCGCTCGGAGCTGTACGCGTCGATCGGCCTGTACAAGCACGGCAAGACCGTGTTCTACCGCGACCTGCTCGAGCACCTCGAGCACTCGGACGATCCGTTCGTGATCGCGCCGGGCATCCGCGGCATGGTGATGACGGTGTTCTCGCTGCCGTCGTACCAGACGGTGTTCAAGATCATCAAGGACCGCTTCCCGCCGCAGAAGCAGGTCACCGCCGCGGAAGTGCGGGAAAAGTATCATATCGTCAAGCGCCACGACCGGGTCGGGCGGATGGCGGACACCCAGGAGTTCCAGAACCTGATCCTGCCGCGCGAGCGCTTCAGCGAGGAGCTGATCGAGGAGCTCCGCCGCGAATGCGCCTCGTCAGTGGTCATCACCGACACCGAGGTGAAGATCCGCCACGTGTACACCGAGCGGCTGATGACGCCGCTGAACCTGTACATCGAGACCGCCGACGAGCGCGCGCTCGTCGAGGCGCTCGACGAGTACGGCAACGCGATCAAGCAGCTCGCCGCGGCGAACATCTTCCCCGGCGACATGCTGCTGAAGAACTTCGGCATCACCCGGCACGGCCGCGTGGTGTTCTACGACTACGACGAGATCTGCTATCTGACCGACGTGAATTTCCGCTGGGTGCCGGAACCCGAGAACCCCGAGCAGGAGATGGCGGCCGAGCCGTGGTTCACGGTGGGCCCGAACGACGTGTTCCCGCAGGAGTTCCGCCGCTTCCTGTTCGGCAAGCCGCACGTGAAACGCCTGTTCGAGCGGATGCACGGTGAGCTGTTCGACCCCGGCTACTGGCAGGGGCTGCAGCGCGCGATCCTCGACGGCCAGGTGATGGACGTGTTCCCGTACCGGCGCAAGAAGCGCTTCGTGCGCCACGCGGACGGCGCGTCCGCGCCGCCCGGGGAAGCGGCAGAACCGCACATGGGAGAGGCGGAACCCCGCGTGGGAGCAGCGGAACCCCGCGTGGGAGCGGCCTCCGGCCGCGAATGAATCTCGTACCAGCGCAGCCCGTGCGCCCCGCCGCCGTCAATCCGGCTCCGCCGGACCTTCCGCCCGCCCCTCGCCGGCATCCAGAACGCGGCGCACCTTGGCGGCGAGCTCGTCACGGCGGTACGGCTTCGCGAGGAACTCGACGCCGGCGTCGAGCTTGCCCTGGTGCACCATGGAGTTGCGCGTGTAGCCGGACGTGTACAGCACCTTCAGGCCCGGGCGGCGGCGCTGCGCCGCCTCGCCGAGCTGCCGGCCCGTCGTTCCGCCCGGGATCACCACGTCGGTGAACAGAAGGTCGACCTCCGGATGCGCGGCGAGGATCTCCATCGCTTCCCGCGCGTCGCCGGCGGGCAGCACCCGGTAGCCGAGCCGCTCGAGCGCCAGCATCACGAAGCGCCGTACCGCTTCGTCGTCCTCCACCACCAGGATCGTCTCGGTCCCGTTCGACGGCTCGTCGTGACGCGGTGCCTCGGGCGTCGCCAGCGCCTCGGCCTCCGCCCCGGACAGCCGCGGCAGATACAGCCGCACGGTGGTCCCGATGCCGAGCTCGCTGTAGATCTTCGCGTGGCCCCGGGACTGGCGTGCGAAGCCGTAGATCATGCTGAGCCCGAGCCCGCTGCCCTTGCCCACCTCCTTCGTCGTGAAGAACGGCTCGAACGCGTGCTCGAGCACCTCCGGGCTCATGCCGACGCCGGTGTCGCTGACCGCGAGCAGCACGAACTCCCCCGGCTCGACCCCGGGATTGAACGCCGCGTAATCCGCATCGAGCACGGTGTTCGCGGTTTCGATGGTGAGCCGCCCGCCTTCCGGCATCGCATCCCGCGCGTTCACCACCAGGTTCAGCAGCGCGCTCTCCACCTGCCCGCGATCGGCGAATACCGGCCAGAGCTTCTCGTCGAGCCGCAGCTCGATCTCGACGTCCTCGCCGAGGGTGCGCTGGATCAGCTCGTGGATGCCGCGCACCAGCGCGTTCAGCTCGAGCCGCTGCGGCATCAGTGTCTGCCGGCGCGAGAACGCCAGCAGCCGATGCACCAGCGCCGCGCCGCGCTCGGCCGCCTGCAGCGCCGGCTCGGCGTGGCGGCGCACGTAATCGTCGCCGCGCGGCAGGATCAGATCGAGGTTGCCGATCACGACCGTCAGCAGGTTGTTCAGGTCGTGTGCGATGCCGCCGGTGAGCTGGCCGATCGCGTCCATCTTCTGCGCCTGGCGAAGCTGCTCCTCCACCGCCCGCTGCGCCGAGACGTCGCGGACGAAGCCGCCGAAGCGCCAGCCGCCGCCCGTCGAGATCGGTACGATGATCAGCTCCGCGGCAAACGTCTCGCCGCTGCGGCGCAGCGCGGTGAGCGTCTCGCGGTTCAGGATCATCGGCCCCTCGCCGGTGCGCACGAAGCGGGCGAGCCCCTGCCGGTGCGCGGCGCGATCCCGCTCCGGAATCACCAGCTCGTCCAGGCGACGCCCGAGCACCTCGTCGCGGGTCCAGCCGAAGATCCGCCCGGCCTGCTCGTTCCAGTCGAGGATCCGGTCGTCTTCGTCGATCAGCACGAACGCGTCGAGCGAGTTGCCGAGCACGCTGCGGTAGAGCTGGCGCTGCTCGCGCAGCGCCTCGTCGAGCCCGATGCCGCGCCAGCCGATCAGCAACGTCGCCGCCGCCAGCATCAGGCCGGTCACCGTCACGAACAGCGCGAGCAGCCCCCCGGCCGTGTACACGTCGCGGTACACACCCTGCAGACCCAGCCAGCCGAGCGCGATGGGCAGCAGAACCAGCAGCGGGATCAGCACCCGAACCACGAGCCCGACGCTGCCGGGGCTCAGGAAGATGGCGACCCAGCCGTCGTGCGGCCGGGTCAGCAGCGCGCCGAGAAACAGCACCACCAGTCCGATTGCGGAATGCAGCGCGGTCGCCGTCATCGGCAGCGGCTGGTAAATCAGCCTGACGTCGTAGAGATAGCCCAACAGCGCCAGCATCCCGACGAGCAGGCCGATCGAACACAGCAGCGAGAAGGCGATCCCGGCGGCACGGCCGCGCGGCAGCAGCATCGCCGCACCGAACAGCACGAAGCCGATCGCCGTGAACAGCGACATGCGCCCCGGAACGCCGACCGGCCCGACGTTCGGATCGTCGATCAGCCGCTCGTCGATGCCGAGGTCGATGCCCGACGCGTACTGCCAGACGGTCAGCAGCCCGATGAGCCCGGCGAGCACCGCAGCCAGCCGACCCGCCCGACGCGCGGCCGTGGTGCGCCCCTCCGCGGCGCCCGCCGAGGGGCGCAGCAGCAGTGCCACGCCCGCCAGCAGAAACGCCAGCGCCTCGTTCACCTTCATCGTCGCGAAGTCGGGCGCAATGCCCTTCAGCGCCGGCAGGTCGAGCACCCAGCCGATCGTCACGAGCGCGCCGAGCGCCGTCAGCACGGCGCCGGACGCGCGCACCAGATCCTCGCGGCGGCGGGGATCGATCACGCTGCGCGGCAGAGCAGCCGACCCGTTCATTCGCGCTCCAGGCTCACCCGGCCGCGGCCGGGTCGAGGGGGCTCGTTTCGCGCGATGCTACCCCAGCGTCCGGATCAAGTCTCCGCTGGCAAGATCGAGCCGCCCGGGTTCGCCGCCCTCTGGCCAATCCGGTCGTGACGGTTCACAATCCCGCACACGGATCAGGAGGCAGACGTGCGGCGTACGACATCCGTTAGAAACGAGATCGCTCCGCTGCTGGATCGGCTGATCCATCAGCTCGATGCCGAAGGCAGCGCGACTCAACGCGCCTATTTCCTGCGTATCCGTCGAGAGCTCGAACGGGCCAGACACGAGGTGGAAATGGTGACGCCGATCCGGGAGCTCACCTGCACCGCCGCCGTCGGCTTCAGCTTCTCGTCCGATGCCGGCGCGCTGATCGCGCGGATCCTCGAAAAGGCGGAGGAGCTCTGGCGCGACCTGGACGTCGTCCCCCGAGTTCTGCACTGACCGCCGTCCCGTGCGCGTCGCCCTGATCCATCGCTACCCGGTCAAGAGCATGGGCGGGGAGCGCCTCGACGCTGCGTTCCTCGGGCCGGCCGGCATCCCCGGCGATCGCGCGTGGGCCCTCCGGGACGAAGTCAGCGGCGGACTGACCGGCGCGAAGAAGCACGCCCGCCTGATGAGCCTGAACGCGAGCTTCCTCGCGGAGCCGGACGCCGACACCCCGTCTCCCGCGGTACGGATCACCGACGGTCACGGGCTCGACGTCACCAGCGCGAGCGGCGACGTCGATGCACGCCTGAGCGCCGCGCTCGATCATCCGGTCTCCCTCTGGCCGCTGCTTCCGCCGGACCGCCTGGATCACTATCGCCGCGAAGCGGCCGCGCCCGGTACCGACCGGCTCGCGGCGCTGCGCGAGCTGTTCGGCCGCACCCCCGACGAGCCGCTGCCGGACCTGACCCGGTTCCCGTCGCTGCTCGCGACCTACCATTCGCCGCCGGGCACCTACTTCGACGCGTATCCGCTCTTGATCATGACCCGGGCCTCCCTCGACGCGCTCACGCGCGGCGCGGCCGCGGGCGGCATCGACGCGCGCTTCGACGTGCGCCGCTTCCGCCCGAACCTGCTGCTGGAAACGGATCAGGAAGGTTTCGTGGAGAACGCCTGGGACGGGCGGCGGCTCAGGATCGGCGACGCCGAGGTCCAGGTGGAGATGCCCTGCCCGCGCTGCATCATGACCACCCACGGCTTCGCCGACCTGCCGCGCGACCCGCGGGTGATGCGCGCGCTGGTGCGCTGCAACGACGGGAACCTCGGGGTGTACGCGTCGGTGGTGAAGCCGGGCCGTGTCGCACCGGGCGACCGGGTCGAGCTGCTGTAACGACTTCTCGTGGGAGCGGCGGCTGCCCGCCCAGCTCCCACACACAACCGGGCCTTCAGCCTTTCGACGTCGCTCCCGTCGGTACCTTGCTGAACGGCACGCCCTTGTCCACCCGCGGCTCCTGCGGCAGCCCGAGCACCCGTTCGGCGATGATGTTGGCCATGATCTCGTCGGTGCCGCCGGCGATCCTGAGGCCCGGAATGCTCATGTAGGTGGCCTGGAACAGCCCGGCCTCCTCCGACAGCTTCGGATCCCAGATCGCGCCGGACTGCTCGAGCAGGTCGAGCGCGAAAGACGCCATGTCCTGGGTCTTCGGTGCGCCCACCAGCTTGCCGATCGAGTTCTCCGGCCCCGGGATCGCTCCGCGCGACAGCGCCGTCATCGTCCGGTACGCGGTGTAGCGCAGGCCCGCCTCCTGGCAGTACCAGTCCGCGAGCTTCGCCCGCACCGCGTCGTTCTCGATCGCCGGCCGGTCGTCGATGTTGACCTTCTGCGCGAGCTTGAACACCGCATCGAACCCGACCTGGCTGCCGCCGGCGCCGATCGAGGCGCGCTCGTTCATCAGCGTGGTCAGCGCCACCTGCCAGCCCTGCCCGACCTCGCCGAGGCGCTGGCTGTCGGGGATGCGCACGTCGTTGAAGTACACCTCGTTGAAGTTCGCCTCGCCCGAGATCTGCTTGATCGGCCGGATCTCGATGCCCGGGCTCTTCATGCTGAGCCAGAAGTAGGTGAGGCCCTTGTGCTTCGGCACCTCGGGGTCGGTGCGCACCACCAGGATCCCGTAGTCGGAATAGTGGGCGCCCGAGGTCCAGATCTTCTGGCCGTTGACCACCCACTCGTCGCCGTCCTTGACCGCCCGGGTCCTGAGCGCCGCGAGGTCGGAGCCGCCGGCCGGCTCGCTGAAGAGCTGGCACCAGATGTCCTCGCCGCTCGCGAGCCGCGGCAGGTACTTGCGCTTGGTCTCCTCGTCCGCCCAGGTCATCAGCGTCGGCGCCGCCATGCCCTGACCGATGCTGAACACGCCGCCCGGAACGTCGTACTTCGATTCTTCCTGGTTCCAGATCACCTGCTCGATCGCGCTCGCGCCGCGGCCGCCGTACTCCTTCGGCCAGGTGATGCACGCCCAGCCGGCGTCGTACTTGCGCTTCTGCCAGAGCTTGGCCTGCTCGATGTAGTTCTTGCCTTCGAGCTCCTCGGGCTTCGGCACGTTGGCCGCGAGCCATTTGCGGACCTCTTCCCGGAACCGGGCTTCTTCGGGGGTATCGTTGAAATCCATCGTCGTGTTTCCTCGATTCGCTCGTTCGGTTCAGGCTGCGGCCGGCGCGTTGCTGCGCTCCACCGCCCGGATCAGCTTGTTCTGCCACTCCCGCTCGCTGCCGATCGCGAGCGACAGCAGCTTCGCCCGACGGTAGAAGAACTGGCAGTCGAACTCCCAGGTGTAGCCCATGCCGCCGTGCGTCTGGATGTTCTCCTTCGACGCGAAGTAATAGGCCTGCGTCGCCGACACCCGCGCGGTCGCGGCCGCGAGCGGCAGCTCGGCCGCGTCGGTGTTCAGCGCCCAGGCGCCGTAGTAGCAGTTCGAGCGCGCCAGCGTGTTCTTCACGTACATGGTCGCGAGCTTGTGTTTGATCGCCTGGTAGGAGGCGATCGGCCGGCCGAACGCGTAGCGTCCGAGCGCGTACTGGCGCGCCTGTTCGAGCGCCGCCTGCGCGCCGCCCACCTGTTCCCACGCGAACAGCACCGCCGCACGGTCGAGCAGCTTCTGGGTGAGCGCCCAGCCTTCCCCCGGCTTGCCGAGCGGCTCGGCGTCGGCGCCGTTCAGCGTCAGCCGGCCGTGGCCGCGGGTCGGATCGATCGTGCGCACCCGCTCCACCGAGACGCCGGATTGATCCGTCGGCACCAGGTACAGCGCCGCGCCGTCGCCGCCGTCGTGCCGGGCGAGCACCACCACGAGGTTGGCGATGGCCGCGTCGGGCACCGGCAGCTTCGTACCGGAGAGCTTGTTACCCGACGCCTTGGTCGCGAGCGACTTCGGCGACGTCGCGCCGGCGCCTTCGGCCATCGCGAACGTGCCGACCGCCTCGCCGGCGGCCAGCTTCGGCAGCCATTCTTCCTTCTGCTTGCGATCCCCGGCCAGCGTGATGGCTTCCGCCGCGAGATACACCGACGAGGAGAACGGCACCGGCGCGCAGACCCGGCCGAGCTCCTCGGCCACGACGCAGAGCTCCTCGTAGCCGAGCCCGAGCCCGCCGAGCTCTTCCGGGATCGCCGTGGCGGTCCAGCCCATCTCGGCGATCTTCTTCCACAGGTCCGGGTCGTAGTCGGCGGCCTCGTCCTCGAGCACCTTGCGCACGACCTTCGGCGGGCAGTGCTCGGCCAGGAACCGCTGCGCCTGGTCCCGAAGCATGTTCTGTTCTTCGGAAAACTCGAAGTTCATTCACTTCCCCTCAAAGCTGGTCGAGCCGTCGATTCTGCCACAAGGTCGCCCGCGCTGCGGCAGGTCCCGTAGAATGCCGCGATGAGCGTCGATTTCACCGAACACGGATACGTGCGGGCGGCGGCGGTGGCGCCGGTGCTGTCGCTCGCCGATCCCGAGACCAACGCCGAGCGCATCGCCGAGCATCTGCGGGCGCTCGCGGCCGACGGCGTCAGCATCGCGCTGTTCCCCGAGCTCTGCCTGACCGGCTACACCTGCGAGGACCTGTTCTTCGACGGCGCGCTCGCCCGCCGCGTGCGCGCCGCGCTGCTCTCGCTCGCGCCGGCCACCGAGCAGATCGTCTGCGTGGTCGGTGTGCCCTGGGTGACGGCGGATGCGCGGCTCCTGAACTGCGCGGCGGTGCTGGCCGGCGGCACCGTGGAGGGGCTGGTGCCGAAGACCGTGCAGCCGAACTACGGCGAGTTCTACGAGCGGCGCTGGTTCGCGTCCGGCGAGGGCGTCGACGAGCTGGTGGAGGATGCCGAGCTCGGCCAGTTCTGGATCAGCCGCGAGCAGCTCTTCCAGGTCGGCGCCGTCAGCTTCGGCATCGAGGTCTGCGAAGACCTGTGGGCGCCGGACCCGCCGGGCATCCGGCACTGCCTGGGCGGCGCCGATCTGATCCTGAACCCGTCGGCGAGCAACGAGCTGATCGGCAAGGCCGAGTACCGCCGCGATCTGGTACGGATGGCGAGCGCGCGCGGCATCTGCGGCTACCTGTACGCATCGGCCGGCCCGCTCGAGTCCAGCAAGGACACGGTGTTCGGCGGCCACCTGCTGGCGTTCGAGAACGGCCATCCGCTCGGCGAGAGCAGCCGGTTCGCGTTCACCGCGCAGACGCTGGTCGCCGAGTTCGACGTCGCGCGGCTGCGGCACGACCGCCTGCAGAATTCGACGTTCGCGAGCGCGCGACGGCCGCCCGCCTACCACCGCGTGGAGACGCAGGTCGCGCCGCGGCCGCTGCCGAGCCTCACGCGCCCGGTGGATCCGCATCCGTTCGTGCCCGAGGACGAGGCCCAGTTCGATGCCCGGGCGGCGGAGATCCTCGCGATCCAGGCCACCGGGCTCGCCCGGCGCCTGCTCTCGATCGGCAGCGACGTGCTGGTGCTCGGCGTTTCCGGCGGGCTCGACAGCACGCTCGCGTTCCTGGTCTGCCTGGACGCGCTCGAGCGGCTCGGGCGCGCGCCGGATGCGCTGCTCGCGGTGACGATGCCCGGGCCGGGCACCAGCCCGCACACGCTGGAATCGGCACGCCGGCTCGCGGCGGCGGCCGGGGTACGGCTCCAGGAGATCGACATCCGTCCGGCGGTCGCCCAGCACCTCGCGGATCTCCAGCACGAGGCGACCGACGACGTGGTGTTCGAGAACGCGCAGGCGCGGGAGCGCACCCAGATCCTGTTCGACCTCGGCAACAAGCACCGGGGCCTCGTGGTCGGCACCGGCGATCTGTCCGAGCTCGCGCTCGGCTGGTGCACCTACAACGCCGACCACATGTCCGGCTACAACGTGAACGCCGGCGTGCCGAAGACGCTGGTCAAGTACCTGGTGCGCTGGTACGCGCGGCACCGCGCGAGCGCGGCGCTCGCCGAGGTGCTCGGGCGCATCCTCGAGACGCCGATCTCGCCGGAGCTGCTCGCGCCGGACGAAGCCGGCATCACGCAACGGACCGAGGCGCTGATCGGCCCGTACGAGCTGCACGATTTCTTCCTGTTCCACTACCTGCGGGGCGGCGCGGCACCGGCGAAGATCCACGATCTCGCCTGCCTCGCGTTCGCCGGCCGCTACCCGGCCGCCGAGATCCGTCACTGGCTCGGCGTCTTCTTCCGCCGCTTCTTCGCGCAGCAGTTCAAGCGCACCACGCTGCCGCCGGGGCCGAAGGTGGGCACGGTGAGCCTCTCTCCGCGCGGCGACTGGCGGATGCCCGACGAGGCGGCGGTGCGCGCGGTGCTGGCGGAGCTCGAGGCGCTGGAGCATCGGGCATCGGACACATCACCGTCGGGAGGGACTGAACGATGACGGCACGGCTGCGGACGGCCGCCGCGCTGCTCGGCCTCTGGAGCGCCGCCGCGCTCGCGCAGCAGGGCGACCCCACGCCGTTCTGCGGCAACGAGGGGGTCTGGATCCAGATCCTCGGTGCCGGCGGCCCGGAGCTCGACGATCGCCAGGCGAGCGCCAGTTATCTGTTGTTCATCGACAACCGCTCGCGCCTGCTGGTGGACACCGGCCCCGGCGCGGCGGCGGCCTTCGACCGCGCCGGCGGGAGGTTCGCCGATCTCGATGCGATCGTGTTCACGCATCTGCACGCCGACCACACCGCCGACTTTCCGGCCTTCGTCGACGGCTCGGCCTTCGCCGACCGCGACCGTCCGCTGCCGGTGCTCGGCCCGACCGGCGACGGACCGTATCCCGACACGGTGACGTTCGTCGAACGCCTCATCGGCGCCGACGGCGCGTACCCGTACCTCGCCGAATTCCTGACCTTCCGCTCGAGGGGCGGGTACAAGTTGAGCCCCCGCAGCATCCCGGCCGTCGGGCGCGAACGCCACGGCGGGCTCGGCTCGGAGAACTTCCAGCTCGCCGCGATTCCGGTGCACCACGGCGGCGTGCCGGCGCTCGCGTGGCGGGTCGACATCGGCGATCAGTCGGTGGTGTTCACCGGCGACTTCAACGACCAGAAGAACGTGATCGCGAGCTTCGCGAAGGGCGCGGACGCGCTGGTGATTCATCACTCGGTGCCGGACAACGCGCGCGGCACGCTCGCCGACCTGTACGTGACGCCGAGCCAGATCGGGCGGATCGCAGCGGCCGCGGACGTGCGCATGGTGATCCTCGGACACCGGATGAACCGGACGCGGGGGCTCGAGTCGCTCACGCGCCAGGCGATCGAACAGCACTACGACGGCTCGCTGATCTTCGCGAACGACCTGGAGTGCTGGGGACTGTGAACGCGCACGAGGTGCTCGACTACTGGTTCGGCGAGCTGGACGGCGGCTTCGCGGACGATGCGCATCGGCGGCGCTGGTTCACCCCCGATGCCCGCGTGGACGCCGAGATCCGCGAGCGGTTCGGCGCGCTGCTCGAAGCGGCGCGCCGCGGCGAGCTCGACGGCTGGCGCGACGGCCCGCCGGAGCAGGCGCTCGCGCTGGTGATCGTCTGCGATCAGTTCTCGCGGCAGATCCACCGCGGCACCCCCGAGGCCTACGCGACCGATCCGCTCGCGCTCGCGACGGCGCGTGCGGCGGTGGAGCGCGGCGACGACCTGCGCCTCGCGTTCGACGAGCGCGCGTTCCTGTACATGCCGTTCGAACATTCCGAGTCGCGGCTCGATCAGCATACGTGCGTCGGCCTGTTTACCGCGCTGACCGAGGCCTTTCCCGAGGCGCGCCGCAAGCTCGCCGAGAGCCACCTCCACTACGCGCGCGACCATCGCGACGTGGTGCTGCGCTTCGGCCGCTTCCCGCATCGAAACGCGGTGCTCGGGCGCGAGTCCACCGCGGAGGAGCTCGCGTTCCTCGAGACCGCGTCGAGCTACGGCCAGTCGCCGCCGCGTTGATCGGGTTGTGCGAGCACCTTCGTTGTGGAGCAGGCTCGTGCGGTCAGCCGTCGCCCGACTGCTGCAGGTAGTCCACCGCCAGGCGGCTCATCGCCTCGACGCCGAGCACCAGCGCCCCTTCGTCGATGTCGAACAGCGGTGAGTGGTTCGGGATCGCCTGGTCCTGCGGCACGCCCTTCGGGCGGCCGCCGATGAAGAAGAACAGACCCGGCACCTCTTCCTGGTAGAACGAGAAGTCCTCGGCGCCCGTGATGGGCTCGCCGAGGCGCACGTTGCCGGCGCCGTAGACGTCGCGCAGCGTCGGCAGCATCGCCTCCGTCAGATCGGGATCGTTGTAGGTGACCGGAAGGCCCTCGTCGATCTCCACCGTCGCCTGCGCACCCATCGCCTCCGCGACCGACACCGCGATCTGCTCCACCTTCTGGTGGATCGCCGCGCGCATCTCGGGATCGAAGCTGCGGATCGTGCCGCCGAGCACGGCCTCGTCCGGCACGATGTTGTTGCGCACGCCGGCGTGGAAGGTTCCGACGGTGACCACCGCGGGCCCGCGGGTGATCTCGAGCTGCCGGCTGACGATGGTCTGCAGCGCGGTGACGATGTGCGCGCCCACGACGATCGGATCGACGCCGGCCCAGGGCTGCGCGCCGTGGGTCTGGCGGCCGCGCACGGTGATGCCGAAACGCTGCGCGCTGGCCATTGCGCCCCGCGGGCGGTAGCTCATCTGGCCGACCGGATCCCCCTGGCTGACGTGCAGGCCGAAGATGGCCTCGACGTCCGGGTTCTTCAGCACCCCTTCGCGGATCATCAGATCGGCGCCGCCCTCCTCGCCCTTCGGTGCGCCCTCTTCCGCCGGCTGGAAGATGAACTTGACCGTTCCCGGCAACTCCTCGCGCATCCCGGCGAGCACTTCCGCCGCCCCCATCAGGATCGCGACGTGGGCGTCGTGGCCGCACGCGTGCATCGCGCCGACGTCCTGGCCTTCGTAGGTGCTGCGCTCTTTCGACGCGAACGGCAGCCCGGTACGCTCGACCACCGGCAGCGCGTCCATGTCGGCCCGCAGCGCGACCACCGGCCCCGGCCGGCCGCCCTGGAGCACCCCGACCACGCCGGTGTGGGCGACACCGGTGGTGACCTTCATGCCGAGGCGTTCGAGGTGCCGGGCGACGAGCCGGCTCGTGCGGACTTCGCGGTTCGAGAGCTCCGGATGCTGATGGATGTCGCGCCGCCACGCGATCACGCGATCTTCCACCGCCCGGGCCGCCGCCGCGATCCGCTCAGCCGGCTCCGCGGCGGCCAGCCGAGCGGCGAAACCGGCGGCCAGCACGGCCAGTCCCAACCGAACCCACCATTGCATCGTCGCTCTCGGCACGGACCCCTCCTCGTCAGCTCGATGGTGCAAGGGTACCCGCAAACGGTCCTCCGTGCTCCCCGCCGCGGACCAGACGAACGTCGCCGATCAGCAGGCGACGGCCCCGGTACTCCCGGGTGCTGTGCAGAATCAGCTTGCTGACGCGCACCGGCGCATCGTCGAGCGGCTCGAGCAACGCGTCCAGCGGGTAGCGCAGCCGGGAGGGGCCCGGCGCCACCTCGATCTGGAGATAGCGCGCCGTGCCCTCGGTGCCGACATGACCGACGGCTGCGGTGAGCGGCATCGGCGCGTCGCCGGTCAGGTAGACGTCGACCTGGAGCGCATCGAACCCGGCCCAGTCGGATACCACCTCGGTGAACGTGAGGCCGGGGTAGCGCTCGTCGCCCCAGATCGTCTCCAGCACCGGCCGGTCCGCATAGCCGGTCCAATCCGCCGGGCCGCGCGTGAGGCGCATCGATCCGTTGCTGCCGACCAGCAGCTCGAGCGGACGGTTGCCCGGAATCAGCAGGCGTGGGAAAGCCGCATCGCGCTCGGCGTACGCGACCAGCACGCGCACCGGCGCGGCCAGCGTCATCCCCGCGATCGCCGCCCACGTCGCGAACCAGACGACGCGCCCGCTCACCGGCCGTCCGGAGCGCCGCCGCCGGCGCCGGAGCGTGATGGCCCCGATCACCGGAAGGATGCCGAGCAGATCGAGCGTGAGGTCGACCAGGCTCGGCTGCCGGTTGGTCACCACCTGCAAAGCCTCGGTCAGCACCGCGAGCCCCAGCGCGACGATCAGCAGCCGGTACCACGGCGGACGCCCGAGCAGCCGGTGGAGCAGCAGCGTCAGCAGCGCGAACAGCGGCACGTGCGCGGCGTTGGTCAGCGTCTGATCGAGCAGACGGTCGCTGCCGAAGGTCACGAGCTGCTGCACCGCCACCAGCAGCACGATGCCGACGGCAGCCGTGATAGGCTGTCGCCCTTTCTTCTTCCGATCGATCAGGGGATCAAGCATGGAATTCGACATCGCGATGACCGACGAACTGCTGGCCACCACCCGCGCGGTGCGCAAGCGGCTGGATCTGACCCGGCCCGTGCCGCGCTCGGTGATCGAGCAGTGCCTCGAGCTGGCGGTGCAGGCGCCGACCGGCTCGAACAGCCAGAGCTGGCGCTGGGTAGTGGTCGACGATGCCGACAAGCGGCGCGCGCTCGCGGAGATCTACCGCAAGGGCGCCGACGCGTACCTGTCCCAGGCCGGCGCGGCAGCCACGGAGCGGGGCGATGCGCAGACCCAGCGCGTGTTCAGCTCCGCGATCTACCTCGCCGAGCACCTGCACGAAGTGCCCGTGCACGTGATCCCCTGCGTGCAGGGCCGTCCGCCCGAGAACGTGCCGGCCGCGCTGCTGGCCGGGCTGTTCGGCTCGATCTTCCCGGCGGTCTGGAGCTTTCAGCTCGCGCTGCGCGCCCGCGGGCTCGGCTCGGCGCTGACCACGCTGCACCTGCTGCACGAGCAGGAGGCCGCGAAGCTGCTCGGCATCCCGGACGACGTGATGCAGGTGGCGCTGCTGCCGGTGGGCTACACGATCGGCACCGACTTCAAGCGTGCGGCGCGACCGCCGGTGTCCACCATCACCCACTGGAACGCCTGGTAGCGCGACGTCAATAGTCGGCGTACGCCTCGGCGCCGTCGAGCGTGAACTCGAGCCGGCTCTTGAGCCCCGGGACCGCCCGGGGCTTCCCGTTCTCCTCGGCCGGCGTGAAGCGCCAGCGCGACACCGCCTGCACGGCGGCCTCGTCGAACACGTCCGGCGGATCGGCCGCGGTCACGCGGACGTTCTGCACCCGACCCTCGGCATCGACGTCGTAGCGCACCACCACGTAGCCCTCGATGCCTTCGGCGCGTGCCTTCGGCGGATACACGGCCCCGGCGCCGGAGACGAGCTGCAGCGGCCGATCGCCGCTCGCGCAGGCGGCGAGCGCGGCACCGATCACGGCGATGACGAACCATTTCACTGCGTTCATGGCGCCGGATGATGGCACCGTGCTCGCGCCGCCGGCAAGCCGCGCGGTCCATCGGCCGCCGCAGGCGACGGGCCCGGTGCGCGCGCCGTATAATCCCGGCCGATGAACCGTTCCCCGCGCGAGAAGGACGACGCGTCCGATGCCGATCGGGAGGAGCCGCTGTCGATCTGGCAGATCGTCGCGAGCAGCCTGGCGGCCGCGTTCGGCGTGCAGTCGAGCCGCAACCGCCAGCGCGACTTCTCCCGCGGCCGGGCCATCCACTTCATCCTCGCGGGCGTGGTGCTGACCGTGCTGTTCGTGCTGCTGATGGTGATGGTGGTGAACCTGGTGCTGAGCGGACTCACCTGAGCCCGCCTCCCCACGCGCTCACAGCGCCGCGAGCGCCCGATCGAGCCGCCGTTCTTCCCGCTCCATGCTGACGAGCAGATCCAGCTGCACGCGCGCGCGCCGCAGGTTCTCGCCGCGCCCGCTCACCTTGAAGTAGCGATCGCCCCTCAGATGATCCGTCAGGAAGCGCACCGCCAGCATCAGCGCGAGGTGCCTGGGCGCAAGCAGCAGCGCCTCGCGCCGCTCGGCAGCGGAGGGCCCGCCGCCCAGCGCGCCGGATTCGACGAAGCCGCGCGCGAGGCTCGCGAAGCGCTCGACGTTGACCCGATCGCCGTCGGCCGCCGCGGAGCGCGCCAGGTCGCCGAAGTCCCACGCCCAGTGGCCGCGCATCACCGTGTCCAGATCGACGATGCAGAGCACCTCGTCGCTCGCCGGCGCGAACAGCAGGTTGTCGATCTTGCCGTCGCCGTGGATTGGCCGGTCGCGCTCCGTGAACAGCGCCGCGAGGTCGCGCCGCCGGTCGATCGCGGCGAGCGCCGCGTCGACACCGGCGTCGGTGCGGGCGTCGCGGACGGCGAGATCCAGTTCGGCGAGGTACCGGCCGAGCTGCAGGAAGCCGGGTATCGGATCGGGCAGCGGCCCCGGCAGATCGGCCAGCGCCCGCTGCAGACGGCCGAACGCGGCCCCGGCCGCGCGCCCCTGCGCCGCCGTCTCGAGCCGCTGCAGCGTGCGGGCCGGAGCGACGAACTCCCAGAGCCGCCACAGCACACCGTCCGAGTCCTCGTGCCAGGGCCGCGCTCCGGCCGGCAGCAGTGCCGGCACGCGCACGTCGCCGCGTCGGTGCAGGTGCTCCACGACCCGGGCGACTTTCTCGCTCACCTGCCGCGGGTCGGGAAACACCGCGGCCGAGAGCCGCTGCAGCACGAAACGCTCGCCGTCCGGCCGCTCGACCAGCCAGGTGTCGTTGATGTGGCCTTCGCCGAGCGGGGCGAGCCGCGCGGAGGCGAGTGACCAGGCCGCGAGCGCGCGCCGCGCCGGATCGGTCATCCGGCGGCCGCCTCCCGGCGTTCGCTCCAGTCCGCCAGCACCAGCGCCGCCGCGAGCAGGTACTCGCCCACCGGCTCGGCCGCCGCGGCGGCCGCCGCGCGCAGCGTGCCCGGCGCTGCCGTTCCGCCGAGCACCTGCTCGATCGATCGGCCGAGGCCGCGCAGCCGCGCGGCCAGCGGCTCCAGCTCCGCCGGCGCGGGCACCGCCGGGAGCTCGGCCCAGGTGTGCGCGATCGCGGCCAACGCGCTGCGCGCATCCGGGTCTCCGGCGAGCTCCGCATCGCAGATCCCGGACAGCCGGCGCGCCGCCGCGCTCTCCGGCGGCAGCGCGTCGACGACGCGGTCGAGCGGCGAGTCGGCGTCGTACGGCCGCGCGAGCGGCATCTCCCGCCCGTCCAGCCGCGCGCGCAGCGCCTGCTCGCCGAGCAGCCGGCCGTACCACTTGACCGGCTCCAGCGCGTCCGCGAGCGGCTGCCACTCCGGCGGCAGACCGGCCGCGCGCATCAGGCGCACCGAGTCGCCGACGGGATCCACGCCGGCCCATTCCGGCAGCCGCGCGACGATCGTCTCGAGGCGCCGGTACAGGTCGTGCTCGTCGCGGACGTCGGCCGGCGACCAGAACCGCTCGGCCAACGCCGGCAGCCGCCCCCAGAGCCGCAGATCGAGCAGCCGGGCGTCCACCAGCTCGGCCCAGAGGCACGCTTCCGCGCCGAGCAGCCGCCCGCAGCCGCCTTCCGGCAGCCGGTCCACCCGGCCTTCGCGCCACTGCCGGGTCCAGGCGAGGCCCGCCGCCACGTGGGCGAGGCGCGGGTCGCGCGCGAGCGCATCCTCGCGGGCGACGAGCTCCGGCTGCGGGGCCGCCGGATCGAAGCCGTAGTGCTGGCCGGCGGGATAAAACAGGTCGAGGTAGTACGGCGCCGACAGCACGCAATCGTGGCCGGCGGCCAGCGCACGGTCCCGCGCGGTGACGCCGCGCCAGGCCTGGATCACGCTGCCGCGCGGCAAATCCGCGTGCAGCACCTCGTCCCAGCCCATCGCCCGGCGCCCGAGCCGTTCGATCGCGAGCGCCACCTCGCGCTGGAAGCGGGCCTGCAGCGCGGCGACATCGCGGAGGCCCTCGCGCTCCATGTACGCGCGGATGCGCTCGTCCTGCGACCACCACTCGGGGTGCACCTCGTCGCCGCCCATGTGCAGGCAGCGATCGGGAAACACCTCCGCCAGCTCGCCGAACAGCGTCTTCACCGCCGTGAGCACCTCGCCCCTGGTCGGGTCCAGGCATTCGCGATGCACGCCGAAGCGCCGGGACGGCTGCGCCGGCCGGTTGCCCCACTCGGGATGCGCGATCAGCCAGCTCGTGACGTGACCGGGGACGTCGAGCTCCGGCACCACGCGGATACCCCGGTCGGCCGCGGCCGCGACGAGTCGCTGCAATTCCTCCAGCGCGTAGTGCTCGGCGGACGGAAGCCGCGGGTAGCGGCGGCTCGGAAAGCGGAAGCCCTGGTCGTCGCTGAGGTGCAGGTGCAGCACGTCGAGCTTGACCAGCTCCATCGCATCCAGGGTGCGCAGCAGATCCCGCAGCGGAATGAAGTGCCGCGCCACGTCGAGCATCAGGCCGCGCCAGGGCAGGCGCGGTGCATCCTCGATGTTGAGCGGCGGCACCGGCCCCGCGCCGCCGAAGAGCTGGGCCAGCGTCGCGAGTCCGCGCAGCACGCCCCATTCCGAGCCCGTCAGGCGGATGCCCTCGGCGGTCACCGAGAGCGCATAGGATTCGTCCTCCTCGAGATCCGGATGGGGCGGCGCCGCCGCGTCGCAGTCGATCACCAGCGGCAGCGCGTGCGCGGACGCGGGCTCGGGCAGCCGATCGAGCAGACGCTGCGCCGCGCGCTCGAGCCGCGGCGTGCGCACGCGCGCGAATTCGGGCGCGAGCGCCGGGCGCTCGGGGAGCGCGGCACCGTCCAGCAGCCGGACGGTGCGCGGCATCGGCATCAGCGGCGGCAGTTTCGTCGTCGTTGTCATGGCCGCCGTTGTGCCCTCGCCGTCCGGCTGCTGTCAATGGCGTGCGCTTGAGGGCCTCACCCCGGCGTGCGACCATCGCGCGCGTTTTGTTCGGACGGTGACGAAACGATGCAGATCAAGGAGCGGATGCGTGCCGTGCTGAAGGCCGAGGCGGAAGCGATCGCCGGCGTCCGCGTCGACGACAACTTCGAGCGGGCGGTGCGGACGCTGGCCGCCTGCGAGGGCAAGGTGCTCACCACCGGCATCGGCAAGGCCGGCCACATCGCTCACAAGTTCGCGGCTACGCTCTGCTCGACCGCGACGCCGGCCGCGTTCATCCACGCCGCCGAAGCGGCCCACGGCGATCTGGGGCTGGTCGGGCCGAAGGACGTGCTGGTGGCGTTCTCCACCAGCGGCAAGAGCCGCGAGGTGCTGGAGATCCTCGAGCTGGCGCGGCACCTGGGCGTCGCCACGATCATCGGCATCACCTCGCACCCGGACTCGGAGCTGCGGAACCTGGCCGACTTCTCGCTCGACATGGGCGTGATCGAGGAGCCCTGCCCGATCGGCATGACCCCGAGCGCCAGCATGGCGGTGATGCTCGCGATCAGCGACGCGATCGCGCTCGCATTGCTCGAGGTGAAGGGCGTGACCCGGGAGGACTTCGGCCTGCGCCATCACGGCGGCTACCTCGGCCGCGCCGCGCGGACGGACAACGTTCCCCACTGAACGGCGTGCGGGTGTGTCCCGCACCGAGCTCACGCGCTGCGCAAAGCGCGCGGCGCCGTCGAGGGTTCGAGGACTCCCAGCTCCGTCAGCTTCTCCCGGCCGGCCGGCGTGACGCTCAGCACCCGACTGTCCCGATTGCGCGCGATCCAGCCGTGTTCCAGGAACGCATCGGCGAGCGCCGCACCCACCGCGCCGGAGAGGTGCCGCCGCCGCTCGGTCCAGTCGATGCACGAGCGGCAGTACCGCCGCTTCGCCCGGGCTGCGCGGTCGAGGTCGACGCCGAGGCGGGCGAGGAACCTCGCCCCGGCGTCCGTCACCTCGCCGCTGCCGTCCGCGAGCACGAGGTAGCCGCGCCGCACCATCATCTCGCACAGGGAGACGCCGAGGCGGCCCGCAATGTGGTCGTAGCACAGGCGCGCGGCCCGAAGCGCCGGATCGACGCGGTGGCTCGGCGGCCAGCCCGCGGGGGTTGCCATCGGCGCGACGGTCATCAGCCCCTCGAGCGCGCGCGCGACGTCGCCGGACTTCAGCCGGTAGTAGTTGAACCGGCCCTGCTTCTCGACCACCAGCAGCTCGGCGGCGACGAGCCTCGCGAGGTGGGCGCTGGCCGTTGCCGCCGTCACGCCGGCAAAGTACGCGAGCTCCTTCCCCGTGAACGCGCGGCCGTCGAGCAGCGCGGTGAGGATCCGCGCCCGCGCCGGCTCGCCGAGGAGCCGGCCCACGTCCGCCAGGATGTCGGTATCGTGCATCGTCCCACCCTAGATCGCGAACCGCGCAGAGACAAGGAACGATGCTTCGATGCCCATCGAAGCGTTCGGCATCCATCCTGGCCTTCCTGGCGGGCGGGCCTACGAATCGCGGTCAGGGGACCGCTCCTACCGGGTGGTTCGCGGGTGCGAAATAGCGCTCGCAGATCGCGATGAAGCGCTGGGCGCCTTCGGACAGCGCGCGGTGCCGGTTGTAGTACAGCCCGACCTCGCGCTCGAAGCGCGAGATCTCCAGCCCCTCGATCGGATGGAACCCGGCGAGCCGGTCGAGCAGCAGGTTCGACAGATAGGTCACGCCCTTGCCCGCCTCCGCGAGCGCGAGGCGCAGCTCCAGATTGCTCACCTCCCAGACGCTCGCGAACTGGTTGCGCAGACGCTGCTCCGGACCCGGCCGGCGAGTGGCGTCGTCGAGGTAGGAGGTCAGCAGCGTCAGCTTCCCGAGCTCGGCTTCCGGATCGCGCCGCAGCGCCTCGAACCGCGGATGGCGTTCGTGCACGACGAGGAGCCGCGCCTCCGTGAAGTACGGTGTCAGCACGAAATGTCCCGGCATGTGGTGCTGGAACGGCCCGAAGCCGAGCTCCCAGCGATCGTCCTCCACGCCGTAGATGATCTCGCGGCTCGGCGCGACGTCGAGCTTCAGCCGCGTCAGCGGATTGCGCTCGCAGAACTCGAGCATCAGCGCGCGGCCGTGCACGCGGCTCACCACGCTGTTCATCGCGAGATTCAGCGTCGAGAGCGCGCCGGTGCGGATGCGCTGGATGTCCGCGAGCGCGCGCTGCTCCTCGTTGATCAGCGTCTGCGCGAAGCCGAACAGGCGCTTCCCCGCCTCGGTGAGCCGCGGCCGGCCCTTGCGGATCAAGAGGCGCGTGTCGAGCTTGTGCTCGAGGTTCGCGATGGCCTGGCTCACCGCGGATTGCGAGATGTGCAGCCGCTCCGCCGCGCGGCTGAAGCCGCCTTCCTCCACCACCGCAGCGAACACGCGGATCTCGTTGCGCTCGATCTGCATCGGCTGAGCGTAGCAGCGCGCCGCGGGCGCCACCACTTATCGATCCATCAGCCGTGCTTATGGATAAGCCGCGCTTCTCGGCGCAGAAGCAAACCGCGCTGTTCCGCCGGGGCGCGCGGACCTAGGCTCGAAGCGTTCGACGACGCGTGGAGCAGAAGCGATGGAAATTCACAAGGGTCTGGAAGGTGTGGTGGTGGATACCACCGCGGTGAGCCTGGTGGACGGCCAGCGCGGCCAGCTCTCCTACCGCGGGCACGAGATCGGCACGCTGATCGACCGGCCGTTCGCCGAGGTCGCGGCGCTGGTCGCGACGGGCCGTTTCGATCCGGATTTCGGCCGCCGGCTCACCGCGGCATCGCTCCTTTCCCCGCGCGAGGAGGCGCTGGTGCTCGGCCTGCCGGAGCGGGTGCACCCGATGCACGTGCTGCAGGGGCTGACGCCGCTGCTCGATCCGAGCGACGCGTTCGCCGAGCACGGCGCCGCGGCGCAGGGCTTCGCGGTGGCGGCGAAGCTGCCGACGCTGATCGCGACCCACTTCAAGCGCGCGCCCGTGGGCCACCGGCGCAGCGACGACCCGATCGCACAGTTCCTCGCGCAGATCGACGCGCCCGAGCACGCGGACGCGCGCCGCGCGTTCGAGGTCGCGCAGATCCTGCAGCTCGAGCACAGCTTCAACGCCGGCACGTTCACCGCCCGGGTCGTCGCGAGCACGCTCGCGCCGGTGGAGAACGCGCTGTCCGCCGCGTTCGGCGCGCTGCACGGCGTGCTGCACGGCGGCGCCGATCAGGCGGCGCTGGAAACCGCGGACCGGGTCGGCTCGCCGGAGCGGGCGGCCGCGTTCGTCGACCGCTGCCTCGAGACCGGGGAGAAGGTGATGGGCATGGGGCACCGGGAATACAAGGTGCTCGACCCGCGCGCGGTGCACCTGAAGCGCCTGGCCGAGCGGCTCACCGCGGGTACCGAACACGAGGTCACGTTCCGTACGCTCGAGGCCATCGAAGCGCGCTTCACCGAACGCATAGCCGAGAAGGGCAAGGCCCTCTACGCGAACGTGGAGTTCTACAAGGGACTGGTCTTCCGCGTGCTGGGGCTGCCGCCGCCGTTCTTCACCGCGCTGTTCGGCATGGCGCGCGTGTTCGGCTACCTGGCGCATTTCGTCGAGTGCCGGCAGGACAACCGCCTGGTGCGGCCGCAGGCGCACTACGTGGGGCCGCCGGTGGGCGAGCCGGGGCCGGCGCGGGCGGCCGGCTGACCGCCGGACGGCGGACGCCGCTATTCGGGAGTCAGCACGAAGCGCAGCATCGGTCCGTCGTCCGGGCGGAAACCCGCCCGGACGAGGAACCGCTCGGCCGCGGCCGCGCCGGGCCCGGCGCAGCGGCGCGCGACGATCTCCCGCGCGCCCTTCGTTTCCGCGAGCCCGATCGCGTGGCCGACGAGCCATCGCCCGATCCCCCGGCGGCGACAGCCGTCCGCGACGACCAGCGCGATCAGCTCGAAGCTGAGCGGCGTGCGCGGGCCGATCGCGTAGCTGCCGACCACCCGGCCCTCGTGCTTGCCGACCCGCAGCAGGTTGCGCTCGAGCGCCTCGCGGAGCAGCGCCTCGTCCACCGGCAGCTCGGCGAGCAGCTCCCACGGAACCTCGTCCGGATACGGCCGGAACACGTGCACCTCGGTCACCGGAAAGCGCTGGCCGAACGGCTTGCCGGAGCGCTTGCTCATGGGTTGCCTCGAATCAGGCGAGCGCCTGGGCCAGATCGTCGATCAGGTCGTCCGTCGTCTCGATGCCCACCGACAGCCGGATCAGGCCGTCGTCGATTCCGAGGCGGGCCCGCTGCTCGGCCGGCACGCTGGCGTGGGTCATCAGCGCCGGGTGCTCGATCAGCGACTCGACGCCGCCGAGGCTCTCCGCGAGCTGGAAGATCCGCACCCGCTCGAGCAGGCGCCGCGCCGGCGGCAGCCCGCCGCGCACGCGGAAGCTCAGCATGCCGCCGTGACCGCTGGTCTGGCGCAGCGCGAGCTCGTGCTGGGGATGACTCGGCAGCCCCGGGTACGCGATCCACTCCACCGCCGGGTGGTTCTCGAGGAACCGGGCCACCGCCAGCGCGTTCCGCTCGTGCGCCTGCATCCGGATCGCCAGCGTCTTCAGGCTGCGCAGGCACAGGTACGCATCGAACGCGCTCTGGATGCCGCCGAGCGTGTTCGACAGGAACCCGAGCCGCTCCGCCAGTGCCTCGTCGTCGGTGACCACCACGCCGCCGATCAGGTCGCTGTGCCCGTTGACGTACTTGGTAGAGGAATGCAGCACCAGATCGGCGCCGAGCTCGAGCGGCCGCTGGAAGTACGGCGACAGAAACGTGTTGTCCACCATCACCAGCGCGCCCGCCCGGTGCGCGATGTCCGCCACCGCGGCGATGTCCACGAGCTTCATCAGCGGATTGGTGGGCGACTCGATCCAGACCATCTTCGTCTCGGGACGCAGCGCGCCCTCGAGCGCGGCCGGATCCGACAGATCCAGGTAGCTGAAGTCGAGCCCCTTCCGGCGGAACACCTGCTCGAACATCCGGTAGGTGCCGCCGTACATGTCGTCGCAGCAGACGACGTGATCGCCCTGCGACAACAGGTGCACCACCGTGGCCGCGCCGATGCAGCCCGACGCGAACGCGAAGCCGAAGCGGGCCCCTTCGAGGTTCGCGATGCAGGCCTCGTAGGCGCTGCGGGTCGGATTGCCGGTACGGCTGTACTCCCAGCCCTGATGCCGGCCGGGGGAGCTGTGCACGTAGGTGGAGGTCAGGTACAGCGGGGTCACCACGGCGCCGGTGCTGGGGTCCGGCCGCTGGCCCGCGTGGATCGCCCGGGTCTCGAAGCCGAGCGGGCGGCCGCGCTGGGGATCGTTCACGGCGCGGCCGCTCACGGCGCGAAGCTCGAACGCGCCCGCACGCCCCAGCGCCCGCCGGCCCGTTCGATCACGTACAGGGAATCGTAGCTGCCGATCCGGCTGCCTTCCGCGTCGAAGCGCGAGAACGTCACCGCGATGTGCACCTTGTCCGGCGAGGCCTGGATCACGCGCATGTCGTCCCAGGTGCTGTGGTCCCAACCGGTCTGCTCCGCGAACCGCGTCAGGTCCATCTCGGCGAGGAACGCCTGCCGGTCGGGGTAGACGCGCACCGTGCCGCTCGCGAGCCGCACGTGCGGAAACAGCAGCGTATCGGCCCAGGCGGCCTCGTCGCGAGCGTTGAACGCGGCGAGGAAGTCGGTCATCACCTGGCGCGCCGCCTGCTCGGAATCCTCGGCGCACCACGCAGCGGCCGGCACGGCGAACGCGACCAGCGCCGCGATCGCGAGCGCCGCGCGCCGGCCGGCTCGATCCGGAAATCGCAGCGAAACCATATCGGGTCTCGGGAGTGGATTGGCCCGGCACAGTAGCCGCACACACCGCGGCGTTCAAGCGGCGCCGCAGGCCGCGTTGCAGCATTCGGCCGGCGTGGCATGCTTACGCCCGTCGCATGGCCACGGTCGCTCGGTACGATGTCAGCCGCCGAAGGCACCATCCGTTTCGCGTACGCGCTCGAGCCGCCGGACGGCCCGCCGGTCGGCGAGGAGACCTTCGCCGAGCTCGCCGGCTGGCGCACGATCCTGCGCCGCCTCGGGCTGCTCGGGCAGGAGCCGGACCGCTACCAGGGTCTCGGCTTCGGCAACCTGAGCAGCCGCGCCACCGATCGGCCGACGGAATTCGTGATCACGGCGAGCCAGACTTCCGGTATCGATCGGCTCTCCGACGAGCATCTGGTGCGCATCACCTACAGCAATCCGGAGCGCTTCTGGGTGGATGCGGTGGGCCGGCAGCCGCCGTCGTCGGAGACGCTGACCCACGCGATGGTGTACCGGGCGGATCCGTCGGTCGGCTGGGTATTCCACGTACATTGTCCCGAGCTCTGGGAGCGCCACGAAGCGCTCGCGCTGCCCGCCGCCGCGGAAGACGTCGAGTACGGCTCGCCCGCGATGGCCGCCGCGGTGACCGAGCTGCTGGTACGCCATCCGGCCCGGCCGATCGTGTTCGTGACACTCGGGCACCGGGACGGGGTGTTCGCCTGCGGCGCCAGCGCCGCCGCCACCGGCGGTGCGCTCCTCGGCCTGCTGGCGCGGGTGCTCGGGTGAGTGCGCCAGAGGCGATCCGTTGGGGCCCCGACGGGCTCTACCTGCTCGATCAGCGCCGGCTGCCGCACGAGGTGCGCTACCTGCCGATCCGTACGCTGGACGATGCCGAGGAGGCGATCCGAACCCTCGCGGTGCGCGGCGCGCCCGCGATCGGCATCGCCGCCGCGTACGCGCTGGCGGTCGTGATGGGTCAGGGCACATCCGACGAGCCGGCCCACGCGTTCCGGGCGCGCCTCGAGCAGCATGCGGCGCGGCTGCGCTGCGCGCGGCCGACCGCCGTGAATCTCAGCTGGGCGATCGATCGGCTGAGGCAACGCGCCGCGCGCGAGCCCACGGCCGCGGCGCTGCTGGACGAAGCCTGCCGGATCCATCGGGAAGACCGGGCGATCTGCGAAGCGATCGGCCGCCACGGCGCGCCGCTGATCGGGCCGGACGCGACCGTGCTGACCCATTGCAACGCCGGCGCGCTCGCGGTCTCGGCGCTCGGCACCGCCACCGCGCCGATGTACCTGCGGCATCGCGAAGGGGTGCCGTTCCGCGTGCTGGTCGACGAGACCCGGCCGCTGCTGCAGGGAGCCCGGCTCACGGCCTGGGAGCTCTCCCGCGCCGGTATCGACGTCACGCTGATCTGCGACAACGCCGCCGCGAGCCTGATGGCGGCCGGCGAGGTCGATCTCGTGCTGGTCGGCACCGACCGGGTGACGAGGAACGGCGACGTGGTGAACAAGATCGGCACGCTGAACCTCGCGGTGCTGTGCCGGCACTTCGGCATTCCGTTCTACGTCGCGTGCCCGTCCTCCACCTACGATCCGGCGACGCCGAGCGGCGCCGAGGTGGAGATCGAGGAACGCGATGCGGCGGAAGTGCTCGGCGACGTCGCGGCGCCGGTGCCGGTGCGCAATCCCGCGTTCGACGTCACGCCGGCGGAGCTCGTCACCGGGATCGTCACCGAGCGCGGCATTGCGAGGCCGCCGCTGGCCGACAGCCTCGAACGGCTGCTCGGCTCCGCTCAGCCGAGCGGCGAGTAGATCGAGCCGTCCGGCCCCGAATCGCTGCGGTACAGCCGCGGCGCCTCGAGATCGAGGGCGAGCGGCTCGGGCAGCGGCACCGGCGTGAGCGGGCGCGACCCGCGCAGGCGCAACACCGTCACGTGCGGCCGGAAGCCGCGCGTTTCCGCGCCGAGGCGCCTCTGCAGATCGGTCCACCAGCGTTCGAGGTGCGCCTCCCGATCGAGCACCAGTGCGGCGAGCCGCGCCCGCGCGGAGCGCGGCAGGCCGACGAACCCGCTGGCCCGTACCGACACCCCGTGCCCGGCCAGCGCGCCGACCGCATCCCGCGCATCGCGCAGCACGTCGGTCTCGACCTCGCCGAGGAACTTGAGCGTCACGTGGTAGTTGCCGGGCGGCACCCAGCGGTGCCCGCGCCCGCCGTCGAGGTGCGCATCGAGGCACTCGTGCGCGACGGCCTCCAGCCGCCGCGCCGACGGCTCGGTGAGGAACGCGGCGACGAAAGCCCGCACCCGGTGAGCCGTCGCCTCCGGCGGCGCGCCGGGCTCGCTCAGGATCGCCCTCCGTGGGGCTCCGGCGCCGGCAGCCGCGGGGTTCCGAACGGGCTGATCCAGGGGCTGTCGCCGCCGCGGAACTCGACGCTCGGGAACCGCTCGTTCATCAGCTCACGCATCCGTTCGAGGTTGCGCTCGCGCACGTCCACCATCACCAGATGACGCCGCGCCTCCAGATCCGGCTCGAACGCGCGGATCTTGTAGCTGCGCCGGTTGAGGCCCGCGAGCGCACCCTGCCAGCAGCCGAACAGCGCGCCGATCACCGCGATCAGCGCGACGGCGAAGCCGTCCACGGCCCACGGCAGCGGCTGCACCAGATACAAGAGCGCGCCGACGCCGAGACCGATCGCGAGACCCGCGAGCCCCCAGCGCTCGCCGGTGTGGACCACGTCCAGCTCCTGGTACGCGGTGGCCGCGTGAATGCCGTGCTGGTAGAGGCCGAGGCCGTCCTTCGAAACCACGTGGAAGTTCCAGTCGCCGATGCCCTCTTCCTTCAGTGTCTGGGCGATCAGCTCGCAGACGTGCAGATCGTTGGCGAGGTAGTACAGACGTTGCATGATCACTCCCTCTGCCCGTGCCGCTTCGAGTATACCCACGGCGAATCGCTCCGTTAGACTGATTCCGACTATGCAGCACCGGTCGAAACGATGAGCCGTTACCGGCCCCCGCGCCCGCGATCCTCGCCCTACATCACGCCCGAGGGTTACGCCCGAATGAACGCCGAGTTGAAGGAGCTGTGGAAGGTCAAACGCCCCGAGGTGACCCGCAAGGTGGCCGAGGCCGCCGCGCTCGGCGATCGCTCCGAGAACGCCGAGTACATCTACGGCAAGAAGCAGCTGCGCGAGATCGACGCCCGGGTGCGGTACCTGTCCCGGCGCCTGGACGAGCTGAAGGTGGTGGATCGGGCGCCGCCGGATCAGGGCCGCGTCTACTTCGGCGCCTGGGTGACGCTGGAAGACGAGCACGGCGAACGGGTGCGTTACCGGTTGGTCGGCCCCGACGAGTTCGACCGGGAACGCGAATACATCAGCATCGACTCGCCGGTGGCCCGGGCGCTCTTGAAGAAACAGGTGGACGACGAGGTCCACCTGCCCGGCCCCGACGGCCGCCGGACCTGCTGGATCGTCGAAATCCGCTACGAGACAGCGACGGATCGGCGGCCTTCGCCCGTACAAGGGGACGTCTGCAACGACGGTCTGGAGTGACGCATGACCCACAAAGCCCGACTCACCGTTCCCGCCCGCCGAATCGCCGTGTTGGCCGCAGCCGTCGGCCTCGGCTTCGGCGCGGTCACGCTGGCACACGCCCGCCCCGAGTTCCCGATCTCGCTGTCCGACGTCGAGAAACGCATCGAGGAGCGGTTCCAGGCGCTCGATACCGACGGTAACGGCGAGATCAGCGCCGAGGAGTACGCGGCGGCGCCCGCCCGCACACCGCACGGTTTTCACCACCGCCTGCACCGGAAGGGTCCGGGTGACCGCGGCGAGCGGCCGATGACGCACCGCCGGGCGCAGCAGGACTTCGAGGCGGCGGCGTTCGACCGGCTCGACACCGACGGCGACGGCCTGCTGTCCCGCGAGGAGTTCGATGGCCGGAAGCTGCGCGCGGCACGCCGCGCGGAGATGCGGGAGCGCCTGTTCGCGCGCCTCGACGCCGACGGCAGCGGCGGTCTCAGCCGCGACGAGCTGCCCGACCCGAGCCGGCGGCTCGCCGCGATGGATGCCGACGGCGACGGGATGGTGACCCGCGCGGAAGCCCACGCGTACCGGCAGGCGCGCGCTGATGCCGAACGCTCGGCCGGCAGCGGCGCGGCCGAAGCGGACAACGGCTGAGAGCGGTTCGCGCCGGGTGGCCGACGCCGATGACGACGAGCTCATGGCTCGGGTACAGCGGCGGGATCAGGCGGCCTTCGGCCGCCTGGTCGACCGGCACCTGGACGGCGTGCACCGCTATCTCGTGCGGCTGACCGCGTCGATGGCCGACGCCGACGAGCTGGCTCAGGAGACGTTCCTGCGGCTCTGGGAGCGCGCCGACAGCTACCGCCCGGGCCGCGTGCAGCTCTCGACGTGGCTGCACCGCATCGCGCACAACCTGGCGGTGGACGAGCTGCGGCGCCGGCGCCCGCAGACGGACGAGACCGAGCTGCAGGCCGCCCCGGACGAAGCGAATCCGGAGCACCAGGCCGCGGCGCGGGAGACCGGGCGCCGACTCGACCGCGCGCTCGCGCGGCTGCCCGAGACACAGCGCGCGGCGCTGCTGCTCTGTCAGGTACAGGGATTCTCCAACCGGGACGCGGCGGAAATCATCGGGGTCAGCGTGCGCGGCCTCGAGTCGCTGATCGCGCGAGCGCGGCGGAGCCTGCGCGACGCGCTGCAGGACGATCTGGAATACGACCCGACACGGGGGAGCAACGGCTGATGACACGGCTCGAATTCGAACAGGCGCTGGACCGCTGGGGCGCGGACCTCGAGCGCTGGCCGGCGCGGGAGGCCGAGGCCGCGCGGGCGCTGCTCGCGACCGACCCGCAGGCCCGCCGGGCGCTGGATGCCGCGCGTGCCGTGGACGCGCATCTCGCCGCGCTGCGCACCCATCGCGCGCCGAGCCACCTGGCCGCCCGGATCGGCACCCGGGTCCGCGCGGCAGCGGCGCCGCCGGATCGGCTCGAGCGCCTCTTCGGTTGGCTCACCGACCGCCTCTGGCGCCCCGCGGTGCTCGCGATGCTGATCGCGGGCGCCGGCTACCTCACCGGCCTCAGCGTGAACGACCCGGCCGACCCGAGCCTGACCGAGGACGTGATGACGCTCGCGTTCAGCGACATCTATGCGGAGCTGGAAAATGCCGAGCCGTAAGTGGCTGATCGCGCTGCTCGTGGCGTCGCTCGCGGTGAACCTGGCGCTCGGCGGCTTCCTGGTCGGGCAGATGACCCGGCCGGAGCGCCCGGTGATGCTCGATCCGTCGCTCAGCCTGTTCCGGGTCGTGCGGGAGCTGCCGGATGCGCGGCGCGACGAGCTCCGTCCCACGCTGCGCGCACACTTCCGGGAGCTGCGCGGCGACATCCGGAAGCTGCGCGCGGCGCAGCGCGGGATCGAAACGGCACTCACCGAGGAGCCGTTCCGGCCGGATGCGCTCGGCGCCGCGCTCACGGCGTTCCGCTCGGCGATGCTCGACAGCCAGCAGCGCAACCACCGGCTGCTGGTGGACGTGGCCGGGGCGATGACGGCCGACGAGCGCGCGCTGCTGGTCGAGGAGATGAAGCGCCCGCGCCTGATGCACCGGCGTAGCCGCGATCACGACGTCCGGCGCGGCCCGGAACGCGAACCCCCCGCCGACGAGGGGGCCGAGGCGCCGTGACCGGCGCAGCGCACGACGTGCGGGCCGCGGTGGAGGCGGCGCTCGACGATTTCGTCGACCGCTACGTCGCCGCGTTCCCGCAGCTCGAGGCCATGTTCGACCCGGACTGGCGCTCGCCCTGCGAGATCGGCGCGCCGTATCCGGACGAGCAGGGGGAGCAGCGCGTGCGCTGGCGGCCGCGGCGGCGGGATGCCGCGGCCGGAGAGCACGACCTGGCGGGCCTGGAGCGGGCGCTCGAGCAGGCCCTTCACCCGGCGGTGCCGGCCTACTACGGCCGCTACTGGTCCGGCGGCCTCGAGGCCCGGGCGCCGGACGGTCACGTGAGCCTGCTGCTGCTCTGGAACGAGGCCGATGCCGAGCGCCTGGTCGGGAATCTGATCGGCCATGCGCTCGCGAAGCGCCGGGCCCGGAGCCCCTTCACGACGTTCTTCGCCTGCACCGAGCCCGACTCGGAGCTGTTCCTCAGCGTCGACAACGCCACCGGGCAGGTGCTGCTCGAAGAGCCGGGACGCCGGAGGCCGCTGCGCGTCGTCGCGGAGTCGCTGCCGGCGTTCCTCCGCAGCCTCGAGCCGGCACCGCCGCCGCCCCGGCCGTTCTGCTGATCGCGAGCGTTCCGCGGTATAGTGCCGCGCGATGAAGACCCTGCGCCTCGAACCGATCGACCACCTCGCCGGCGACCTCGAGCTGCCCGGTTCGAAGAGCGTGTCGAACCGCGCGCTGCTGCTCGCCTCCCTCGCCCGCGGCACGACGGAGCTGCGCAATCTGCTGCGCAGCGAAGACACGGAGCACATGCTCAACGCGCTCGGGGCGCTGGGCGTCGAGCTGAAGGACGCGGGCCGCGAGGTCACGGTCACCGGCCGCGGCGGCCCGCTCGTGACCCGCCCCGGGCGCTGGGAGCTCTACCTCGGGCTCGCCGGCACCGCGCTCCGGCCGCTCTGCGCGGCGCTGACGCTCGGCGAGGGCACGTTCGTGCTGGACGGCTCGGCGCGGATGCGTGAGCGTCCGATCGCGGATCTGGTGGACGCGCTCGCGCCGCTCGGCGCGCGCATCCGCTACCTGGGCGAACCGGGCTTTCCGCCGCTCGAGGTCACCGGCACCGGGCTCGCCGGCGGCGCGACGTCGATCCGCGGCAACGTGTCGAGCCAGTTCCTGACCTCGCTGCTGATGGCCGCGCCGCTCGCCGCCGCGCCGGTGCGGATCGACGTGGTCGGCGAACAGGTCTCGAAACCGTACCTCGACATCACGCTGCAGATGATGCGTCAGTTCGGGGCCGACGTGACGCACGACGGCTACCGGCGATTCGACGTCGGCACCGGCGGGTACGAGTCGCCGGGTACCTATCTCGTCGAAGGCGACGCATCGTCGGCCAGCTATTTTCTCGCGGCCGGGGCGATCCGGGGGCCGGGGATCCGGGTGAGCGGCATCGGCGCCGGCAGCCTGCAGGGCGACGTCGCGTTCCTCGACGTGCTCGAGGCGATGGGCGCACGGGTCGAGCAGGAAGCGGAAGCCGTCCGCGTGCGGCCGCCGGCCGACGGCGTGCTGCGCGCGGTCGATCTCGACCTGAACCACATCCCGGACGCGGCGATGACGGTGGCGGTGCTCGCGCTGTTCGCGCGCGGCACCACGGTCATCCGCAACGTCGCGAACTGGCGGGTGAAGGAAACCGATCGGCTCGCAGCGATGGCGACGGAGCTCGGCAAGCTCGGCGCCGCGGTCCTCGAAGGCGCCGACAGCCTCGCGATCACGCCGCCGCCGCGGCTCCGGGAAGCCGAGATCGCCACCTACGGCGACCACCGGATGGCCATGTGCTTCTCGCTGGTCGCGCTCGCCGGCGTCCCCGTCACGCTGCAGGACCCGGACTGCGTGGCGAAGACCTTCCCCGACTATTTCCAGCGTTTCCAGGCGCTCGCCCGAGCGGCATGACGTGGGCGCGATCGACCGTCATCGGCTTTGAGGAGACCCGAATGCACCAGACCATCCGCCTGCTGCTGATCGCACTGCTGTCGCTCGCGCTGCTGCCCGCCGCCGCACGCGCGGCGTCGAAGGAGGAGATCGACGCCCGGGTCTCCGGCGCGCTCGACGAGCTGTACCAGAAATCACCCGCGGCCCGCGCGCTCGGCGCGAAGGCGAGCGGCATCCTGGTGTTTCCCCGGGTGCTGAAAGCCGGCTTCGGAGTCGGCGGCGAGTACGGTGAGGGGTCGCTGCTGGTGGGCGGAAAACCGGTGCAGTACTACCGGGTCGCCTCCGCATCGCTCGGCTTCCAGATCGGCGGTCAGGCCCGCGCCCAGGTGCTGATGTTCATGACCGATCCGGCGCTCGAGTCGTTCCGCAACAGCGACGGCTGGGAAGCCGGGGTCGACGGCAGCATCGCGATCGTCGAGTTCGGCGTCGGCGAAGACCTCAGCACCCACAGCGTCACCGACCCGATCGTCGGCTTCGTGTTCGGGCACAAGGGGCTGATGTACAACCTGTCGCTGGAAGGCACGAAGTTCTGGAAGATCGACAAGTGACCGGCACGCTCCTGTGAGAGCGGCCTCCGGCCGCGAATCAAAGGCCAGAAAGTCCGCGGTCGGAGACCGCTCCTACAAGCGGCTTCCCGAACAGCCCCGAGTTGCACCGCTCCAGATCGAGCAGATAGCGTTTCGCGTCGAGCCCGCCGCCGAAGCCGGTCAGGCTGCCGTCGCTGCCGATCACCCGATGACACGGAATCACGATGGGCAGCGGATTGCTGCCGTTGGCGCTGCCCACCGCCCGCACCGCGCGCGGATCGCCGAGCGCGATCGCGATGTCCTTGTAGCTGCGTGTCTCGCCGTACGGGATCGCCCGGAGCTGCTCGAGCACCCGGGCCTGGAACGGCGGCACGTTGAGCCCGAGCGGCAGGTCGAACGTCCGGCGTACGCCCGCGAAGTACTCCGCGAGCTGCGCGGCGGCGGCCGCGAACGGCTCGTCGGTCCGCTGCCAGTCGTCCGGCGGGTTCCAGACCTTGCGTCCCGAGGTGAACGAGATGCGCGTGAGCCGCCGGCGGTCGCCCGCGAGCAGCAGCGGGCCTACCGGGCTTTCCACGTATGTGTAGTACATCAGGCCTCCTGGGAAATCGGACTCCCGTTCGCGATCTGGAGATCGCTCCTGCGGCGGCGGGGGCGGCTGGGGGCGGCTTCGCGCTCGAGCTGCGCCCGCTTCCACAGATACATCACCGCATAGGCGCGCCACGGCCGCCACGCGTCGGCGCGGCTGCCGGGACGGCCGGCCGCGGCGGCGCGCGCGCCGGCCGCGCCCGCGGGATCGCGCTCGAGCATCTTCGACACGACCCAGTCGTTCACCGGGAACGCGTCCGGGTCCCGCGCGACCCGCATCGCGACGTACCCCGCGGTCCACGGGCCGATGCCGGGTATCGCGCAGAGGGCCGCGGTGAGCCCGGCCGCATCCGCGCCGTCGTGCAGATCGAGCCGGCCCGCCACCACCTCCCGGGCGAGCCGGCTGATCGCCTCGCCGCGCCGGCCCGGCAGGCCGATCTCGGCGGGATTCGCGGCGGCGAGCACCTCCGGCTCCTGCAGGCAGCGCGGCCCGTACCGCGCGAGCAGCCGGTCGGCGAGCGCGGTCGCCCGCTCGACGCTGACCTGCTGGCCGAGCACCGCGCGGACCGCGATCTCGAAGCCGTCCCACGCGCCCGGCACCCGCAATCCGGGATGCTCGGCCACCACCGGCGCGAGCACCGGGTCGGCGCCGAGGTCTGCATCGATCGTGCGCGGCTCGGCGTCCAGATCGAACACCCGCCGCACCCGCGGCAGGATGTCGCCGAGCTTCAGGGTACCGGCCGGCGGCACCTGCAGCGTGAGGCCGGAACCCGTCCAGCTCACCGTGATCCAGTGCTCCCGGCCGGCGTCGTCGAACACCCGCCGACGATAGACCTGGCCGTCGACCTGCTCGAAGCCCGCGAGCGCGCGTCGCCGCAGGAAGTCGAACACCCAGTCGGCGTTGTACGGGGTGCGCACCGGCAGGCGCAGCGTGATGCCCGGCTCGAGCGGCGCCCGCGGACGCAGACGGCTCGCCGCGCGGATCGCCCGCGGCTCGCGGCCGAAGCAGCGCCGTACGTCGTCGTTGAAGCGCCTGAGGCTCCGGTAACCGGCTTGCAGCGCGACCTCGGCGAGCGGCAGATCGGTCTCGTCGATCAGCCGCTTCGCGAGCGCGCGCCGCCGGCTCATCGCGATCGACTTCGGCGTCGCGCCGCGCTCGTCGCGGAACAGCCGGTTCAGGTGCCGGGCGGAGACGCCGAGCCGGGCGGCGAGCGCGCCGCTGTCCTGCTCGTCCAGCCAGCCCGCATCGATCAGGCGCAACCCGCGGATCACGGTACAGCTGCCGATGCACCACTCCGGCACCCGGGCGGCGCGCTCCGGCAGGCAGCGCCGGCACGGCCGGAAGCCGGCCTCCTCGGCCGCCGCGGCGGAGGGGTAGTAGCGCACGTTCTCCGGCGCCGGCGGGCGCACCGGGCAGACCGGCCGGCAGTAGATGCCGGTGGTCACCACGCCGATGAAGAACGCCCCGTCGAATCGCGGGTCGCGAGACAGCCGGGCGCGCTCACAGATATCATGGGCCGGCAGCATGTCGTCCCTCACGGATGCGCGGTCACTATAATTCGCGCCCCCGGAAAAAACTCGCCGTAACCGGACATTGTGCAGAGCCTTCCCGACAGCGATCGCGCCCTCGACCAGGCGGTCGGCGCGGCCGGCGGTCCGCCCGAGACGCTGCGCCAGACGCTGACCCTCGCGCGCCGCTGGCGCCCGGCGCCCGACGAGCTGTCGCTCGAGGTCGCGTATGCGTTCCGCCGCGACGGCGCGGGAACGCGCATCGAGGCGCGCCTCGGTCCGCACCGGCTGATGCTGGACGAGCCGGTGCGGCTCGGCCCGGTGGAGGTCGCGAAACCCTGGGGCCGCGAGATCTGGTTCACCGGGATCGAGGCCCGCGGCGAATCCACCATCGAAACCGATGCCGGGGCGCTGCCGTTGTCGCAGTACCTCGCGCTCGCGCCGAAGCGGCTGACCGGGCGCCGGCCGCTGGTGCTGCTGAAGGTGCTCGATCCGCGCCCGGAACCGGTGCTCGGCGATCTGTATTTCGAGGTGCACGAGCAGAAACGCGAAGTCTACGTGGTCACCCACGTGGATCGCCGCGCCTGGCCGGACGGCCGCGGCGCGATCCGCTTCGGCATGAACCCGGCGCTGCGCCGCCGCTACGCGGACGACGACGCGTTCCGCCGCGACTACCTGGGCGCGGTGCGCCGCTACGAGGCGGTGCGCCGGGCGCTCGA
This sequence comes from Pseudomonadales bacterium, assembly GCA_036381275.1. GTDB lineage: Bacteria > Pseudomonadota > Gammaproteobacteria > Pseudomonadales > Azotimanducaceae > UBA7803. Next base: position 125,772 of record DASVDC010000143.1, on the reverse strand, counting down.
TGCCGGGGACACGTCGCGCGCCGGCGAGGAGCCGGCGCTCAGGGCCGCGATGGACGCGTTCACCGCCGTCCGTCCGCTCGAGGTCGGCGACGTGGTGGTGGTGCCCACCTGGCTGCCGCACGCGCTGCAGCACGGCGTCCGGGTCGTGGAATTCCAGACCCCGACCTACGAGCGCTACATCCTGTCGTTCGCGCAGAAGGTGCTCACCCAGCCGCACTGGGACACCGAGGCGGCGCTCCCGCGGATGCGGCTCGACGTGCCGGAGCCGCCGCGTTTCGAGCCCGTCGCGCCCGGCGCCGAGCGCATCGTCGCGTTCGAGGATTTCCGGGTCTGGCGGGTCGCCGTGCCGGGGCGCGGCCGCTTCACGCTGCCCGATCATCCGAGTTACGGGCTCTGCATGGTGGTCCAGGGCGAGCTCGGCCTCGGCGGGCTGCGCCTCGGTCCGGAACAGGCAGCCTTCGTCCCGCGCGCCGCACTGGCCGGGCCGCACCGCGCCGAGCTCGCGACCCTCGTGAACGATTCGCGGCAGCCGGCGGTCGTGCTGCTCGCTGCGCCGGATCTGTGAGCGCCGAGGTCACCCGCCGTGATTCGATGCTGCGTCGATGGCATCGGCGCGCGCTGCCGCTCGCCGTGTTCGTGCTCGTCTACTTCCTGGTGCTGGTCTATCCGCCGCTCAGGATCGGCACGCTCGCGTGGCCCGGCTGGCAGCCCGACACGCTGCTGCTCGCGCTGCTGATGGCGGGACCCGCGGCGGGACGGCTCGCCTGCGAATGGCTCTCCGGCTGGCGCGCGCGGCTGCTCGGCGCGCTGGTGATGACCTGGCTCGGCATCACGTTCGTCGCGCTGTGCGTGCTCGTGCCGTGGGAGCTCGCCGCGCTCGTGCTGCCGCTGCCCGCGCAGGCATCGGGTTACGCGCTGCTCGGCGTCACCGCGGCACTCACCGTGGCCGGGCTTGTCAACGGCCAGCGCCTGCACCGCCGCGTGGTCGAGGTGCCGGCACCGGCGTCCGTGCACGGGCTGACGCTGGTGCAGATCACCGACGTGCACATCGGCTCGCGCAGCGGCGCGTTCCTGCGCCGCGTGGTGCGCGCGGCGAACGGCGCCCGGCCCGACCTCGTGCTGATCACCGGCGATCTGGTGGACTTCCGCGACGTCGGCGCCGACGTGCTGGCGCCGCTCGGCGAGCTCGCGGCGCCGGCGTTCTACGTGATCGGCAACCACGAGCGCTACGTGGACTGCGACGCGATCTGCGCGCGCCTGACCGATCTCGGCGTCACGGTCCTGCGCAACCTCAGCACCGAGATCGGGCCGCTGCAGCTCATCGGCATCGACGACGCCGAGCCGCCGAGCCAGGTCGGCCGCGTGCTCGAGCGGCTGACGCCGCTCCCGCACGCGTACCGGATCCTGCTCTACCACCGGCCGAGCGGCGTCGAGGACGCCGCCCGCTGGGGCGTCCAGCTCATGGTCAGCGGCCACACCCACAACGGCCAGATCGTGCCGTTCAATCAGATCGTCCGCCGCGTGTTTCCGCGCATCCGCGGGCTCTACGCGGTGGACGGCCTGCACCTGTACGTGTCGCCGGGCACCGGCACCTGGGGCCCGCTGCTGCGGCTCGGCTCGCGCTGCGAGGTGACGGTGCTCCGGCTCACGGCCTCAGAGGCAGAGCCCGGCCAGGAACCAGTCGAGCCGGTTGAACTGCAGCACCTGCCCGGTCAGCGTGGTCACGTGCGCGCGCCCGCAGGCGAAATCGAGTGACGTCGGGCGGTCGATCCGCCGCGCCAGCACCTTGAACGTGCCGTCCTTCTTCACCTGCAGCAGCCGGCCGGTGTTCGGCGCCGCCGGCGCGCCCGGGACCTCCGAACCGATGTCGCCCTGCGACAGCGCATACAGCGCGCCGTCGGGGCCGAGTTCCACGTCGACGATCATGCTGACGCCGGAGGCGACCGCCGCCCGGTCCGTGCCGGGGGCGAGCAGCGGGAACGAGGTCACCTTGCCGTCTTCGGGTAGATTCGGCACCGGCCCGAGCTCGGCGACGTACACCGTCCCGAACTCGCCGGCGAGCCCCGTGGGCACCACGTTGTCGTACTGCTTCAGCACGCTGATCGCGCCGTCCAGGGTCACGTGCAGGATGCGGTTGTGGTGCCCGTCCGAGACCAGGAAACCCTGATCGATGGGCTGCATCGCGAACTGCACCCCGTGCGCGAGATCGAACGCGGTCGGCGGCGGGTTGTCGCGCGAGAACGTCCCCAGATCCGCGACGATCTCCCAGGTGTCCGGACCGGTGATCCGATAGATGCCGTCGACGCCGGCGCCGAACTCACCCAGCAGGGTGACCAGCACGTAGGCCGTTCGGCCGATGAACGCGACGTCGATCGCGCCGCCGATACCGACTTCCGGAATGGCCGGCGGCAGCCCGGTCGCGAAGATTCGCTTGCGGCCGCTGCGCGGATCGATCCGCACCACCTGCCCGAGCGCGCCTTCCACCGCGTACAGCGCGCCGTCGGGGCCCACCGTGGCACCGCTGGCGCCGGCCAGACCGGACGTGAGCAGGCGGCCGTGCAGGCCCGCTCCGCGGGCGCTCGCGTCGCTGCCGAACGCGAGCGCCAGCATCACGACGGCCGCCAGCGCCAGGAGTTGGGACATCCGCCGATGGAAGCTGCGCTTGCTCTCGGTTGTGAGCATGTTCGTGTCCTCGTCGTTGCGCCGGCCCCTCGCCGACGCGGACAAGTTAGAGCACGCAGCCCGAGCACGCCCATCGTCCAAACGGACGATGCCGGCCGAGCCGCAGCCCGGCTAGGGTGCCGTGGCGAGAGACGGCGGCGGCAGCGCCGGGTAAGATCCAATTCGGGGCGGGAGTGCCGGCATGGCGGCATCCAACGAAGTCGAGACGCCGTTCGTGGGCCGCGGCGACGCGCTGCAGTCGCTGGAGGCGGCCTTCGAAGCGGCGGCCGCCGGGCGGGGCGGCCTGGTGGCCGTATCCGGCGAGCCCGGGATCGGCAAGACCTGCACCGTCGAGACGTTCGCCCGCCGCGTCGAGGACCGCGGTGTGCTGGTGCTGTGGGGCCGGTGCCTCGAGCAACCGGGTGCGCCGCCGTACTGGCCCTGGAGCCGGATCGTGCGCGACTACACCGAGGCGAGCTCGCTCGACGAGCTGCATCTGCGCCTCGGCGCCGACGCCGCCGCACTCGCGACGCTCGTGCCGGAGCTGGGCGAGCGGCTCGGCCTGCCCCCATCGGTCGACGGGAAAGCCGGTTCCGGCACCGAGCAGCGCTTCCGGCTCTTCGATGCGGTGACCCGCGTGCTGCTGCGTGCCGCGGCCGACGACCCCGTCATGCTCGTGATCGACGATCTGCACTGGGCCGATCCGTCGTCGCTGTCGCTGCTCGAGTACCTGTCGGAGGAGATCCGCCGTCAGCGGCTGCTGATCGTCTGCGCCTACCGGGACCTGGAGGTCGTCCGCCACAGCCCGCTGCTCGCGACGCTCGGCGCGCTCACCCGTGCCCGCCGTCTCCAGCGGATCCGGCTGTCGGGCCTCGATCCGGAGGACACCGCCACCCTCGCCTCCGCCGTGATCGGCGAGCCGATCCCGGCACCGGTCGCCGGGGTGATCTTCCAGCAGACCGACGGCAATCCGCTGTTCGTCCACGAGGTGGCCCGGGTGGTCGCCGAGGAACGGCGCCACGGCCAGGGCCCGATGATCGCCGTCGACGTTCCCGACGGCGTTCGCGAGGCCATCGGCCGGCGCCTCGACCGGCTGTCCTCCCGATGCAACGACATGCTGACCGTGGCCGCGGTGGCCGGGCGCGCGTTCGATCTTCGCGTCGTGGCCGCCGCGCTCGGACAGGATCTCGAGCAGACGCTCGGCGAGCTCGATCAGGCGGTGCAGGCGGGCCTCGTGCAGTCGCTCGCGGGATCGCGGGGCGGTCACCACTTCACCCACGCGCTGATCCGCGAAACCCTCTACGACGAGACGGCCACCGTCGAGCGGCTGCGCTGGCATCGCCGAATCGCCGAAGCGCTCGAGACGCTGTATCCGCACGACGACGAGATCCTTTCGGAGCTCGCGTACCATGCCTGCGAAGCCGCGAGCCTCGGCGGCTGGGATCGCGCGGTGGATCTGGCGCTGCGCGCCGCGGAGCGCGACGAGCAGGTGTTCGCGCTGGAAGAGGCAGCGCGGCACTACGAGCTGGCCGTGCGCACGCTGCGCGCCAACGGCCGGGAGGACGACCCGCGCGCGGCCAGAGGCTGGTATCGCAAGGCCTACGTCGAGCTCGCCGCCGGACAGGCCGACACGGCACTGGTGAGCGCGCGCCACGGCGCCGACCTCGCCCGAGCGACCGATCCGGAGCTGCTCTCCCGCAACCTCGAGATCATGGTGCGGGTCGCGTCGAACTCGGACCAGCAGAGCGCCCTGCCGCTGTTGGAGGAAGCGCTGCGGCTGCTGCCGGAGGAGGCCGCGAGCCGACGCAGCTCGATGTACGCGCACCTCGCGGTGGCGCTGCGGACGGTGAGCCCCGAACGGGTCGACGCGATGGGCTCCGAGGCGGTGGCGCTGGCGCGGCGGACCGGCGAGGCCGACGTGCTGATGCCGGCGCTCAGGCTCTGGGCCACGGGCCTGCGGCTGTTTCCGCAGACGATCGCGCAGCGCCTCGCGCTCGGGCGCGAAGCGCTCGAGCTCGCGCCCCTCTGCCGCGACGCGCGGGAGGTGGCCGAGGCCATGTACTTCCACCTGCTCAACCTGATGGCGGCCGGGGAACTGGAGGAGTTCGTTCCGCTGCTCGCCCGTTATCAGAAACAGGCGGAAGCGCTTCACCTGGGGCGTCATCTCCACCAGGCGACGCTGCTGACGATCGCGCTACGCCTGCTGCGGGGCGACTGGGCGGGCCTCGAGCAGCAGCTCGAACAGGCGCTCGAGCAAGGGCGGCGGCTCGACCGCCACGACCCGGACGGCGTCTACGGCACGCAGATGTTCCAGCTCAATCGCGAGCTCGGCCGACTGGCCGCTCTCAAGCCGCTGGTGCAGCGGCTGCTGACCGATCCGGCGCAGCGCCTCTGGGCTCCGGGCCTGATGGTGGTCTGCCTGGAGACCGGTCTGGACGCGGAGGCGCGGCAGGCGTTCGAGCGCCTCGCCGGCGACGGCTTCAGCGGGATCCCGAACGACGACGTATGGCTCGCCAGCATGGCGTTCTGCGCCGAAACCTGTGCCCGACTCGGTGACGCCGCACGGGCGCCGATCCTCTACGAGGCGCTGCTGCCGTACGCGGGGCAGACCGCCTGGCAACCGGCGACGCTCTGTCTCGGCTGCGTCGACTTTCATCTCGGCCTGCTGGCCGATGCCGCCGGCCGCCGGCAGGCGGCGGTCGCCCATCTCGAGGCAGCGATCGACCGGAACCGCGCGATGCAGGCCTGGCCGCCGCTGGCCCGGACTCAGACCGAGCTCGGCCGGCTGCTGCTCGATGCCGATCCGCCCGCCGCGAAGCGCGTGCTCACGGACGCCGAGCAACTGGCCGGCCGCCTCGGCATGAGCGCGCTGACCGCCCGGATCGCCGCGCTGCTGGACGGCGGTGCGGCCGGCCTGCCGGACGGGCTCACGCCGCGGGAAATCGACGTGCTGAAGCTCCTCGCGATCGGCCGCAGCAACAAGGACGTCTCGAGGGTCCTGGGCATCAGCCTCAGCACCGTCGCGACCCACGTGCGCAGCATTCTCGAAAAGACCGGCTGCGCGAACCGGACGGAGGCCGCGGCCTACGCGCTCCGTCACGACCTCGACTGACGGAGAGCGAACATGGCCTTGTTCATCATCGAGCGAAACTGGGCGAATGCGCTGGAAGTGAACACCGACGCGGTGCGGGCGCTGCAGGAGATCAACGACGCCTGCGGGGTCCGGTGGCTGACCTCCTTCCTGTCCGCCGACAAGCGCAAGACCTATTGCCTGTACGAAGCCAGCAACCCCGACGACCTGCGCGAGGCGGCGCGGCGCGCGAACATTCCCGCCGACGCGATCGTCGAGCTGGCGGGTGAGCTCGACCCGAAGGAGCTGCTCGGCGCCTGATCGCTACCCCGCACCCGGCGCGTCCGTCTCCGCGGCGGCCGGTGCCGGAGCTGGTATGATCGCCGAGTTTTCGGCGTCACGGGGGAGATCATGCTCACGTTCCGGCATGCCGCGCGGGTTCGCTGGAGCCTCATCGCGCTGCTCGTTCTGGCCGGCGCCTGCACGCCGGAAGGCGACGACCTCACACGAACGGCCGAGACCGTGGTGCCCGCGGCTCCGCCGCTGCCCGGAGAAGGCGAAGACGCGGACCGCACCGTGATCTATCGGGACACCTGGGGCATTCCGCACATCTACGCACCGACGGTCGAGGCCGGCTTCTACGCAATGGGCTACGCGCAGGCCGAGGACCGGCCCGAGCAACTGCTCGCCAACCTGAAGATGGCGCTCGGCGAGCTCGCCGAGGTGAACGGCGAAGACGCCGTGCCGCAGGACCTGCTCGCGCGCCTGTTCGATCACCACGGCATCGCCGAGCGCCAGTGGCCGACGGTGTCGCCGACCATCCGCGTGCGGCTCACCGCGTTCGCCGACGGCATCAACGCGTTCTACGCGGCGCACCCGGCGGACGTTCCCGACTGGTGGGGCGGGCGGCGCGTGACGCCGCAGATGGTCGCCGCGTTCGGGCGCATGTTTCTCTACAACTGGTCCATCGACGAGGCGCTCGGCGACCTGCGCCGCGGCGGCGTCGACCCGGGCTTCGTCAGCCCCCGGCGCGCGTCCAACCAGTGGGCGATCGCGCCCGCGCGCAGCGCGTCCGGGCATGCGCTGCTGACCATCGACCCGCACCTCGGCTGGTGGGGCGTGACGCGGTTCTGGGAGGTGCGGATGCACGCCGGCGAGTTGCATGGGAGCGGGGTGACGCTACCCGGCAACCCGTACATCGGGCTCGGCCACAACCGTCACCTGGCCTGGGCGATGACCACCGGCGGTCCCGACACCGCCGACGTCTATGCGCTCGAGCTCGATCCGGACGATCCGAGCCGCTACCGCTACGACGACGGCTGGCGGACGGTCGAGGAGCGCACCGTGCGCCTCGCGATCCGCGATCAGGGCACGCGCGAATACACGCTGCGCTTCTCGCACCACGGCCCGATCGTCGCGACGGTCGGCGGCACCGCCTACGCCGCGCGGATCCCGTACGACGAGCGGGCGAACCCGATGGAGATCTGGGAAGCGCTCAACTTCGCGGCCGACTACCGCGGCGCGGTGCAGGCCGCGGCGACGCTCGCGATGTTTCCGCAGAATCTGATGGCGGCGGACACCGCCGGCAACATCTACTACGTGCGCAGCGGCCGGGTTCCGGTGCGGCCGGAAGGCTTCGACTTCTCGAAGCCGGTGGACGGCAGCGTGTCGGCGACCGAGTGGCAGGGGCTGCATCCTGCGGAGGATCTGCTGTCGGTGCTGAATCCGCCGCAGGGCTACATGCAGAACTGCAACGTGCCGCCGGACGTGATGATGGTGGACAGCCCGTTCCGCCTCGACGCGCAGCCGCAGTATCTGTTCAGCAGCGCCAACTACGGCCCGTCCCTCGCCGGCTGGACCAATCAGCGCGGCGCCCGGGCGGTGGCGCTGCTCGCGGCGGATGCGTCGGTGACCGTGGACGAGGCGCTCGCGTACGCGCTCGACGTCCGGCCGCACGGCATCGAGCGCTGGCTCGAGGCGCTCGACGCGGCGGTACCAGCCGATTCGCCGCTGCGCGCGGCCGCCGACGAGCTCGCCGCCTGGGACGGGCGCCTCGAACGCGATTCCGTGCCGGCGCTGAAGTACGCGTACTGGCGTCTCGCGCTCGACGAGCACCCCGAGGCGGCGGCCGTCCGCGACGCGATCGACGATCACCTCGCGGTGGTCGAAGAGCGTGCACCCGCGCCGGTGCAGCTCGATGCCGCCCAGCGCGAGTTGCTGGTCGAGACGTTCCGCGACGGCCTCGAGCGCATGCGCACGGAGCTCGGCGGCACCGATCTGCCCTGGGGACGCGTGTTCCGGGTCGGCCGGGACGGCTCGTCCTGGCCGGTGGGCGGGGGCGGCGGCGATCACCTGGGGCTCACCACGCTGCGCACCATGGGGTACGATGAGCCGAACGAACGCGGCGAGCGCTGGGGCAACCGCGGGCAGACGTCCACGCAGGTGGTGGAGCTGTCCGAGCCGATCCGCAGCTGGATCTATCTGCCGGTCGGCCAGAGCGACCGGCCCGGCTCCCCCCATTACGCCGACCAGGCGCAGAAGCTGTTCTCCGAGCGGCGTCTGAAACCGTCCTGGTGGCGCCCCGAGGAGCTCGCCGGGCACATCGAATCGCGCACCGTGCTGGACGGTGCACCTTGACCACGGAGTCTCCAATGCACCACGAAGAGCTCGTCATCGAGCAGATCGAGATCGGGCCGATGCAGAACTTCACCTACCTGGTCGGCTCGCGCTCGACCCGCGAGGTCGCCATCGTCGATCCGGCCTGGGACATCGACGCGCTGGTGAAGCACATCGACGAGAAGGGCTACACGCTCACCGCGGCGCTGGTGACCCACTACCACCCCGACCACGTCGGCGGCTCGTTCGGCGGGCACGCCATCGAGGGCATCTCGGAGCTGATCGCGAAGAAGGGCGTGAAGATCTACACCCACAAGCTCGAGGCGGACGGCGTGCGCAAGGTCACCGGCGTCTCCGAGAGCGATCTGGTGCGGGTCGACTCGGGCGATCGGCTCGCGATCGGGCCGGTGGAAGTCGAGTTCCTGCACACGCCGGGACACACGCCCGGCTCGCAGTGCTTCCGGATCCGCAACACGCTGGTCTCGGGCGATACGCTGTTCATCAACGGCTGCGGACGCGTGGATCTGCCGGGCTCGAACTCCGAGGACATGTACCACAGCCTGCAGCGGCTGAAATCGCTTCCCGACGATACGATTCTGCTGCCCGGGCACAACTACTCGCACGTGCCGCGCGCGACGCTGGCCGAGACCAAGGCGCAGAACGTGTACCTGAACGTCAAGGACCTGACGACCTGGAAGAACTTCATGGGCTGACAGCCGCGCACCGGGAGACACGCATGGACACCGGCACCTTCACCGGCTTCGAGGTCGAGCGGCGCGAGCCGGGCATCGCCTGGCTGCGCTTCAACTCACCGGAGCGTCTGAACGGCATGACCACCGCGATCAAGCGGGATCTGATCGAGGCGGTGACCCAGGCGCAGATGGACAACGCGGTGCGCGTGCTGGTCTTCACCGGCAGCGGCCGCGCGTTCTGCGCCGGCGACGACCTTAAGGCCTACCGCGGCGCCGAGCTCGGCGGCCGGCCGCTGGTGCCGGAGATTCCGCCCGGCCACGACTCGCCGATCGGCACCTACAACGGGCTCAGGACCATCTCGCAGCAGCTCAACACCGCCGTGCGCTCGCTCGACAAGCTGACCATCGCCGCAATCAACGGCATCGCGATCCAGACCGGGTTCTCGCTCGCGCTCTGCTGCGACTTCCGCATCGCGGCCGCGGGCGCGCGGCTCGGCAGCGCGACGCTGCGCTTCGGCCTGCTGCCGGACGAAGGCGGTCAGTACCTGCTGGTGCAGCACCTCGGGCTCGCGCGCACGCTGGACTTCCTGATGCGCAAGCGCATCGTCTCCGCGGAGGAAGCGGCCGAGCTAGGGCTCGTGCACGAGGTGGTCGCGCCGGAAGAGCTGGAGCCCGCGGCGATGGCACTCGCCACCGAGCTCGCCGAGGGACCGCAGGTGTCCATGCGGCTGCTGAAGCGCTCGGTCTACAACGCCGCCGAGCAGACCTGGAGCCAGGCGCTCGACGACATCGCCGCGAAGACGGCGATCAGCGACCACCACCCGGACGCGCGCGAAGGCGTCGCCGCGTTCCGCGAGAAGCGCACGCCGAAGTTCAACGCATGGCTGGAGTGAACAAGCAACAGGATTGGATCGTCAGCCCGGCAACAGGTGCGCGACCGCGTCCCGCTCTTCCTGCAGCTCCTTCTCCGTCGCCTTCATCTTCTCGGCGCTGAAGTCGTTGACCTCGCGGCCCTGCACGATCTTCCAGTCGCCGCCGGAGCAGGTCACCGGGAACGAGTAGATCAGGCCCCGCTCGACGCCGTAGCTGCCGTCCGAGTACACGCCCATGCTGACCACCGCGTCGGTGCCGAGCGCCCAGTCGCGCATGTGATCGATCGCCGCGTTAGCGGCCGACGCGGCGCTCGAGGCGCCGCGGGCTTCGATGATCGCGGCGCCGCGCTGCTGCACGGTGGGAATGAACTCGCCCGTGTACCAGTCCATGTCCACCAGCTCCAGCGCCGGCCGGCCGGCCACCGTGGCGGCGTGCAGGTCGGGATACTGCGTGGCCGAATGGTTGCCCCAGATGCACACGCCGGCCACGTCCGTCACGTGCTTGCCGGTTTTCATCGCGAGCTGCGCCATCGCCCGGTTGTGATCGAGCCGGGTCATCGCGGTGAACTGACGCGGGTCGAGATCGGGCGCGTTGCGCTGCGCGATCAGCGCGTTGGTGTTGGCCGGATTGCCCACCACGAGCACCTTCACGTTGCGGCTCGCGCGATCGTTCAGCGCCTTGCCCTGCACCGAAAAGATCGCCGCGTTGGCTTCGATCAGATCCTTGCGCTCCATGCCCTTGCTGCGCGGCCGGCTCCCCACCAGGAGCCCGTAGTCCGTGCCGTCGAACGCCACGTTCGGATCGTCGGCGGGGACGATCCCGTGCACCAGCGGAAACGCGCAGTCCTCCAGCTCCATCACGACGCCGCGCAGCGCCTGCATCGCCTGCGGAATCTCGAGAAGCTGCAGGATCACCGGCTGATCCTTGCCCAGCATCTCGCCGGAGGCGATTCGAAACAGCAGCGCGTAACCGATCTGGCCGGCCGCGCCGGTCACCGTCACTCGCACGGGATTTTTCATTGGCGTTCTCCGTCTACCTGCATGGGCTGCAGCGTCGTGTGTTCCGGGGTCGGGGTCGCGCATTGTAAGAAATGCCCGCGGGCCGCGCACTCACCGGCGGCTCACGGCCAGTACAGCTCGCGGAACCACTCGCCGCGCGCCCGCAGATCCAGCACGTCGCCGATCCACGGCGCCACCGGCTCCGGCAGCCGGCCGAGCGGATACCAGCCGGCCTCATCGCAGCTCGCCGGTTCGCCGATGCCGGGCTCGGCATCGAGCCCGCGGCCTTCGAAGACCATGTTGATGCCCTGGTGGGCACCGGACCGGTAGGGCAGCACGCAGAGCGGTTCGAGACGCCGGGGCACGACGCCGGTCTCTTCGCCGCACTCGCGCGCGGCCGCTTCCGCGAGGCTCTCCCCGGCCCGGACGTGCCCGCCCGGCAGCACGTGCCAGCCGTCCATGAAGCCGGTGCCGGACCGGCGCAGCAGGAACAGCGAGCGCGACGCCGCGCGTCCGCGCAGCAGCAGCACGTGTACCACCGTCGGAAACCGATCCCGCGTCATCCGCGGCGTCTCCTCTGCAGGGGCCCGGGCAATGATGCTATCGTGCCGGCATGAGCCTCGCACACGAGAGCCTCGCGCCGGATCCTGCGGCGTCCCTCGCCCGGCGGGTCGAGGAGGCTTCGATCAACGCCTGGCCGGCGATGCAGCAGATGCTGTTCGACGGCTGGCTGCTGCGCTTCGCGCAGGGGTTCACCAAGCGGGCCAACTCGGTGGTCGCGCTCTATCCCGGCACCCGGCCGCTCCCGGACAAGGTGCGCTTCTGCGAGAACCTCTACGCGCGTGAGCGTCTGAAGACGATCTTCCGGCTGACGACGATCGGCGACGATCAGCCGCTCGACGAGTTCCTGACGCAGCGCGGCTATCGGCGCCAGGACGACACCGAGGTGCTGACGGTGGCCCTCGACCGGCGCCCGGCGCAGTCCGTCGAGCTCTGCCTGCTGCCGAGCGAGCGCTGGCTTTCGGCCTACGCGGACATCACCGAGATGCCGGCGGCGGCCCGTGCGCTGCACGGCACGATCCTGCGCGGCATCCCGCTGCCGTGCGGCTACGCGGTGATCGGCTCGGCCGAGCGGCCGCTCGCCTGCGGCCTCGCCGTGCTCGAGCAGGATCTGGTCGGTCTGTTCGACGTGGTCACCCACCCCGCCGCCCGCCGCGCCGGCCGCGGCACCGAGCTGGTGTCGAGCCTGCTCGCGTGGGCGTTCGACCAGGGCGCCCGCCGCGCCTACCTGCAGATGGTGGCGGACAACGACCCGGCGCGGGGTCTGTACCACAAGCTCGGCTTCACGCCGCTGTACCGCTACTGGTACCGCATCAGCGCCTGAGCCGGGCGCGGCGTCGATCTCGCCCTCGAGCCGGGCCGGGTGGCGGTGCTGCTCGGCCCCGCGACGGCAGGTGCGGGATCGGGTCGCCCGGGTCTCGACAGCGCCGGGCGCGGACCGACGGGGGCCGTTCAGGCCCGGTAGACGAGGGTGTTCGTGCTGCCCGCCGCCAGCGCGCCTTCCGGCAGGTTGTCGAGAAAAGCCTCGAGGTTCCGCACCTTGCCCGGATTGTTCGCGGCGCCGACCCGCATGCCGTCGCGAAAGTACGCCACCACCATCGCCTCGCGCATCGTCTCGGAGCCGTTCGGACGCGCGCCGTGCACACACCATCCGTGGTGGAAGGTCGCATCGCCCGCGCGCATCGGCACCACGTCGACCACTTCCGCGTCGTGGTCGGCGATCCACCGATCGTAGAACGCCTGCGACTCGTCGGAGATGTGATGATCGCCGAGGTAGCCGTGCCGGTGACTGCCCTTGACGAATCGCAGGTTGCCCATGTCGCCGGTCACGTCGACCAGCGGCATCCACATGCCGCACACGGTGCCTTCGTCGAACGGCCAGTAGTAGAGGTCCTGGTGCCACGGCGTGATATTGGTTCCGGCACCGGGTTCCTTGAACAGCGACTGGTCGTGATAGATGCGTACGCCGTCGACGCCGAGAAGCTGCGCCGCAATGCGGCCGAAGCGGCGCGCGGTCACGAATGCCATCACCGCCGGATCGTGGTAGCGGATCTGCATCGTCTGCAGCGCGAGCTTGCGGAACGTTTCCCGCTCGGCGAGCGGGCGCCGCTCGGTGTTGTGCGCGTAGGTGGCCCGGACGATGGCCTGCCGGTAGAAGGCCACCTCGTGCGGGCTGCAGACGCCGGGGAGGTAGACGCAACCGTCGGCGCGGAACGCGTCGATCTGATCCTGCGTCAGCGGGTATTCGTCGTCGAGGGGCGGCATCGAGGCGGCAGATTCGGCCATGTCGGCTCCCGGATCAGGCTCGCGACAGCCTGCCGCTCGGCATGCTGCCGCAAGCAATGGACTTCAGTCATCCAAGTCTGGATACCCGCACGCTCGATGAAAGCTACGCCCGGCTTCGAACGACTGCAACCGCGCCCAGCCGGGCAGTGGCGGCCGGCTCGGGCGCCCGCCGCCGGATGGCCGGCGCGACAGCGGCTTCTCGCCCGCTTGATTCCCGCGCCGCTTTTTGAGATGTTTCGCCCTTCGCGCGCGAAAAGCGCCTTCAGCTTGCTTCCTGAAACCACGAAACTTCAAGCAGTTATTCAACGGCAAGCATTAGAGCCGCCGCGCCGCAGCAACGGGCCCTGAGGGAGACGGTTCCGTGGCGGGTGCGAGCCTGCCGGGCGCGACCCGACGGGACGGATCGACGTGCCCGGGGGATTCGGGCCCCGGTCCGGTGGGGACGCGGGCCGCGAAGGCGCCGGTGGCGAACAGATGACCGATGAGAGAGCAGTAGCATGAACCGAACAGCATCCGGCGGACTGCCGCCGAAGATCGGGCTGTACGACCCGAGCAGCGAGAAAGACAGCTGCGGTGTCGGGTTCATCTGCGACATCAAAGGCCGGCCGAGCCGCCAGATCGTGGTCGATGCCCAGGCGATGAACTGCTGCATGGAGCATCGCGGCGGCGTCGGCTACGAGAAGACCACCGGCGACGGGGCGGGGCTGCTGGTCGGGTTGCCGGACAAGTTTCTGCGCAAGGTCGCGCTCGCCGACCTCGGCGTGACGCTGCCGCCGCGCGGCGAATACGGCGTGGGCAACGTGTTCCTGCCGACGGACGAGGCCGAGCGCGCGCACTGCCGCCGGGTGCTGGAGGAGGAGATCGCGGCCGCGGGGCAGAAGCTGCTCGGCTGGCGCGAGCTGCCGGTCGAGCCCGACCGGGCCGGCATCGGCAACGCGGCGCGCGCGGCGATGCCCCACTTCGCGCAGCTCTTCATCGGCGCGAACGGCGTCGCGGGGGACGAGTTCGAGCGCCGGCTCTACGTGATCCGCAAGCACGGCACGCACCGGCTGCGCGGCGACGAGACGCTCGTGCAGCGGCAGTACTTCTTCGTCTGCTCGCTGTCCACGAAGGTGATCGTCTACAAGGGCATGCTCACGCCGGCCCAGGTGTTCCCGTTCTATCCCGACCTCGAGGACGAGGATTTCGAATCGCACCTCGCGATGGTGCACTCGCGCTTCTCCACCAACACGTTCCCGTCCTGGGACCGCGCGCAGCCGAACCGCTTCATGAGCCACAACGGTGAGATCAACACCGTGCTCGGCAACAAGAACTGGATGAACGCGCGCCAGGGTGTGGTGAAGACCGACCTGTTCGGACCCGACCTCGAGAAGCTGTTCCCGATCGTCGAGAAGGACACGTCCGACTCGGGCACGTTCGACAACGTGCTCGAGTTCCTGCTGATGAGCGGCCGCACGCTGCAGGAAGCCGTGCTGATGATGATCCCGGAGGCCTGGCAGCAGGATCCGAACATGGACGAGGCCAAGCGGGCCTTCTACGAGTACCACTCGTGCCTGATGGAGCCGTGGGACGGCCCGGCGTCCATCGCGTTCACCGACGGCACCTGGATCGGCGCGGTGCTCGACCGCAACGGCCTCAGGCCGAGCCGCTACTACATCACCGACGACGACAAATGCATCATGGCCTCGGAAGTCGGCGTGGTGCAGGTCGACCCCGCGCGGGTGGTCGAGAAGGGCCGCCTGCAGCCGGGCCGGATGTTCCTGATCGACTTCGCCCAGGGGCGCATGATCCCGGACGACGAGATCAAGACGGAGTGGGCGAACCGCCGGCCGTACAAGCAGTGGCTCGACGAGCAGCGCATCGACCTCGCCGATCTCGCGCCGAGCCGGGAATCGCACGGTTTCGACCCGGAGACGCTGACCGCGCGGATGCAGGCGTTCGGCTACACCGTCGAGACCATGCAGATCATGCTGCAGCCGATGGTGAAGGAGCTGCGCGATCCGCTCGGCTCGATGGGCAACGACGCGGCGCTCGCGGTGATGTCCGAGAAGCCGCGCATGCTCTACGACTATTTCAAGCAGCGCTTCGCGCAGGTCACCAACCCGGCCATCGACTCGATCCGGGAAGAGGTGATCATGGCGCTCGACTGCTACATCGGGCCGGAGCAGAACCTGCTCGAGGTCACACCGGAGCACGCCCATCGCCTGCGGCTGCCGCACCCGATCCTGTCCAACGAGGAGCTGGCGGCGCTCAAGCACATGAATCACCGCGGCTGGCGCACGCGCACCATCGACATCACCTTCCCGGTGCGCTCGGGCCGGCAGGGCCTCGTCGACGCGCTCGACCGGATCTGCGCGGAAGCGTCCGCGGCGATCGGCGAAGGCTACAGCCTGATCGTGCTGTCCGATCGCGCGATCGGTCCCGAACGGGTGCCGATCTCGTCGCTGCTCGCGGTCGGGGCGGTGCACCATCACCTGGTACGCACCCATGCGCGCACCCGGATCGGCCTGCTGGTCGAGAGCGGCGAGGCGCGCGAGGTGCACCACCACTGCCTGCTGATCGGCTACGGTGCCGACGCGATCAACCCGTACCTCGCGTTCGAGGCGCTCTGGGACGCGCGGCGCAACGGCTATCTGGACGACGCGCCGCACATCCGGAGCGACGGCGACGTGGTGCACGCCTACCGCAAGGCCACCGCCAAGGGGCTGCTCAAGGTGATGGCCAAGATGGGCATCTCGACGCTGCAGTCGTACAAGGGCGCGCAGATCTTCGAGGCCGTCGGTCTCGCCGACGACGTGATCGAGCGGGCCTTCGAGGGCACCGCGAGCCGCGTGCAGGGCGTCGGGCTCGACGTGCTCGCCGAGGAGATGCAGCGCCGCCACGAGATCGGCTACCCGGTGCGCGCGCAGACGATCCGGGTGCTGCCGAACCCGGGCGACTTCCACTGGCGGCGCACGGGCGACGTGCACATGTGGGATCCGCAGGCCATCGCGCACCTGCAGGTCGCGGTGCGCTCGAACAGCGAGGACGCTTACTGGAAGTTCGCCGAGCACATCAATCGGGAGAACCACCGGCGCGCGACGCTGCGCGGGCTGCTGACGTTCCGGCCCGGCGCCAACGGCGGCCCGATACCGCTCGAGGAGGTGGAGCCCGAGAGCGAGATCGTCAAACGCTTCGCCACCGGCGCGATGAGCTTCGGCTCGATCAGCGCGGAAGCGCACGAGACGCTCGCGATCGCGATGAATCGGATCGGCGGCAAGTCGAACACCGGTGAAGGCGGCGAGGATCCGGCACGGTTCCGTCCGCTGCCGAACGGCGACTCCAAGCGCAGCGCGATCAAGCAGGTCGCGAGCGGCCGTTTCGGCGTCACCATCGACTACCTGACCAACGCCGACGAGCTGCAGATCAAGATCGTGCAGGGCGCGAAGCCCGGCGAAGGCGGCGAGCTGCCCGGTCACAAGGTGGACAACGTGATCGCGCGGATCCGCCACTCGACGCCGGGCGTCGGTCTGATCAGCCCGCCGCCGCACCACGACATCTACTCGATCGAGGACATGGCGCAGCTCATCCACGATCTGAAGAACGCGAATCCCGCTGCGCGCATCAGCGTGAAGCTCGGCGCCGAGATCGGCGTCGGCACGGTGGCGGCCGGCGTGACGAAAGCGCGCGCGGATCACATCGTGATCGCCGGCGACACTGGCGGAACCGGCGCATCGCCGCTCACCTCGATCAAGCACGCCGGCGTGCCGTGGGAGCTCGGCATCGCCGAGACCCACCAGACCCTGGTGATGAACAACCTGCGCTCGCGCGTGGTGCTGCAGACCGACGGGCAGCTCAAGACCGGCCGCGACGTGGCCATCGCCGCGCTGCTCGGCGCCGAGGAGTTCGGTTTCGCGACCGCGCCGCTGGTCGCGCTCGGCTGCATCATGATGCGCAAGTGCCACCTGAACACCTGCCCGGTGGGCATCGCGACCCAGGATCCGGTGCTGCGCCGGAAGTTCGCCGGACAGCCGGAGCACGTGATCAACTACTTCTTCATGGTCGCGAAGGAGCTGCGCCTGATCATGGCGGAGCTCGGCTTCCGCACCGTTCGGGAGATGGTCGGCCGGGTCGATGCGCTCTCGACCGACGCCGCGGTGGATCATTGGAAAGCCCGCGGGCTCGATCTGTCGCCGCTGCTCGAGAAGGTGCCGGAGCCGCCCGAGTTCCTCGGCAGCCATCAGATCCATCAGCAGGACCACGAGCTCGACAAGGCGCTCGACAACGAGCTGATCAAGCTCGCCGAGCCCGCCCTCGCGCGCGGCGAGCGCGTCTATCACGAGCTGCCGATCCGCAACACCAACCGCGTCGTCGGCGGGATGCTGTCGAACCTGATCATCCGCCGGGTCGGCCCGCAGATGCTTCCGGACGACACCATCCACTTCAAGTTCCGCGGCAGCGCCGGGCAGAGCTTCGGCGCCTGGCTCGCGAAGGGCGTCACGCTCGAGGTCGAAGGCGACGCCAACGACTACGTGGGCAAGGGTCTCTCCGGCGGACGCATCGTGATGTATCCGCCGCGCGAGAGCCGCTTCGCGCCGGAGAAGAACATCCTGATCGGCAACGTGGTGCTGTACGGCGCCACCTCCGGCGAGTGCTTCTTCCGCGGCCAGGCGGCCGAGCGCTTCTGCGTGCGCAACAGCGGCGCCACCGCGGTGGTCGAAGGCGTCGGCGATCACGGCTGCGAGTACATGACCGGCGGCCGGGTGGTGATCCTCGGCGGCACCGGGCGCAACTTCGCCGCCGGCATGAGCGGCGGCATCGCCTACGTCTGGGATCCGGATGCGCTGTTCCCGGCGAACTGCAACATGGAGATGGTGGAGCTCGAGGAGCTGGACGACGACGAGGAGATCCGCGCGGTGCGCGATCTGGTGCGCCGGCACGCCGAGTACACCGGCTCGACCGTGGCGCGCGCGCTGCTCGGCCGTTGGGACCGGGCCGTGGCGGAGTTCGTCAAGGTCATGCCCACCGACTACAAGCGCGTGCTCGAGCAGCAGAGCGCCGAGGTGAGCGCGGGCTAGGCACCGGCGCTCCGACAGCGGGACAGACAATCGGAATCTGAGAATGGGAAAGCCCACCGGCTTCATGGAATTTCCGCGCCAGCCGCTGCCGTACCGCAACGCGGCGGAGCGGCTGCTCGACTTCAAGGAGATCTACAGCGGGCACGACGCGCAGCGGCTCGCGGACCAGGCGGCGCGCTGCATGGACTGCGGCGTGCCGTTCTGCCAGTCGGGCGACGGTTGCCCGATCTACAACCTGATCCCGGAATGGAACGATCTGGTCTACCGCGGCCAATGGCGCGAGGCGCTCGACCGGCTGCACAAGACCAACAACTTCCCGGAATTCACCGGCCGCGTCTGCCCCGCCCCGTGTGAAGGCGCGTGCGTGCTCGGCATCACCGACCCGCCGGTGACGATCAAGAACATCGAAATGGCCATCATCGACCGCGGCTGGGCGGAAGGCTGGGTGGTGGCCCGGCCGCCCGAGCGGCGCACCGGCAAGCGGGTCGCCGTCGTCGGCTCGGGCCCGGCCGGGCTCGCGGCCGCCGCGCAGCTCAATCAGGCCGGCCACGAGGTCGTCGTGTTCGAGCGCGCCGACCGGATCGGGGGCCTGCTGATGTACGGCATCCCCAACATGAAGCTCGACAAGCGGGGCGTCGTGGAGCGGCGCCTCGCGCTGCTCAGCGAGGAAGGCGTGGTGTTCCGGCCCGGCACGCCGATCGGTGACGGCGCGAACGGTACGAAGGACGCCCGCGAGCTGATGAGCGAGTTCGACGCGGTGCTGCTCGCGACCGGCGCCACGGTGCCGCGTGACCTGCCGATCCCCGGGCGGGAGCTCGGCGGGATCCACTTCGCGATGGAGTTCCTGACCGCCAACACGAAGAGTCTGCTCGACTCGAACTTCAAGGACGGTGCCTACATCTCCGCGAAGGACAAGCACGTGATCGTGATCGGCGGCGGCGACACCGGCACCGACTGCATCGGCACGAGCCTGCGCCACGGCTGCCGGAGCCTGGTGAACTTCGAGCTGTTTCCGAAGCCGCCGGCGCAGCGCGCCCCGGACAATCCGTGGCCGACCTGGCCGAGGATCTTCCGCACCGATTACGGCCACGAGGAAGGCGCGGTGAAGTTCGGCCGCGACCCGCGCACCTACAGCATCTCGTCCACCGCGTTCGTCGACGACGGCCACGGCCGCGTGCGCGCGGTGCGCACCGTCGACGTGGTGTTCGAGGGCGGCCGGTTCCAGAACGTGCCCGGCAGCGAGCGCGAATGGCCCGCGGACCTCGTGCTGCTCGCGATGGGCTTCCTCGGTCCGGAGGCGCTCGTCGCCGAGCGTCTCGGCGTCGCGCGGGACGCGCGCTCCAACTACCAGGCGGAATACGGACGCTTCGCGACCAGCGTGGAGCGGGTGTTCTCCGCCGGCGATTGCCGCCGCGGCCAGAGCCTCGTGGTCTGGGCGATCAACGAGGGCCGCGAGGCGGCGCGCGAGATCGACCGCTTCCTGATGGGGTCGACCCGGCTCCCCTGAGGAGGAGCTACTGGCTCTGCAGCGCGGTACGCACCGCCGCCTGCACGTCCGCGAACGGCCGGATCCACGGCTGGATGCGGCCGACGCTGGCCGGCAGCGACGCAGCGGCCCGCTCCGCATCGGCGCGCCGGTCGAAGCGCCCGTAGACCACCACGTGCAGGATCCGCCCGTCCCGCTGCTGGCGGAACGCCGCGAACGCTTCCGGGTCGGCCTGGCGCGACAGGTAGTCCCGGGCCCGTTCTTCGGTGGAGAAGCTGGCGAGCTGCAGCGTGTACGCGGCCGGCGGCTGACGCATGATCCAGTCCGCACCGCGCACGCCGCGCGCCGCGACGGCCGGCGCCTCGTCCGGCGGCGGCGAAGGGCGCTCGGGCTCCGCCGATGGCGGCTCCGGCTGCTCCGGAATCGGCTCGGGCTCCGTCGGCGGCGGATCGGCGTCCGCCACTTCCGGCTCCGGCGGCTCCGGCTCCGGCGGCTCCGGCTCCGGCGGCACCGGTGCCGCGCGTTCGATTGCTTGTGAATCCCGTTCCGCCGCGGGCGGCGCCTCTTCCGCCCGGGCCGGCCGCGGCGGCGGCACCTCGACCTCGACGACCTCCGTCGCCCCATCGTCCGGCCCGTCCGCCGGCCACACCAGGTAGATCAGCCCGACCAACGCGAGCAGCAGCCCGGCCAGCGCCGCGTGTGTCGCCGGGAAGGACCGCTTCGGCGGCGCTGCGCCGCCCTGCGACTCGATCTTCGCGAGCAGCACCCGCGCCATCTGCTCGATCCGGCCGGGCAGCCCCTCCGACAGCCGGGCGATCTGACGCACCTGCGCGTCGTCGAGCGGCAGCGCCTCCTCGTGGCCGTGGCGCCCGAACCACCACGCGAGGTAGTCGCGCACTTCCTCGGCATCGAAACCGCCGAGGCGGATCTCGTGCCAGGCCGCGCCGTGGTTGCGCGCCGCCCGCTCGATCGCCGGCACCAGCTTGACCTCACCGAACAGCACCACCCGCAACGGCGCTTCCGATGCGAGCTGTACCAGGAGGTCGAGCGCGCGGTGGTCGAGCTGCTCGGCGTCGTCGACCAGCACCACGCAATGGCGGTCGGCCCGCTCCTGGTCGGTGGCGTGCGCGGCGATCAGCTCACCGAGCAACGCGGCATCGGCGGCCGAGGGCGCGGCCAGACCGAAGCCCTGGATCATCGCTTGAAGCAGCTCGCGCGGCGCGTTCGCCTGCCCCGCCTCGACCCGCGCGGCCTTCGCGCGCGGCTCGAGCGTCGCCGAGAACTGCCGGTACAGCACGGTCTTGCCCGCGCCGGCGGCACCGGTCACGACCAGGATGCGCCGCGACCACTGATTCAGATGGCGAAGCTGCTCGAGGTGCGTCTTGCGGCCGCCGCCGGCGTAGAACCCCGGATCGTCGGCGCCGCGGCGCCCGTCCCTGGCGGCCTTTTCGGCGGCGCGGTCAGCCATCGCACAACCGCGCCCCGGCGCGGAGCGTCGCATGGAGCGCCGCCGGCTCGACCCGGTCGGTCACCCGGGCGCGGCCGAGCCGCTCCGCGAGCACCAGCCGCAGCCGCCCGTCCAGCACCTTCTTGTCGTGGCTCATCGCCGTGAGCATCTCGTCCGCCGGAAGCTCCGGCGGCCGCACCGGCAGTCCCAGGCGCTCGAGCAGCGCCCGGATGCGCCGCGCATCCGCCCGGTCGCAGAGTCGCTGGCGCACCGACAGGTCGGCCGCCATCACCATCCCCGCCGCCACCGCCTCGCCGTGCAGCCACTGCCGGTAGCCGGTCAGCGTCTCGATCGCGTGGCCGAACGTGTGGCCGAAGTTGAGCAGCGCGCGCAGCCCCGACTCGCGCTCGTCGGCGGCCACCACCTCGGCCTTGATCTCGCAGGACCGCTGCACCGCGTGGAGCAGGCTGTCGGCCTCGCGACGCGCCAGCGCTTCGGTGTGCGCTTCCAGCCACCCGAAGAACGCGGCGTCGTGAATCACGCCGTATTTCACCACTTCCGCGAGGCCCGCGCGGTACTCGCGCGCCGGCAGCGTGCCGAGCACGCCGATGTCCGCCAGCACGCAGCGCGGCTGGTGGAACGCGCCGATCATGTTCTTGCCGCGGGGGTGGTTCACCGCGGTCTTGCCGCCCACCGACGAGTCCACCTGCGCGAGCAGCGTGGTGGGTACCTGCACGAAATCGACCCCGCGCTGGAACGTCGCCGCGGCGAAGCCGGCGAGATCGCCCACCACGCCGCCGCCGAGCGCGAGCACCGTGGTCGAGCGCTCGTGATGCCGCTCGAGCAGGAAGTCCATCAGCGCGGCGTAGCTCTCGAGGCTCTTGTGCTGCTCGCCGTCCTTCATCAGGAACACGTCGACCTGGTGCTCACCGCCCAGCGTCTTACGCAGCGCGTCGAGGTACAGCGGCGCCACCACGTCGTTGCTGACGACTGCGATCTGCCGCCCGCGCAGGTGCGTATCGAGCAGGCCCGCGCGGCCGAGCAGACGCTCGCCGATATGGATCGGGTAGCTGCGCTCGCCGAGCTCCACCTGCACCGTTCGCACGTCTGTCGGCGTGGTCATATCACTCCATCCTCTCGCAGGCGCTTCTCGATGTCCCTGGCGAGCACCCGCGGCCCCTGCTGGTCGGTCACGAACCGGTAGTCGGCGATCTCCCGGTACATCGGCTCGCGCTCCCGATGCAGGCGCGCCAGCGTCTCCCGGGGATTGCCGTTCTGCAGCAGCGGGCGCTTGCGGTCGCGGCGGGTCCGTTCCACCAGACGCTCGATCGGGCTGTCGAGGTGGATCACGATCCCGCGCGCGGCGAGCAGCGAGCGGTTGCACGGCCACAGCACCGCGCCGCCGCCGGTGGCCACGACCACGCCCGAACGCGCCGTGAGCTCGTCCAGCACGTGGTGCTCGCGCAGCCGGAAACCCTGCTCGCCTTCCACGTCGAAGATCCACGAGACCGGCGCCCCGGCCCGGCGCTCGATCTCGTGATCGGAGTCGTAGAACTCCATGTGCAGCGTCTGCGCGAGCAGCCTGCCCACGGTGCTTTTTCCCACGGCCATCAGGCCGATGAGAATGATGTTCGGCTTGCTCATAGACGGACGGCGCCAACCGGCGCCGTCTAGTGTAACCCGTCGCCCCGCTGCGAGCAGCGGGGCGGGCTTGCGGGGGCGGGATCGCTAGCGGGTCAGGGAATCCTGCACGATCCGCGGGGTGATGAAGATCAGGAGCTCCTGCTTGTCGTCACGCTCCTCGGTGCGGCGGAACAGCCGTCCCACGTAGGGCAGGTCACCCAGGAACGGCGTCTTCGTGACCGCGAAGTTGCGGTCGGTGGTGAAGATCCCGCCGAGCACCACGGTCTGCGAGTTGTCCACCAGCACCTGGGTCTGGATCTCGTTGGTGTTGATGGACGGCACGCCCTGGAACACCTGGCCGACCGTATCCTGCTTCACCGTCAGCTTCATGATGATGCGGTCGTCCGGCGTGATCTGCGGCGTCACCTCGAGCGACAGCACGGCGTCCTTGAACGACGTGGAGGTCGCGCCGCTCGAGGAGGCTTCCTGATACGGAATCTCCACGCCCGACTCGATCAGCGCCGGCGCCTTGTCGGCGGTGATCACCTTCGGCCGGGCGACCACCTCGGCATGGCCTTCGGAGGCCAGCGCCGACAGCTCGAGGTCGAGCAGCGTGCCGTTGTTCGTGAAGCCGATGCCGAAGCTGGTCGCACCGGCCTCGACGATCCCGAGATCCACCACCAGATCGCCGGGCGTGGTGATCTCGCCGGAGCCGTCGACGATGATGTTCTGCAGCTCGCCGAGCGTATCGAGGGAGCCGCCGAGCCGGAGCTGGCCGCCGGCGACGTTGTCCTCGATGTGGCCGCCGCCCCAGCGGATGCCGAGATCCTTCGAGTAGTTCGCGTTCGCCGTGACGATGCGCGCCTCGATCAGCACCTGCCGCACAGGAATGTCGAGCTGCTGGATCACCCGGCGGAACTCTTCGATCCTGTCCGCGGTGTCGGTCAGGATGATCGCGTTGGTGCGCTCGTCGACGATCACGCTGCCGCGCTCCGAGAGCATCGAACGCTGGCCCTCGCCGGAGCCGCTGAACAGCGAGTAGAGCTCGCTCGCGCTGGCGTAGCGGATCTGGATGAATTCGGTGCGCAGCGGCGCGAGCTCGGCGATCTGCTTCTGATTCTCGAGCTCGAGCTTCTCCCGGGCCGCGATCTCGGCGGCCGGCGCCACCAGCAGCACGTTGCCCTGCTGACGCTTGTCGAGGCCCTTCGTCTTCAGGATCAGCTCCAGCGCCTGGTCCCACGGCACGTTCTTCAGGCGCAGCGTGATCCGGCCGGTGACCGTGTCGCTCGCGACCAGGTTCAGGTCGGTGAAGTCGGCGATCAGCTGCAGCACCGAGCGGACCTCGATGTCCTGGAAGTTCAGCGACAGCTTCTCGCCCGTGTACTTGAACTGGTCCTCGCGCCGCGCGAGCTCCTCCTCGGTCACCGGCGTCACGTCGATCGACAGCGTGTTGTCCGCCTGGTAGGCCAGGTAGTCGTAGTTGCCGGCCGCGTCGATCCGGAACACCGTGTGCGGGCCTTCCTGCACCGCGTCGACGATCCGCACCGGCGTCGCGAAGTCGGTCACGTCGAGCCGCCGGCGCAGCTCCTGGGGCAGCGCGGTGTTGCGCACTTCCACCTCGATCTTGCCGCTCTGGGTGGTGACGTTCACCGGCGCCTTCGGATCCGACAGGTTGATGATCACCCGGCCTTCACCTTCCGCGCCGCGGCGGAAGTCGACCTGGGTGATGCGCGAGTCCGCACGGCTCGGCCGCTCGTCCTCGTCGCTCGAGAACACCTGCTCGGAAACCGTGCCGGAGCCGCCGGTGGCGCCCACCAGCACGTACAGCGTGTTGCCTTCGATGCTGGTCTCGTACGGCACCAGGCGGGTCAGGTTCACGATCGCCCGGGTACGGTCCTTGGTGCTGACGATGGACAGCCGCCGCGCGTTGCCGATGCCGAGGCCGTGATGCTTCTCCTCGAGATCGGCATCGACGCCGGGCAGATCCAGCACGATGCGCGCCGGGCGCTCGATGGTGTATCCGTTCGGCTGAGGCGGCGTGCCGTCGAACTTCAGACGGATCTCGGTCTTGTCACCGGGCAGCGAGGAGAACTCCACGTCCTCGATGGTCACGCCCCAGGCCGGAGCGGCCAGGAGAGCGAGCACGGCCGCCGTGATGGCGCCGACCCGCCGGTTCAGGTTAAGCATGGTCCTCATCCTCTATCTCCACCACCCAGTGAGACGGTGCGGGAGCGTTCCACCCAGCCCCCCGTACCGTCCGGGACGATCTCGATCAGCTCGATCGCGCCTTCTTCTATGTCCGTCACTCTGCCGTGGTCCGTGCCCATGTAGTCGCCCCGCTGAACGCGGTGCACGCCGCCCTCGGGGTCCTGAATCAGCGCGTAGGTGCGGGGGCCCTGCGACAGCGTTCCCACCATCGACAGGCTGGCGATGGTGTACTGCTCCAGATACTGCTTCTGGCGGTTCGGGTCGGGCTTGACCTGCGGGCCGCTCGGCCGGTCGGGCGTGCGCACCTTCACGGGCGGCTCGAACGGGCTGCGCAGCGCCCCCGCCTGGTACGCGAACGGCGGCACCTGCTCGAACGGCGGCAGCGGCTCGATGCGTCCGGGCTTGCGCGCCTGCACTTCCTTCATGAATGCCTCGAGATCGTCGAAGTCGCGATCGTTCGCGCAACCGGCGAGCGCCGCGGTCAGCGCCACGGCGGCGAGCACTCTGATACGCGCCGCGCCTGCGAGCGCGCGGCCCTGCTTACGGAGTATCTGCATCACTCGTCCTCATCCAGATACCGGTAAGTCTTGGCCAGAATCGACATCTTCAGGTTCACCGGCGAATCCTGCGGCTCGATGACGAAGTCGTGCAGCGTGACGATCCGCGACAGATTGGCGACACCGCTCACGAACGAGCCGATCTTGTGGTAGTTGCCTTCCACCACGATCCGGATCGGCAGCTCCACGTAGAACTCGGTACGTACCTCGTCCTGCAGATCGATGCTCTCGATGTTGAGCTCGTTGTCGAGCGCGGTGCGGGTGATGTCCTCGATCAGGCCCGGTACCTCGGTGTCGCTCGGCAATTGCCGCAGCAGCCCCTGGAAGGTCGTTTCCATCTCGGCCTTCTGCTGGCGGTAGGCGTCGAGGTTCGCCGCCTTCTCGCTCTTGGTCTCGAAATCCTTGCGCAGCTCCTGTTCCTTGCGCTCCGCGGTCTCGAGCGCCTTCTGCTTGTCGGTGATGTGCACGTAGTAGCCGCCGCCCATCACCAGCAGGAACAGCAGCACCATCACGATGACCTTCACCGCGCCCGGCCACGAGCCGATGTTGTTCAAGTCGAGGTCGGCGAGGTCGAAGTTCTGGAGCTGTTCCAGGGAGTCCTTCAGTGCCATGGCGCGTCACTCCCCTTCCGGCACATCTTTCGGGTTGGTCTGCACGAACGTCAGGCTGAACGTGCTGGCCTGCGGCCCGTAGTGCGGGTTCTTGGGGTCTTCCTTGATCGTCTTCAGGTTGGGGCTCGCGAACCAGTCGGAGTTGTCGAGGTTGCGCATCAGCGACGAGATGCGGTTGTTCGATTCCGCGACGCCTTCCACCGCGAGCGTGGTGCCTTCCTTCTTCAGGGACTTGAAGTGCACGCCCTGGGCGAGGGTGCGGACCAGCTCGTCGAAGACCCGGACGATCACCGGGCGGTTGCCCTGCAGCTCCTGGATCACCCGCATCCGCGCGAGCAGCTCGTCGCGCGTCTTCTGCAGGCTCTGGATCTCGGCGATCTTGCGGTCGAGATCCGCGATCTCCTGCTCGAGGAAACGGTTGCGTGCCTGCTGGGTCTCGACCCGCTCGTCCAGGTACCAGCCGAACAGCACCACGATCGCGAGCGCCGCCACCAGCACGCCGCCGAGGTTGGCCAGGAATTCCTTCTTCCGGCGCTCGCGTTCCCACTCGCGCCACGGCAACAGGTTGATGCGTGCCATCAGTCGAAGCTCCTCATCGCCAGCCCACAGGCGATCATCATCGCCGGCGCGTCGTTGGCCAGCGCATCGGCGTCCACCTTGTTGGCGAGCGCCATGTCGACGAACGGGTTGGCGATCAAGGTCGGGGTGCCGAGCTTGTTCTCGATCATGTCCGCGAGCCCGTCGATGGACGCGGTGCCGCCCGCGAGCACGATGTAGTCGACGTCGTCGTACTGGCTGGATGAGAAGAAGAACTGCAGCGATCGAGTCACCTGCTGAAGCACGGCCTCCTTGAACGGCTGCAGCACTTCTTCTTCATAGTCGTCCGGCAGGCCGCCCTGCTTCTTGGCGAGCCCGGCCTCTTCGAACGAGAGGCTGTACCGGCGCTGAATCTCTTCCGTGAGCTGCTTACCCCCGAAGAGCTGCTCCCGGGTGTAGATCGAGCGGTCGTCGGCGAGCACCGACAGCGTCGTCATCGTGGCGCCGATGTCGATGATGGCCACCACCAGGTCCTGCGGGTTGTGGCCGAGCTGCGGCTTGATCAGCTCGAACGCGCGCTTCATCGCGTGCGCCTCGATGTCCACCACCGCCGCCTTCAGGTTGCCGAGCGCGAGCGCCGCTTCACGCATCTCGACGTTCTCGCGGCGGCACGCGGCGAGCAGCACCTCGACCTGCTCGGGATTGCGCTCCGAGAGTCCCTGGACCTCGAAGTCGATGGCCACCTCGTCGAGCGGATACGGGATGTACTGGTCCGCCTCGACCGTGATCTGGTTCTCCATCTCCTCGTCGGTGAGCGAGGCGTCCATTTCGATGGTCTTGGTGATCACCGCCGAACCGGCCACCGCGACCGCGGCCATGCGGGACTGCGCCTTCGAGCGGGTCAGCACCCGCTTGATTGCTTCACCTACGCCCTCCACGTCGCTAATATTCTTCTCGACCACCGCATTCGGGGGCAGCGGCTCCACAGCATAGGCCTCCACCCGATACCGACCGTTGTTCCTCGACAGCTCGAGAAGCTTTACCGACGTGGAGCTGATATCCAGCCCGAGCAGAACGCTGGGCTTCTTTTTAAATAGGCCGAACACGGGTAAATTTCCTTATTTGCTCGGGCACTTACGTCCTATTCATGCAGTCGCGCATTAAATCCGAGATGGCCGGCCGCCGCAATCCGTCAGGTTACCGGTCACCCGCCGCTTCCTCATCGTCCCGGCTGACCCGATGACGGGGAGATCGAAACAAGTCGTCGCCCGTATTATGTGGCTGGCCCTGGCGGCTGTATGTGCCGCAGTCCTCAGTCTCGCGGCAGCCTATCTCTATCTCGACCCGCAGATTCCCGATGCTGCGACATACCGCCAGGTCCGGCTCGAGACACCGCTCCGGGTCTACACCGCCGACCGCAAGCTGATCGCCGAATTCGGGGAACGCCGCCTCATCCCTATCACTCTAGACCAAGTTCCGCCGTTGTTCGTGAGAGCGGTGCTCGATACCGAAGACAAGCGCTTCTACGAGCACAGCGGCGTCGACGTGATCTCGCTGGTCCGTGCGGCGGTGGAGCTGGTGCTGAACCGCGGCGAGATCACCCAGGGCGCCTCCACGATCACGATGCAGCTCCCGCGCAACCTCGGCACGTTCTCGCTGGATCAGCTCTTCATCCGCAAGTTCAAGGAGATCCTGCTGGCGCTGAAGATCGAGCAGGAGCTGACCAAGGACGAGATCCTGGAGCTGTACATCAACGCGGTGCCGTTCGGTAAGCGGGCCTACGGCGCCCAGGCCGCCGCGTTCACCTACTACGGCAAGCCGCTCGACCAGCTCAACCTGGCGCAGCTCGCGATGCTGGCCGGCATTCCCCAGGCGCCGACCGCCGGCAATCCGATCAACGGGCCGAGGCGGGCGCTGGCCCGGCGCAACGTGGTGCTGTCGCGGATGCTCGAGCAGGGTTCGATCACCCGTGCGCAGTACGACGAGGCGGTCGCGAGCCCGGTGACGGCGCGGCTGCACGAGCGCGATCTCGACGTGCCGGCGCCGTATCCGGCCGAATGGGTCCGCCAGCAGCTGCTGGCGCGCATTCCCGACCTTTATACCGGCGGCTACGAGGTGGTCACCACGCTCGACGCCGAGCGGCAGCGGGCGGCCGCCGCCGCGCTGCGCCGCGGCCTGATCGCCTACGACCGCCGCCACGGCTACCGCGGCCCCGAGGCCCGGGTGGAAGCGGGGGGCATCGAGGAAGCGCTCGCGGCGCTCGAACGGACGCGGGACTTCGCCGAGCTGCGGGCCGCCGTGGTGACCGAGGTCGGTGACGAGCAGGCGCACGCGGTGCTGCGCGACGGCACGTCCATCGTGCTGACGATGGAGTCGCTCGCCTGGGCGCGTCCGTTCCAGAGCGTCGACGCCCGCGGGCCGGCGCCCACCCGGCCGGCGGACGTGCTCGCGGTGGGCGATCTGATCCGGGTGCGCGCCGAGACGGTGCCCGCGCCGGATCCCGCCGCGGGCGATCCCGCCGCCGCGGGGCCGCCTGGGGCGGGGCCGCAGCTCCGCTGGATGCTGACCCAGGTGCCGGCGATCCAGGGCGCGCTGGTGTCGCTCGACCCGGACACCGGCGCGGTGCAGGCGATGGTCGGCGGCTTCGACTTCGCGATCAATCAGTTCAACCACGCGCTGCAGGCCGCCCGCCAGCCGGGCTCCGGCTTCAAGCCGTTCGTCTACGCCGCCGCGCTCGCCCACGGGGTGACACCGGCGAGCATCTACATGGACGCGCCGCTGGTGTTCGAGGACAAGAACCTCGAATCCGAATACCGGCCCGACAACGACAACAACCGCTACAACGGCCCGACCCGGCTGCGCGAGGCGCTGTACCGCTCCATCAACCTGGTGACCATGCGGGTGCTGCTCGACGTCGGCGCGAACCGGGTGCTCGACTACTCGAAGCGCTTCGGCTTCGACACCAGCGACTTCCCGCGCAATACCCAGCTCGCGGTGGGCGGCGGCACGATGGCGGTGACCCCGATGGAGATGGCGGTGGCGTACGCGGTGTTCGCGAACGGCGGCCATCTGATCGAGCCTCACGTGATCGACGAGGTCTACGACGTCTCGGGCGCGCGCATCTACAAGGCGCGCCATCCGGTGGTATGCCGGGACTGTGACGGGGATCTCGCGATCGACCTTTCCGGGCTGCCGTACGCCCGGCGTGGTGACACCCAGCGTAGTGACGCCCAGCGTGGTGGTGCCCGGCCCCGCGACACCGGGCCCCGGGACGAATCGGGGCGCGAGCCCCCGGCGCTGGCGGAGTCGCCCCACCCGGGCGTCCGTCCCGTCACCGCCGCCGCGGTCACCGCCGAGCCGCCGGCCGACCCCGCCCGCCGGCCGGCGAATCGGCCGCGCTCGGTGGTGATGCACGAAGGCGAGCCGGTCATCGCCGCGCAGCGGGTGCTGGACGAGCGCATCGCGTTCATCATGCACACGATGCTGCAGGATGTGATCCGCCGCGGCACCGGAACCCGCGCGCGCCAGCTCGAGCGGGGCGACCTCGCCGGCAAGACCGGCACCACCAACGACGCCGCGGACACCTGGTTCAACGGCTACAACCCGGAGCTCGTCACCACGGTCTGGGTGGGCTTCCCGAACCACGCGCCGCTCGGTGCGCGCGAGTACGGCTCCAACACGCCGCTGCCGATCTGGATGGACTACATGAAGGTCGCGCTGGCCGGCCGGCCCGAGCGCCACCCGCCGCAACCCGGCGGCGTCGTGACGATGAAGATCGACCCCGCCACCGGCGAGCGCACTTCGCCCGGCAACCCCGACGCGGTCTTCGAGTACTTCCTGGCCGAGCACACGCCGGCGCCGGCCGCCGGCAACGCGCTCGACCGGCCGCGGGACGAAGAAGAGCAGATCAAACCGGTCGAGATCTTCTGAGGTTCGCCCGGCCGCGGCCATCCGCGGCCGGAGCTGGGCGGGTAGCCCCTGCTCCCGCGAGGTGCGGGGTTACTGGATGATCTTGATGTAGTCGCCCGCGCGCGGCTCGCCGAACGGTTGCAGCCCGTTGATCAGCCGCAGCGTCTCCTCCGGGTACGACTTGATCGACACCCGCTTCGCGAGCTCGGCGAAGGTGTCCTCGGGCTTCGCCACCACCACCTTGATCCGCTGGCTGTTCGCGATGCGCAGGTCCTCGGCGGTCATCGCGCGGAACGACTCCAGCGTCGCGCGCCAGTCCTTCTCGAACTGCTCGACGTCGCCGAGCGCGCCGACTTCGCCCTTGAACAGGTAGACGCTCGAATCCTTGTAGATCACCGCGATCTTGCGCGCCTTGGCCCCGCCGCCGGCGATCTCGATGTCGCCGACGAACGCCTGGTAGCCGTTGATCTCGCGGCTCTCGCCGCTCTTCACGTCGTCACGCTTCAGCGTCTCGCGGACGAATTCCTCGGGCGTCTGCTCCTCGCTCGGCGCGTTCAGCCGCTGCACCGCGATCGACGCGTGGGTCGCGCCCTGCGGCGGCCGGCCGAGCACCTCGGCCGAGGTGTTCATCACGTCCCAGCCCTGCGGGAACGAGAACACCACGCGCAGCGCGCCGTGATAGTAGGTCTGGTCCTTGATCAGCCCGGTGGCCGCCTCGTCGCCGAACACGAGCCCGTCCATCATCTCCCAGAAGTCGCGCACCGGCGGCGCGAGCTCGCTCGGCATCGCGTTCTGGGTCTTCATCACCGCGTCGTGCAGGCGCTTGTCGTTGCGCGGGTGGGACGAGAACAGGCCGTGGTAGACCGTCGGCTCGCGCTTCACGTTCTTGCTGAACAGCTCGTGATCCTTCAGCACCTGCAGCACGTCGATCATCGCGAGCGGGTTGTAGCCGGCCTTCGCGAGGAACTCCGCGCCGTAGGAATCCGCCTCGAGCTCGAACTCGCGCCCGTACCCGGAGCGCAGCGTCGCGGTCGCGGTATTCGCGAGGTCGGCCACCGCGCCCGTGCCGGTCATGATCGCGCCGATGAAACCGAGCACGTTGCCGAACGCGCCGAGCGTGTTGCTGCGCCGCGCGTGGTGGCCCACCACGTGGCCGATCTCGTGGCCGATCACGCCGGCGAGCTCGTCCTCCGAGCGCAGGTACGCGATCAGGCCCCGGTTCACGAAGATGTACCCGTCCGGCAGCGCCATCGCGTTCACCGCCGGGTTGTCCAGCACGTAGAAGTGGTATTCCTCGCCGGCGTCCGGGGTCACCGCCAGCAGCCGCTCGCCGACCTCCTGGACGTACTTCTGCCATTCCTCGTCCGGGTAGAGTTGGTCGTTCTCGACCATTTCCCGGTAGACCTTCTCGCCGGGGCCGGCCGCCTGCACACCGGTCGGCAGCGCGATCAGCGCAGCGAGCAGCACCAGCACGCTGAAGCTCCGACGCCGGCGACCGCTCTGGGTGCGATCAATCTGCACGGACGTATCCTCTCGGTCTCACGGGCCCTCGAACGGGATACTACTGCTCCCGGACCTTAGACCGAAGATACTCGCGAGGTTCCGGCGCAGCCGGTGGGAACGGAGCGCCCGGCGAGCGCCGCCGGGCACGCGCCGGGGAGCCGTCAGCCGCGGTTGCGGTTGCCGAAGCGGCGGCGGAAGCGCTCGACGCGCCCGCCGGTGTCGACGATCTTCTGCTTGCCGGTGTAGAACGGATGGCACGCGCTGCAGACGTCCAGATGCATCTCGCCCGTATGGGTCGAGTGCGTCTCGATGACGTTGCCGCAACTGCACACGGCTCTCAATTTGCCGTATTCCGGATGGATGTCGGGTTTCATGGCTATCCCGGACGGCCGGTCGAATGATGGAAGGGCGCGCAGTGTAGTCAGATGCCGGTAACATCGCAAGCGAGGGTCGGTTGCGCGGCTCGGCGGCTTTGCCGACAGTTGCCGGACTTGCCGACTTTCCCGACGAGACCCCGAAGGCCCCAGTGACATCGATCGAGACACCGGCTTGACTGCGCCCGCCACCGACCCGGCCCGCGTGGTGCGCGTCGCGGTACCGAAACCGTTGCACCAGCTGTTCGATTACGCGGTCGGCACCGACCTGCCGGTGCCGGTCGCGGGCGCGCGGCTCAAGGTGCCGTTCGGCCGCCAGCTCCTCACCGCCGTCTGCGTCGAGATGGCGCCGTCCGACCCGCACCCGGAACCGAAACCGGTGCACGCCGTGCTGGACCGGGAGAACGTGTTCGGCGAGGAGCTGTTCCGGCTCGCGCTGTGGCTTTCCGACTACTACCACCACCCGCTCGGCGAGACGCTGGCGGCCGCGCTGCCGGCGGCCGCGCGCAAGGGCGCGGAGCTGACGGTCCGCCGCCCCCTCGTCTGGCAGCTCACCGGAAGCCGCCCGGATCTGCGCCGTGCGCCGAAACAGCAGGCGCTCGTGGAACACCTGCTGCGCCGGGGCGGCGCCGCCGGCGCCGAGGACCTCGCGGCCGCGGGCTTCAGCGACGCGGTGGTGCGGGGGCTCGCGGCGAAGGGCGTGCTGGTGCGCGCGCCCGCCGCGCCCTGCACCGCGCGGCAAGCCCGAGCGCCGGGGCCGCGTCCCGCCCTGAACGCGGAGCAGCAGGCGGCGTTCGACACGCTGAGCCGGCACCTCGACGGCTTCCACCCCGCGCTGCTCGACGGCGTCACCGGCAGCGGCAAGACCGAGATCTACCTGCGGCTGATCGAAGCGGCGCGCGCGAACGGCCGCCAGGTGCTGGTGCTGGTGCCGGAGATCGCGCTCACGCCGCAGACCCTGCGCCGCTTCGAGCGCCGCTTCGGCGCCGCGGCGACGCTGCACTCGAACATGACCGACGCCCAGCGCCTCGACGTCTGGCTGCGCTGCCGCGCCGGCGAGATCGGCATCCTGATCGGCACCCGCTCCGCGGTGCTGACGCCGTTCCGCGATCTCGGCCTGATCGTCGTCGACGAGGAGCACGACGGTTCGTTCAAGCAGCAGGACGGGCTGCGCTATTCGGCCCGGGACGTGGCGGTGAAGCGTGCCAAGGCGCTCGACATCCCGTTGCTGCTCGGCAGCGCGACGCCGTCGCTCGAGTCGCTCCTGAACGCCGGCAGCGGCCGTTATCGGCACCTGACGCTGTCGCAGCGCGCGGGCGGCGCGCGGCTGCCGGACTTCCACCTGCTGGACATCCGCGGGCACCGGCTGCGCGACGGCATCAGCGACCCGCTCGCGCAGATTCTGCGCCGCCACCTCGAGGCGGGCGGACAGGCGCTGGTGTTCCTGAACCGGCGCGGCTACGCGCCGAGCTACCTGTGCCCGAGCTGCGGCTGGCGGGCCGAGTGCCGGCACTGCGAGCTGCCGATGACGCTGCACCGCCGGCCCGAAGCCCTGCTCTGCCACCACTGCGGCGCCCGTGAGCGCCTGCCGGGCGCCTGCCCCGGCTGCGCACGCACCGGCCTGATCGGCGTCGGTCTCGGCACGCAGCGCACCGAAGCCGGCCTCGAGGCGCTGTTCCCGGATCTGCCGCTGTACCGGATCGATCGCGACACCACCCGCAGCCAGCGCCGTCTCGAAGCGCAGCTCGCGGCGATCCGCAGCGGCCGGCCGGCGATCCTGGTGGGCACGCAGATGCTGGCCAAGGGACACCACTTCCCGAACGTGACGCTGGTGGCGGTGATCAATGCCGACGCCGGATTCCTCAGTCCCGATTTCCGCGCGCCGGAACGCACCGCGCAGCTCATCATTCAGGTGGCCGGCCGCGCCGGGCGCGCGGAGCGGCCCGGCGAGGTCTGGATCCAGACCTTTCAGCCGGAGAATGCCACGCTGCGCTCGCTGATCGAGCACGGGTACGCCGGCTTCGCCCGCCGCGAGCTCGAGCATCGCCGCTCGGCCGGACTGCCGCCGTTCCGCCCGATGGCGCTGATCCGCGCCGAGGCCGCGGCCGCTGAACCGGCCCAGGCGTTCCTGCGCGCGGTGCGCGAGCGGCTCTGCGCCGCGAGGGCCGTACGCGCGGATCTCGAGGTGCTCGGTCCGGCGAGCGCGCCGATCGCGCGGGTCGCCGACCGCTACCGCTTCCAGCTCATGGTGCTGGCCGACCGCCGGCCGGCGCTGCACCGGGCGCTGCGCGGCCTCGTGGACGACCCGCCGAAGGCGCGCGCGCTGCGCTGGTCGCTGGACGTCGACCCGTACGACACGTTCTGAACGCGTCGTTTGTCCTATCATTGCCGCACGATGCCGTACCTTCTCGCCCTCGCCCTCCGGACGCTCACCTTGCTGCAGGCGCGCAGCGCGCGCCGCCCGCCGCCCCGGCGCGCGGCGAACGGCCGCGGCCGGCCGAGCTCGCCGGTGCGGCGCACGCTGTTCCACGCGCCGAGCTTCTCCGCCGGGGTCGTGATGGGCGCGGCCGTGGTCCTCGGCGCCGCCTATCTGCCGGAGCTGCTCGGCGGCGAGAACCCGGCCGAGCCGACCGCGCCGGCTGCGGCGGCGCCCGAGCCGGAGCTGACCTTCGAGTTCGACGACCTGCTGCGCAACAGCCGGGTCACCGCGGACCCGGACATCTATGCGACCGACCCCGAGCCGGCGGCCGCGGCCGACGAGGAAATCCTGCTGCAGGCCGCCTCGTTCCGATCCCGGGAAGACGCCGAGCGGCTGCGCGCCGCGCTGCTGCTGATGGATCTCCCCGCCACCACGAGCTCGATCACGCTGAGCAGCGGCCTCTGGTACCGGGTGACCGTGGGGCCGTTCGAGCGCAAGGTGGAAGCCGAACGCGCGCTGACCCGGTTGCGCGAGAAGAACATCGCCGCGATCTGGACCCGGCGGCCGAAGTAACGCATCGAATGTGGGAGCGGCCTCCGGCGGCGAATCGGGTGAATTCGCAGCAAGCATTCGCGGCCGGAGGCCGCTCCCACAGCAATCGCCGCTCGCACAGCAATCGTCGCTCCCAGGCAATCGTTGCTCCCAGGCAATCGTTGCATTACGCCGGTCGCGTCCCCACTATCCATTCCCCGGCCGTTCTCCGGCCACGGAAGGAACTTCATGGGCGAACTGCACGCCACCACGATCCTCTGCGTACACCGGCCCGGACAGGTCGCGATGGGCGGCGACGGCCAGGTGTCGTTCGGCCAGACCGTGATGAAGGGCAACGCGCGCAAGGTGCGGCGGCTGCACGACGGCAAGGTGCTCGCCGGCTTCGCCGGCGGTACCGCCGATGCGTTCACGCTGTTCGAGCGCTTCGAAGCGAACCTCGACAAGTTCCAGGGCAACCTGACCCGTGCCGCGGTGGAGCTCGCGAAGGACTGGCGCTCGGACCGGGCGCTCCGGCGCCTCGAGGCGATGCTGATCGTCGCCGACAGGAGCGCGGCGCTCCTGATCAGCGGCAACGGCGACGTGGTCGAGCCGGAATCGGGCATCCTCGCGATCGGCTCCGGCGGCCCTTACGCGCATGCGGCCGCCCGCGCGCTCGCGGAGAACACCGACCTCCCCGCCCCTGCGATCGTCGAGCGCGCGCTCGAGATCGCCGCGGACATCTGCATCTACACCAACCACAACCGCACCATCGAGGTCCTCGAAACGTCATGACGTTGATGACGCCCCGGGAAATCGTCCACGAGCTGGACAAGCACATCATCGGGCAGCAGCAGGCCAAGCGGGCGGTTGCGATCGCGCTGCGCAACCGCTGGCGGCGGATGCAGCTTCCGCCCGAGCTCGCGGAGGAGGTCACGCCGAAGAACATCCTGATGATCGGCCCCACCGGCGTCGGCAAGACCGAAATCGCCCGGCGCCTCGCGCGGCTCGCCGGCGCGCCGTTCATCAAGGTGGAAGCCACCAAGTTCACCGAGGTCGGCTACGTCGGCCGTGACGTGGAATCGATCATCCGCGATCTCGCCGACGCCGCCGTTAAGATGGAGCGCGAGCGGCAGATCGGGCAGGTGCGGCACCGCGCCGAGGACCTCGCCGAGGAGCGCATCCTCGATGCGCTGCTGCCGGCGCCCCGAGCGGTGGGCTTCGGTCAGCCGGCCGAGGAGCGCAGCACCGACAGCACCACCCGGCAGCTCTTCCGTAAGCGCCTGCGCGAAGGCGAGCTCGACGACAAGGAGGTGGAGCTCGAGCTGTCCGCCCCGCCGATGGGCATCGAGATCATGGCGCCGCCCGGCATGGAGGAGATGACCAACCAGCTCCAGAGCATCTTCAGCAGCCTCGGCCAGGGCCGCAAGAAGACCATGCGGCTGAAGATCAGGGACGCGCTGCGCAAGGTGCAGGAAGAGGAAGCGGCCAAGCTGATCAACGAGGACGAAGTCAAGGCGCGCGCGATCGAGGCCGTGGAGCAGACCGGCATCGTGTTCCTCGACGAGATCGACAAGGTCGCCAAGCGCGGCGAAACCCTCGGCGCCGACGTCTCCCGGGAAGGCGTGCAGCGGGATCTGCTGCCGCTGATCGAAGGCTGCACCGTG
The DNA here is from genome assembly GCA_036381275.1 of Pseudomonadales bacterium. Lineage (GTDB taxonomy): Bacteria > Pseudomonadota > Gammaproteobacteria > Pseudomonadales > Azotimanducaceae > UBA7803. The sequence continues at coordinate 88,590 of DASVDC010000143.1, read as the reverse complement.
TCCACCAAGTACGGCATGGTGCGCACCGACCACATCCTGTTCATCGCGTCCGGCGCGTTCCACCTCGCGAAGCCGTCCGATCTGATCCCCGAGCTGCAGGGCCGGCTGCCGATCCGGGTGGAGCTCTCGCCGCTGACGCCGGAAGATTTCCGCCGGATCCTGGTGGAGCCGAACGCGAGCCTGACCGAGCAGTACCGCGCGCTGATGGCCACGGAAGGCATCGACATCGAGTTCACCGACGACGGGCTCGCGCGCATCGCCGAGCTCGCCTGGCAGGTCAACGAAGGCACCGAGAACATCGGCGCGCGGCGGCTGCACACGCTGATGGAACGGCTGCTCGAGGACCTGTCGTTCCGCGCCGCCGAGCACAGCGGCGAGCGCTTCTCGATCGACGCGGCCTACGTCGACCAGCAGCTCGGCGATCTGGTCAGGAACCAGGACCTGTCACGCTACATCCTGTGAGGCCACGGGCTGCAAGCCACGGCTGTAAGCCGCGGGCCGCAGGCCACGGGCCGTGAGATTCCGATGAGCAACCGTCCCCGCAAGATCACCTATCGGCGCAAATCCCGGATGCTCGAAGTCGTGTTCGACGACGTGACCCTGGAGCTGCCGGCCGAGCTGCTGCGCGTCTATTCGCCGTCGGCCGAGGTGCGCGGACACTCGCCCGGCGAACGCCGCCTGCAGACCGGCAAGAAGTACGTGAACATCACCGGGATCGAGCCGGTCGGCAACTATGCGGTGCGCCTGGTATTCGACGACGGCCACGACTCCGGCCTGTATGGCTGGGATTTCCTGCGCGATCTCGGCGCCAACAGCGAGCGCTACTGGCAGGAGTACCTCGCCGAGCTGAAGGCCGCCAACGCCTCGCGCCTGCCCACGATTCCGGTGGGCCAATGGAACCCCAGAGCGTAAACTGCGCCGGGAATTGAGCGCGTTCTCGAGGTGGTGGTGGCACAGGAGCGGCCGGTGGATTTCGGCTACCGCACGGTGACTCCGGCGGAGAAGACCCGGCTGGTCAGCGGCGTGTTCGAGCGGGTCGCGCACCGCTACGACGTGATGAACGATCTGATGTCGCTCGGCACCCACCGGCTGTTCAAGCGGATGACCGTGGAGATGTCCGGCGTGCGCCCGGGCATGCGCGTGCTCGACCTGGCCGGCGGCACCGGCGATCTCGCGAGGCTCTTCGCCGACGCGGTGGGCGAGACCGGGCGCGTGGTGCTGGCCGACATCAATGCCGCGATGATGGCCGTCGGCCGCGACCGGCTGCTCGACGAGGGCCGCGCGCAGGTCGCGCTCTGCCGCGCGAGCGCGGAGCGGCTGCCGTTCGCCGACGGCAGCTTCGATTGCGTCGCGATCGGCTTCGGGCTGCGCAACTTCACCGACAAGGACGCGGCGCTGCGCGAGTCCCGCCGGGTGCTCGCTCCGTCCGGCGTGCTGCTGGTGCTCGAGTTCTCGAAGCCCGAGAACCCGGTGCTGGAATCCGCGTATTCGGTGTACCAGTCGCTGTGGCCGGCGCTCGGTCAGCTCGTCGCCCGCGACGCCGCCAGCTACAAGTATCTGGTGGAGTCGATCCGCCTGCACCCGCCGCAGAAGGCGCTCAAGCTGATGATCGAGGACGCCGGCTTCGTCGACGTCGAGTACCACAACCTGCTCGGCGGCATCGCCGCCATCCATCGGGGCGTGCGACCGTGACGGATTCCGGTGAACGCCGCGGGCTCGACTCGGTGCTGGCGGACGTGCTGGCGGACCTGGCCAACCGGAGCCTCGATCTGGATCCGGCGAGCCGCGCGCGGCTGACCGCGCTGGAAGGCCGGCGGCTGCAACTGTCGACGACGCTGCCCGGTCCGCTCGGCCGCCGCGACTTCACGCTGACGGTGAGCGGCGGACGGCTGCGTTTCTCGCCGCACGCGGCGGCCGAGCCGCACGTGATCGTGCGCGGCTCGCCGCGGGACCTGCTCGCCTGGCTGCTCGGCCGCGAGGACGCCGAGCGCGGCCGGCTCGACATCGACGGCGACAGCACCGTGCTCGCGGAGCTGCGCGCCGCGATTGCGGCGTTCCGGCCCGAGCTCGGCGAGCCGCTCAGGCGCCTCCTCGGTCACGAGCTCACGCAGACGGCGCTCGGTGCCGCCGAGCTCGCGCTGGCGACGCTCCGCTCCGCGCTCGAAGGCGTACAGCAGTCGATGCGCGACGGCGCCGCCCACGCGTTCGTCGACCGCCGGCAGCTCGAGCGCTTTCTCGACGAACTGGACGAGCTGCGCCTTCGGGTCGATCGGCTCGACGCCCGGGTGCAGGCCGAGGAGCAGCGGCGGGCCGCAAAGTGAAGGCGCTTCGACGTCTGATCAAGGTCGTCTGGACCGTCAGCCGTTATCGACTCGACCTGCTGCTCACCGCCGACGACTCCACCCGGCTGCCGTCCCGCTACCGCTGGCTGCTGCGGCTGTCGCCGGCCCGGCTGCTGCCGGCCGGCACCCACGCGCGCGGCGCGCGCCTCCGGCTCGCTCTCGAGAGCCTAGGCCCCGTGTTCGTCAAGTTCGGCCAGCTCATGTCGACCCGGCGCGATCTGCTGCCGCTCGACATCGCCGACGAGCTCGCACGGCTGCAGGACCAGGTACCGCCGTTCCCCGGCGAACAGGCCCGGCAGATCGTGGAAGCCGCGATCGGCCGGCCGATCGAGCAGGCGTTCGCGCGCTTCGAGATGCAGCCGATGGCTTCGGCGTCGGTCGCGCAGGTGCACCCGGCCGTACTGCCGGACGGGACCGAGGTGGTCGTGAAGGTGGTGCGGCCCGGCATCGAGGCCGTGATCCGCGAGGACATCGAGCTGCTCAGGATGATCGCCGACTTCCTGGAGGAGCACTCCGGCGAGGCACGGCGTCTGCACCTGCGGCAGGTCGTGGCCGACTACGAGGGCACGATCCTCGGCGAGCTCGATCTCCTCCGGGAAGCGGCGAACACCGCGCGCATCCGCCTGAACTTCGCCGACTCGCCGCTGCTGTACGCGCCGCGCGTCTACTGGGATCTGACCCGGCGCAACGTGCTGGTGCTGGAGCGCGTCTACGGCGTGCCGATCGGCGACGTGGACGAGCTCATCGCGCGCGGCACCGACCTGAAGAAGCTCGCCGACCGGGGCGTGGAAACCTTCTTCACCCAGGTGTTCGAGCACAACTTCTTCCACGCCGACATGCACCCGGGCAACATCTTCGTCGACGTGCGCGACCCGGCGAACCCGAGCTACATCGCGATCGACTGCGCGATCGTCGGTTCGCTGACCCGCGAGGATCAGGACTACCTCGCCCGCAACCTGCTCGCGTTCTTCAACCGCGACTACGCCGAGGTGGCGCGCCTGCACCTGGAATCCGGCTGGGTGCCGGAGCACACGGATCCGCTCGAGTTCGAGCGCGTGATCCGCGAGGTGTGCGAGCCGATCTTCGCGAAGCCCTTGCGCGAAATCTCGTTCGGCGTGTTCCTGGTGAAGCTGTTCGACACCGCGCGCGCGCTCGACATGGAGATCCAGCCGCAGCTCGTGCTGCTGCAGAAGACGCTGCTGTACGTCGAGGGCCTCGGCCGGCAGCTCTATCCGGACCTCGACCTGTGGGAGACCGCGAAGCCGTTCATGGAGCGCTGGATGGCCGAGCACGTCGGGCCGCTGGCAGCGCTCCGGGAGTTCGCCGAGCACGCGCCCGCGATCCTCGCCGAGCTGCCGCGGCTCCCGGCCCTGATGGCGCGCACCGGCAGCGAGCTCAGGCAGATCGAGCGCACCGTGGACCGTCAGGCACGTTACCTTCGCGAGATCGACGCGCGCCTCGCCCGGATCGACCGGCGCTCGCGGGTGCGGCGATTTTCCGGCGCCACTTTGCTGATCGCCGCGACCGCCCTACTATGGGCGCCGATTTCCGAGTCCATGCAAGCCGGCAACGAGCTGGGCACGCTGGTCGGTCTGGTCAGCGCCGCGATCGGAACCCTGCTGCTGGTGCGCCCCTGAGGAACCCGCCGTGACGAGTCCCCGAACCGCGCAGATACTCGACGAGCTGGTCGGCACGCTGAAGGCGCGCCGGGACGCGGATCCGCAGCAATCCTACGTGGCGTCGCTGTACGCCGCCGGCCTGAACCGAATCCTCGAGAAGGTCGGCGAGGAGGCCACCGAGGTCATCCTGGCCGCGAAGGACGCCGCGCCGGGCGTCGCCACGCCGGGCGGCGCCACGCCGGGCGTCGCCACGCCGCCGGCGCGCGACGATGCGCTGATCCACGAGGTCGCGGACCTCTGGTTCCACAGCCTGGTGATGCTGGTGCATCTGGGCCAGGAACCGCGCTGGGTGCTGGAGGAGCTGGCCTCGCGATTCGGGATTTCGGGACACGAGGAGAAGGCTCGCCGGAAGGCTCGCCGGTAGGCTCGCCGCTACGCCCCCCAGGCTCCGCACCGGACTTTTCCGGCCGGCTGGTGTCACAATGTCATTCGTACGCCCCACCTATACTGCAGGGGGCCGCAACACGGAGCTGCTCATGTTAGGAGGAATCGGACTCACCGAGCTGTTGGTCGTACTCGCGATCGTGCTGTTGATCTTCGGGCCGAAGCGCCTGAAGACGCTCGGCTCGGACCTCGGCTCGGCGATCAAGGGCTTCCGCAAGGCGGTCAGCGAAGACGAGCGCAAGGAAGCGGAAGACCCGCGGGTGATCGAAGGGCGAGTGGAAGGCCCGCACCAGAAGTCGGAGACCAAGCAAGACACGCATGTTTGATGTCAGCTTTCAGGAGCTGGTCCTCATCGCGGTCGTCGCCCTGCTGGTCATCGGACCGAAGCGCCTGCCGGAAGCGCTGCGCACGCTCGGTCTGTGGATCGGCCGCATGCGCCGCAGCTTCAACAACGTGCGCGCCGAGATCGAGCGGGAAATCGGCATGGACGAGATACGCCGGCAGCTTCACAACGAAGCCGTGATGGAGGAGATGCGGCGTATCGAGCGTGAGGTGCGCGACTCGGTGAAGGCGAGCGAAGGCCAGCAGCCGGCGGATGAACGCTCACACGCCGACGCCGGCGCCGAGCCGCCGCGCGTCGAAGAGGCACCACGCGTCGAAGGGGCGCCAGGCGTCGACGAGGCGCCGGAGGCCGAGACCCCACCGGCGGCGGAAGCGCCGCCGCCCGAGCGGTCGGACGGAGTCCGCCATGGCTAGGCGGGACCCGCGCGAGCACGACGCGCTCGTCGAATCGAACGAGCAGCCGTTTCTCGAGCACGTGATCGAGCTGCGCGCTCGGATCCTGCGCGCGCTGCTCGCGATCGCGGTCGCCTTCATTCCCACCTACTACTTCGCGAACGAGATCTACGAGTTCGTCGCGGCGCCGCTGATGGCGCATCTGCCGGAGAACTCGACGATGATCGCGACGGCGGTGGCGTCCCCGTTCCTGACGCCGTTCCGGCTCGCGATCTACGCGGCCGTGTTCGTGATGATGCCGTTCATCCTGTACCAGGTCTGGGCGTTCGTCGCGCCTGGACTGTATTTCAGGGAGAAGCGCTTCGCGTTTCCCCTCCTGGTGTCTGCGGTGCTGCTGTTCTATACCGGCACCGCGTTCGCCTACTTCCTGGTGTTCCCGGTGGTGTTCCAGTTCTTCGCGCAGGTGGCGCCGAGCATCGTGACCTGGGCGACCGACATCAATCAGTACCTGGACTTCGTGCTGAAGCTGTTCTTCGCGTTCGGCTTCGTGTTCGAGGTGCCGATCGCGGTGCTGCTGATGGTGTGGTCGGGGCTCACCTCGGCCGATGCGCTCGCCAGCAAACGGCCATACGTGATCGTCGGCTGTTTCGTCGTGGGGATGCTCCTGACCCCGCCGGACGTGCTCTCCCAGCTCATGCTGGCCGTCCCGACGTGGCTGCTGTTCGAGTTGGGCGTGCTGTTCGCCCGGCTCGTCGAGCGCCGCACGGCCGAATCCGACGCGGAGGGCGAGGCCAAGGCGACGGATTGAGCCGTGCGACGGGCGCTCAGCGCTCGAGCAGAAACGTCACCGGCCCGTCGTTCACCAGCGCGACCTGCATGTCGGCGCCGAACACGCCGGTCGCGACCCGCGGGTGCTCGTCACGCAGGAAGCTCAGGTAGGCCTCGTACAGGCGCTCCGCCTGTTCGGGCGGCGCCGCGGTGCTGAAGCCGGGGCGGTTGCCGCGGCTCGTGTCGGCGGCGAGCGTGAACTGCGAAACCACCAGGATCTCGCCGTCCACGTCCTTGACGGACCGGTTCATCGGTTTGTCCGCATCCGGAAACACCCTGAGCGCCGCGGTCTTGGCCGCGAGCCAGCGGGCCTCGGCCTCACTGTCCTTCGGCTCCACCCCGAGCAGCACCACGAGGCCGCGCCCGATCGCCGCGACGCGTTCGCCCGCGATCGTGACGCTCGCCTCGCCGACCCGCTGCAGCAGCGCCTTCATCCGCCCGAAGCCCTGAGCGACCCGCCGCGCTTGCGCTCGTGCTCCTTCAGCAGGCGCTTGCGGATGCGGATCGCCTTCGGCGTGACTTCGACCAGCTCGTCGTCGTCGATGAACTCGAGCGCCTGCTCGAGCGTCATCCGGAGCGGCGGCGTCAGCAGGATGTTCTCGTCGCTCCCTGCGGCCCGGATGTTGGTGAGCTTCTTCTCCTTCATCGGGTTCACGGTCAGGTCGTTGTCGCGGCTGTGGATGCCGATCACCATGCCTTCGTAGACCTCGTCGCCGGGCCCGATCATCAGCCGGCCGCGGTTTTGCAGGTTGAACAGCGCATACGCCACCGCCCTGCCCTCCGCGTTCGAGATCAGCACGCCGTTCGAGCGGTTGCCGAGGTCGGCGCTCTGCCGCGGTCCGTAGCCGGCCGAACCGAACGTCAGAATACCGGTGCCGGAGGTCATGGACAGGAACTGCGGCCGGTATCCCATCAGCCCCCGGGTCGGCATCCGGAAGCGCAGCACCACGCGGCCCTGCCCGCCGGCGCGCATGTCGGTGAGCTCGCCGCGGCGCTCGCCGAGGCTCTCCATCACCCGCCCCTGGTGCCCTTCCTCGACGTCGACGGTGACTTGCTCGTACGGCTCCATCACCTCGCCGTCGATCTCCCTGGTGATCACCTGCGGGCGCGACACCGCGAGCTCGTAGCCTTCCCGGCGCATGGTCTCGATCAGCACCGACAGGTGCAGCTCGCCGCGGCCGGAGACCTCGAAGCGGTCGGGATCGTCCGTCTCCTTCACCGACAGCGCGACGTTGTGCGACGCCTCGCGCCAGAGCCGCTCCTTGAGCTGGCGGCTGGTCAGGAAGTCGCCGTCGCGGCCGGCGAACGGCGAGGTGTTGACGCAGAACATCATCGTCAGGGTGGGTTCGTCCACCACCAGCGGCGGCAGCGCCTCCACCGCGTCCGGCGCGCACAGCGTGTCGGAGATGCCGAGGTCTTCGACGCCGGTCACGCAGACGATGTCGCCGGCGGCCGCGGACGGCCGCTCCACGCGCTCGAGCCCGTGATAGCCGAGGATCGACAGCACGCGGGTGCGGCGCGACGCGCCGTGGCGATCCACCGCCACCACCGGCGTGTTGCGCTCGATCCGGCCGCGGCGGATGCGTCCGACCCCCATCACGCCGAGATAGCTCGAATACGCGAGCGAGCTGATCTGCATCTGGAACGGCCCTTCCTCGTCCACCCGGGGCGGCGGCACGTGGCGGACGATCGCATCGAGCAGCGGCGTCATGTCGTCCGCGAGCTGATCCGGCTCCGGTCCGGCCCGGCCGAGCAGCGCCGATGCGTAGATCACCGGGAAGTCGAGTTGCTCGTCGGTCGCGCCCAGGCTGTCGAACAGGTCGAACACCTGATCGATCACCCGGTACGGCTCGGCGCCCGGCCGGTCGACCTTGTTCACCACGACGATCGGGTTCAGGCCCGCCGCGAACGCCTTCTGGGTCACGAACCGGGTCTGCGGCATCGGCCCGTCCACCGCGTCCACCAGCAGCAGCACCGAGTCCACCATCGACAGGATCCGCTCCACCTCACCGCCGAAATCGGCGTGGCCGGGGGTGTCGACGACGTTGATCCGGTAGCCTCGGTACTCGATGGAGGTGTTCTTCGACAGGATGGTGATGCCCCGCTCGCGCTCGAGCTCGTTCGAGTCCATCACCCGCTCCTGCGCGCTGCCGGTCACGGTGCCCGTCTGCTGCAGCAGCCGGTCGACCAGCGTGGTCTTGCCGTGGTCCACGTGCGCGATGATGGCGACGTTGCGCAACCGGTCGGCGCTGGGCGTCGGCGCGCCGGGCGTCGCTGCGCCGGGCGCCGCGGCGCCCTCTGCATTCTGGGACACTGGGGTTATCCTATCGATGAGCCTGGAAAGATCCGCTTCACCACACTAGACTGCGCGGCCCGAAATTCCACGACCAGCCCCGCCCGGAACGCGAGCAGCCGGGCCGATCGAGGGCACCCCGCAAGGGGGCGGCGATTATGAAGCAACAAAGCAAAGCTGTCGCGGGTAAGCGCAAGGCCGTCGCGCTGATTTCCGGCGGGCTCGACTCGATGCTGGCCGCCCGGGTGATCATGGATCAGGGCGTGCACGTCGAGGGGCTCAACTTCTTCACCGGCTTCTGCGTCGAGGGCCACACCCACGCGATCCGCGAACGCAGGTCGAAGGCGCCGAAGCGCAACAACGCGCTCTGGGTGGCCGAGCAGCTCGGCATCAAGCTGCACATCATCGACGTGATCGAGGAGTACAAGGACGTCGTGCTGAACCCGAAGCACGGCTACGGCGCGCACCTGAATCCGTGCCTCGACTGCAAGATCTTCATGGTCAACAAGGCGCTCGCCTGGGGCTTCATGGAGGAGAACGGCTTCGACTTCATCATCACCGGCGAGGTGATCGGTCAGCGCCCGAAGAGCCAGCGCCGGGACACGATGCCGCTGGTCGCGCGGGAGTCCGGCGCCAACGACCGGCTGCTGCGGCCGCTCTGCGCGAAGCACCTGCCGGAGACGCTGCCGGAACGCGAGGGCTGGGTCGACCGGGAGAAGCTGTTCGATTTCCACGGCCGCAACCGCAAGCCGCAGATGGAGCTCGCCCGCCGGCTCGGCTTCAAGGAATGGGCGCAGCCCGCCGGCGGCTGCTGCTTCCTGACCAACGCCGACTACTCCGCGAAGCTGAAGGATCTGTGGGATTCGCAGGGCAGCCGCGACTACGACCTCGACGACATCATGCTGCTGAAGGTCGGCCGCCACCTGCGCCCCGAGCGCAACTTCAAGCTGATCCTCGGCCGGGAGGAGGGTGAGAACCGCTACCTCGAGGGCTACCGCAAGCGCTTCATCGCGCTGCGCACGCTGAGCCACCCCGGCCCGCTGTGCCTGATCGACGGCACCCCGAACGACGAGCAGCTGCATCTGTCGGCACGGATCCTGGCCCGCTACGGCCAGGGCCGCGACGCCGACCGGGTGCAGGTCAGCGTCGAACGCCCCGACGGGACCGGCCAGGTGCTGGACGTGACGCCGCTGCCGCCGCACCACATCCGCCCGGAGTGGTGGATCTGACGATGAGCGCCACCGCCCGGCTCGACGCGCTGGGCCTGCTGTGCCCGCTGCCGGTGATCCGCACCCAGGAGCGGGTCAAGCAACTCGCCCCCGGCTGCGAGCTCGAGGTGCTGGCGACCGACCCCGGCGCGGTGCACGACATCCGCGCCTGGTGCCGGGTGCACGGCCACGAGTACCTCGATGACCGGGAATGCCGCCGCGGGGGCTGCCGCGATCACGAGCAGCCGCATTTCCACATCCGGCTGCGCGTGTCAGACTGATGCCGGGAGGAACGGCACCGAACCGCTGCAAGCCGGTGCGTGCAGCGCGTGCACCAATCCGGTGCATTCGTGCACTCTTCGACCATTGACGCACCGTTCAAGTGCATACGTGAGCAGTGACTAACCGGGAAGGGCTCGAATCACGCGGTTTGAGCGGTGGCACAATTGTTGCGCACGGGCACGCGACTCCACGGTGCACGTGAGCCGGATTCGAACAGGGCCTCCACCATCAACGGCGAACGCTTCACGGCGACCGTTTCACGGCGACCGAGTCCCTAGAACATCAGACCAGGAGCAGGTACCCGAAATGTCCGACAAGACACTGAAGATGATCAAAGAGCACGACGTGAAGTGGGTGGACCTTCGCTTCACCGACCCGAAGGGGAAAGAGCAGCACACCACCATACCTGCCCACAAGGTCGATGCGGACCTGATGCAGGACGGCGTGATGTTCGACGGCTCGTCCATCGGCGGCTGGAAGGCCATCAACGAGTCGGACATGATCCTGATGCCCGACGACGACACGCCGGTGCTCGACCCGTTCCGCGACGAGACCACGCTGAACGTGCGCTGCGACATCATCGAGCCGAGCACGATGCAGCCGTACGAGCGCGACCCGCGCTCCATCGCGAAGAAGGCCGAGGCGTACCTGAAATCCACCGGCATCGGCGACACCGCCTACTTCGGCCCGGAGAACGAATTCTTCGTGTTCGACGACGTGCGCTGGAAGGTCGAGATGAGCGGCGTGTTCTACTCGATCGGCTCGGAGGAAGCCGCCTGGTCGTCGCACTCGGAGTTCGAGGGCGGCAACCTCGGCCACCGGCCGCGGGTGAAGGGTGGCTACTTCCCGGTCCCGCCGGTGGATTCGGCCGCGGACCTGCGCGCCGCGATGTGTTCGACCATGGAAGCCATGGGGCTGAAGTGTGAAGTCCACCACCACGAGGTGGCGACCGCCAGCCAGAACGAGATCGGCGTGCGCTTCAACTCGCTGGTGCGCAAGGCCGACGAGGTGCAGATCTACAAATACGTGGTGCACAACGTGGCCCACGCGTACGGCAAGTCGGCGACCTTCATGCCGAAACCGCTGGTCGGGGACAACGGCAGCGGCATGCACGTGCACACGTCGATCGCGAAGGGCGAGGTCAACCTGTTTCACGGTGACAAGTACGCCGGGCTGTCGGAAACCGCGCTGTTCTACATCGGCGGCATCATCAAGCACGCCAAGGCGATCAACGCGTTCTCGAACGCCAGCACCAACTCCTACAAGCGTCTGGTGCCCCACTTCGAGGCCCCGGTGCTGCTCGCGTATTCCGCGCGCAACCGTTCGGCGTCGATCCGGGTGCCGTACGTGCAGGGCGGCAACCCGCGCGGCTCCCGTATCGAGGTCCGGTTCCCGGACAGCACCGGCAACCCCTATCTGACCTTCGCCGCGATGCTGATGGCCGGCCTCGACGGCATCCAGAACGAGATCCACCCGGGCGAGGCGCTCGAGAAGGACCTCTACGACCTGCCGCCGGAAGAGCTGACGGGCATCCCGACGGTGGCCCACTCGCTGGAGGAAGCGCTGAACGCGCTGGACGCCGATCGCGCCTTTCTGACCGCCGGCGGCGTGTTCACCGACGCGGCGATCGACGGCTACCTCGCGCTGAAGCGCGAGGAGGTCGACTACATCCGGATGCTGACCCACCCGGGCGAGTTCGAGCTGTACTACAGCGTCTGACGCCGACCACGGCAAGCCCCGGTCCGGTACGCCGGATCGGGGCTTTTTTTCGCAGATCCGCGGTCGAAATGCTGCTGTAATTGAGCCATGGCAAGCGCTCGAGGCCGTCCATGAACGCATTTCGCATCCACCGCCGCCTGGTCACCGCGTCCCTCTCGCTCGTGCTCGCCGCCGGCGCGCTCGCCGCCGAGAGCCGCATCTACCGCACCGTCGACGAGAACGGCAACGTGGTGTTCACCGACGTACCGCCCGCGGACGGCCGCGCCGGTCGGACGGTGGAGCTCGGCCCCGGCAACACGTTCACGCCGCCGCCGACCGCCGCCAGCGAGGGCCGTTCCCTGGAAAGCTGGCTCGGCCGCGAGAGTGACGAGGACGAAACGGAAGGCGCGGCGATCCGCTACCGGAGCCTGCGCGTCGCGGGCCCCCCGCACGATCAGGCGCTGCGCGACAACGCCGGCAACGTCACGGTCACGGCCGAGGTGGATCCCGAGCTCGCGCCGTCTCACGTGATCCAGCTCTACCTCGACGGCGCGCTGCAGCAGACCGGCCACACCACCCGCTTCGAGCTCACGAACGTCGACCGCGGCACGCACCAGGTTGAGCTGCGCATCGTCGACGCCAGCGGCAACACCCTCGCCACCAGCGAACCGTCGGTGTTCCACCTGCAGCGCCGCTCGGTGCTGCTGCAGCCCGCGAAACGCAGCGGCAACGGCGCGCCTTGACCGGCGGATGCTGATGCACTAATTTGGTGCATCGATGGCACCACCACGTTACATCGGGCGACGCCCACGCTTACGACCCGCTTCGCCAGTGCGCCCGCGAGGCTGACGAGCGCTTATCGCCACGCGGGTTGCAACGATAGCAGTCACTCACTTCCCGGTGACCTACCACGGTTCACGATCTGGACCGCTTCTTGCTCATCCGCTGCAGCCGCCGAGCCGGGATCTTTGCAGCAGACGATGACCAGACCGAACAAGGACGACGTCCTGGAGTACCTGAGCACGGCGGTGATGGTGCTCGATGACGGGCTGCGGGTGTGCTACCTCAACCCGGCCGCGGAAGCGCTGCTCGGCATCAGCCGCAGCCGCTCCGACGGCGCCACCGTCACGGAGTTGCTGCGCCCCGAGGACGCCGAGCTGTTCGCCGGCTGCGATTCGGTGCGGACCACCGGGCAGTCGGTGACGCGCCGCGCGGCGCAGTTCCATACGCGGGACGGCAACGACGTCACCGCGGACATGACCATTTCACTGGAAGCCTCGGGCGGACACCTGATCGTCGAGCTGCAGCCGATCAACCGGCTGCTGCGCATCAACCGCGACGACCACGCGCTGTTCTCCCAGGAGACCAGCCGCAAGCTGGTGCGGGGCCTCGCGCACGAGATCAAGAACCCGCTCGGCGGCGTGCGCGGCGCGGCTCAGCTCCTCGAACGCGAGCTCACCGACGAGAGCCTGAAGGAATACACCCGGGTGATCATCGGCGAGGCAGACCGGCTGAAGGCCCTGGTCGACCGGATGCTCGGTCCGAACCGGGAGCCGGAGCGCCGGCCGGTCAACGTACACGTGGTGATCGAGCACGTGCTGCGCCTGATCGAGGCCCAGACCGACGGCAGCATCCAGATCAAGCGCGACTACGATCCGAGCCTGCCGCCCGCCTACGGCGACGAGGACCAACTGGTGCAGGCGATGCTGAACATCGCCGCGAACGCCGCCGAAGCCCTCGAGGGCCGGCCGAACCCGTGTATCACCGTGCGCACCCGTATCAACCGCCAGTTCACCATCGGCGCGTGCCTGCACCGGATGGTGCTGCAGATCGACATCATCGACAACGGACCCGGAATACCCGACGACATGCGCGAGCGAATGTACTTTCCGATGATCAGCGGGCGGCCGCAGGGCACCGGTCTCGGTCTCGCGATCACGCAGACCATCATCGGTCAGCACGGCGGCACCATCGAATGCGAAAGCCGGCCCGGTCAAACCCGATTCTCGGTGTTCCTGCCGGTGAACGATCGGGAGGCGGACGATGAATGACCGCGTCTGGGTCGTCGACGACGACCGCTCCATCCGCTGGGTGCTCGAACGGGCGATGTCCCAGGCCGGCATACCGATCACCGCGTTCGCGTCCGCGGATCACGCGATGCACCATCTGGACGACGAGCGGCCGCTCGCGGTGATCACCGACGTGCGCATGCCCGGCACCGACGGGATGGAGCTGATCGAGCGGATCCACCGTGCGTACCCGAACCTGCCGGTCATCGTGATGACCGCGCACTCGGACCTCGACAGCGCGGTCAACGCGTATCAGAGCGGCGCGTTCGAATACCTGCCGAAGCCGTTCGACGTCGACGAGGCGGTCGCGATCGTGCGCCGCGCGATCGCGTACGCGGAAGAGGCGAAGACGCCGGTCCGGCTGCCCGACCCCGAGCCGGCCCAGGAGATCATCGGCCAGGCGCCCGCGATGCAGGAGGTGTTCCGCGCGATCGGCCGGCTCGCGAACTCGAACGTCACGGTACTGATCCGCGGCGCGTCCGGCTCCGGCAAGGAGCTGGTGGCGCGCGCGCTGCACCGCCACAGCCCGCGGGCCCAGGGCAGCTTCGTCGCGCTGAACATGGCCGCGATCCCGCGCGAGCTGGTGGAGTCGGAGCTGTTCGGCCACGAGAAGGGCGCGTTCACCGGCGCCAACACCCAGCGCATCGGCCGCTTCGAGCAGGCCAACGGGGGCACGCTGTTCCTCGACGAGATCGGTGACATGCCGCCCGACACCCAGACCCGGCTGCTCCGGGTGCTGTCGAACGGCGAGTTCTACCGCGTCGGCGGGCACGCGCCGGTGAAGGTGGACGTGCGCATCATCGCCGCCACCCACCAGGACCTCGAAGAGCGGGTCCGCCAGGGCATGTTCCGCGAGGACCTGTTCCATCGCCTGAACGTGATCAGCGTGCACGTACCGACGCTGTCCGAGCGCCGGTCCGACATTCCGCTGCTGGCGCGCCACTTTCTCGACAAGGCGGCGCTCGAGCTCGGCGGCGAGCCGAAGGTGATTCGCCCCGAGACGATGGAGTACCTGTGCGCGTTGCCGTGGCCCGGCAACGTGCGCCAGCTCGAGAACACCTGCCGCTGGCTGACCGTGATGGCGTCGGGCCGCGAGATCCACATCGACGACCTGCCGCCGGAGCTGCGTGCCGACGGCATCGCCCGCAGCGAGAGCGTCGGCAACGACTGGGAGCTGGCGCTCGAGCGCTGGGCCGACGAGCTGCTCTCCGGAGCGCATCGGCAGCCGCTGCTCGACGTGGCGCTGCCGCGCTTCGAGCGGGTGGTGATCCGCACCGCGCTGAAGCACACCGGCGGACGCCGGCGCGATGCCGCGCTGCTGCTCGGCTGGGGCCGTAACACGCTGACCCGCAAGATCGCCGAGCTCGACATGACCGACGTGTAGCCCGTCACCCGCCTTTCGATCCACCGCAGATCGGCGTTACGCTGCCCGCCTGACCTTGAGTGGGAGCGCAGCCGTGAACCGCTACCGCTTCGAGACGGACATCGCCCGCCACATCTGGGAGACCAAATACCGCTACGCCGAAGGTGACGACGTGGTCGACACCACGATCGAGAACACCTGGGCACGCATCGCCCACGGGCTCGCCGCGGTGGAGCACCACGACCACGCCGGCTGGCGCCGGCAGTTCCGCGACGCGCTCACGGATTTCCGCTTCCTGCCCGGCGGCCGCATCCAGGCGGGCGCCGGCACCAACCGCCGGGTCACGCTGTTCAACTGCTTCGTGATGGGGCGCATCGAAGACTCGATGGAAGCGATCTTCGACGCGCTGAAGGAGGCGGCGCTGACGATGCAGGCAGGGGGCGGAGTCGGCTACGACTTCTCGACGCTGCGCCCGCGCCGGACGCAGGCGCACGACACCGGCAACGTCGCGTCCGGGCCGGTGTCGTTCATGCGGGTCTGGGATGCGATGTGCGCCACCGTGCTCTCCACCGGCGCGCGACGGGGAGCGATGATGGCGACGCTGCGCTGCGACCATCCGGACATCGAGGCGTTCATCGCCGCGAAGCAGGATCCGCGGGAGCTCCGGCACTTCAACTGCTCGGTGCTGGTCACCGACGAGTTCATGGAGGCCGTAGACCGGGACGAGGAGTGGCCGCTCGTGTTCCCGGCCGCGCAGCTCGGCGAAGGCGCGGGCGGCGAAACGGTGCTCCGCGCCTGGCCCGGCAGCAGCGGGCCGGTGCCGTGCCGGGTGGTGCGCAAGGTGCGCGCGGTCGAGCTGTGGCGGCAGATCATGCGCGCCACCTACGACTACGCCGAACCGGGGGTACTGTTCATCGACCGCATCAATCGGCACAACAATCTGCACTACTGCGAGGAGATCAGTGCCACCAACCCCTGCGGCGAGATTCCGCTGCCGCCGTACGGGGCCTGCGACCTCGGCGCAATCAACCTGACCCGCTTCGTGAGCCACCCGTTCGAGGGCCGCGCCGAGCTCGATCTGGACGGCATCGCCGCGCTGGTGCCGATCGCGGTGCGGATGCTCGACAACGTGATCGACGCGTCACGCTTCCCGGTGCCGGCGCAGGCCGAGCAGGCGCGCCGTTCCCGACGCATCGGGCTCGGCGTGACCGGGCTCGCCAACGTGCTCGCGATGTTGAACCTCCACTACGGCAGCGACGAGGCCCGCGAGCTCGCGGCCCGAATCATGCGGACGATCCGCGACGTCGCGTATCGGACCAGCGTGCAGCTCGCCCGTGAGAAGGGCCCGTTCCCGCTGTTCGAGGCGCGCTCG
This sequence comes from Pseudomonadales bacterium, assembly GCA_036381275.1. Classification (GTDB taxonomy): domain Bacteria; phylum Pseudomonadota; class Gammaproteobacteria; order Pseudomonadales; family Azotimanducaceae; genus UBA7803. Next base: position 72,337 of record DASVDC010000143.1, on the reverse strand, counting down.
TTCCTCGCTGCCCCCGGCACGGCCGGGCTGCCGGACGAGCTACGGGAGAGCATCGCGCGCCACGGCATCCGCAACAGCCACCTCACCGCGATCGCGCCCACCGGCACGATCAGCCTGCTGGCCGAGAACGTCTCGAGCGGCATCGAGCCCGCCTACCAGATGCGCTACACCCGGCGCGTGCTCGCGCTCGACGGTACCTGGCGCGAATTCACGCTCGAAGACTACGCGCACCGGCTGTGGCGGCGGTCGCATGGCGACGCGCCGAGGCCGTCGTGGCTCGTGACCGCCGGGGAGCTTTCCCCCCGCGAGCACCTGCTGATGCAGGCGGCGCTGCAGCCCTACGTGGATCACGCGATCTCGAAGACCATCAACGTGCCGGAGGATCTGCCGTTCGAGGCGTTCGAGGACATCTACCGGGAGGCGTATCGGCTCGGGCTGAAGGGCTGCACGACGTTCCGGCCGAACCCGATCACCGGCTCGGTGCTCGCGAGTGCAGGCAGCGAAGGCACGCTGCGCTGCTCGATCGAGCGGGAGTGCGACTGACGTTCAGTGCGGCGGCGGTGCCGGCCGCCCTTGCGGCGCGCCGGCGGAAGCGAGCGCGGGGGCCGCGCGCTGCGGCGCTGCCGGCGCGGCATCCTCCGGCACGACCGTGCAAAGCGTCTGCTCCGGCGCCTTCGCCTCCGCCGGCGGCGGCGCGTGTTGCGAAGCGAATCCCGGCAGCACGGCCGCGGCGAGAATGCTGAGCAGCGCGATCACCAGCAGCAGCTCGACCGCCGTGAATCCCGAACCCTTTCCGGAACCCTTACGGGAACCCTCCCGGGAACCCTCCCGATGCATGAAACCCTTCCTCGCGGCCTGCCAGGGCCGGCGACCCGTTGCCCACGATGCAGGCTCAGTATAGAAACGCGCCATCCGTCTGCTGCCACGGCCGTCACGAATGCGCATTCACGTCGCGCTGCTCGAGCCGGAAATCCCTCCGAACACGGGCAACGTGATCCGCCTGTGCGCCAACACCGGTGCCAGCCTGCACCTGATCCGGCCGCTCGGCTTCGAGCTCGACGACCGGCGGCTGCGCCGCGCGGGGCTCGACTATCACGAATGGGCGCGCGTGCGGGTGCACGACGGCCTCTCCGAATGCCTCGAGGCGGTGGCGCCGCAGCGTGTGTTCGCGTTCTCGACCCGCGCCGAGCGGCGCTGTCACGACACGGCGTTCGGCGCGGGCGACCTGCTGCTGTTCGGCCCGGAGACCCGGGGACTGCCGCCCGCGGTGCTCGATGCGCTGCCGGCCGAACGGCGTCTGCGCATCCCGATGGTGCCCGGCTCGCGCAGCATCAACCTTTCGAACGCGGTGGCGGTGGCGGTGTACGAGGCGTGGCGCCAGCTCGGCTTCGACGGCGGCGTCTGAAGTCAGTGGGTCGGCGGGGTAGCGCCGCCGGGCTCCCCGCCCGGTTCCGGCCCGGACTGCTGCGCCTGAGCCGCCTGCTTGCGCAGCGCCTCCACGTACAGCGCGTCGAAATTCACCGGAGCCAGGTGCACCGGCGGAAAGCCGCCGCGGACCACCAGGCTGTCGACGCATTCCCGTACGTACGGAAACAGCGTGCCGGGACACAGCGTCCCGAGCACGCGGTGCCGGGTCGCATTGTCCACGCCGACGACCCGGAACACGCCCGCCTGCTGCACCTCGGCGATGTAGGCGGTCTTGTCACCTTCGGCGCGGGCGCGCAACGTGACCGACAGCACGACCTCGAAGCGCTCGTCCCCGAGCGCCGTGGTGCGCGTGTTCACGTCGAGGTGGAACTCCGGCCGCCAGGCTTCCCCGAACACGGCCGGCGAGCGCGGGTTCTCGAACGACGCGTCCTTCAGATACAGGCGCTCGAGCGTGATCTGGCCCTGCTGGCCCTGGGCGGCGCCGCTGCCCGGTGCCTCGCCGGCGTTGCCGGTGCTCTCTTCGCTCATCTCATCATCCTTTCACGACCGGCAGGTTCTGATTGCGCCATTCCGCCATCCCGCCGGTCAGCCGGCTGACGTTCGCGAAGCCGTGCTTGCGCAGCAGCGTGCCGGCGGCGCCGGCCGTCTGGCCCATCCGGCAGGTCACCACGATCGGCCGCTCGCGATACTTCTTCAACTCGTCGAGCCGGCCCTCGAGCGCTGCGTAGGGAATGTTGATTGCATCCACGATGTGGCCCTGCTGGTACTCCTTGCGGTCACGGATGTCCAGCACGACGGCATTGTGCCGATTCACCAGGTCGACCAGTTGCTGCGGGCTCACGGTCTGACCGCCCCGCCGGGCCTCGTTGCGGATGAACAGCACGAGCAGCAGCACGAACGTGCCGACCAGGATCGGGTGGTTACCGATGAACTCGAAGAGTTGTGCCATGCTCGGGGGGTACGGCTCGGGGGCATCGAAAAAAACCGCGCGATTATACACACCTGAGGCGGGTGCCGAAGCCGGGCCCCCGAGAGGGGCGACGATGGTAAACTGCAGCGCCTTCCGCGCGAGTCAGGGCAGTCATGAAGAAAGTTAACCTGCTTGTCGTTCTGGATGGTTTCGGATACCGTGAGGACACCACGGCGAACGCCATCGCCGCTGCCCGGACGCCCAACTGGGATCGCTACTGGGCCGAGCGGCCGCACACGCTGATCTCCGGCTCCGGCGGCGACGTCGGCCTGCCGGACGGGCAGATGGGCAACTCCGAGGTCGGCCACATGAACCTCGGCGCCGGCCGGGTGGTGTATCAGGACCTGACTCGCATCAATCGGGCGATACAGCAGGGCGAGTTCCAGCGCAACCGCACGCTGAACCGCGCGTTCGACCGGGTGAAGAAGTCCGGCGGCGCGCTGCACGTGATGGGCCTGCTCTCTCCCGGCGGCGTGCACAGCCACGAGGACCAGATCTTCGCCTGCCTCGAGATGGCGGCCAAAGCCGGCCTGCCGCGCGTCTACCTGCACGCGTTCCTCGACGGCCGCGACACGCCGCCGCGGAGCGCGCGGCCGTCGCTCGAGAAGGCCGAGGCGCTCCTCGAGCGGCTCGGCAACGGCGCGGTGGCCTCCGTGGTCGGCCGCTATTACGCGATGGACCGCGACCGCCGCTGGGACCGCACCGAGCGGGCCTACAACCTGCTGGTGCGCGGCGAAGCGCCGTTCCATGCCGCGAGCGCCGTGGACGTGCTCGAGCAGGCGTACGCGCGCGGCGAGAGCGACGAGTTCGTGCAGCCGAGCAGCGTGCACCCGGAAGGCGAGCTGCCGGTGCGCATCCAGGACGGGGACGCGGTGGTGTTCATGAACTTCCGCGCCGACCGGACGCGCCAGCTCACCCGCGCGATGATCCAGCCGGATTTCGCGGACTTCCAGCGCCGCACCGTGGTGAAGCTCGCGGACTTCGTGATGCTGACCCGCTACGCCGACGATATCGACGCGTCCTGCGCGTTCGAGCCGGCGGTGCTGAACAACACCCTCGGCGAGTATCTGTCGCGGCTCGGCAAGACGCAGCTCCGGATCGCCGAGACCGAGAAGTACGCGCACGTGACCTTCTTCTTCTCCGGCGGCCGGGAGGAACCCTACGACGGCGAGAAGCGCATCCTGATCCCGTCGCCGAAGGTACCGACGTACGACCAGTGCCCGGAGATGAGCGCGCGCAAGGTGACCGATGAGCTGGTGGCCGCCATCCGCTCGCGGCAATACGACCTGATCGTCTGCAACTACGCGAACGGCGACATGGTAGGTCACACCGGCGACTTCGCCGCGGCGGTCACCGCGGTGGAGGTGCTCGACGAATGTCTCGGCCGGCTCGAGCAGGCGATCGACGAGGTCGGCGGCCAGATGCTGATCACCGCCGACCACGGCAACGTCGAGAAGATGAGCGACGACGAGACCGGCCAGGCCCACACCGCCCACACCTCGGAGCCGGTGCCGCTGGTCTACCTCGGCCCGCAGGCGGTGCAGTTCCTGCCGAACGGCACGCTGGCCGACGTGGCGCCGACGCTCTTGACGCTGATGCACCTCGAGGTGCCCGCCGAGATGACCGGCCGCTCGCTGGTGAAGCTCCAGGAGCGCCGCACGGCTTGAGCGCCACCGCGGCGCGCATCGCTCGAGCCGGGCGGCGCGGCGCCGCGCTGGCGCTGCTCGCGCTGCTCGCCGCCGGTCCGGCCGCGGCCGCCGAGGACGAGAGCGCGGCGGCCGAGGCGGAGCTCTCCCGCATCACCGCGGAGCTGAACGACCTGAACGCGTGGCTCGGCAGCGCCGAGCGCAAGCGCGCCGAGTGGCAGCGCGACATCCAGGCTCACGACCGCGAAGTGGCGCGGCTCTCGCGCGAGGTCGACGCCGCTGCCGCGGCGCTCGCCGAGGTGCGCGCCGAACAGCAGCGGCTCGAAGCCGAGCGCGACGCGCTCGAAGCGCGGCGCCGCGCCGAGGCGGAGCGGATCGGTGGGCACCTCGCGTCCGCGCACCGGCTCGGCGGCCAGGACTTCGTCAAGCTGCTGCTGAACGAGCAGTCACCCGCCGAGATCGACCGGCTGATGCGCTACCACCGCTACTTCACCGAGGCGCGAATGGCGGTGCTCGACGACTATCGGCGCACGCTCGCCGATCTCGACGCGACGCGCCGCCGACTCGAGGAGCGCGCCGCCGCCGGCGCGGCACGGCAGGAGGCGCTCCGCCGCCAGCAGGCGGCGCTGGTCGAGAAGCGCAAGGAGCGGCAGACGCTGCTCGCTCGTCTGAACGCCGAGGCCGAAGACAAGGAAGCGCGCCGCCAGCGCCTGCTGGCCGACCAGAACCGCCTCGAAACGCTGCTGCGCGAGATCGAGCGGCGCGCGCGCGAGCTGGACGGCCGCGCGTTCGCCGAGCGCAAGGGTTCGCTGCCGTGGCCGATCGACGGACGACTGCGCAACGCGTTCGGCCAGCCGCGCCCCGAAGGCCGGCTGATCTGGCACGGGTTGCTGCTCGCGGCCGACGAAGGGACACCGGTGCGCTCGGTCTTTCGCGGCCGCGTGGTGTTCGCCAACTGGTTGCGCGGCTTCGGTCTGCTCACCATCGTCGACCACGGCAGCGGCTACATGACCCTCTACGGCCAGGCGGACACGCTGCTGAAGAAGGTGGGCGACTGGGTCGAGAGCGGCGAGGAAATCGCCCGCGCCGGGCGCAGCGGCGGCAGCGACGTCAGCGGTCTGTACTTCGAGATCCGTCACGAAGGCCGGGCGCTCGATCCGGTAAGCTGGCTGAGCCGGCGTTGAAGCGGAGTCGGATCCCGGACCGGGGCGGGATCTGGAGATCATGGATACGAGGTGCCAGACTAGCCGCATGAACCTGCGTCCGCTCACGCTGATCGGCATCGTGACCAGCATGGTCACGGGTGTGGCGCTCGGCATCCTCGGCTACCGCGGCTGGCTCGATCGGGACACCGAGTCCGACCACGCGCGCGCGTTCGACGCGGTGCTGCGCCAGGTGCAGGCCAACTACGTCGACGACGTCGACGAGGAAGACCTGATGCGCAACGCGCTGAAGGGCATGCTCGGCGAGCTCGACGACTACTCGCTGTACCTCGACAGCGCCGAGTGGCAGGACCTGCAGGAGGAGACCTCCGGCCGATTCGGCGGCATCGGCGTCGAGATCGGGCTGCGCGACGACGAGTTCACGATCATCGCACCGATGGATCACACACCGGCGGCCCGTGCCGGGCTCGCACCCGGCGAACGGCTGCTCGAGATCGATCATCGCCCGCTCACCGGCCGCACCCTGGTCGACGTGGTGAAGGAGCTGCGCGGCGAGCCGGGCACCGACGTGCACCTCAAGGTGCAGGGCGACGGCGCGCCGCGGGACGTGACGTTGACCCGGGCCGTCATCGAGCTCGCCAGCGTGCACGGCCGGCTGCTCGAGCCGGGTTACGCGTACGTGCGCATCTCGCAGTTCCAGGGCGGCACCGCCAATGCGTTCGAGGAGCTGGTGGACGGACTGCGCGAACGCTCCGGCGGCCGGCTCGAGGGCTTGCTGCTCGACCTGCGCAACAACCCAGGCGGGGTGCTGCAGGCGTCCGTCGCGGTGGCCGATGCGCTGCTCGAGGACGGGCTGATCGTCTACACCGAGGGGCGGCTGCCGTCCAGCAAACGCACCTATCGCGCGACCAAAGGCGACGTCACCGGCGGCGCGCCCGTGGTGGTGCTCGTCAACGGCGGCTCGGCCTCCGCGTCCGAAATCGTCGCCGGCGCGCTGCAGGACCACGGCCGCGCCACCATCATGGGCAGCCGCAGCTACGGCAAGGGCTCGGTACAGTCGGTGATGCCGCTCGACGACGACGAGGCCATCAAGCTCACCACCGCGTACTACTTCACTCCGAGCGGCCGCTCCATCCACAAGGCCGGCATCGAACCCGACCTGCTCCGCGAGCGCGCCGACGAATCCGTCGCCGACTACAACGAGCGGCTGATCGCCGACGGGCTCGCCGCGCTGAAACGCGCTTCCGACGAGCGCCTGCACGCACGCCTCTGACTGGCCGCCGCGGCGTCCGGCCGGTAAGCTGTGACGTCGACAATCAGAACAACGGAATCGATCGTTCCCGATGCTGCGGGGCTTGCGCGGTCGTCTGACCGCACTGACGGGGGTGCTCACGTCGAGCCTGCTGGCCGGCGCGGTCTCGGCCGCCGAGCTGGCGGTGGTGATCGACGACCTCGGCTACAGCAGCCGGCAGGCCGAGCGCGTGCTGGCGCTGCCGGTGCCGGTGACGCTCGCGCTGCTGCCGTTCGCGCCGGCCACCGCCGACGTCGCGCGCCGCGCGCACGAGACCGGACACGAGCTGATCCTGCACCAGCCGATGGAGCCGCTGCCGCGGGAGCATCTGCCGGCGTCGATCGGGATGCTCACGGTGGGCATGACGCCCGAGCGGTTCGATGCGCAGATTCGCGCGGCGCTCGCCGCGGTGCCTGGTATCGTCGGCGTGAACAACCACACCGGCAGCCGTCTCACCCAGGACGCGGCCGCGATGCGCCGGCTGATGCAACGGCTCGCCGAACGGGGCCTGTTGTTCCTCGACAGCCGCACCACACCCGCGACCGTCGCCTACCGGATCGCGCGCGAGGCCGAGGTGCCCGCGCTCGAGCGCGACGTGTTCCTGGATCACCGGCCGGAACCCGAAGCGATAGCGGCCGAGTTCGAGCGGGCGATCGCGATCGCGCGGCGCCGCGGCCATGCGGTGCTGATCGGCCATCCGTACGACGTGACCCTCACCTTCCTCCACGACGCGCTCGCGCACCTGCCGGACGACGTGGCCGTGGTGCCGCTCACGGCGCTGGTCAGTCGGGCCGATCCAGCAACGCTTGCCCTTCACGCAGATCCAGCGTCCCCGCATAGATCGCTCGGCCAGTGATCGCGCCGAGCAGCGTGCCCGAGCTGCCGGCGAACGCGCGCTTCAGCGCGCGCAGGTCGTCGAGGTCGGTGATCCCGCCGGACGCGATCACCGGCACCCGCGCCGCCTCCGCGAGCGCCACCGTCGCCGGCACGTTCACGCCGGCGAGCATGCCGTCGCGCTCGATGTCGGTGTAGACGATGGCCGCGATCGGCAGCGCGCCGGCCCAGCGCGCGAACTCGATCGCGTCGCGGCTCGAGGTGCGGTCCCAGCCCGCGGTTGCGAGCTTGCCGTCGCGGGCGTCGAGACCGAGGATCACCCGGCCCGGATGCGCATGGGCGAGGGCCTCGAGGAACGCCGGCTCCTCGATCGCGCGCGTGCCGACGATCACCTGCGCGACGCCGGCGGCGAGATACGCCTCGGCGACCGACTCGCTGCGGATTCCGCCGCCGACCTGCACCGGCACCGCCGGCACCGCCGCGGTGATCGCGGCGATCAGCTCGCGGTTCTTCGGCTCGCCGGCGAACGCGCCGTCGAGGTCCACCAGGTGCAGGCGCCGGCAGCCGGCCGCGGCCCAGTGCCGCGCCATCGCGACCGGATCGTCGGAGAACACCGTGACCTCCGCGATGCGGCCCTGCTGCAGCCGCACGCACTTGCCGTCCTTCAGGTCGATCGCCGGAATCAGCAGCATCGGGTGCTTCAGAGACTGCCTTTCGTGGACGGAATCTGTCCGGCCATCCGCGCGTCCGGCGTCACCGCCATGCGCAGCGCCCGGCCGAACGCCTTGAACAGGGTCTCCGCCTGATGGTGCGCGTTGTCGCCGCGCAGGTTGTCGAGGTGCACGGTGACCTGGGCGTGGTTGACGAAGCCCTGGAAGAACTCGCGCAGCAGGTCGACGTCGAAGTCGCCGATCCGCGCGCGGGCGTAGTCGACGTGGTAGTGAAGCCCCGGGCGGCCGGAGAAGTCGATCACCGCCCGGGACAGCGCCTCGTCGAGCGGCACGTAGGCGTGTCCGTAGCGGCCGATGCCGCGCTTCTCGCCGACCGCCTGGGCGACCGCCTGGCCGAGCACGATACCGACGTCCTCCACGGTGTGGTGCGCATCCACTTCCAGATCGCCGTCCGCACGCAAGGTCAGATCGATGAGCCCGTGGCGGGCGATCTGCGTCAGCATGTGGTCGAAGAACGGCAGACCGGTGTGGAGGTCGGCCTGACCGACGCCGTCCAGGTTCAGCGTGAGCTCGATGCGCGTCTCCTGGGTGTGGCGCCGGACGCTGGCGGTACGCGCCGTGCTCATGGAAGGCCCCGTGACGAGAAGAGCGGCGATTATACGGGCCGCGCGGGGCGGATGTTACAGGCGCGCCATCAGGTTGCCGTACGGCAGGAAGCGGTTGTCGCTGTGGGCGCGGATCCAGGCCGTGAGATCCGCCGGATAGCGGCCGCGACGGCGCAGCACCGCCGCGAGCGGAATCACCGGCGACTCGTCCCTCGCCTCCCAGCCCGGCAGCGCGGATTCGGCGAGCGTGAACAGCCGGACCAGCGCGATCAGCTCGTCGTCGCCGAGACCCTCCGCCGCCTGCGCCCAGTCGATGCCGGCGGCCGGCCGGTGCCGCGCCACCGGAGCCAGCTCGGCGGCCGCCTCGCGGTCGAGCCCGAACCGCGGCTCGTCGAGCCGAGCGGCCGCCTCGAGCAGCCGCTCGACGGCTCGGGGTGTCAATCCGGCCGCCGGCGGCCGCGGATCCCAGGTCTCTACCGTCACTGCGTCGCTCCTGCGCCGGCCCGCACGGCTCACATCACGAGCCGGCCGACACGACCTTACATGCCCGATACAAAAGCTTCATCCCGCCGCCGGGCCGATGTGCTCCAATGGGCGCCCGCATTCGAGATGGACGATCCATCGCCGGCCCGAGGCCCGGATGAACGATCGGATCGAGCAAGAATGACGAACACGGATCGAATCTTCCAGGGGGAAGACCAGCTCTGGTACTTCAACGTCAGGGGCAATCAGGCCGTCGGGCCGTTCGCCTCCCTGGACGACGCCTGCGATGCGCTGAACGCCCACGTGCGCAGCTGCAAGCGCCGCACCGAGTTCACGCTCTCCTGGCCGCAGGAATGGCATCCCGCCCGGCTGCTGCGTCGGGCCGTGTCGACCCCCCGTCACTTCTGAGGGTAGAGCCGCCCCGTTCGAGCTTCGGCTCGGCGACGATTTCCGCTAGGCTCACGTCCCGATCACCGGCCATCGGGACGTCGACCGGATGTTGCGACTGCTGCGCTACCTGCTGATCACGGCCGCCGTGCTGGCCGCGGCTGCGGCGGGCGCGGCGCTGTTCCTGCTGCAGGACCCGAACCGCTTCAAGCCGCAGCTCGAGGCGCTGATCGCCGACGGTACCGGCGTGCCGGTGACCATCGGCGGCGACCTCGGCTGGCGGCTCTGGCCGCCCGTGTCCATCACCGCCGCCGGGGTCACCGCCGACTACGAGGGGCAGCGCTGGCAGGTGGGACGCCTCGCGGTCGAGCTCGACGCGCTCGCGGTGCTGCGCGACCCGGCCGACTGGCGGGTCGAATCGCTGACCGTCGAAGACACCACGATGACCGATCAGGGCGCCGTGCTGACGGTGCAGCGGGCGCGCCTGTCCGACCTCGCGCCGAATCGCGCCGCGCCGCTCACTGCCGAGCTCAGCTACGCGCCGGCCGGCGGCGAGCCGCTGCCGGTCACGCTGGACGGCCGGCTCGCGATCGATCCGGACACGCTGGCGCTCGCGCTCGAAGAGACGCGCTTCGAGACGCCGCAGGCGGTCGGCACCTGCAACCTCGAGGCGACCCCGGCCGCGAATCCGAAGCCGGCCCCGCCCGCCACGGAAGCCGACCTGATCCCGGTGGACGTGTTCCGGGCCTGGTCCTGGGTCGGCGACTGCCTGCTCGACTGGGTGGAGCTCGACGGCGAGCGCTTCGAGCAGGTGGCGCTGGATCTGCGCAACGACGCGGGCGACAGCGCCCTGCTCGCGCGGCTGCCGCGCTTCTTCGGCGGCGAGGCGGTGGCCGACGTCGCGATCGACGCGCGCGAAGAGCCGGTACGCTGGACGGTGACGCCGACCCTGACCGGGGTGAACAGCCGCGAGCTGATGGCCTGGCTCGACCAGCCCCTCGACTGGATCGCGACCCTCGCCTACGGCGGCACGCTGCGCTTCGAGGGCAACAACGCCGCCGAGCTCGCCGCGTCGGTGTCCGGCGAGACCCACTTCGACGGCGGCGACGGGCGCATCGACATCGCCGAGGTACGCCGGCAGGTGCTGGCGCTCGCGGCGATGTTCAATGAGACCGAGCGCATCGAACGCTGGCCGGAGGTCTGGGACTACCGGCGCCTGGAGGGCACCTGGCGCATCGACGGCCACCGACACGTGCTCGATGCGGCGCTCGACAACCTGAAGCTGGTCGCCGAGGGCGACTACCGGCCGCTCGAGGACGAGCTCGACATGCTGCTGACCCTCGAGTTCGGCAACGATCCGGCGCTGCCGGTGTTCGACCTGAATCCGCTGCTCTACGATCTGCCCATTCCGGTTCGCTGCCGCGGCACGCTGGCCGAGCCCGAGTGCCGCGTCGACCCCGACGCTGCGCAGCGGATCGTCGCGTCGGCCATGAGCGGCGAGAACAGCAAGCTGCGCAGCACGCTGGAACGGAAGATCGAGGAAGACGTGCCCGAAGAGTACCGCGACGCCGCCCGCTCGCTGCTCGACCTGCTCGGCAGCGGACGCAGGACGGAGCGGCAGCCGCATTGAGCACCGACCGGTTCGCCCGAGCGCTGCTCGATTGGTTCGACCGGCACGGCCGCAAGGATCTGCCCTGGCAGCAACCGGCGGACCCGTACCGGGTCTGGGTCTCGGAAATCATGCTGCAGCAGACCCAGGTCGCCACGGTGATCCCGTACTACCAGCGCTTCCTCGCGCGCTTTCCGGACGTCGAGCGCCTCGCCGCCGCCGAGCTCGACGAAGTGCTGCACCTGTGGACCGGCCTCGGCTATTACGCCCGCGCCCGCCATCTGCACGCCGCCGCGCGCGAGATCGTGGCTCGCTACGGCGGGCGGCTTCCGGACGACGTCGACGCGCTGGCGAGCCTGCCCGGCATCGGCCGTTCCACCGCTGGGGCGATCGTCGCGATCGCCTACGGCCGCCGCGCGCCGATCCTGGACGGCAACGTGAAGCGGGTGCTCGCGCGCTACCACGCGGTGACGGGGCCCGTCAGCTCGGGTGCCACGCTGCGAACGCTCTGGCAGCACGCCGATGCGCACACACCGGCGGAACGGGTCGGCGACTACACCCAGGCGATCATGGACCTCGGTGCGACACTCTGCACACGCACCCGGCCGCGTTGCGGCGACTGCCCGGTGGCCGAGGGCTGCGCCGCGCGCGCCCGCGGCGCGGTGGAGCAGTTTCCCGAGCGACGCCCGCAACGGGACAAACCGGTGCGCGCGGCCCGGCTGTTCCTGCTGATCGACCCGACCGGCCGCTGCCTGCTCGAGCAGCGCCCCGCGCGCGGGCTCTGGGGCGGGCTCTGGACGCCGCCCGAGCGCAGTGCCGACACCTCCGCGGCCGAGCTCTGCGCCGAGCTCGCGATCGCGACGGACAGCATCGCCGCGGTGACGCACGCGGCGGCGTTCCGTCACACCTTCAGCCACTTCCACCTCGATATCGAACCCGTGTACGTGCGGCTCGCGCGCGCGCCGACCGCCGCCGCGGATCGCGCGGATCTCTGCTGGTACGCGCCCGGCGAGTCGAACGGTGCGCCCGCGCTTGGCCTCTCCGCACCGGCAGCTAGACTATTGAAGTCCCTGACACCGCAGCCGGGGAACCCATGACCCGTACCGTTCACTGCCGAAAATACCGGCGCGAGCTGGAAGGCCTCGACGTGCCGCCGCTCCCCGGCGCCAAAGGCCAGGAGATCTTCGAAACCGTGTCCCGCCAGGCCTGGAACGAATGGCAGGCGCTGCAGACCATGCTGATCAACGAGAAGCACCTGGATCTGCGCGACCCGAACGCGCGCCGCTACCTGGCCGAGCAACGCGAGAAGTTTCTCGACAACCAGCCGGTGGATCGAGCGGAAGGCTACGTTCCGCCTTCCGATCCCGCGGATCCGTCGGATTCGGGGACGCCATCCTGAACCCCGACCTCGAACGCAGCATCCCGTGGATCCAGAAGAACGGGATCGGCATACAGATCATGGAAACACTGGCGGTCGGCGCGATCCTGACCGCCTTCGCGATCCAGCTCGGCGCCAGCAACTTCCTGATCGGCCTGCTCGCGGCGATCCCGCACCTCTCGCAGCTCGCGCAGATTCCGGCGATGCTCACGGTCGACCGGGTGCGCTCGCGCCGCGCGGTCTACACCTGGTCCGGCTACGTCTCGCGGCCGATGTTCCTGGTGATCGCGCTGACGGTGTTCATTCCCTCCTCCGAGCTCGCGCTGGCCGTGGTCGTCGTGGCGTTCTCGATCCGCTACGTGGCCGGCGCCTGGCTGTCGTGTGCGTGGAACACCTGGATGCGCGACCTCGTTCCGGACGACGTGATGGGCAAGGTGTTCGGCGAGCGGCAGAAGAAGATGATCGGCATCGGCATGGTGGTGAGCCTGCTCGCCGCCGGGTTCATCGACCTCTGGGGCCGCTTCGTGCCGTGGCCACACACCTACGCCTACGGCATCGTCTACAGCCTCGCGTTCCTCGGCGGCATGTACGCGGTCACGACCTCGCGGCACATCAGCGACGTGCTCGCCGAGCCGAAGGCCGAGGCCGCGAACCTGCTGGCGCGGCTGCGCGAGCCGTTCCGGCTGAAGAACTTCCGGCGCCTGATGGTGTTCCAGGGAAGCTGGAACTTCGCGGTGAACCTGGCGGCGCCGTTCTTCACGGTGCACATGCTGCGCACGATGCAGCTCGACCTGACGGTGGTGATCGGCCTCGCGACGCTGTCGCAGGCCGCCGCCTATTTCACCGTCACACACTGGGGCGACGTCGCCGACCGCTTCTCCAACAAGGCGGTGCTGCGGGTGTGCGCGCCGCTGTTCATCGCCTGCATCTTCCTGTGGACGTTCACCACGATGCCGGACATGCACGTGCTCACCTACCCGCTGCTGGTGCTGATCCACGTGGCCACCGGCCTCGCGAACGCCGGGGTGACGCTGGCGTCGGGCAACATCTCGCTGAAGCTCGCGCCGAAGGGCAACGCCACCGCGTTTCTCGCGACCAGCTCGATGGTCAACGCGACCGCGGCCGGCACGGCCGCGATGGTGGGCGGTCTCACCGCGGACGTGTTCGCCTCCAAGGAGCTGTCGCTGGTGCTGCGCTGGCACAGCGAGTCCGGCGCGAGGGAATTCAACGCGCTCGACTTCACCCACTGGGACTTCTTTTTCTTCTTCGCGACCGCGGTGGGCATGTACGCGCTGCACCGGCTGAGCCACGTCCAGGAGGAAGGCGAAGTGCACGAGCGCGTGGTGCTCACGCATCTGCGCCGCGGTGCCCGGCGCACGCTGCGCAATCTGTCGACCGTGGCGGGTCTGCGCGCGAACACAGACTATCCGCTCGACACGCTGATCCCGCCGGCCGCCGGCGAGGCCCGCGGCGACGGCGAAGCGACCGCGGACGGTCCGCAAGCGGACGGTCGGGCGGATGGGGGCCGGCGGGAAACGTGACCCGCCGCACACTGCAGCGCGGGCGGCGGTGCCCGCTCGACTAAGCTTTCCAGATGGACCCGAACGACATCGAGTCGGCGTTTCGCCGGACGATCGAGGCTTATCCGGATGCCGGCGTCGCCGCGGTGAACGAGCACGGGCTGTTCCGGCCCGTGCCGCCCACCGTGCCGCTCTCCGGCCAGCGCCCGCTGCCGGGGCGGGCGGGCATCCAGCTCGTCGCGCCGGAATCGCGGCCGGTGGTGCTCGAGCAGTTCCGCTGGATCGACGACCAGGGTGCCTCCGAAGTGGAGGTGCGTCTCGCCTCCGGCGCCGCGGGGCGCTTCGCGCTGTTCGACACCCGGCAGGCCTACGGCGTGCGCATGCTGGTGGTGATCGAGGGCGAAGCCGACGAGCGGCCCGCGCCGGTGGCGCTGCCCGAGCTCGCGCCCGTGCGGCCGCGTTACGGCCGCGAGAAACGCACCGAGCTCGCCGGGCTGATCGAGGTGGACGACGGTGCCCTCGGCCTGCTCGGCTACACGCGCGAGCAGTTCGTGAAGCTCACCATCGACGATACGATCCACCCCGACGACCAGCCGGTGCTGCGCGGGCACTGGTTCGATCTCGTCGCTTCCCCGCCCGGCAGCAACCGCCGGGCACGGATCCGCTACCGGCGCAGCGACGGCTGCTGGCTGTGGCTCGAGCTGACCCTGACCCGGCTCGTCGACGACTCCGGTGAGCCCTACGTGATGGTCGAGATGGTCGACATCTCCGAGGAGATGGCGGCGATGGACGAGGTCTGGCGGAGCCGCGAGCTGCTGCACCGCCTGACCGAAGCGCTGCCGATCGGCGTGCTGCAGATCGACGCCGGCGGCAAGGTGGTGCACGCCAACGATCGCCTTCATCGGATCGTCGGGGTGCCGCGCGCGGAGCAGCTCGATGCGCAGCTCGCCAGCCTGGTCGACGAGGACCAGTCGGTTCTGCGGGACGCGGTGGACCGCGTGCTGAACGGCGGCACCGTCGCCGACCTGGAGCTGCGGCTGCGCCTGTGCAGTGACTCGCTGCGATACGTGCAGGTCGCGATCCGGGGGCTGCACGACCGGGCGGATGCAGTGACCGGCGCGATCCTCTGCGTCACCGACGTGACCGACAGCACCCGCATGCGCCAGGAGCTCGAGCTGCGCGCCAGCTTCGACATGCTGACCGGCTGCCTGAACCGAGCCACGGTGATGGCCGAGATCGAGCGCGCGGTGGCCGAGGCTCACTCGGGCCTCGCAGTGGTGTTCGTGGATCTCGACGGATTCAAGCCGATCAACGACCGGCTCGGACATGCCGCGGGCGATCGGCTGCTTCGAACCGTCGCGGAATCGCTGCAGCGGGCGGTGCGCTCGGGCGACGTGGTCGGGCGCCTCGGCGGCGACGAATTCGTGGTGCTGTGCCCCGGCGTGCCGAGCCGCGAGCACGCGCTCGAGCTCGGCGAGCGGATCGCCGATGCGGTGCGAATCGACGCGCCCCTCGCGGGCCAGCGGGTTTCGATCCGGGGCAGCATCGGCGTCGCCTGGACGGCAGAAGCCGACGCCGGAGCCGAAGCGCTGGTCGCCGCCGCCGACGCCGCGATGTACCGGTCCAAGCGGGCCGGCGGGCAGCGGGTGGTACTCGCCGCCTGACGACCCGAGGTCGCTACTTCTCGAAGCTGTACATCAGATCCATCGCCGACTGCTCGCCGGAGTACGCCTCGAGCATCCAGCGGCGGCCCAGCTCGTAGCGCACCAGAAACGCACCCACCGCCGACAGCGTGTTGTACGTGTACCGCACGTAGATGTCGTCGGTGATGCGTTTGCCCGCCACGATCGCGAAGCTGTCCTCCGCCTCGGCGGTGGCGGACAGCTCGTCGAGGCCGGTCATGCGCATCAGCTCGGAAGTGATGCCGCGCGAGCGCGCGAGGCCCAGATTGATCGCCGCGGCGAGCAGCCGGCTGCTGTCGTCGCCCGCGGTCTCTTCCTCGATGTCGCGGCCGAGTACGAGGAAGCTGAGCGCGCGCGTTTCCGACATCGCCGGCTCGGAAAACACCGTCGACGTCAGGTTGTTCGCATCGCCGCGGATCCGCAGGCCGACCACCACCTCCGGCGTGACGTTGTCGATCTCTCGGATCGCGCGCAGGTCGATGTACGGCCGCGTAACCGGCCCGTTGTAGACCACCGAGCCGGATTCGATCGTCAGGGTCTGACCTTGAGTGGTCAGCTCCCCGCCCGTGATGTCGAGGGTGCCGCGCAGCGTCGTCTGGCCCTGCGCGTCCCTGCGCGCCTGCAGCGCGCCTTCGAGCTCCGCGGTGATGCCGAGCGCCTTCAGCACGACGTCGTCGCCGAGCACGACGTCGATGTCGGTACGCAGCCAGTTCTCTTCGCCGCGACCGCCCTCGTCGCGCCCGACTACCACGACGTCCTCCGAGGGGCTCGGTACCGACGTGGGCAGCGTGGCGAGCCGCACCTCCGCCCGAGGAACTTCGAGGCGTCCGCGCACCCAGCCGCGACCGGTCTCGTAGGTGAAGTTGAGATCGGGGCTCATCGTGATCTCCCAGTCCGGGTGGCGCGCCTCGAGGTCCTGCCCTTCGAGGATCGCGCGGATCTCGAGGCCCTCACCGAAGAGCCCCGCGCCGCTGGCCGTCAGCAGCAGCTCGGCCTCGTCCTGGCGCGCCGTGCCGCGCAGGTCGAACGTACCGCTGTCGTCGAGGTTCACGCCGATGTCGATGTCGCGGAGCGTCAGCCCCGGATCGTTCAGCGTGAGCGTGCCGTCCGCGAGCCGCAGGTTGCCCTGCACCTGCGGTGCGCGCGGTGTCCCCGCGATGCTGAGACGCCCGCTCAGCGTGCCGCGCAGCTCCTCGACGCGCTGATCGAACACCTCGAGGGGCGACAGATCGCTCGCCGCGGCCTCCAGCGTGCCGGTCAGCGCCGCATCGGCGCGCAGCGCCTCGAGCTGCGCATGGCCGACCAGCGAGAACGCCGGACCGGTGGCCGCGAGGCGGAGCGCCACCGCGCCGTCCGCCACGGTGCCGTCCGCCTCCAGGTCCGGCAGATCGAGCGTCTCCGCTTCCCCACCCGCCTCGTAGCCGAGCCGCCGGGCGGCGATGGACAGTTCCCCGTTCAGATTCGCGAGCTCGCCTTCGAGGGTCCAGCCGCCCTCGAGGTAGCCGGCGTCGGCCAGACGAACCGGAAGCCACGGCTGCAGCAGCGCCACCGGGGCCCGCTCCAGACGCCCGCGCGTGTCGATGCGTCCGCCGGCGATGACGAGCCGCTCCACGCACGCCGACGCGCCGCCGCCGGCGATGCACGCGGGCGTCAGCTCCACCCGCTGCCCGGCGATGCGCACCTCGGCCGGCGCGCGGAGCTGCCAGGTCTGATCGATCAGCTCGAGTCGCGCCTCGCGCACCGCCACGACGATGCCGTCGCGTTGGCGCCGCAGCTCACCCGCGCCCGCGCCCGCGGACCAGTCCAGACGCCAGTCGAGCCGCTCGAGCGGGCCGTCGGCGGCGAGCTGCGCCCGCTCCAGCACGAGCTGCCGACCGCTCGCCCGCGCGGCGGTGACGGTCCCGGTGAGCACGCCGTCCGCCAGCTCGGCCTGCAGCTCCGCGTCCGCGAGCTCGGCATCGAATCCGGCCAGCCGTTCGCTCGCCAGCGTGACCCGGCCGTTCAACTCGGGCCACGTGCCGGCGAGCTCCACCGTGCCCGCGGCATCGCCGGTCAGCCCCAACGCCAGCGCCTGCAGTGCCGGCGCATCGAGCTCCGCCGCGAGCTCGAACGCCGCGCCGCGGAGGCGCGCGCTGCCTTCGAGGCGGTTCCGCCCCAGCGTCAGCCGCACCGGCTCGAACGACCAGCCGTCGTCCTGCTGGGCGATCCGCGCGGCACCGCCGACGGAGCGGCCGTTCAACGTGCCCTCGATGTCGTCGAGACCGAAGCCGATCCGGCCCTGCTCGTAGCGGAAATCGAAACCGGCCGCGATCTCGCCTCTCATCCCCGCGCGCAGCCGCGCCGGATCGACCCCGCTCGCGGTACCGCCGAGCAGCACCCGCACGCCGTCCTGCCAGGCCACACTGCCCTGGGCTTCCTGACGGCCGCCGAGCGCGTCCGCCGTGACGTTGCGCAGCGTCAGCGGGCCGTTCGCCGGCCCGTAGGCCACGACATCGAGCCGGAACGGCTCGAGCCCGGGCGCCGTCACCCGTGACGACAGCTCCGCCGCAAGATTGAGCAGCGTGCCGCGCAGCGTGCCGCCGATGTCCCGGATCGCGGTATCGCCGAACTCGAGGTCGTGCACCTGCACGTCGAGGTCCACGTACGGATCGCTGACGTCGGCGAGGCTGCCGGTGCCCGCCGCGTCCACGGACACATAGCCGCGGAGCACGTGCCGTAGCGTGAGCGCTTCCACCCGACCGTCGAGCTCACCGGTCCCGCCCCACGCCTGGCCCGGCAGTGACCAGCTCACCTGCGCCGCGAGCTCCGGGTTGCGGCCGGTGCCGAGCCGGCCCGAGACGGTGCCGGCGATCGACTCGGAGATCACGTTCAGCTCCTGCACGGCGAGCCCCTGCTCATCCCAGGACGCCGAACCCGCGATCCGCATCGGAAACACCCCCGGCAGCTCGAGCCGCTCCACGACCGCCTCGGAGACGTCGAGATCGAGCGGCAGGTAAGGGAGCTGCAGCGGCGGCGGCGGAACGTCACGATCGGACGGCGGCGCCGTGCCGGTGAGCACCACGGCGTCCGCGGACAGCGTGTCGACGATCAGATGGTTGTCGAACAAGAGCGGCATCATCTGCACGGAAGCTTCGAAGCCGTCGACCCGCAGGCGCTGATCGGGCAGCTCGAGCTCGATGCGTTCGATACGGATCTCGCGAAGCAGCGCACCCGACACGCCGGTGAACCGTACCGGAGCGAAGCGCTCGGCCTGCGCGGCGAGGAAACGCGTGCCGCCTTCGGTGGCCGCGAGAAAGACCACCGTGCCGGCGGCGAGACCGAGTGCCAGCACCAGCGCGCCGAGCAGCACGATCAACGCACGTTTCACAGGTCCGGCCCGAGGCTGATGTGCAGCCGGACCTTGCGGTCCGGATCGTCGAGCGGATGCGCGAGATCGACGCGCAGCGGCCCGAGCGGCGAGTACCAGCGCACGCCGAGGCCGACGCCGGTGCTGAAGTTCGGGACGTCCTTGAACGAGGTCTCGTTGAACGCGGCGCCCGAGTCGACGAACGCGGCTACCGACCAGTTACGCCTGACCGGTACGTCCAGCTCGAGCGAGCCGGTCAGCAGCCGTTTGCCGCCGACCACCTCACCATTCTCCTCGGGACCGAGCTCCTCGTAGCCGTAGCCGCGCACGCTGTTGTCGCCGCCCGCGAAGAAGCGGATCGACGGCGGCAGGTCTTCGAACTCGTTCTGGAACGTCCAGCCGGCCTGAACGCGGGCGAGCACCCGCACACCGGCGCCGAGCGGCACGATCTGCCGGGCACGCACGATGGTCTGGAGCAGGTCGCTGTCGGAGAGCAGCGCGCGCAACGCGCCGCGCACGTCGACACTGAGCGAATAGCCCTTCAGCGGCCGCGGCGCGTCGATGCTGGTCGTGCGCGCCCAGCTCGTACCGAACAGCAGGAGCTGCGAGAGCCCCTCCTGATCGCCGACTTCGAAATCCTCGGTGCGATACTCGACGTAGTTGGTCTCCGACCAGCTCGACCAGCGCAGACGCGTACGGCCGATCCGGATGCCGCGCTTCAGGCTCTCGGACGTGTCCGTGTTCTCGTAGCTGATGTCGCCGGTCACGAACAGCCAGTCGTGGATCGGATTGCCGTAGGGGACCCGGTACTCGGCCACCGCTTCGCCCTGCACTTCCGATACCAGCGTGCGCAGGTTGGCGCGGTGGCCGCGGTCGTTGACGCGGCGCCAGCGCATGTCGGCGCGCAGCCGCGGCCCGGTGTCCGTGGCGTAGCCGGCGCCGACGAGCGCCCGCCGCCTGGTGGTGGCATCGGCGTTCACCTCGATCGGCACCATGCCGTCCTCGCGCGCGTCGATCTGAGGTGCCACCAGCACGCGGTCGAAATAGTCGCTCTCGATCAGGTCGCGGTAGGTCCGGTTCATGACCCGGTCGTCGTACGCCTGGCCGGTGTCGAAGCCGAGGAAGCGCCGGAACAGATCGTCCTTCAGCGCGGTCTGGTCGACGTGGATCTCGCCGATCAGATAGCGCTCGCCGCCGTCCAGGGTGAGCTCGATCTCGGCGAGGTTGGTCTCCGGGTTCACGGTGACGCGGTGGCGGGTGAACTGCGCGTCGAAGTAGCCGAGCGAGCGGGCCGTCTCCAGCAGATCGGACTTCGCCGACTCGTAGCCCGGGTGTGAGAAGGCTTCCTCCGGCGCGATGTCCAGCCGAGCCACCGTATCCTGCATGCGGGGCTCGTTCGTGAGCGCACCCTCGACGTCGATGTCGACCCGCTGGATCCGCACCGGCTCGCCCGGCGTCACGTCGTACTCGGCCTGCCAGCAGTCCTCGCCCCACTCGAGGCGGCCGGAGATCTCGCCGCGGTAGTAGCCGAGCACCTCGAGCCCGCGGCGGATCTCATCCGGCGCCTGGCGGTGGCGGCGTTCCACCCACCAGCGCGGCGCATCGCAGGGCAGGTCGTCGATCGTGACGAACGCCTCGAGCGTGGCAGCCATCTCGTCGTCGACGCCGCGAATGGCCAGATCCGCAGCGGCCGGCGTCGCCGCCAGCAGGGCCGCCGCGATCCCGGCCATGCGGCTCACCCGGGCGCGCTTCGCCAAAGCCGATTCCTTGGATCCCGTTCTTTCGCCAGAGACCGGCCGTGTAGCCTAACATGCGTCGCCCGAATGGCCTCGCGGCCTTCGGTTGAAAATCGGACCTCCAGACGATTAAATACGCCGCTTCCCGCCGCGGCCAGGTAGCTCAGTTGGTAGAGCAGCGGACTGAAAATCCGCGTGTCGGCAGTTCGATTCTGCCCCTGGCCACCAGCCGCTACGGTCGTCAGGTCTTCAAACGCGTACCACCTCACCCTCCGTGATGGCGAACGTGCACCCCTGCCGCCGATCAACCGGCACCCCGCCCGAGAATTCCGTGAACGCCGGCAGCAGGCCCAGCGCGTCCTGAAACTGAAAACACGGCAACCTGAGTGAGTCACCTGGTCCGCGCACCTGCACCATGGGGTGCAGATGTCCGGCGAGCACATAGTGGGACGGATGCGGCTCGGGTTCGTGGCAGAGCAGGAACGGACCCAGAGGTACCGCTGCCGAATGAACGCGCAGCCCGAGCCGCTCCGGCGCCCGCAGGCGCCGGTCGTGATTGCCGAGCACGAGGTGGAAATCCACCGAGCGGTGCCGGGCCAGCATCGATGCCACGGGAGCAAGCTCGCTGTCGACGGCGGTATGGAGCAGATCCCCCAGCACCCAGACGGCCTGCACCGCTTCCCGCTCGACGATGTTCGAGAGCCGCGCGAGCTCCGCTGTGCCGAACTCCGACGGCAGCGCAACGCCGTGGCGCTGAAACGCCTCCACCTTGCCCACATGCACGTCGGCCAGCATCAGCGCACGGCGGGCCGGCCAAAGCACCGCGCGTTCCGGCAGCAGCTGCAGCACTTCTCCGGCCACCGTCACCTGCAGGCCTGTCATGAACTCTTTCCGCAATCGGACGGCGAGCCGTCGGCCGCCGCTTCGAACGCCGGCTGCATCGCTGCGATCCATTGCGCGCGCATCCGCTCCAGCCGCTGCCGCGCGCTCTCCGACGACACCCGGGCTTCCACCCGATCCAGTACGAGCGGGAATGCCATCGGTGACGGACGCGCCGACTCCAGCACCTCGAGACCGTCGCGGTTGATGCGCTCCAGCACGGCCGCCAGCCGCTCGGCATCGAAATGCGCGTCGAGCACCTCCTGACGAGCCTGAGCCAGCAGCAGGTTGTCCGGCTCGTGCCGGACGAACACGTCGTAGAGGAGCCCGGCGGAAGTCTGAAGCTGCCGCGGGGACTTGCGGGCGCCGGGCCAGCCTTCGAACACCAGGCCCGCCACCCGCGCGATGCGGCGAAAGCGCCGACGGCCGAGCTCGGCGGCATTCACCGCCGCGAGCGCGTGCGCGTCCAGCTCATCGGTGCTGAAGAGTGCGCGGTCCTGCAGCATCGCGGCGAAGTCGCAGCGCGTGGGCGAGTGCAGCTCCAGCGCATAGTCGTTGACCGAGATCGCGAACGTGCGCGGCGCGCCACGCGAGAGGCGCCACGCGAGCAGCGAAGCGAGCCCCTGGTGCGCGAGCCGTCCGCCGAAGCAGAACAGAAACAGATGACTTCCGGATCGAGGGCTATGGCAGATCTCCGCCAGCACCCGTCGTCCGTCCGGAATCGCGGCGGTGCGTGCCTGAAGCTGGAACAGCCGCGCCAGCGAAGCCATCTCGGGTCCGAGCGCACGGAGATCGGCGCCGCCGGCGGCGAGCGTCTCACGCGCCTGCCGCAGCAGCGTTTCCAGCGCGGCCGACAGCGGCTCGGACAGCGGCAGCTCATCGCCGGTCCACTTCGGCACGTGGTCGGCGCTGCGGGCCGGACGTACCCAGACGTCGCCTTCACGCATCAGCACGAGCTCGAGGGCGCGCCCGGCGAACAGGAAACGCTGGCCCGGCCGCAGCCCGGTGACCGAACGCTCGTCGACGTGACCGAGTTGCCGGCCGTTGCGGAAGCGCACCCGCAGCACGCCGTCGCTGGTGATGGTTCCGATACTGCTGCGGTGGATGCGCGCGAGACGGTCGCTGGCGATCCGGTAGCGTCCGTCTTCGTCCCGTGCAATGCGGCGGTACTCCGGGTAGCTCGCGAGCGCCGAGCCGCCGCGCTCCAGGAACTGCAGAGTCCAATCGAACACGCGGCGTTCCAGGTTCCGGTAGGCGACCGTGGTGCGTACCTCCCGAAACAGCTCATCGGCCGTGAAGCCGCCGCCCAGTGCACACGTGACGAGGTGCTGAGTGAGCACGTCGACGGGTGCGTCCAGCGGCCGGCGCGCTTCCACCGCGCCGTGCTCGAGCGCGCGTCGCAGCGCGGCGAACTCCGCCAGCTGCATCGCGTGTGTCGGCACCAGCAGGATGCGGCTGCTGACTCCCGGGCGATGGCCGGAGCGCCCAGCGCGTTGCAGGAAACGAGCGATCCCACGGGGCGAGCCGATCTGAACGACCTGCTCCACCGGCGCGAAATCCACGCCGAGATCGAGGGAGCTGGTGCACACCACCAGCGCGACCTCGCCATCCGCGAGACCGGCTTCCACCCGGGCGCGCTCGCCCGCGTCGATGGAGCCGTGGTGCACACCCGACAGCGGAAACCACTCCGGCCGACGTTCCATGATTGCGCGATACCAGCGCTCCGCCTGATTACGCGTATTGGTGAAGATCAGCGTCGTACGCCCCGGCTCCAGGGCATCTACCACGGCGTCGAACATGCTGCTGCCCATGAACCCGAACCAGGGCAGGAAGGTGCCCGCCGGCGGAAGCAGCGTGCGCACGTCGAGCTTCGGACGATCCCGGACGCTGATCACCACCGGCCGGCCACTCGTCCCGACGGCGGCCCGGGCCATCTGCTCCGGATTGGCCAGCGTCGCCGACAGCGCCCAGGTGCGAACGTGCGGACTGAAGCGGCGCAGTCGCGCCAGCGCGAGCTCGGTCTGCGCGCCGCGCTTGCTGCCCACGAGCTCGTGCCACTCGTCGACGATCACGGTGTCGACGTCCGCGAAGTGAGCGGGCGCATCTTCGTACGAAAGCATCAGAGTCAGGGACTCCGGCGTGGTGAGCAGCACCTCGGGCAGGCTCCGGCGCAGCTGGCGTCGGGCGCGTTCGGGGGTGTCGCCCGTTCGCGAAGCCACCGTGACCGGCAGGCCGAGGGCTTCCACCGGCTCGGCCAATGCACGCTCCAGATCCCGGGCCATCGCCTTGAGCGGCGTGATCCAGAGGATCGCGAGACAGCGCCGTGGTGACGCCGTCAGCGCGGCGAGGGCACCGAGGTACGCCGCGTAGGTCTTGCCCATGCCCGTCGGCACCGACAGCAGCCCTTCGCGGCGGGCGATCGCGGCCGACCACATGGCATCCTGATGGGCGAGCGGGGGCCGTCCGGTGGCGATCATCCAATCGCGCAGCCGATCCAGCGCTGCGCCGGTCCGCTCGCCCGCGCTCACGGTTCCGCGGACCCGCTGCCGTCGGGCCGCACGAGCGCGGCGAGCCGCTCCAGGCCGTCCGCGTCGCGCGGGCCGAGATCGCGGCGCCAGCGCGCGATCCGTGGAAATCGCACCGCGAAGCCCGACTTGTGCCGGCCGGAGGCCGTCACGTGCTCGAAGTGCAGCTCGAAGACCTGCGCGGGAGTCACCGCCCGCACCGGGCCGAACTTCTCCACCGTGTTGCGGCGGATCCAGCGATCCAGCTCGCGGATCTCCGCGTCTTCGAGACCGCTGTAGGCTTTGGCCACCGGCACCAGCTCACCGGCCGCGTTCCACAGGCCGAAGGTGTAATCGGTGTAGAGACTCGCGCGCCGGCCGTGACCCGGCTGGGCGTACATCAGCACCGCATCCACCTCGAACGGCGCCACCTTCCACTTCCACCAGTCACCGCGTACCCGACCCACCTGATACGTGCTCTGCCAGCGTTTCAGCATCAGCCCTTCGACGCCCCGCTCGCGGCTCTGCTGCTGCAGCAGAGTGAGCTCGTCCCAATGCTCGGCGCTCACGAGGGGAGAGAGCTGCAATACCCGGGGTGCGCCCCTCAACGTATCCGTCAGAATCTGGCGACGGCTTCTGAGTGGGCGCTCGCGCAGGTCGACACCGTCGGCCTCGAGCTGATCGTAAGCGAGCAGGATGCACGGGATGTCGGCCAGCACCTTCGCCCCGAGCCGCTTGCGGCCGATACGCCGTTGCAGCGCCGAGAACGGCAGCGGCCGGCCGTCGAGCCAGGCGACGATCTCTCCGTCCAGAACGGTGCCGTCGGGCAACGACGCCGCGGCGGCGACGATTTCGGGATACTGAGCGGTGACCAGCTCCTCGCCCCGCGACCAGAGCCAGGTCCGGCCGCGCCGCCGCACGAGCTGAGCGCGGATGCCGTCCCACTTCCACTCGAACGCCCAATCCTCGAGCGCACCGAGCTCCGCCGGGGGCGACGTGAGCGGCGAAGCGAGAAAGTAGGGATACGGGCGGGAAGCCTCGGCATCCGAATCGTCTTCGGCCAACAAAGACGCGAGGCTCTCCGCACTCGGCTGCCAGCCGCCCATCAGGCGGTGAAAGATAGCCTGCGCCGGCACCTTCGACCACTCCGCCAACGCGCGCACCACGAGGCGCTTCGACACCCCCACCCGGAGGGCTCCCGTCATCAGCTTGGTGAACAGGTACAGCGTACGCGCGTCGAGCCGGCACCAGGCCTGCTCGAGCGTGCGGCGCTGGTCCTGCTCGCCCGCGCCCTCGAGACCCGCGATGACGGTCACGGCTTCCGCCAGCGTCGGCTCCCAACGTGACGCTGCCGGCCGGTTCGGCATCGCATCGACCAGCAGCGCGATGGTCTCCGCCCGATCGCCTACCGCTTCGTAGCAGGCGTCGAACATCCAGTCCGAAAGACCGGCCAGCTCCCGCGCCCAGGCCTTCAGATCGCCGGCCCTGACGGGGCTTCGCAGGCGCTCGCCGCACAGGAAGAACACCGCCCAGGCCGCGTCCGCCGGCGGCGCTTCGGCGAAGTACTCGACGAGCGCCGCTACTTTACCGTTGGTGGCCATGGTGCGGTCGAGGCGGTCGTACAGCTCGGCGAACCAGCGCATCAATCGTCCTCGTCGCCGTACGCGGTTTCGAGCGCGGCGGCGTCTACTCCCCGCTCGCCGAGATAACGCACCAGCACGTCACTACGGCCGTGAGTAACCAGCACCCGCCGGGCACCGGTCTGCTGCACGGTCTCGATGATGCCTGGCCAATCCACGTGATCGGAGAGCACGAAGCCGCGGTCCCAGCCGCGGCCCCGGCGGATGCCGCGGATCCGCATCCAGCCCGACGCGAATGCGGTCTCGGCACGCGCGAAACGTTTCATCCACGTGGAGCGGCTGGCCGACGGCGGCGCCAGCACGAGCTGACCGGCGAAGCTTCGCGGCGGAGCATCGATGGTGGCGCCGCGCGTGGGCGCCATCACGACGCCCTGCGCCCGGTAGATGCTCGTCAGCCGCTCCAGTGCGCCGTGGAGATACACGGGCTCGAAGGCCTCGTCCGCCAGCTCCGCCAGCAGCCGTTGCGCCTTGCCGAGGGAATAACAGAACAGCATCGAACAGCGGCCGGCGGCGCGGTTCGATGCCCACCAGTCGAGAATCTGCTCCACCACCGATCGGGGATGCTCCCAGCGGAACACGGGCAGCGCGAAGGTGGCCTCGGTGACGAATACGTCGCACGGTACGACCTCGAACGGCGTGCAGGTGGGATCGTCGTGACGCTTGTAGTCGCCCGACACCACCCAGACTTCACCGTCCACCTCCACTCGCACCTGCGCAGAGCCGCGGATGTGTCCCGCAGGGTGGAGCGACACGACGGCGTCGCCCAGTCTGAACCGCTCACCCCACGCATGGGGAATCACCGCTCCTTCGTCGCCGATGCGCAGCCGGGTGAGCTCGGCGCCCTCGGCCGAGCAGTGGTACTCGTCGCTGCCACCGTAGGCATGATCGGCATGGGCATGGGTGATCACCGCACGCCGCACCGGCTGCGCCGGGTCGACGGTGAAATCCCCCGCGCCGCAGTAGAGGCCGCCATCCCTGGCAACCAGCACGCTCATTCGATTCCGCTCCGGATTGACGCCAGGGTTCCGACTCTACCAACCGTCAATCGTTCATTGTTTACAAGCAGTTTATTTGCGCTGGTTGATCGAGTGTTATGGTCGACGCTCGTTCTGAGGAAACCGCGTTGGTCATGTTCGCGCCGGCAGGGGCCGGATCGGTGACGGATCGTGCCTTCGACGAACTGATCGATACGATCTACGAGGCGCTCATGGACGGGGCCGTGCTCGATCCGGTGCCCACGGTTCTCGCCGGCTACTGCGGCGCGCGCAGTTGCCGAAGAGCAAGTCTTCGTCGACTTGATCCATCAGGAGCAGCTCTCCGCTTCTACAAACGCCGCCAGATTCTCCAGTGACGAGCGCATCCCGGCCCGATGATCCTCGGCTCGAATCCCCTCCGGCACGCGGCGGCACCGCATCCTCACCTCCGTGCCGTTCCCAGCCGCCCGAAGCGACCAGGTCATTCGCATCACGCCGGCGAACGCGGGATCGTCGGAGGCGAACTCGACCTCTTGGACGACACGCCGGTCGGTGACGAACTCGACGAAGCGTCCGTTCACCACGTCCGAGTCGGCGGAGGTCTTACCGGGCGCCGCGTGATCGGGATGGTCGTATGTCAGGATCATCCGGTAACGGCCGCCGGACCACGGCTCGAAGCGCTGCATCCGCGCGCTCATGCCCGCCGGGGGCAGCCAGACGGTCCAGGCGTCGGCGCTCAGGAACGCGCGGTAGATCGCCTGCGGCGGAGCGCGAATCACCCGGGATGCGGTGTCGACCCGCTCCTTCCTCATGCCGTCGGAATCGGCAGGCACTCCATGATCTCCACCCCCTCCCCCGGGAAGATCGCGAAGTGCGGATGGTTCTCGAACAGCCGCGCGGCTTCCTCGTGGGACTCGGCTTCGACTACGACGTAGCCCGTCATCTGATTGCGGAAATCCTCGATGCCTGCGGCGGTCACGCGCTTGGTCCTGCCGAGCGGCCCTCCGGCCTCGACGATGCGCCGCTGGTTGCGTTCCATCCACGCCCCCCAGGCGGTCATGCCCGCCTGCTCGCGCTCGCCCCGCGTGGCCGGATCGAGGGCGTCCCACCCCGATCGCTGCCGTGCGTCAGCGTTGCCGGTGTAGATCGCAAGAAATCTCTTCATCTCGGTCTCCTCGATTGGGGTAATTCATGATCGAACGGCCGAGCGGGAACTCGACACGGCCGCGGCCGAGCTTGCGGTGGAGACGGGTCGTTGGAGGGCGCGGTCCCGGATCAGCCGCCGGGTTCGGGCAGGCCGGCGGCGGCGGAGACATCCTCCACCGGATCGAGCCGCACCAGCCGTCGCGGGGGAAAGCCGGTCAGGAACCGCACCACCGGGCCGAGGCTGTGCTCGCTGTTCACCCGGTCGAATTCCTCGCCTTCGACCGGCACGACCCGATAGGCACCCTTCCGGCCGTCGATCTCGACCTGGACTTCCCGGTTCGCCAGCGCCTGGCGGTACCAGGCGCGAGGCCAGTGATTGGCTGCGACGTACAGCCGACCGTCGCTGACCAGGCGCGACAGCACGCGTTCGTGTGGCGTGCCGTCGTCGTCGACGGTGGTGATCTTGAGGGTGCCCTGGTCCTGCGGCTGGAAATAGCCGATCAACGATTCGAAAGCGACCACGATACCGATGTAGACCAGCGCCAGGATCGCGAGAATCTTCACCGCCTTCATCGAGTTCCTCCCCTGAAATCCTGACAAGGGTACGCAAAGGCATCCGCGATTGACAGCCTTCCGCGCGGCGCCTCGTGATGACATCGCCACGCAGGCCGCCTATCCTCGCCGATGCGTATCGGTCGGGGGAGCTCAACTTGGTCACGCGGCGTCGCTTCGTATCCACCACCTCTCTGCTCGCAGCGGCTGCGATGAGCGGTTGTGCCGGCCGGCCCCCGGCGGTCGCCGGCGGCCGCGCGGCACAGGCGGCCGGTGACGTGTTCCAGCACGGGGTCGCGAGCGGCGACCCGCTCAGCGACCGCGTGATCCTGTGGACGCGCATCACCACGGCTGACGCGAAGCCGGTGGCGGTGCGCTGGCAGATCGCGGCCGATCCGGACTTCCGGCGGGTCGTGAACGAAGGCGCCACGACCGCGCTGCCCGCACGCGACCACACGGTGAAGGTGGACGCGCTCGGCCTGGAGCCGGCCCGTACCTATTACTACCGGTTCATCTCGGGCACCGCCGAGAGTCCGATCGGCCGCACCCGCACGTTGCCGGAGCGGACCGTGAACCGGCTGCGGATCGCCGTGGCGAGCTGCGCGAATCTGCCGTTCGGCTATTTCACCGCGTACCACCACATCGCGGCGCGGCACGACCTCGACCTGGTCCTGCACCTCGGCGATTACCTGTACGAGTACGCTCCGAGGACCTATGGAGACGGCTCCGATATCGGACGGGTGCATCAGCCCCCACACGAGATCGTCACGCTGGCCGACTACCGCACCCGCCACGCCCAATACAAGCGCGACGCCGACCTGCAGGAAGCGCATCGTCAGCACCCATGGATCTGCGTCTGGGACGACCATGAAACCGCCAACAACTCGTACCGCGACGGTGCGCAGAACCACAACCCGGAGCTGGGCGAAGGCGAATGGGCGGTGCGTCGCCGCGCGGCGATCCAGGCCTATCACGAGTGGTTGCCGATCCGGGAGCAGCCGGGCGCGACCGGGCCGCACATCTACCGCAGCTTCCGGCTCGGCGACCTCGCCTACCTGATCATGCTCGACACGCGCCTGCACGGGCGCAGCCGCCAGGTCGAGGATCGTAAGGATGCGGCGGCCATCGCGGATCCACGGCGGACCCTGCTCGGCGCCGATCAGCAGGCCTGGCTGATGGAGCAGCTTCGCGCATCGATGCGGCAGGAGTCCGCGTGGCGCCTGATCGGCCAGCAGCTCATGTTCGGTCAGCTCATCGCCGAAGACGGCGTGCTGCTCAATCCCGACCAGTGGGACGGCTATCCGGTGTCCCGCAATATCGTGCTCGATCAGCTCGAGGCCGAGCGCATCGAGGACACCGTGATTCTGACCGGCGACATCCACACCGCCTGGGGCATCGACATCACCCGCGATCCCGCACGGGGTTACGACCCGGCGAGCGGTCGCGGATCCCTCGCGGTGGAATTCGTCACCACCTCGGTCACCTCGCCCGGACCGGACGGCACCGCCCAGGAATTGCAGGATCGTGAGGCCTTCGTGCTGCGCGAGCGGCCGCACATCCATTACGTGAACCTGCGCGAGCATGGCTACCTCTTGCTCGACGTCGACCGTGAGCGCGTGCAAGGCGAGTGGTGGTACGTGGACAGCCTGCTGCAGCCCGGCGCAAGTGAGCGGCTCGGAGGCGCGATGGCGAGCGCGCGCGGCAGCAACCACCTGGTGGAGGTGGACGGCGCGAGCGGACCCAACAGCGACCGCCCGGAACTCGTTTGAGCACCGCGTCGATCCGCCTCGCACGTTATTTGCAGGGCGAGATCGTTTGCAGATGATGGCCCCATGACACCCGCCGCAGACGATCTCTGGTTCCTCCCGCTCGGCGGCTGCGGCGAGATCGGCATGAACCTCAATCTGTACGGCCACGACGGGCGCTGGCTGATGGTGGACTGCGGCATCACCTTCGGCCATCCGGGCGAACCGGCGCCGCACATCCAGATGGCCGATCCGGCGTTCATCGCCGAACGCCGCGATGAGCTGGTAGCCCTGATCGTGACCCATGCGCACGAGGATCACGTCGGCGCCGTGCCCCATCTATGGCGCCAACTCCAGTGCCCGGTCTATACAACCCGATTCACCGCCGAGATTCTGAACCGCAAGCTCGCCGAGGCGGGGCTGATGGAAGAAGTCCCGGTGCACGTGGTTCGGCCCGGCACCCGGCTCGAGCTCGACGGTTTCGACGTCGAGTGGGTCGACCTCACGCACTCGACGCCCGAATCACAGGCCCTGGTAATCCGGACGGCTGCCGGCGCGGTATTCCACACCGGCGACTGGAAGCTCGACGACGATCCGGTGGTCGGCGCCGATTACGCGGAAAGCCGCTATCGCGCGCTCGGCGGCGAATCGATCCTCGCGATGGTCTGCGACTCCACCAACGCGCTGGTCGAAGGGCGGTCGCGCTCGGAGGGCGAGCTGTACGAAGGGCTGCGGCAGCTCGTCGAAGACGCGCCCGGCCGGGTGGTGGTGAGCTGCTTCGGCAGCAACGTCGCGCGGCTGCGCACTCTGGTGCAGGTGGCGGCCGATACCGGCAGATACCCGGCACTGCTCGGCCGGTCGCTGCGCAACTACTACCGGGCAGCGATCGCCGCAGGCCTCTGGGAGCACCGGTTCACCTTCATCGACTCGGAGCATGTCGGATACCTGCCGCCGGAAGAGGTGCTGGTCATCGCCACCGGCAGCCAAGGGGAATCGGGGGCGGCGCTCGACCGGCTGGCGAACGGGAACCACTACGCTCTGGACCTCGACCGGGGCGACTCCGTCGTGCTCAGCTCCCGGGTGATCCCGGGCAACGAGCCCGCCGTCGAGAGTCTCGTGCGGCGGCTGCAGAGGCTCGGCGTCAGGGTGGTCACGGACGCGGAGTGCAACCTGCCGATCCATGCCTCCGGACACCCGGCCCGCGCGGAGCTCGAGGACATGTATCGCTGGGTGCACCCGAAGATCGCGGTGCCGGTGCACGGCGAAGACGCTCACATGCGGGCCAACGCGGAGCTGGCGCGAGCGCTCGGCGTGCCGCGTCAGCTCACCGGGCAGAACGGCGATCTGTTCATGCTGGCGCCGCTCGCGGGCGTGCGCCGGAAGGCCGCGCCGGTCGGACGGCTCGGCCTCGAGGACGACAGGCTGGTCCGACTCTGATCGACGCGACGACCCGTGCGCCGTCTTCCGCGGAAGATGACGGGCCCGTCGTCGGAACGATGCGGTAGACGGGCCGATCGTCTTCGACCTGCGCATCCGCGAGCGGCCGCTCGACCGGGCGCCCGTGCGGATCGACGAAATAACGACTGCCGTCCGGATGCCGCTCCACGGAGAAGCCGCCCTCGTGCACCAGCGTGTGATGATAGCTGCACAGCGTCAGCAGATTGTCGAGATCGGTCGCGCCGCCGTGCGCCCAGTGGTGCACGTGATGCGCCTGCAGAAATGCCCGGTTGCGGCAGCCGGGCCAGGTACAGCATCCGCGGTCGCGCGCGAGCAGCGCGCGGCGGATCGCGGTCGTCAGCCCGCGCTGCTTCCGGCCGACAGCGAGCGGTGTGCCCTCCTCGCCTGTCACGATCGGCACGATCGCGCCGTCGCAGCAGAGCCGCTCCACGACCGGCAGCGGCAGATCGGATTCGCCGCCGTTGCCGGAGAGCGCCTTCGCCTCGACCAGCACCATCACCTGGTGGCATTCCGACGAGCTGCCGGCGTCTTCCGCGGAAGACGCGCCGCCGGCGAGGCTCTCCCGGGCCATCTGCACCAGCGCATCCGCGGCCTTCGCGAACAGTGACCGAGTTCGATCCTCCGGCAGCCGACGACCGACCCGCTCGAGCGCTTCGAGCACCAGCTCGAGCTCTGCCGCCGGCAGCTCCACGCTGATCGTTCCGGAGCCGTCTTCACGCAGGTGGCGCACCAGTGATCGGCTCTCGTGCTGACGGCGGGCATCCGCGATCGCGGCGGCGGCGTCACCGTTCCGGATCCGCCGGCAGAACGCTTCGAGCTGCGCAGCGGAAACGCCCAGCGCGAAATCGAGCAGCTCGCACTCGTTCTGCTCCGTCGCCACGCGGGTGAGCGCCCGCACCTTCGAATAGGACAGATCACCGCGGCGGAATGCTTCGGAGATCTGCGGCAGAAACCACAGCGCCCGGGCCACCCGGACCTTGTCGAGCGCGGTCGAGCGCCCGATGCCGCAACGCCAGTTGAGCCACTCCGCGCAATCGTTGTTGCCGTAGGCGCGCCAGCCCTGCCGCAGGTCGAACTCGCGCAGCAGCACCAGGAAGCGATAGGTGATTCGCGAGACGTCGCGCCAGGTTGCGATCAGATCGGTTTCCAGGTCATCCAGCGGCCGAAAGTCCTTGACCCGCACCGCGTGATTCACGGTCCTTCCTCCATACTGTTTTTTTGTACAGTATACAGAAAGCCCGACCCGGCGGGTAGATATACTCGGAAAAAACCGGGGGCGGGGCGCCTTGATGAACGTAGGACGAGAGATCTACCGGCGATCGAAACTGACCGGAACGTTCCGACTGCGATCCGGCCAACATGCGAACACGTACTTCGACAACTACCTCTTCGAGTCCGACCCGAAGCTGCTCGGCGCCGTAGCCGCACTGATGGAGCCGCTGATACCCGAAGGAACCGAGGTTCTTGCCGGGCTGGAGATGGGTGGGATTCCGGTCGTTACGAAACGCTCGCAATGCTGCGGAAGGACGGGATCACGCCGAAGGTCGCTCTGTGCGTCATCGACCGCGAGATGGGCGGAACCGAAGCGCTCGGCAAGGAAGGGCTGGAGCTGCGGCGCGTCTTCACGATGAGCGCGCTCGAAGCCGCCTGTCGAACCGATGCCGGCTCGATCGACCAGGCAGTACGGTGACCAACAGGAGAACGCCATGATACCCCGCCAGAAGATCGCGCCCTGTCTCTGGTTCGACGATCAGGCCGAGCCGGCCGCCGAGCTCTACGCCGGCATCTTTCCGAATTCCCGGATCACCGGCGTGCAGCGCTTCCTCGACGTCGGCCAGGAGATCCACGGCCGTCCGCCGGGTTCGGTGATGACGGTGGAGTTCGAGCTCGACGGCCAACCGTTCACCGCGCTGAACGGCGGCCCGCTGTTCAAGTTCAACGAAGCGGTCTCGTTCCAGGTCTACTGCCGGGATCAGGCGGAGCTCGACCACTACTGGGAGCGGCTCGGCGAAGGCGGCGATCCGAGCGCGCAGCAGTGCGGCTGGCTGAAAGACCGCTTCGGACTGTCGTGGCAGGTCGTGCCGGTTCAGCTCCTCGAGTGGATGACCGACTCGGACGTCGAGAAGGCGCGGCGGGTCACCGAGACGATGCTCAAGATGAAGAAGCTCGACATCGAGCCGCTCCGCCGCGCGTACGAGGGCTGAGCCCGAGCGGGCCGGCTCGCCGGTTGCGGATCCCTACCGCATCGTTCGGTACCGCTGCGTTGTAGAACGCGCGACCGTCCGCTACTGTGCGCGCCATGCCCCGCGCCACCCGTCCGTGGGACGCCTTTCGCCATCGAGACTACCGCGTGCTGTGGGTGGTGCTGATCACCGCCACCACGGTCGTGTGGTTGCGCATCCTGTCCACTTCGCAATGGCTGTTCGAAGAGACCGGATCCGCGGTGCTGGTCGGCTTGATCGGCGTCGTGCAGCTCGTCGTGCAGATTCCGGCGCTGCTCTGGGGCGGCGTGCTGGCCGACCACATCGACCGCAAACGCCTGATGGCGCTGGCCAACGGTGTCACGTCCGCGGCACTGCTCGCCCTCGGTCTGCTGGACGCGAGCGGGCTGCTCACGCCGGCGGCGGTCTACGTCGGGATCGCGCTCACCGCGTTCTCGCAGATGCTGGCGAGCCCGGCGCGCGCCGCGCTGGTGCCGATCGTGATCCCGTCCCGGCAACTGCTGCTCGCCTCGTCCACCGACACGGCATCCCAGAACGTCGCGGCGATCGCGGGGCCGCTGCTGTTCGCCGGCATCGTCGCAGCGGCCGATCTGACCACCGTGTTCTTCGTCGCCGCGGCGATCTCGTTCGTCTCCAGCGTCGTGCCGCTGCTCGTGCGTGCGCACGGGGTCGCCGAGAGCGATGCCTCGAGCTCCGCCACCTCGACGCTGACCCGTACCTGGGAGGGGCTGCGCTACGTGGCGAAGCACCCGATCCTGCCGGGACTGTTCCTGCTCGATACCGGCATCACGGTGGCTTCGTTCTACCGCGAGATCCTGCCCGTGCTGGCGGTCGGGCTGTTCGCCGGCGGTGCGAGCGCCACCGGCCTTCTCGGCGCGGCCAACTCCGCCGGCGCCATCGTCGGCTCGTTCATCGCATTGCTGCTCGCCGGTTACCGCGCCAAGGGCATGCTGGTGCTGTACGCGTCGCTCGCTTACGGCTTCATTCTGTTCGGCTTCGGCACCGCGACTACGCTCTGGGCCGGCGCGCTCCTGATCGCGGCGCTCGGTGCGGCCGATGCGGTGACCGTCGCGGTCCGCCAGACCACGGTGATGCTGACGACGCCGGACCACATGCGCGGCCGCGCGTTCGCGCTGATGATCCTGGCGGCCCAGACGGCCAACAACGTCGGCACGATCTGGGTCGGTGCCTGGGCCGGCGCGATCGGCGCCGCCAACACCATGGTGCTGGCCGGGGTGATCTCGGTGGCCGCCACGCTGCTGATCTGGCGCTGGTGGCGGCCGATCCGAGAGTTCCGCTCGGACTGACCTCAGGACGGAAGGATCAGGTCACCTCGTTGAGTTTCCCGGTCTTCACGTCGTAGACGAACCCTCTGACCACCTCCTTGTGCGGAATGTACGGGCTCGCCTTGATCCGCGCGAGCGACTGACGCAGGTCTTCCTCCACGTTCGGGAACGCCTCCAGCGCGAACGGCGGCTTGAGGCCGGTCTCTTCGTAGATCTGCTGCTTCAGCTCGGCGTCGGTGAACGTCAGCATCCCGCAGTCGGTGTGGTGGATCAGCATGATCTCGCGGGTCCCGAGCAGGCGCTGCGAGATCACCAGCGAACGGATCACGTCGTCGGTGACCACGCCGCCGGCGTTGCGGATCACGTGCGCATCGCCCTCCACGAGGCCGAGCAGCACGCCCGTCTCGAGCCGCGCGTCCATGCAGGCCACCACCGCGATGTGCCGCGCCGGAGGCATCGGCAGGTGGCCTTTGTCGAAGCGCCCGGCGTACTTCGCGTTGTTCGCCAGGAATTCGTCGATGACCGTCATTTCTCCCCTCCTCCCTGGACCATCTCGGCCACGCCGGTCACTGCTCCGGCGACTCCAGCGACTCGAGCGCCGCCAGATCCGTCTCGGCGACCTTGTGATTGAAACGCAGTACCGCTGTCGCCAGCGTCTTCGCTTCCTCGCTGGCCGCCTCGTCGTCGACGATCGCCTGGAGCTTCGCGCGATCGGCCTCCGTCGGCTGGTGCTGCACGTTGGCGACCGCCGCTGCTATCGTCCGGAGGTTCTGGTCGACGGCTTCGTTCTGCTGGATGTCGTTGAGCGCCGCCTTCTGCTCGTCGGTCGGGAAGTGATTCATCCCGGCGACGATCTGGGCGATGGTGGAGGCCGCCTCGTCCGCCCGGGCAGGCAGTGCGACGAAGGACAGAAGCAGCAGGGCAACGGACAGGATGCTGACGACGCGGACCGAAGTCTTCATGGCAATCTCCCGATCCTTGGCTGGGTCGGTCAATCTACCCCAAAGCGCCGCGGCGGACAGCACGCTCGAACAACGCGAGGCTTTATAACGCGTTTCATAGCTGGTATATAACATGTTTTAGGCGGCTTCGACGGGAAGCCGAAGCGAGGCAGCCATGTCCGCGCAACCCAGTGGCAAGATCCAGCGACGCGCCAACATCCTACGGGCCGCCCGGGAGCTGATGCAGGCGGACGGCGACCTGTCCTTCTCGATGCGCACGCTGGCCGAGCAGGCCGGGGTCAGCATCGCCACCCCCTACAACCTGTTCGGCTCGAAGCAGGCCATCCTGCTCGCCGTGCTCGATGCGGACCTCGAGGACTTCCAGAAGACCCTGGCGAGCCTCGAGGTGGACGAGATCGAGGTGCTGTTCGAGGCCATGCGGCTGATGTCCTCACTGCTCGGCGGCGAGCCCACGTTCTACCGCAACGTGTTCCGCGCGCTGGCCAGTGACGGACCGGAATTCCGCTTCATGGTCAGCGGCCCGCGCTACCTCGCGTGGAAGCGGCTGCTGCGCCAGGCGACCGAAGCCGGCTTGCTGGTCGACAACGTGGACCCCGACGCCTTCGCCGTGGTCAGCAGCCAGCTCATGGTGGCTACCCTGCTGGAGTGGGCCCAGGGCGGCCTCTCGGTCGAGGAGATGGAGGCCCGCATGGAGTACGGCCTCGCCCTGACCCTGCTCGCGATCTGCACCGACCGCAGCCGTCCGCACCTCGAACGGCACCTGCACGAGGCCGAGCGGAAGCTGCAGCAGCAGTGGCGCGGCATGCTGATGAGCCGCCTGCGCAAGGGAGAGCTCGACGAGACCACCCGTGAGCTCCTGGCCGACCAGCTCAAGCACCTGAACGTGAAATGAGACGACGCGCACAGAACTTCCGAGCATCCGAGGAGCTTCGAACATGAGCAGCAACACCCTGAGCACCGTCCGGCGTAGCATTCATCCGAAGGCGGACGACACCTGGCAGACCATCGCGGCGCGGGAGCTGCCGGACATGCCGGAGGCGGAAGCGGTGCAGCTCCTGCAGAGCCTGAATCTGCACGTATTCATGCGTCCGGCGGCGCCGGCGGGCTCGCCGCGGCAGGGCAACCCGATCCTGCCGAGCGACGTGATCTTCGTGGGACCGCCGCTCCGCGCCGGATGAGCGGTGCCGTGATCAGCCACGTCCGGGTCGCCGCCGCGCACGACGGCGAGGCGGAGCTGGTGGTGACGCTGACCCACGGCAACGGCGGCACGTCCCAGGTCACGCTGGACGAGATCGCTGCCCGTGCGCTGCTCGAGTCGTGCAACGCGAGCCGCGCGGACGATCTGCTCGGCCACGGCTGGGACAAGGTCCGCGACGCGCTGGCAGTATCCTGGAACCGATTTTCGAACCTGAGACCTTATTCCAATTGAGATTCCAATTGAGATTCCAATTGAGTACCGGGAGAGAGGAGAACGAACGATGCTGGACCTCGTCATTCGAAACGGCCGCGTGGTGGACGGCTCCGGCCTGCCCGCGTTCAACGCCGACATCGGCATCGCCGACGGCCGGATCGTCAAGCTCGGCCACGTGAACGAACCGGCTCGCCGGGTGATCGATGCCGGCGGCAAGGTGGTCGCGCCCGGCTTCATCGACCCGCACACGCACTTCGACGCGCAGCTGCTCTGGGACGGCTACGCGAAGCCGGCGCTGGCGCACGGCGTCACCACCATCGTCCCGGGCAACTGCTCGCTGTCGCTCGCGCCGCTCAAGGCGAAGCACCGGATGCGCCTGGTCGGCATGTTCAACCAGATCGAGGAGATGCCGTACAAGGCGTTCGAACAGGGCGTCGAGTGGAACTGGGAAACGTTCGACGAGTACCTGACCCGGATCTCGAAGGGCCTCGCGATCAACGTCGCGCCGCTGGTCGGGCACAGCGCGCTGCGCCTGTGGGTGATGGACCAGGCGGCCACCGAGCGGGTCGCGACGGACGCCGAGATCGCCCAGATGCAGCAGCTCCTGCGCGAGTGCCTGGACGCGGGCGCGGTCGGCGTCTCCACCAGCTTCGTCGACATGGACGAGACCCTGCAGCCGGTGCCGAGCCGCTACGCGGACGTGCGTGAGCTCGATGCGCTCGCCGAGGTGCTCGGCGAATACGGCCGGATGCTGCAGATCGTACCGGAGTTCTACGATCCCGACCTGACCATCGCGCGCATCGACCAGCTCGCCGAGCTGTCGCTCCGACACTCGATTCCGACCACTTTCTCGCCGCTGTTCGTGAACGCCGAGAACGGCGCGGCGGTGGACCGCGTGATGGCTCGGGTGGACGAGCAGTTCGCGCGCGGCGCGCGGGTCTGGCCGCAGGTGCAGACCCGCCCGATCGACATCAGCTTCAGCTTCGCGGTACCGAGCCTCTTGTTCATCCGCCTGCCGAGCTGGTACCGGATCATGCGCTTCGGCAGCCACGACGAGATCGTCGCCGCGTTCCGCGATCCGGCGCAGCGCGAGCAGCTCGTCGCCGAAGCGCGGACCATGGATCCGCTCTGGTCGATCCTGCGGCTGCGTCAGGTCAACTCGGCGGCCAATCAGCCGCTGGTGGGTAAGACGCTGGCGGAGATCGCCGAGTTGCGCGGCAGCACCGCGCTCGACGTGATGATCGACCTGTCCCTCGAGGAAGACCTCGACGCGCACTTCCTCGCCGCGGACATGGGTCACAACGACGACGCCCGGGTCGGCGCGCTGCTCGACCACCCGCGCGTGCACATCGGCGCGAGCGACGGCGGCGCGCACATCCTGTCCTTCTCCACCTACGGCGACACCGGCTACCTGTTCAGCCGTTTCGTGCGCGAGCGCCGGATGATCGGTCTCGAGGCCGCGGTCAAGAAGCTCACCAGCGACACCGCCAGCATCTGGGGCATCCCCGAGCGGGGGCTGCTGAAGAAGGGTTACGTGGCCGACATCACGATCTTCGACCCGGACACCATCGACCGCGGCGAGGAGTACTACGTCCGCGACGTGCCCGGTGACGGCAGCCGCTACGTGCGCGACTCCCGCGGGGTCGACACGGTGATCGTCGGCGGCGCGGTCGCGTGGAGTCAGGCATCCGGCTACGCGGCCGGCGCGAGCGGTGCGATCCTGCCGGGCCGGGGGGCGGTATGAGCCAGCGCACCGAACGCCGTATCGCGACCAACGGCATCGAGCTCAACATCGTCGAGCAGGGCGACGGCCCGCTCGTGCTGCTGCTGCACGGTTTCCCCGAGTCCTGGTATTCGTGGCGCCACCAGCTCGCGCCCCTCGCCGACGCGGGCTACCACGCGGTGGCGCTCGACATGCGCGGCTACGGCAAGAGCGACAAGCCCGAGGCCATCGAGGCCTACAACCAGGTCGAGGTGATGAACGACGTGATCGGGCTGATCCCCGCGCTCGGTTACGAAACCGCGGTAGTGATCGGCCACGACTGGGGCGCGCCTACCGCGTGGGGCACCGCGCTGCACCACCCCGACAAGGTGACCGCCGTCGGCGCGCTGTCGGTGCCGTTCATGCCGCGCTCGCCGGTACC
Organism: Pseudomonadales bacterium; assembly: GCA_036381275.1. Taxonomy (GTDB): domain Bacteria; phylum Pseudomonadota; class Gammaproteobacteria; order Pseudomonadales; family Azotimanducaceae; genus UBA7803. The sequence continues at coordinate 32,665 of DASVDC010000143.1, read as the reverse complement.
GCCGCTCGCGGCGATGCGCGAAGCCTTCAAGGGTCAGTTCTTCTATCAGCTCTATTTCCAGGAGCCCGGCGTCGCAGAAGCGGAGTTCGAGCGCGACGTGCACACGGCGCTGCGCAAGTTCCTGGTGATGGGCTCCGGCCAGGCCGGCCCGGCGAGCTTCACTCCGAAGAAGCCGGACGACGATCTGCTGTCGAGCCTGCCGTATCCGGAGAAGCTGCCGGACTGGCTCAGCGAAGAGGACCTCGCGTTCTACGTCGGCGAGTTCGAGCGTTCCGGCTTCCGCGGCCCGCTCAACTACTACCGCAACCACGACCTGACCTGGGAGCTGACCGCCGGCGCGCCTGAGACGATCCGTCAGCCGGCGATGTTCGTCGCCGGCGACCGTGACGGCGTGATCCTCATGGCAGCGGATGCGCTGCAGAAAATGCCGGAGCGGGTACCGGATCTGCGCATCAACGAGCTGATCCCCGGCGCGGGCCATTGGACACAGCAGGAAGCGCCGGAGGCGGTGAACAAGGCGATACTCACGTTTCTCGAAATGACGACGCCCCGATGAACACTTCCAACAACGAAAACGTTCTGGTGGTCGGCTGCGGCATTGCCGGCATGTGCACGGCGCTGGCGCTGGCGAAACGCGGATTTCAGGTCACGGTGCTGGAGCGGGACACGCCGCCGCCCGAGGGCGACGCGGACAAGGCGTTCTTCGATTGGCCGCGGCGCGGGGCCGCGCAGTTCCGCCATCCGCACGCCTTCCTCGGATTGATGTGCAACCTGCTCCAGGACAACTACCCGGACCTGCTGGAGGACTTCTACGCCGCCGGCGCCCGGCGCCTCGATTTCAAGGACATGCTCTCGCCCGAGCTCGCACCGAAGTACAAGCCCGAGCCGGGCGACGAGCGGCTCTGGGTGCTGCTGTGCCGGCGCGCAACCATCGAGACGGTGCTGCGCCGTTACGTCGGCCGGATGAACAACATCCGCATCCTGAACCACGTGACCATCGAAGGCCTCGTCACGGAAGGCACGAAGGACGACCTGGTCGTGAAGGGCGTGAAGCTGCGCCGGGACGCCGCCGCCGAGCACGGGGAAGAGATGCTCGCCGACGTGGTCGTGGATGCCAGCGGCCGCACCTCGAAGTTCCCGCAGTGGTTCGCAGAGCTCGGACTGCCGGTGCGTGAGGAAAACGAGGACGCCGAGATCGTCTACTACACCCGGCACTACCGCCTGAACCCCGGCGTTCAGGAGCCGCCGCGCGGCAGCAAGGACCGCTCCGCCGGTGACCTCGGCTACATCAAGTTCGGCGTGTTCCCCGGCGACAACGGCCACTTCGCGATCATCGTCTGTCTGCACAACGACGAGGTCGAGCTGCGCGAAGCGATCAAGGACGGCGACAAGTTCGACACCGTCTGCCGCAGCATTCCGGGGCTCGAGCCGTGGGTCCGACCCGGTGCGTCGACCCCGACGACGCCGTCGTTCGGGATCGGCGACATCCGCGCAGTCTGGCGTCACTACGTCGAGGACGGCAAGCCGCTCGCGCGCAACTTCTTCGCCGTGGGCGACGCGGCGCTCAGGACCAATCCGCTTTACGGGCGCGGCTGCAGCACCAGCATCCTGCACGCTCACATGCTCGCGGACGTGCTGACGGCGAGCCGCGACCCGGTCGAGCGCGCGCTCGTATTCGACGAGCGCACCGAGGCGGAGCTGCGGCCGATCTTCCAGACCAGCCTGACCGAGGACAAGAACGGCATCCGCCGCGCGAAGGCGGCACTGGAGGGGCGGCTGCTCGACGAAGCGGACACGTTCAAGAAGCGCTTCGGCCTCGCGTTCGGCGATGCGCTGGCCGCGGCCGGGCGCTACAACCTGCGCGTGATGCGCGGGATGATGCGCACGATGAACCTGCTGGAGAAGCCCGGCGCGTTCCTCGAGGACCGGTGGACCCGGACGATCATCTTCGCGTACATGCTGCGCGGCCGGGCACGCAACGCGAGCGCCCGGATCGTGCGCGGCCCGAGCCGCGCCGAGATGCTCGAGCGCGTCGGCTACGGCGAACGTACGGAGAGGGCGGCATGAGCGAGACCCCGAAGCGCCGCGGCCTCGATGCCGCGTTCGGCGGCAAGCGCACCACGCTCGAAGAGCAGCGCGCGATCTGGCTCGAAGCGCTGCACGAGGATGCGATCTGGGAAGGGCCGACCTTCGAGACGCCCATCTACATGGTCGGCCGCGAGGCGGTCGGCCGATTCATGGAATACCTGCTCGAGGTCGTGCCCGAGTTCTCCACCCAACTGATCGCCGCCTACCCGACCGCCGAGCCCGACACGGTGATCATCGAGTCGACCGGCGGCGGCCCGACCATCTACGGCGGCCGCTACGAGCAGCGCTACTTCTCGAAGATCACCACCCGGGACGGACGGGCGTTCCGGATGCGCGAGTACTGCAACCCGTTCCAGACCTACGAGGCGTTCGGCAAGGAGCGATGGGACGAGCGCATCAACCGGATCATGCGCGAGCACAACGTCGACTGGCCCGCGTCGCAGCCGCCGGACCCGGCGAGGCTTCCGCAATGAGCACCGCGATCGACCTGGCGGACGTCATCACCCGTTACCGTTTCGAGCTCCTCACGCCTGTGCGCTGATCAGCTGCCACGCGACCGGGTGCTCGTAGAGTGCCTCGCCGAGCGGAACCTCGGCGAAGCCCTGCTCCGGATCGAGTGCCGCGACCTGACGGAATCCGCCGGATGAGAGCAGATCGCGCCACGACGGCCAGTCCCAGATGTGCATGTCGTGGTCGGTCTCGACGACCTCCCCGGCGCGCGGGCCAGTCAGCCACTCGATGCGCGAGACCTGAACTTCCCGCGCGGTGCGTGCTTCGATGCCGCGGCCGAACCAGGCGTAGCTGAGCCGCTCGCCGTCGAATTCGAACTCCCAGGTGCTGTGCTCGTTCGGGCCGCGCGCGTCGGTGTCGCGCACCGGCTGCAGCCGCACCTGGATCGCGTAGACCGCGCCGGACGCGAGCGCCGTGCGCATCGCGGCGAGATGCCGCTGTGCATCCTCGACGGTGGCCAGATGGCCGAACGAGCCCACCGCGCAGAACGCGCCGTCGGCCGGGACATCCAGCGCGAAGTCGCGCATGTCGCCCTGGATCAGCTCGAAGCCGCCGGGCCGGACGGCAGCGAGCCGACGCCCGGCGAGCGACACCATCCGCGGCGAGATGTCGATGCCGATGCCGAACGCGCCTTCCGCGACCAGCGTCGTGAGCATCCGGGCCGGGCCGCAGGCGACCTCCAGGACGCGCCGCGGCCGCCCGAGCCGCTCATTGAGCGGCAGAATCACACCGGGATCGCTCTCCCAGGCGAACGCCGCGTCGTAGAGCTCCGCGGTCGCGTCGTAGCTCAATCGTTCTCTCCGCTGACCGGCCGATCGCCGCTCAATAATCGATCAGGTCGTCCACCGCGTGACCCCGCTTCGGGATCAGCATCGCGCGCTGGAAGCTGATCACTTCGCTGCCGTCCTGCTTCAGCCCGCGGGTACGGATCGTCACGATACCCTGGGTCGGCCGCGAGCGCGACTCGCGCACGTCGATCACCTCGGACTCCGCATAGAGCGTATCGCCGACGAAGACGGGGCCGGTGAGGCGCACGTCGTTCCAGCCGAGGTTCGCGATGGTCTTCTGGCTCACGTCCGACACGGACATGCCGGTGACGATGGACAGCGTCAGGCACGAGTTCACCAGCACCCGGCCGAACTCGCTCTTCGCCGCGTATTCGCGGTCGAAGTGCAGCGGGTGCTGATTCATCGTCAGCAGCGTGAACCAGGTGTTGTCCGACTCGGTGATCGTACGGCCCGGACGGTGCTCGTAGACGTCGCCGATGTCGAAGTCTTCGAGGTAACGCCCGTACGACTCCCGGTAGCGACGCTCACCGACGGGTTTGGCTTCTGCGACCATGGCTCTCCTTCCGATCTAGAACGAGCGCGGCATGCCGAGCACGTGCTCGCCGATGTAGCTGAGGATCAGGTTGGTCGAGATCGGTGCGATCTGGTACAGGCGCGTCTCGCGGAACTTGCGCTCGATGTGGTACTCCTTCGCGAACGCGAAGCCGCCGTGGGTCTGCATGCAGACGTCGCCGGCGCGCCAGGACGCCTCCGACGCGAGCATCTTCGCCATGTTCGCTTCCGCGCCGCAGGGCTCCCCGGCGTCGAACAGCCCCGCGGCGCGCTCGACCATCAGCGATGCCGCTTCGATCTCGGCGTAACAGCGCGCGATCGGGAACTGCACGCCCTGGTTCTGGCCGATCGGCCGGCCGAACACCACCCGCTCCTTCGCGTACGCGGTCGCCTTGTCGATGAAGTAGCGGCCGTCGCCGACGCACTCGGCCGCGATCAGGATGCGCTCGGCGTTCATGCCGTCGAGGATCACCTTGAAACCCTCACCCTCCGCGCCGAGCAGGTTCTCCGCCGGCACCGCCAGGTCGTCGAAGAACAGCTCGCACGAGTGGTGGTTGATCATCGACTCGATCGGCCGGATCGTGAGGCCCTTGCCGACCGACTCGCGCACATCGACCAGGAACGCCGACAGGCCTTCGGTCTTCTTCCGCACCTGATCCCGCGGCGTGGTACGCGCGAGCAGCACCATCAGATCGCTGTGCTCGATGCGGCTGATCCAGACCTTCTGGCCGTTCACACGGTAGACGTCGCCGTCACGCCGCGCGGTGGTCTTCAGGCTCGTGGTGTCGGTGCCGGTGGTCGGCTCGGTGACGCCGAAGCTCTGCAGGCGCAGCTCCCCCCTCGCGATCGCCGGCAGGTAGCGGCGCTTCTGCTCCTCGCTGCCGTGGCGCAGCACCGAGCCCATCACGTACATCTGCGCATGACAGGCGCCGGCGTGGGCACCGGAGCGGCAGACTTCCTCCATCACCACCGCCGCTTCCTTCACCCCCAGCCCGGCTCCGCCGTACTCCTCGGGGATCAGCACGGTCAGGAAGCCCGCCTCCGTGAGCTCCCGGACGAACTCGGTGGGATAGCCGCGCTCGCGGTCGAGCCGCAGCCAGTAGTCCTCGCCGTAGCGGGCGCAGAGCTGACGTACCGAGTTGCGTATTTCGTTCGCGTCGACTGCCACGCGATCCTCCGCCGGTCTGCCGATTGGCGGACCAATCTAGCAGACCGGCGGGGCGATTGCCGAGCGCGAGGCGGCGCGACTAGAGCTGGTAGCGCAGCCGGAAGTACCACATCCGGCCGCGCGGGTCGTGCAGCGTCGGGTTGTAGGAGTTGAATCCGCTCGCCGTCGGCGGCTCACGGTCGAACAGGTTCATCGCGCCGGCCGTCAGCGACAGATCGAGCTGCTGGAACGAGTAGGTGTACGACGCGTCCACCGTGGTATGGCTCGCGACGTGCAGCGGCTCCGGCTCGGCGCGCGTCTCGGTCAGGCTGTCGGAGTAGTTGGTGATGATGCTCGCGTAGTGCTGGTTCCAGGACCAGTCGAACATCAGCGAAGCCTTGTACTCGGGCAGCGGCCGGCCTACCAGCACGGTGTAGTTCAGCCCCACCATGTCGATGGTCTGACCCGGCGCCAGACGCCGGTCGAACGGCGTGACCGCCTGCTGGATCTCGTACTCGATGAACCAGGATGCATCGAGCGTGATGCCGAACGTGCCGAAATCCGTGCCGAGCACGTATCGGCTCAGCAGGTCGAGACCCGAAGCGGTGAGGTTCGTGCCGTTCACGTAGGTGCGCTGCACGTTGAGCGCATTGCCTACGGGGTCCAACAGGATGTCGGGCGTACCGGGATCCGAGTCGAGGTCACGGAAGTTGCAGGGCTCGACGGCCAGATAATCCGGGTTGATCGCACCTCCCGGCAGGATCGACGGCGGGCGATCCGCTTCGTCCCACGCGATCTGGCAATCGTTCGCGAGCCCGATGTAGTCCTCGGGGATGATGATGTTGTCGTAGTCGTAGTCGAAGTAGTCGAGCGACAGCGTGAACTCGTCGATCGGGGTCCAGATCACGCCGATGTTGAAGTTGGTCGACTCTTCGGGTTCGAGCTCCGGGTTGCCGAAGGTGGGCAGCCGGCCGAATACGCCGCTGCCGAACGTGGCGCCGGGCCGGACGTCGTGCACTTCCTCGTCCGGCGGCGCGATGAACTGCAACCCGGTGCCGCGGCCGAATTTCTGCGAGATCGAGGGGCCGCGGAACGAGGTGCCGACGGAGGCGCGCAGCGCCAGACTCTCGAGCGCCTGCCAGCGCAGCGCGAGCTTGGGATCGAGCGTGTCGCCGGTGTCGCCGCCGTAATCCTCGTAGCGCAGCGCGAGCTGCGCCTCGAAGTCGTCGGTCAGCGGCAGCGCCAGCTCGGCGAACACCGCGTAGACGTCCTGTTTCGCGCTGTACGGGATCACCGGACCGGTGAAACCGAACGGGAAGCTGGGGTCGGAAGCCAGCTCGTTGCCGCCGGCACGACGCTCCTCGTCACGGTACTGCGCGCCGAACGCGAAGCCGACGCCCCCGCCGGGCAGCTCCCAGCCGAACAGGCTCTGGGTCGTCACCACCGCATCGAGCACCGTGAGCTCGGACTCGGCGAATACCACACCCTCACCGAACAGCGCATCCACGTACGCCGGGTCGTTGCCCAGCCTGTGCTGGCGGCCGTTGCCGTCGGTCCAGACCGTGTCCGGGAAGAGGATCGACGAGCCGAACGGGTTGAACCAGAAGCAGCCCTTCGAGCTGTCGCCGGGCTCGGTCGGATTGTCCACGGTACCGCGATCGCAGTTCGGGCCGAAGAAGCCGTTCAGCGCATCCTCGATGCGCTCGTTCACGGTGTCGTTGAACGTGGTTTCGGAATCTTCGCTGCTGAAGCTGTAGGACGCATCGAACGACCAGCTGTCGTTGATGTCGCCGCGCAGTCCGATCATGAACAGCCGGGTCTCGCGGTCGATCTCGCTGTCCTGGCGCTTCTTGAAGATCTCGCCGGGCTCGACTACCCCGTCGCCGTCGACGTCCGCCGGCACGCCCATCGCGTTCTGCAGATTGGCGAGGGCGCCGCGCGCGAGACCGTTGAAGGTGACCGGCCCCATGCCGGCGAGTACCGCCGCCGGATCGGTGATGTCCAACGTGTCACCGGGAATGAACGAGATGACCGGAAACGGCAGGGGCACGAGGCGATTCGCTACGTCGTCACCCAACGCGATCGCGTTGGCGAGCCCGTTGAACACCTCGAACTGCACGCCCGGGTTGTCCGGCGAAAACTGAATCTGGCTGGTCAGCGGGAGCGACGGCCCCTGGTTGATCACGATGTTGTTCTCGGACATGCCGAAGTGACCGTAGGCTTCCACCCGGTCGTTGAGCTGGTGCGTCCATGTGCCCAGGAGCTGCAGGCGCTGCTCCTCGGAGAAGATGTCTCGGGACATCAGGTCGGCGGTACCGCTGCACAGGCCGCTGTTCTTGGTGCGGTAGTAGGCGAGGGCCACGCACGACGAGTCGTTGATCATCATCGTCGACGGGATCAGGACGCCGGGGGCGAGCTGACGCGCCGCGAACATGTCCTGCGGGAAGCTGAACGGGCTCGGCGTCTCGACTTCCTCGAATCCCGTCGCGAACGCCCTCTCACGGTCGGCCGAATCCAACCCGTCCCGCTCGAAGTAGTTGCCGCCGATCACGAAGTGCGTGTTGTCGTTGCCGAAACCCCAGATCACACCGAGATCCATGTCGCTGTGCTCGTCCTTCGAGATGTTCTCGATGGGCTCTCGGTAGATCTCCGGCAGGCCGGTGTCGTCGAAGTCGACCTCGCGGCCCTTGAACGCATCCTGGTATATGGCCTGGATCTCGAAGCCCTCGAAATCCGTGCGCAGCTTGAAGTTCGCCACGCCCGCCACCGCGTCCGAGCCGTAGATGGCCGACGCCCCGTCCTTCAGGATCTCGATGTTGTCGACCATGATGAACGGCAGGCGGTTGATGTCGACGAAGTGCTCCCCCTGGTTCGACGTGGAGGTGCCCTGGTTCATCCGCTTGCCTTCGAGCAGAACCAGCGTGGACGAGAGCCCGAGGTTACGGATGTTGATGTTCGCCGCGCCCGCCCCGCCGACGCTCTGCTCCTGAGCGGACTGGTTCTCGGACCCGATGATGGAAGGCAGAGTCGTGACCAGGTCCGCGAGCTGCGGCCGGCCCTTCGCCTCGAGCTCCTCGCGCCCGAGCACCCGGATCGGTGACGGCGCATCCTCCGGCGCCCGCTTCAGGTACGACCCGGTGACGATGATCTCTTCGATCGGTGCATCTTCAGCCTGGACTACAGCGGTCGACGTCAGGCAGCCGGCGGCGAGCGCCGGCCCCAGCAGATGCTTCAGCCTCATGAGTCTCTCTCCCCAAGAACCGCATGATTGACCCGCCGGGCGACTCTGCGATCGGCCCGGCGATGCGAGCCTGAAACGCGTTATAACACCAGGGTCTTGGGGAGGCCAGCACTTTCAGGGAGCAAGCCGCCCGCGGCTCTGGAAGCCGCGGGCTGCAATGGCCGCTTCGTCCGGAAGCCGAAGCGGCCGCTTCGTCAGAAGCCGAATCGGGCGCGGAGGTACCACATCCGGCCGCGCGGATCGTGCAGCGTCGACGAGAACCCGTTGAACCCGCTCGCCCGGGGCGGCTCGCGGTCGAACAGGTTCATCGCACCGGCCGTCAGCCCCAGGTTCACCGTCTGGAACTGGTAGGTGTACGAGGCGTCGACGGTCGTGTGGCTCGCCACCCGGAGCGGTTCCGGGATGTAGTCCGGCTCCCAGACATGGCTCACGAAGTTCGTGACCACGCTCGCGTAGTGCTGGTTCAGCGACCAGTCGAGCAGCAGCGTCGCCTTGTACTCCGGCAGCGGCCGCCCCACCAGCACGGTGTAGTTGAGCCCGACCATGTCGACCGTCTCGCCCGGGTTCAGACGGGTGTCGAACGGCGTCACCGCGCGCTGGATCTCGTACTCGAGGAACCAGTTGAAGTCGAGCGTCGCACCGAACGCGCCCCAGTTCGTCGCGAGGTTGTAGCGCGCCAGCACATCGAGGCCCGAGGCCTTCAGCTCGGTGCCGTTCTGGTAGGTGCGCTGGATCGACAGCGCGTTGCCCTGGGTGTCGAGCAGGATGTCCGGCGTGGTCGGATCGCCGTCGAGATCGCGGAAGTTGCAGGCCTCGATGGCCATGTACGCCGGGTTCGGCGAACCGTCACTCAAGAGCGACGCCGGCCGTCCGGCCAGGCCCCAGTTGATCTGACAGTCGTTGGCGAGCCCGACGTAGTCCTCCGGAATGATGATGTTGTCGTAGTCGTAGTCGAAGTAGTCGACGCACAGGCTGAAGTCGTCCGTCGGCGACCAGATCACGCCGATGTTGAAGTTGGTCGACTCTTCCGGCTTCAGGTCCGGGTTGCCGAAGGTCGGCAGGCGCCCGAACACGCCCGAACCGAACAGCGGCGCTTCGGACGCGCCGGGGCCGAAGAACGCGTCGATGACCTCCGCATCCGGCGCGGAGATGAACTGCAGCCCCGTGCCGCGGCCGAACTTCTGAGTCAGCGACGGACCGCGGAAGGAGGTGCCCACGGAACCGCGCAGCACCAGGCTGTCCAGCGCCTGCCAGCGCAACGCCAGCTTCGGATCCACGGTGTCGCCGGTCGCGCCGCCGTAGTCTTCGTAACGCACCGCGAGCTGCGCCTCGAGATCCTCGGTCAGCGGCAGCGCGAGCTCGGCGAAGATCGCGTAGACGTCTTCCTTGGCGCTGTACGGGATGGTCGGCCCGGTGAACGCGAACGGGAAGCTCGGGTCGGTGGCGAGCTCGTTGCCGCCGGCGCGCCGCTCCTCTTCCCGGTACTGCGCGCCGAGCGCGAGCCCGACGCTGCCGCCCGGCAGCTGCCAGCCGAACAGCGAGTCGGTCGTGACCACCGCGTCCAGCACCGTCAGCTCGGAATCGCCGGTGACGACGCCCTGACCGAACAGTGCGTCCACGTAGGCGGCATCGTTGCCCAGCGTGTGCAGGTTGCCGTTGCCGTCCGCGACCACGGTGTCCGGCTCGAGGATGCTGCTGCCGAACGGGTTGAACCAGGTGCAGAGACCTTCACCCGGCGCCATCGTCGCCTTGTCGCAGCCGATGCCGAAGTAGCCGTTCAGCGCATCCGCCAGGCGCTCGTTCACGGTGTCGTAGAAGGTGTTGCGCTGCTCTTCGCCGCTGAAGCCGTAGGAGACGTCGAAGGTCCAGTCGTCGTTCAGGTCACCCCGCAGTCCGGCCAGGAACAGCCGGGTCTCCCGCTCGATGAGCTGACTCGCGCGGCCCTTGAAGATCTCGCCCGGCTCGACCACGCCGTCGCCGTCGACGTCGGCCGGGACACCGCCGATGTTCATCAGGTTCGCGATCGACGGCCGCGCCACGCCGTTGAACGTGATCGTGCCGATGCTGCTGAAGACCGATTCGGGATCGAACGGATTGACCCCCACGGCGGCCGGATCGAACAACGGCACGACCGGCAACCCGGCGATCGGCATGAACAGAGGACGAACGTCCTCCGGCAGGAAACCGAGGCGGTTGGCGACGTCGTCACCGTACGAGGTCGCGGTTCCGCCGCTCGCGAGGAACGCGTTGATCCCGCTGATCACGTGGTGCCGGAAGCCGGGGTTGTCCGCGGTGTAGCGGGCCTGGGCCGTGATCGGCAGCGATGGCGACTGGTTCAGCTCCACCTCGTTCTCGGAGAAGCCGAAGTGTCCGTAGGCTTCGACGCGGTCATTGAGCTGATGCGTCCAGGTGGCGAGCGCCTGCTTGCGCCGCTCCTTCGACATCATGTCCCGCGACAGCAGATCGGTCTTGGTGCTGCAGAGGCCGGAGTTACGGGTCCGGTAGTAGCCGAACGCGACGCAGGCGGGGTCCTGCACGACGTACGAGCTCGGCTCGGGCTCCTCCATGAACGGCAGGTCCAGCGAGGCGAACTGATCCTGCGGCATGTTGAACGGGCTCGGCGCGCTGACGCTGCCGTCGATGATGTCCTCGAATGCGTATTCGCGGTCCACCGAGTCGAGCCGGTCGCGCTCGAAGTAGTTGAAGCCGATCACCATGTGGGTGGTGTCGTTGCCGAAACCCCAGATGGCGCCGAGGTCGGTCTCGCTGTGGGTGTCCTTCGAGATGTTCTCGATCGGCTCGCGATACATCTCCGGGAAGTCGAAATCGTCGAAGTCGAGATCGCGTCCCTTGAACGCATCCTGGTACGTGCCCTGGATCTCGAAGCCTTCGAAGTTGTTGCGCAGCCGGAAGTTCGCGACCCCCGCCACCGCGTCGGAACCGTACAGCGCCGACGCGCCGTCCTTCAGGATCTCGACGTTCTCGATCATGATGAACGGCAGGCGGTTGATGTCGACGAAGGTCTCGCTCTGGTTCGACACCGACGTGCCCTTGTTCAGGCGCTTGCCTTCGAGCAGCACCAGCGTCGACGAAAGACCGAGATTGCGGATGTTGATGTTGGCGGCTCCCGCCCCGCCGACGCTCTGCTCCTGGGCGGTGACGTTCTCCGAGCCGATCACCGACGGCAGCGTGGCAACCAGATCGGCGAGCTGCGGCCGGCCTCTGACCTCGAGCTCCTCACGGCCGAACGCCCGGATCGGCGACGGCGCGTCTTCCGGAGCCCGGCGCAGATAGGAACCGGTGACGACGATCTCCTCGAGCGCTCCCTCCTGTGCCTGAGCCGGCGGTACACCCACCACGACCACGGCGGCGGCTGCCGCCGGAACCAGATACTTCAGCTTCAAATCCTCTCTCCCCGAACCGTTGACAACTTCGGCGGGCGAATGCATACATCCGCCCGTCATTCCGGGCCTGAACTCAAGCCTCTGAAACGCGTTATAACATTCCGCCACGAGCGGCGCCAACTGCTCCGTTGAGTCGCGCCGGCCCCGGGCGTAATCGAACCCGGCCGCTCGCCATCCGAACGCCCGAGGGCTTATCATCCGCCCGAGCCGACTCCGGGGGAGAGGGATGAAGAAAGCCGCCATCGTCGTGCTGGTCGCCGTCGTCGCGGTCGGCATCGTGCTGTACTTCGTGAACCGACCCGAGCCGCCGGCACCGCCGCCGGTACCCGAGCCGGCTACCCGGACCGACACCGAATCGGGACCCGTGATCGGCTTCACCCACCGCTCCGGGGCCCGCGCGTGGCTGGGGATCCCGTTCGCGCGCCAGCCGGTGGGTGACCTGCGCTGGAAGGCGCCGCGACCGCCGCAGCACCGCAGTGAGCCGATCGAAGCCGTCGCGCACGGTCCGCTCTGCCCGCAGTTTCCCTCCGCGCTGTCCGGCGGTGAACCGACCGGGAACCCCACGGACCACATCGTCGGCGACGAAGGCTGTCTGTACCTGAACGTCTGGGCACCGCCGGATGCGGCGGACCTGCCGGTGATGGTCTGGATTCACGGCGGCGGCAACACCATCGGCCACGGCGGTTCGTACATCGGCGGTAACCTGGCCATGGCGCACGACCTGGTGATCGTGACGATCAACTACCGGCTCGGCGTGCTCGGCTGGTTCAGTCACCCGGCCCTGCTGACCGGCGATCCGCTGGACGACTCGGGCAACTACGGCACCCTCGACGTCGTGCGCGCGCTGGAATGGGTGCAGGACAACATCGCCGCGTTCGGCGGTGATCCCGGCAAGGTGACCGTGTTCGGCGAGTCCGCCGGGGCGTTCGACACGCTCGCGATGATGGCCTCGCCGCTCGCCCGCGGGCTGTTCCACCGTGCGATCGTGCAGAGCGGCGGCTTCGAGACGACGCCGCTCACCGCGGCGCGCAACTACGCCGACGAAGGCGGACATGCGCAGAGCGCGCGCGAGATCGTCAGCCGCCTGCTGGTGGCGGACGGCATGGTGGAGAATGCGCAGGCCGCGCGGCGCCTGCAGGAAGACTGGCCGGATGCCCAGCTTCGCGACTACCTGTACGGCAAGTCGGCGAACGAGATCTACGCCGTGCTGGACGGCGGCGGCTTCGGGATGATCGACGTGCCGGACAACTTCGGCGACGGCCACGTGCTGCCGGATCTGCCCACGGAAGAGATCTTCTCGAGCATCGAGAACTACAACGCCGTGCCGGTGATTCTCGGCACCAACCGCGACGAGCCGTCGCTGTTCATGAGCCGTGACCCGCGCTACGTGGACTCGACCCTCGGCATCTTCTATTCACTGAAGGACGAGCGGGCCTACAAGCGCCTGGTCTACTACGGCGCTCAGTCGTGGAAGGCGCGTGGTGTCGACTCGCTCGCCCAGGCCATGGTCGAGGCCGGCAACCGCAACGTGTACGCCTACCGCTGGGATTGGGACGAGGAACCGAGCCTCTTGGGCTACGACCTCGGCGTCGCGCTCGGCGCGGCGCACGGGCTCGAGATCGCGTTCGTGTTCGGCGAGTTCGGCGAAGGGCTCGGGCTCGACTACCTCTACCCCGGCGACGAAGCCCAGTACGACCTGTCGCGGTCGATGATGTCGTACTGGGCCGAGTTCGCCTACACCGGCGACCCGGGCCGCGGCCGGGACGGCAACGAGGTGCCGTGGCTGCCCTGGGGCAGCGCCGGCAAGACCATGATCGTGCTCGACACCGCGAACGACGGCGGTATCCGGATGGTCGACGACGTGGTGACGCCGCAGACGATCAAGACCGAGCTCCTGGCCGAAACGGCGTTCTCGAGCAAGGAAGAGCACTGCGGCGTGTACGTGCGCACGTTCCGGGACTCCGAGCTGTTCGACCCGGACGAGTACGCGGCGCTCGGCTGCAGCGACTACCCGCCGGAGCGGTTCGCCGGCTTCTGAAGAACGGCCCACGGCGTCGAGCAACCGAGGCAGACCCCGGCACGGGGTCCGTGACAACCCGTACTGCTCGCTCGAACGACGCGCTGCTAGAATTCCGGCCCCCAGGAATACCGGAGTAAGTCATGCGTATGAACTGTATGAACTTGACCGGATGGGCCCCTTTCCTATTGCTGGCACTGGTCGGCTGCGCCGCCGGGGGCGGTGAGCGCCAGCAACGCATCAGCGATGCACTCGAACAGCTCACCACCGATACCGAGTACGCGGCGACGAAGCGCTGCCTGTCGCCCTTCGACTACGATCAGGTCGAGGTGCTCGACGATCGTCACCTGCTGTTTCGCGACCGCAACCGGTACTGGTTGAACGAGCTGCGCTCCCGGTGCCCGGGGCTGCACCGCCACGACACGCTGCTGTTCGAACGCCGCAGCCCGCAGCTCTGCGCGCTGGACACGGCCGAAGTGGTTCAGCGTTTCCTGTTCTGGCGACGCACGGGGCCGGTCTGCACCCTCGGCGAATTCCACGAGCTGACCGAGCCGCAGGCCGCGCTGCTGCGCGAAGCCATGGGTTCATGACGGGCGGGGGTATCCCCGCCCGGACTCATTGCCGCTCTACCCGCCGGGGCCGTCCGACGGCCTCTACCCGGACCTGCATCCGCACGCCTTCACCGAGACGCTGCAGTCCGCCCTCGAAGGCGCGCTCCAGAATTCCGCAGAGCTGCTGGCAACGCACCGCCGACCAGCCCTCCAGGGTCAGCGCGAAGTCGCTCGCGCCGAGCGGAACCAGGGTCGGTGAGCCCCACAGCCGGCGGCTCAGGCGCTCCAGCGACCGGCCGACGGCGGAATAGTTCGCGCCGTCCAATCCTTCGAAGTGCAGGTACAGCAGCGAGCGGTCGGCTTCCGGTAATCGAGGCAGCGGCGTGTCTGCGAAAGCTGGATCCAGAAATGTCCTCGGCAGCACCTGTTGCGGTGCTGTTCTATCTCCATCCCGCGTGTCCATCGCAATCCCTCCTCCAGCGATGGCAAGCCGTTGAGTGGTGACAACTGGCTCGTCCCCCCTCGCCCGAAGAGCCTACTCCCCTGCCGAATCAGTTGCCAGCGGCCGCAACGCTTCTATCCGCCGGATCGATGGAAATAACATGGAGCTCTGCCGGAACCCGCGGCTACGTACAGCGTCCATCCAACCAAACCGGCAGCGAGGAGGGATCATGATGCTCGCAACCCGAAGGCCGATGCGCCGGGCCGGACTGCTCGGTCCGCTGGTCACGCTGGCGTTCGCGCTCGGCATCGGCTCGCCGGCCGCCGCCGACGAGGCCGCGTTGCAGGTGGGCGATCCGGCACCGGATTTCGCGCTGCAGGCGAGCGACGGCAAAACCTACCGGCTGGCCGACTTCCGCGGCAAGCAGGCGGTGGTGCTCGCCTGGTACCCGAAGGCGTTCACCAAGGGCTGCACGATCGAGTGCAAGTCGCTCGCCGAGAACGGCCATCTGATCCGCGCCTACGATGCCCAGTACTTCATGGCGAGTGTCGACGACGTGGATACCAACAGCCGCTTCGCCGAAGCGCAGAAGGCGGACTTTCCGCTGCTGGCCGACCCGGACAAGACAGTCGCCCGCGCGTACGGGGTGCTGCTGCCCGAGTACGATCTCGCCGCCCGGCAGACGTTCTACATCGGCAAGGACGGCCGCATCCTCGCGATCGACCGTGAGGTGAAGCCGGAGACCGCCGCCCAGGACATCGCAGCGACCCTGGGCGAGCTCGGCATCCCGCGCCGCTGACACGCCGTTCCACGGCCGATCAGCGGATCACGTAGACGGCGCCGGCATCGGCTACGCTGTCGTCACTGTCGTCGCCGTCCACACCGGTGTCGCCGCCGTCCTCGAACGGAGCGCCCGCCACCACCGTGTCGCCGTCGAACGCCACGCTGCTGCCGAGCTCGTCACCGGGGTCGGTATTGGACGCCTTCAGGTACGCGAGCCGCTGCCATTCGCCCGCTTCGTTGCGCGCGAAGACATAGACGGCCCCCGCGTCGGGGGCGCTGTCGTCGGCCGGGTCGCCCTCCGGGCCGAGCGAGGCGGAGCCGTCTCCCGGCGCGCCCACCACCAGCACGTCGCCGGCCAGCGCCACGCTGAGCCCGAACGCATCGTTCACGTCCGGGTCGTCGGCCTTCAGGTAGGCGACCTCGGACCAGGCGCCGGATTCGTCGCGCTCGAACACGTAGACGGCTCCGGAGCCGTCGGCGGTGTCGTCGTCGGGGTCGCCGGTGCTGCTCGATTCACCCGGCGCGCCCACCGCCAGCCGGTCGCCGTCCAGCGCGATGCTCGCGCCGAAGAAATCGCCGGCGTCGACGTTCGACGCCTTCACGTACGCGGTCTGAGACCAGTTGCCGTCGTCGTCCGCTTCGAACAGGTAGACGGCGCCCGCGGCGCTCAGGTCGTTGCTCGACGCATCGCCGTCGATGCCGGCGGAACCACCGTCTTCCCGCGGCGCACCCACCGCGGCGGTGCGGCCGCTGATCGCCACCGCACTGCCGAATTCGTCGCCGGCATTGCTGTTGGCGGCCTTGAGATAGGCTTCCTGGAACCAGTCGCCGTCCGTGTCCCGGGCGAACACGTACGCGGCCCCGGAACCGGGTGCGTCATCGTTCGTGCCGTCGCCGTCGACTTCCCGCGAATCGCTGTCTTCCGACCAGGCACCGACGATCGCGCGCTCGCCGTCCAGGTCGAGGAACGCGCCGAACCGGTCGCCGAGGTCGGCGTTGTCGGCCTTCAGGTACGCTACCTGTTCCCAGACGCCCATGCCGTCGCGCTCGAACAGATACGCGGCGCCGACGAAGCTCGAGCTGTCGTCGTTCTGATCGCCGTCGACGCCGGCGGCGAGGCTCTGCTCGCCTTCGGCGCCGACCAGCAGCCGGTCGCCGTCGAGCGCGACCGCGCCGCCGAACAGATCCGGGTCGCCCGGATTGGACGCCTTGACGTAAGCGCTCTGCGCCCAGGTGGTGCCGGCGCGATCGAACACGTACACGGCACCGGCGTCGCTGAGGGAGTCGTCGTCTTGGTCGCCGTCGATCCCGGAGGCGGCGCTGGCCTCCCCCGGGGCGCCGACTGCGAGCGTGTCGCCGGAAATCGCGACGCTCGCGCCGAACGCGTCCGGGCCCGTGTTGGAGGCTTTGACATAGCCCTCCTGCCGCACCGTGTCCCGCCCGGCGCGCTCCACGGTGACCTCGTAGGTCCGGCTCTGCGAGCCGTCCTCGGCCGTGACCTCGAGCTCGATCCGATTCTCGCCGACGGCGAGCGGGACCGGCGCGCTCGGCTCCCCGGCGTCGAGCGGCTCGCCCTCGAGCTCGAGCGTCGCCCGCGGCTCTTCCGGCACCGCGATCACTCGGGTGGATACCCCGAAGAAGCCGGTTGACGCGGTGTAGGACGTGATCTCGCCGTCGAAGATCTGATCGAGCGGCGCCGCGGTCAGCGTCAGCTCGGCCAGCGCCGGGTTGTCGCTCGGCGGCGGCAGGCGTGTGACCCGCAGCGTGTAGGTTTCCTCGTCACCGTCTTCCGCGATCACCGCGATGGTTATCGTGGTCTCGCCGACGGCCAGCGCGATCGGCGGGCCCGCCGCGCCCGAATCCACCGGCGTGCCGTTCACCTCGATGGTGGAGCCCGAGTCCTCGGCCGTGGCCGTGACGGTCAGGCTCGTCACGTCGTTCGGCACCTCGGCCGTGTACTCGAACACGTCCGGCTCGAACGGCGGCTCGAGCTCGCCGGCCGAGATCTGCAGATCTTCGAGCCCTTCGTCGTCCTTGCTGCCGCAGCCGGCGAGCGCGAGCAGGAGCGCGAGCAGCAGGTAGCAGCAGCGGCCTCGCGCCGCGGCGCCGCTCACTGCCGCGCCTCCCGCGGGTCGGGTGTCTCCCGTTCGAGCCGCTCGATCTCTTCGGCGAAGCTCTCGCGGCCGGTCGTGATGTTCAGCGCCCGCCAGACCGGCGCGAGCCGGCGCACCCGCATCTTGAGCTGGCCTTCGTAGTACTCGGGCTCGAGGAACCCCTGCTGATACTGGTAGTACATGTTGTCCCAATGGGTCTGTTGTGCGATCTGCCACAGCCGGAAACGGCCGCGCTCCTCCGGCGTGAGCACGTCGAGCGCGCCGAGATCCTCCGGGTAGCCGTGCTGGGTGAGCTTGACGATGATCGGCCCGATGTAATGCGACTCCGACGCCTTGACCAGCATCTCCTGGAGCGCGTCGGAGCGCATCTGATAGGTCTGCGCGAGCGCGAGCTTGCGATTCTCTTCCATCGCCCGGGTGTTCAGGCGGATCTGCTTCGCGAGATAGATCAGCGTGACCACGACCGCGAGCGCGCCGAGCAGCTCGCCGATGGCGCCCCAGTCCTGCAGCGTCATTGATGGATTCCGATGACCGTACGGACGGACGGCGCGGGCGCCCAGCCGGGATCGACGGAACCGGCCAGCTCCCGATAGCGCTCCGCCTGCGCGGGATCGACCTCGCGCAGGCCGAAGTAGAGCATCCGCGCCGCTTCCTTCCGCTGCGCCGGATCCGACAGGCGCTCGAACACGCTGGCCGCGAACCCGGCATCCGGCGGTTGAGCCTGCAGCATCGCCATCAGCGCTGCATCGCGCTCGGCGGGCAGCGCCAGATTCTCGGCATGCCGCAGCGCGGACGGCCGGTCGTATTGCGACCAGATTCTCATGACGTTGCCGATTACCGCACGGCGCAGCTCATCGTCCGGCAGGTTTTCCGCCCAGCGGGCGGCCGCCGCCGGATCCAGCTCCGCCCAGTGCGACGCCAACGCGGACGCCGCGTGCGCCTGCAGAGTCTCGTCGGTCAGTCCGGCGATTCGGGCCGTCGCGTCCAGCGGATCGCGCTGAGCCAGCGCGCCGAACACCACGGACACCGCCATTGCGCCTTCCTCGGGCTCGAGGCGCTGCGCCCACTGAAGAGCGCCCTCGAGATCGTGTTGTGCGTACGCGGACGCAACGCCGAACAGCATGCCGTGGCGCGCCGGTCGATTGCCGACCTGCTCGGCGGCCTCCGCCGCCGCGGCCGGATCGTGCTGCGCCCATTCCAGGACTACCCCCTGCAACGCGAGCGCCTGCGATCGCCCTTGAAGCGACTGGGCGACCGCGAACGCGCCGCGCGGGTCCACCCGGGCGAGCCGGGCGAGCGCCATCGACGCGAGCTGCGCTTGCTGCGGCGACGGCGGCTGGCTCATCACCCAATCCACAGCCTGCTGCGGATCGCGCTCGGCCCACCGATGGACGAGCTGCTGCTCCAGCCCCTGGCGCAGCGGCGAGCTGCCGAGCGCTGCCACCGCGGTCAGCGCCGCGTGGGGATCCTGCTGCGCCCACTTCTGCACGACCGCGCCGAGCCGTTGCTGGCGTGTCATCCCGGACTCCGCGAGCGCGGCCTGCCACGCCGCGGCGGGATCGCGTTCCGCCTGCTCGAGCAGGCGCTGCATCTCGAGCTCCGGCAGCATGTGCTGGATCGCGAGACGCCTCGCCACGTCGCGTCGGACGTCTCCGGGGAGCTCCTCGCGCGCGTGCAGGATGCTGGCGCCGGCGAGCCGGCGCAGCGCATCCGGGAGCCCGGACGCGGCTGCCACCGCGGCCTCCAGATCACGCCGTGCCCAGCCGTGGAACAGCGCGGGCAACGCCGCCGCGGTGTGGCTGCTGCCGGAGTCCTGCGCGAACGCCAGCGCGCCGTCGGGATCGATATCCGCCCAGCGGGCGTACAGGATCGACAATGCGGCACGGCGATCCAGCCCGTTGGTCAGCGCATCGGCCTCCGCGATGAGTCGCTGCAGCTCGTCCTCGTCGGCGGCTCGCGCGAGCTCGTAGAGGGCCGCCGTCTGCTCGAAGTCGCCGTCGATCCGGAGGATCTCGGCGAGCGTCGTCGGGCCGCCGTCACGCCGCTCGATCCAGGCCGCCCATGGAAGCCGGTCGGACGAAGGCGCCGCATTCGGCTGCCGCGAGGGCATGCGCTGCTGCGGCTCGGGAGCGGCGTCCGGCACGGGCGCGTCGAGCCACAGCACGGCTGCCAGAAAGCCGGCTCCGATACCCGTCAGCAGCGGCAGCGCGCCGCCGAATCTCGCTCGCGCCATCGGGAGCGCCTCCGACTCCTGCTCCGCCCGAGTGAGCCATTCTGAACAGGTGCCCGGCGCGGTTCCAGCCGCCGCGTTGTCCGACAGCCCGCGGGGGAGTATCGTCCGGTAGGTCGGGTGGAGGGCGGTCATGCACAGCGCGCTCGGCATCTCCACGCACATGGGCTGGGCCGCGGTCGCGGCGCTGCTGCTGGACGCCGGCATGCCCCGGCAGGTTCGCACGTTCCGGCTCGCGACCGCCGACCCCGCCGATACCGAAGCCGCGGAGCCGTACCACGCCGCCGCCGGTTACCGCGGCGCGACCCGCGTTCGCCCGCCGCCGGATCCGGAGCGCGTGGTGCGCGACGCGCTGCGGCGCCAGCGGCGCTACACCGAGATCCAGCTCGGCCGGCTGCTGCGCGAGCTGCGCGACTGGCCGATGCCGGTGCGGGCCGCGCTGTTCGTCGGCCGCGGCCGGCCGGCGCCATCGCTGGAACGCATCCTCACGTCCCACGCGCAGATCCACGTCGCCGAAGGCAACGCGGTGCGCGGCGCGGTGCGGCACGCGCTCGAGCGCCGAACGATCGGCACGTTGCCGCTCGACCGCCGTGAGCTGCCGGACCGGGTGTGCGGATTGCTCGGGATGGACGCGCCGGCGGCCGAGCAGGTGCTGCGCGGCCTGCGTCCGGACAACGGCGGGACGTGGCGGCGCGAGGAACGCGACTGCGCGCTCGCGGCCTGGCTGGCCGCGGTTCGCCAGGACCCCGAACGGGAGTACGAACCCGCCGTTCAGGACGATTCCGGCTTCTCGCCGTAGTCCTGCCAGGGCGCGTCACGCTCGCGGATGACCTGACGGAAGCCTTTTTCCTGGAAGCTCTCCACCCAGCGGTAGGCCTCTTCGGTGTGCCGGGTCATGCCGTCGAACAGCGTGCCGAGGAGCTGCGTCGTGCGCAGGCCCATGTTCTCGAACGCCTGATTGATCAGCAGCTTGTTCAGCGCGAGCTGGTTCGCCGGAATGTTGCGGAACCGGCGCGCCTCGGCTTCGACGAACGCCGCGAGCTCGTCCGGCGCGACCACGTGGGACACCAGCCCGATGCGGTACGCCGTCGCGGCGTCGATCGCGCGGCCGGTCAGCAGGAACTGCTTCGCGTGCTCGAGGCCGATCCGGTAGATCCACAGCATCGTGGTCGGCGTGCCGTAGATGCGGCTCGGCGCGTAGCCGATGTGCGCGTCGCTCGCCATGTACAACAGGTCGCAGCACAGGATCAGATCCGTCGCACCGCCGATCGCCCAGCCCTTGATCTCGCCGAGCACGGGCTTCGGGCACTCCCAGATGCGCATGAAGCGGCGCACGTTGTTGCCCATGAACTGCCAGTCGCGCACCGGATCCCACGCGCCGGCGCGGTGCTCGATCGCCGGCGCGCCGTACGGCGTGTCCCAGTCCCGCCGGTTCGCGGTGAGATCGTAGCCGGCGGTCAGCGTATCGCCCGCGCCGCGCAGCACGATCGCGGCCACGTCCGGCGAGCGGCTCGCCCGGTCGATGCCGTCGGCGATGCCCTGGATCACCGCGTTGGTCAGCGTGTTCTTCTTCTCCGGCCGGTTGATGGTGACGATCGCGATGCCGTCACGCTCCTCGTACAGGGTCTCGTCGGCGTACTGGTCGGTCATCGTTTCCTCCCCGTGATCGCGGTCGTTCAGCTCGCCGCGGTGAGCTCCCCGAGCTTCTGCTCCAGATAGCGGCGGCTGCGGAAATCGATCGGCACCGCCAGGTAGCGTTCGAGCTCGGGGCGGCCGAGCTTCTTGTGCCAGTCGCGGAACATCTCCACCGTCGTGACCTGCGGACCGGGATACGGCTCGAGCGCGAAGCGCTCGCCGACCGTGAGGCGGCCCGGAGTGCGCACGCGCAGGTAGATGCCGGGCCGGCCGGCCTGCATGAACCGCTTCACGAACCCCGGATCACCCATCCGCGCGGCGAGCGTGTTGCACGGGATCCGCGGCGCGGTCACCTCGAGCACCACGGTCTCGAAGCGCAGCCGGCTGCCGATCGCGAGCCCGGGATCGGGCAAGCCGGCGACGGTCAGGTTCTCGCCGAACGTGCCCGGATCGAGCGGCCGGCCGAGCTCGCCCGCCCACCACTCGTAGTCCTCGCGCCGGTACAGGTAGACGGCCTGATCGACGCCGCCGTGGTGCTTCGTGTCGACGATCACGTCACCGGCGAGCCCGAGCTCGCCGACTTCGGCTCGGGGCACCGGCGTCTTGAAGATGCCGGTCTCGCCGTCGAAGCTCCGACCCTGCAGGCGCCGGCGCGCCCCGACGTTGATGCTGACGATTTCCACCCGTCCCTCCGCTGACCGAATCGTCCCACGCGGGGCACCCCGACGCGAGGCGCCCTATGATGCCGGCCGCGCCGGGCGGCTGCCAGCGGCGTTCCCGGGGCCGGGCTCCGGCGTGTCGAAACGTGCGCTGATCCGATAGTTCGGCCGGCACAATTGCCTTAGCATCGGTTCGACCGGCATCCCGACGGGGTCGTCCCGCAGCCGTCGCGGTAAGGAGGACGCCATGATTCACCGCTGGATCTGCTGCCTCACTCTGGGCCTCGCTCTGTCGTCTCCGGCCGCCGCGGCCGAGCCGCTCCGGTTCGGCTCGCCGTCCGCGGTTCTCAAGGCGAGCGAGCTGAAGGGCCGCATCGTCGAGACCCGCGATGGCGAGGAGCTCGGCCGGGTGCAGGACTTCGCGATCGATCTCGAGAGCGGCCGCATCGGTTACGTGGTGGTTTCCGTCGGCAGCTTCCTGATCGAGGACAGCCTCATCGCGGTGGCCCCCGACGCGCTGCGCAAGAGCGCGGATGCGGACGGCCGCCTCGTGCTCGAAGCCAGCGCGGCGGATCTGCGCGCCGCGCAGCGTTTCTCGCAGTCCGGAAGCTGGCCGCTGCAGGCCGACGTGCTCGCCGCCGCCGGCGATGCGCCGCCCGATGCGCCGCCGGCCGCAGAGGGCGAGCCGACGCCGCGCGTCGAGCGCGGCACCGCGATGATCAGCGACGGCCAGCGCACGGCGACGCTGTCCGCGGGGGAGCGGAGCATCCGCTTCGAACCGGCCGGGGTGCCGCCGGGTGCGGCGGCCGGCGGCGGTGACGATGCCGCGGCCCCGCCGGCGACCCGCTTCGAGCGCCTCGACCGCAACCGCGACGGAAGCCTCGACCGCGCCGAGATCGCCCACGAGCTGACCCGCAACGACAGCTACAGCGCGATCGATCGGGACGGCAGCGGCGGCATCGACCCGGACGAATACCAGGCCCTGCTCGATCGCCGCAGCGAACCGGAGAGCTCCGAAGGGGACGCGTCGACGCGCTGAGGCACCGGCCGCGCCGGCGCGCTCAGTTCCCGGAGAAGCCCTGCTCCGGCGCGAGCTCCAGCGCGAGCGGCGCCTCCATCGTGCGCGGTCCGCGGCCGGACAGCACGAACGCCGGCGGCAGATTGCGCAGCACCGGCGCGCTCAGGTCGTAGGACTCGAAGCACAGATCCATCAGATCACGGAGCTGCGCCGCGCCGCGGCTCGGGAACGAGTGCACGTAGCTGAACGTGCGGAACACCCCGTCGCGGGTCAGGCACTGTCCCGTGCCGGAGAAGATGCATTCGAGGGTCGGGCGGTCGATGAACAGCATCGGCAACCCCGAGAGCACCGCGGTCGCCTTCGGCAGACCGCGCTCGCGGCAGATGTCGACGATGTTGGCGGCATCGCCGAGGACGAAGTCGAGGTTCGGGAAGCGCCGCAGCAGAAACCGGTACATGCCGGGGTCCTTCTCGACACCCAGGTACTTCAGCTCGATACCCCGCTGCCGCATCCGCTCCACCTCGACGGTGAAGGAGCCGGTACCGGGCCCGTATTCGATCAGCAGATCGCCGGAGCGCAGCGCGAGCCCCTCGAACATGCGCGCGGTCAGGTGGCGCGAGCTCGGGCAGATCGAGGCGATGTGCCGGGGCTGGCGAAGGAATCGGCGCAGGAAGTAGACGGAATCGTCGAAGCTCTGCTTGGACACCGTGCCGCTCATCCCTGTACTGGCCGCTGACTGTAACATCTCCGGCCCCACCGCGCGCCACCCCTGCGCCGCGGCGGTGGGGGCGCCGCGCCGTGGGCGCCACGCCTCCGCATGCGCGTATAATGCCAGGTCCTTTCGTCGTAGCGTCCACTGATGAAATCGACCCTGGCCGCCATCGTAATCCTGGTCCTGGGAGCGGGCGCGCTGTACTGGTTCGCCACCCGGGAGCCGGAGCAGGCCGAAGGCGGCGGCTGGCAGGCGCCTCCACCGACGGTGGAAGTCGCGCCGGTCGAGGTCGGCTCGGTGGTGCGCTCGGTGGAAGCGGTGGGAACACTGCGGGCCAACGAGTCGGTCACGCTCCGGCCGGAGATCGCCGGCCGTGTCAGCGCGATCCACTTCGAGGAAGGTCAGCCGGTCACCGCCGGGCAGCTCCTGGTGTCGCTGGACGACTCGGTGTACGCGGCGGAGGTGCGCGAGAAGGAAGCCGACCGGAAGCTCGCAGCGCTCGAGCACGACCGCGCCCGGCAACTGGTCGACGCACGGGCCGCGCCGGTGGAGGTGCGCGATCGGGCTCTGGCCGAGCTGCAGGCGGCCGAAGCGGCCGTGGACCTGGCGCGGGCCCGTCTCGACAAGACCCGCATCCGCGCGCCGTTCAGCGGCACGGTGGGGCTGCGCCGGGTCAGCGTCGGCGACTTCGTCAACGTCGGCCAGGACCTGGTCAACCTGGTCGAGATCGACCCGCTTAAGGTGGACTTCCGGGTCGGCGAGGTTCATCTGCCGAGCGTCGCACCGGGGCAGACCATCGAGGTGGCCGTCGACGCCTTCCCCGAGCGGCGCTTCAGCGGTGAGGTCTACGCGATCGAACCGCTCGTCGACGTGAACGGCCGCGCGGTGGTGATCCGCGCCCGGCTGCCGAACGAGGACGGGGTGCTGCGCCCGGGGCTGTTCTCGCGGGTGGAGCTGATCATCGACACCGCGGCCGCCGCGCTGCTCGTGCCCGAATCGGCGATCGTGCCGCGCGGCGATCAGCACTTCGTCTACCGCCTCGTCGACGGCCGGGCGCTGCTCACGGAGGTGCTGCTCGGCAAGCGCGAATCCCAGCGCGTGCAGATCGTCGAGGGCATCGCCGCCGGCGACGTGGTGATCACCGCCGGACAGCTCAAGCTGCGCGACGGCGTCGCCGTGGCGGTGCCTCAGGGCGCCGCGATCACCGCGCGCGGCGGTGAAGCGGGAGCCTCGGGCCAATGATCCTCTCCGACCTCGCGATCCGCCGCCCGGTGCTCTCCACCGTGGCGAACCTGATCGTTCTGCTGCTCGGCTTCATCGCCTGGGACCGGCTCGCGGTGCGCGAGTACCCGAACATCGACGAGCCGGTGGTGACGGTGTCGACGTTCTACCCCGGCGCCAACGCGCAGATCATCGAGTCGCAGGTCACCACCCCGCTCGAGGATTCCATCGCCGGTATCGAGGGCGTCGACTACCTGAGCTCGGTCAACCGCGCCGAAACGAGTCAGATCTCGGTGCGCTTCACCATCGACCGGGACCCCGATGCCGCGGCCAACGACGTGCGCGACCGCGTCGCCCGCGCGCGCAGCCTGCTGCCGCGGGAGGTGGAGGATCCCATCGTCGAGAAGATCGAGTCGGACGCGCGGCCGATCATGTACATGGCGATCACCTCCGACCGCCACGACGAGCTGGAGCTCTCCGACTACGCGGACCGGATCGTGAAGGACCGCCTGGAGGTGCTGCCGGGCGTCGCGCAGCTCCTGATCCTCGGCGAGCGCCGCTACGCGATGCGCATCTGGCTCGACCGCGCGCGGCTCGCGGCGTATCGGCTGACCCCGGCGGACGTCGAGAACGCGCTGCGCCAGCAGAACGTGGAGGTGCCCTCCGGCCGCATCGAGAGCGTCGACCGCGAGTTCACCGTGCTGTCGGAAACGGATCTGCGCACGCCTGAGCAATTCCGGCGGATCATCCTGAAGGACGCCGACGGCTATCTGGTGCGGCTCGGCGACGTCGCGACCGTGGAGATCGGCCCGGAGGAGGAGCGCAACATGTCGCGCTCGTCCGGCCGGCGCGCGATCGGCCTCGGCCTGGTCAAGCAGGCGACGGCGAACCCCCTCGAGGTGTCCCGGGCCGTGCGCGCGGAGCTCGAGCGGCTCGATCAGATCCTGCCGGAAGGCATGCGCGTGGAGATCGGCTTCGACTCGGCGCTGTTCGTCGAGGAGTCGATCGAGCGGGTGTTCATCACGATCTTCGAAGCCATCGTGCTGGTGATCCTGGTGATCTTCCTGTTCCTCAGGAACTGGCGCGCGACGCTGGTGCCGCTGGTGACGATTCCGCTCGCGCTGGTCGGCGCGCTCGCGATCATGTGGGCGTTCGGCTTCTCGATCAACACGCTGACGCTGCTCGCGTTCGTGCTCGCGATCGGCCTGGTGGTGGACGATGCGATCGTGATGCTGGAGAACATCTACCGCTACATCGAGCAGGGCATGACGCCGATCGAAGCGGCCTTCGTCGGCTCGAAGCAGATCGGATTCGCGATCGTCGCGATGACCTTCACGCTGGCGGCCGTGTTCACGCCGATCGCGTTCACCGAAGGCAAGACCGGGAAGCTGTTCACCGAGTTCGCGCTGACGCTGGCCGGCGCCGTGATCGTCTCGGGGTTCGTCGCGCTGACCCTGTCCTGCACGCTGGCGTCGCGGCTCTTGCGCCACGAGGTGCGCCACGGCGCGCTGTTCAACTTCGGCGAGCGCATCCTCGACGCGATCGGCGCCGGCTACCGCCGCGCGCTCGCGGCGAGCCTGCGGGCGCGGCCGGTGGTAATCGCGGTGATGCTGCTGCTCGGCGGCCTGTCGGTGGTGCTGTTCCGGAACCTGAACGCCGAGCTCTCGCCGGTGGAGGACCGCGGCAACGTGATGGGTTTCGCGTTCGCCCCGGAAGGCGCGACGCTCGACTACCTCGACACCTACACCCGCGAGATCGACCGGATCTACCAGTCCACGCCCGAGGTGGTGCGCTACATGATGATCATGGGTCGCCCCACCGTGACGGACATGATCTCCTACGTGACGCTGAAGGACTGGGGCGAGCGCGAGCGCTCCGCGCAGGAGATCGCGCAGGCGCTGATGCCGCAGATGCTGGCGATTCCCGGGGTACGGGCGTTCACCACGGTGCCGCCGTCGCTCGGCGGCGGAGGCGGTCTGCAGGAGGTGCAGTTCATCATCATGACCTCGGAGTCCTACGAGGACCTCGACCGCTACGTGGAGCAGATCATGGCCCGCGCGTCGCAGGAGCGGGCGCTCGCGAACCTGGACACGGATCTGAAGCTGAACAAGCCGGAGATCCGCGTCGACGTCGACCGGGACAAGGTGGCGGATGCCGGCGTATCGGTGGAGGTCGTCGGGCGTACGCTCGAGACGATGCTCGGCGGCCGCGAGGTGACCCGCTTCAAGCGCAACGCCGAGCAGTACGACGTGAAGCTGCAGGTGGCCGACGTCGACCGCAGCGATCCGGACGACCTGACCCGCATCTACGTGCGCGGCGCCGGCGGCGAGATGATCCAGCTCTCGAACCTGGTCCGCATCCAGGAGACCGTCGCGCCGCGGGAGCTGAACCACTTCAACAAGCTGCGCTCGGCGCGGATCAGCGCGAGCGTCGCGCCCGGCTATACGCTCGGGCAGGCGCTCGACCGCCTGGAAGCGATCACCTACGAGGTGATGGGTCCCACCACGCAGATCGACTACGAAGGCGTCTCGCGGGAGTTCAAGGATTCCTCCTCGAAGATCTACGTCGCGTTCCTGCTGGCGCTCGCGTTCATCTACCTGGTGCTGGCGGCCCAGTTCGAGAGCTTCGTTTCGCCGCTGGTGATCATGTTCAGCGTGCCGCTCGCGATGGCCGGCGCGCTGCTGGCGCTGAACCTGACCGGCGCATCGCTCAACATCTACAGCCAGATCGGCCTGATCACGCTGGTCGGGCTGATCACCAAGCACGGCATCCTGATCGTCGAGTTCAGCAATCAGCTGCGTGTCGCGGGCGTGCCGCTGATGGAAGCCGTTCAGCAGGCGAGCATCCTGCGCCTGCGGCCGATCCTGATGACCACCGGGGCGATGGTGCTCGGCGCGGTGCCGCTCGCGCTGGCGACCGGCGCCGGCGCCGAAGCCCGCCACGACATCGGTTGGGTGGTGGTCGGCGGCATGACGCTCGGCACCGTGTTCACGCTGTTCGTCGTGCCCACCGTCTACACCTACCTGGCCCGCCGGATGCCGCGGCTGGCGCACCTGCAGGCCCCCACGGGAGCGGCCGAGCGCCCTGTGGGAGCGGCCTCCGGCCGCGAACCCGCCACCGGAAGCTCGCGCCCGGAGCTGAGCGGGTAGCCGCCGCTCCCACAAGCACCTTGCGGTAAGTGCGTATTCCGCCCCGGCTCACCTGGCCGCACAGTGCGGCCATGGAGAACTCCCGCTGCCACGTCTGCCCATCCCGCCGCGTGTGCCTCGCCGCCGGGCTGGAGCAGCGGATGCTGACCGCGCTGGCCGAATGCGTGCTGTCGAGCGCGCCGATGAGCCGCGGCGACTACCTGTACCGGGCGGGTGATCCGGCGGAGCACTGCTTCGTGGTGCGCTCGGGCGCCTACAAGACCTTTCTCGAGAGCGCCGACGGCGACGTGCACGTGACGGGGTTTCATTTTCCGGGCGAGCTGCTCGGGCTGGAGGGCCTGGCGGACGGCGTGCACCGGGAATCGGCGGTCGCGCTGGAAACGAGCACGTCGTGCCGATTCGCGCTGGACGACGTGCCGCAGCTCTGGCGGCTCGGCAGCGGCCGGTCGCTGCTGCGGCTGGTCGGTCAGTGCGAGCAGCAGAACGCGCTGCACCAGCTCAATCTGAGCCGGACCGCGGCCGACGCACGGGTGGCCGGATTCCTCACCGGGCTCGCCCGCCGCATGCAGCGCCTCGGCTGCTCCGGCACCTCGCTGCCGATGCCGATGAGCCGCACCGACCTCGCGAATCACCTGGGCATGACGCTCGAGTGTCTGTCGCGGGTGCTCGGCCGCTTCGCCCGGGCCGGCCTGATCACCGCCAGCCGGAACCGCATCGTGCTGGAGCAGCCCGATCAGCTCACCCGGCTGGCCGCCCATCTCGACGGCTGAGCCGGTCCGCGCGGCCGCGCCCCAACAGGAAACGCCATGTCCCCCGACACCGCCCGTTTCGATCCCGACCTGATCCGCCGCTACGACGTGCTCGGCCCCCGCTACACGTCGTATCCGACCGCCAACCTGTTCTCGCCCGACTTCCCGCCGAACGCGTTTCGCGACGCGCTGCTCCGGCTCGCCGAGAAACCGCACGCGCCGCTGTCGCTGTACGTGCACGTGCCGTTCTGCGCGACGGTCTGCTACTACTGCGCGTGCAACCGGATCATCACCAACAACCGCCGCCACGCGGTGGAGTACCTCGAGCGGCTCGACCGCGAGATCGCGATGGTCCGAAGCCTCCTGCCGCGCACGCACGAGGTGGAGCAGCTCCACTTCGGCGGCGGCACACCCACGTATCTGAACGACCGGCAGCTCGAAGCGCTATTCACGTCGCTCGGCGAGCGCTTCAACCTGTCGGCCGGCGAGGGCCGCGACTTCTCCATCGAGATCGATCCGCGCACGGTGGACGCGGCGCGCATCCGCTTCCTCACCGGGCTCGGCATCAACCGGTTGAGCCTCGGCGTGCAGGACTTCGATCCCGACGTGCAGCGGGCGGTGAATCGGATTCAGAGCGTCGAAGCGACCGCCGCGGTCATCGAGGCGGCCCGGGCGGCGGGCGTGAAGTCCGTCAGCATCGACCTGATCTACGGCCTGCCGCTGCAGACCCCGGAGCGCTTCGCCCGTACGCTGGCCACGGTGCAGGCGCTCGCCCCGGACCGGATCTCGCTCTACAGCTACGCGCACATGCCCGACCGCTTCAAGACCCAGCGGCAGATCAACGTCACCGATCTGCCGCAGGCCGAGACGAAGCTGCGGCTGCTCGAGCTCGCGGTGGAGACGCTGTGCGCGCACGACTACCGCTACATCGGCATGGACCATTTCGCGCGCCACGGCGACAGCCTCGTGAAAGCGCAGCAGGACGGCGCGCTGCAGCGCAATTTCCAGGGCTACACCACGCACCGGCACTGCGACCTGATCGGCCTCGGTGTCAGCGGGATCAGTCAGGTGGGCGGCGTCTTCGCCCAGAATGCGAAGGCCCTCGAACGCTACTACGAAATCGTCGACTCGGGTGCGTTGCCGGTGGAGCGCGGCCTCGTCAGCAGCGCGGAAGACCGTCTGCGCCGTGACGTGATCGCCGCATTGATGTGCCACTTCCGGGTCGACATGCGCGAGGTCGGCGTGCGCCACGAGATCGACTTCCGGCGCCACTTTGCCGCGGAGCTCGAGCGTCTGCGGGCGCTCGAGGCGGACGGCCTGGTGCGGATCGACAGCGATGCGATCGAAGTGACACCGCGCGGGCGGTTCCTGATCCGCAACGTCGCGATGGTGTTCGACGCGTATCTCACTGCGAGGAGCGCCGGCTTCTCCCGCGCGATCTGACCGCCAGCGGTCGTCGGGCGCCCGGGCGCCGGCCCCCCGGTCAGGGACCCTTGCCGGCGGCCGCCATCTCGTGCCGGGTCAGCCGGTCGAGCACGCCCATCCCGAACGCGGAGGCGACGAAGGTCAGGTGGATCAGCACGTACCACATGAGCTTTTCGTTGGCCACGTTCTGGGTGTCCATGAAGATCTTCAAGAGATGGATCGACGAGATCGCGACGATGGACGAGGCCACCTTGTTCTTCAGCGTGGTGTAGTCCATCTTGCCGAGCCAGCCGAGCTTGTCCGGGTGATCGCCGATGTCGAGCCGGGAGACGAAGCTCTCGTAGCTCGACATCATCACCATCACGATCAGCCCGCCCACCAGCGCCATGTCGATCAGCGACAGCACGACCAGGATCAGGTCGGCTTCGCTGAGCGACAGGATCAACGGCACGACGTGGAAGGCTTCCTGGAAGAACTTCACTCCGAGCAGCAGCAGCGCGAGGCTGAGCCCGAGGTAGATGGGCGCCAGGATCCAGCGCGCCGAATAGAGGCAGTTCTCGATCACCCGTTCCAGCATCGTCTCCTCGTTCTTCTCATTCTTCCAGAAGCCCGGCGAGCCGCTCCGCGGCCGCAGCGAAGTCCTCCATGAACTCCCGGACCACCGAGCGCACGGTCTGCGGCGTGTTCATCAGCCCGACCCCCTGCCCCACCCAGTACGTGGCGAGCGTCCGGGCGCCGGCATCGCCCGCTTCGGCCAGCTTGTCGATGGCGCGCAGCGCCGGCTCCGCGACCAGGCTCTGCAGCGGCATCGGCAGCGGCTCGGGCGCATCCGGTGCCTGCCAGGCGTCGGTCCACGCGGAGCGGAGCTGGCGCGTGTACTTGCCGGTGCGGCTGCGCGAGCGCACTGTCTGCCGCGAGGTCGCCGCGAGCATCTTCTCCTTCACCACCGGGTTCGTCTCGGCTTCCGCGGTGGTCAGCCAGACGGAGCCGGTCCACGCACCGGCGGCGCCCATCGCCATGCAGGCGGCCATCTGGCGGCCGGTGACGATCCCGCCCGCCGCGAGCACCGGAATGTCCCCGTAGGGCTTCAGCGCCTCGATCACCTCCGGCACCAGCACCAGCGTCGACACCTCGCCGCAATGCCCGCCCGCCTCCGTGCCGGCCACCACCAGGATGTCGACGCCGGCTTCCGCGTGCTTGATCGCGTGCTCCTTCGCACCGGTCAGCGCGGCCACCGCGACGCCCTCCTTGCGGGCGCGCTCCATCATCACCCTGGGCGGCACGCCGAGCGCGTTCACGATCAGCTTGATCGGGTGAGCGAACGCGACGTCGAGCATTCGCGCGGCGCCGCTCTCGCGCATCCCGCTCGCGAAGCCGTCACCGACCCGGCTCCACAGCCCGTCGATCTTCACGTTGTGCTCGGCGAGGATCCGCTCGACGTAGGCCTTGTGCTCCGGTGGAATACGCGCCTCGATCTCGGCGGCGGTGAGGTTGCCCTCCTTGTCCGCCATGCTGGTGGGCACGATCAGGTCCACGCCGTAGGGCTTGCCGCCGACGTGCTCGTCGATCCAGGCGAGCTCGATCTCCAGGGTCTCGGGCGTGTGCCCGGCGGCGCCGAGCACGCCGAAGCCGCCGGCCCGGCTCACCTCGGCGACCACGTCGCGGCAGTGACTGAACGCAAACAGCGGAAACTCGATACCCAGACGCTCGCAGATCGCCGACTTCATCGACCTCGCTCCTCGCCGCGCAGCGAACGGGCCGGCCACCGCCGGTCCGCGCTTCGCGCAGCCCATGAATGAAAGACGAAATTCTACCGCAGGTGGCGGCGCGCCTCGCTGGCGGCGCGCAGTCCCCCTACCCAGTCGAAGGTGCCGCGCTCCAGCATCTCGCGGCCGGCTTCGAGCACCGGCGCCAGCGACAGCAGCGCCAGCGCGCCGCCGACACTGACCCGGCGGGCACCCGCCTCGGCCAGCTCGGCGAGACTGACGCCCCGCACCATCACCCCGAGCACGTTGACCGGCTTGCCGACACTCGAGCAGACCGCCCGCACCTGATCGAGCGTGGTCAGGCCCGGTGCGTACAGCACGTCGGCGCCCGCCGCCTCGAAGGCCTGCAGCCGGCGGATGGTGTCGTCGAGATCGTCGATCCCGTGCAGCAGGTTCTCGGCCCTGGCGGTCAGCGTGAACGGGAACGGTTGCCGGCGCGCTGCCGCGACCGCCGCCTCGATGCG
>DASVDC010000142.1:0-26746 GCA_036381275.1 Pseudomonadales bacterium | reverse complement strand
GTCGGCGCGCTCAACGACGCCCCGCGGCCCCAGGACGACGACGAGAGCACCCCGGAAGACACGCCGGCAATCTTCGACGTTCTGGAGAACGACGAAGACGTCGACGATCCCAAGGAGACGCTGGTGATCGTTTCCGCCGGTGTCAACGGCTTCAGCGAAGGCGAGGAGTGGCAGTACCTCAGCCGCGAAGGCGACCTCGTCGGCGGCCCGAATGCGGTGGTGAACATCACGCCGGACAACAAGATCGAGTACGTTCCGAAGGCGCACTTCCACGGCGAGGACTTCTTCACCTACACGGTGCGGGATCCGAAGGGTGCGACTTCGACGGCCACCGTGCGCGTGACGGTGGCTCCGGTCAACGATCCGCCGATCGGCGGCCGGGCGGTCGACGGCTACACCATGACCGCGAACACGGTGCTGAACGTCAGCGAGGCAGATGGCCTCCTGGTAGATGCCTGGGACGTGGACGC
This sequence comes from Pseudomonadales bacterium, assembly GCA_036381275.1. Classification (GTDB taxonomy): domain Bacteria; phylum Pseudomonadota; class Gammaproteobacteria; order Pseudomonadales; family Azotimanducaceae; genus UBA7803. The sequence goes on along the minus strand of DASVDC010000142.1, from coordinate 26,276 downwards.
GGCCCATCTGGAAGACGGCGTGCCGGTGGGCGGCGAGATCATCCGGGTCAACATCGTGACCCACCCGGCGAATGGTACCCTCGAGTTCGACGAGTTCACCGGTGAGTTCACGTATACCCCGAACAGCAACTTCGTCGGTCTGGATTCCTTCGAGTTCCGCCTGACCGACGGCTCGGCCTTCAGCGAAGTGCTGTTCGTGCGCGAGATCACGGTCATCGACCCGCCTCCGCCTCCGGAGCCGCCCGAGCCGGGCGAGGTCGTGGTGCCCTGGGAGCTTTCGAACGTGCCGCTCGAGCAGTCGTCGAGCGTGCCGCCGAACGTGCTGGTTGTGATGGACGACTCGGGAAGCATGGATTGGAACATATCCGTGCCCGGCATGGACGATACCGGCGGCATGGTGCTGTCGAACAATCGGTACTCCATCTCGTACACGTACCTGTACTACCTGGGCCGCAACCTGTACAGCGTCAGCGCCACGAATGGCCGGGTGCTTCCGACCGAGAAGGCTCTGAACGATGCCGGCAAGAACCGCCCGAACTTCGGCGTCTGGCGCGCCCGCAACCACAAGTTCAACCGGCTGTACTACAACCCGGAGGTCACCTACACGCCGTGGGTGGGGCTCGACGATTCGAACAAGCCGTTCGGCAATGCGGACCCTTCGAACATCCGCCTCGATCCGAACAAGCCAGCCACCGGATCCAATCGGTTCAATATGCTGGCTGGGCACACCTACACGTCTTACAGCGTGCCGAGTGGTAACAACAGCACGGCGAACGTGGCCGTCAACAACATGTACATCCCCCACTACTACGTGACGGCGGCCGAGCCGCCGCTGCAGCCGGACGATCCGCATACGCTGGTGGAGATCAGGGACAACGGCAGCACGTACGTGGGCGGGCCGAACCGTACGGATTGCGCCAATCCGATGGCCTGCACGTACGCTGAAGAGATTCAGAACTTCGCAAACTACTTCCAGTACTACCGTACACGGGAATACGCGGCGAAGGCCTCGCTCGGCAAGGTCGTCGCCCGGGTGCAGGACGTGCGCGTCGGCTACGAGACGATCAACCAGAACGTCTCCGTGCGCGTCGAGGAGATGAACGGCCTCTACACCGAAGGCAACAAGAAGGAACTGCTCGACGAAATCTACGAGAGCCGCCTCCGTGCCGAGGGTACGCCGCTGCGCAACGGGTTGAAGCGTGCCGGCGAGATCTTCAGCGGCAACGTCAGCAACCGCGACCTGATGCTGCCCGCGCCGGAAGGCTTCTGTCAGCAGAACTTTACGCTGCTGTTCTCCGATGGCTACTGGAGCGGGTCGAGTCCCAACCTGCCGAACTCCGGTCATCAGGACTCGTTCTCCGGCGATTGGAGCGGCGGGCGCTACGGCGACAACCACAGCAACACGCTGGCCGACGTCGCGATGTACTACTACCGCCGCGACCTGCGGACCAATCTCGACAACCTCGTGCCGGCATCGCAGCGCGACATCCTCGGGCGTGTGAGCGGCAGCTTCGGCGACGGCGCGCCGCGCATGCACCAGCACATGAAGACCTACACGGTGGCCTTCGGTGTGCTGGGGAACGTCGATCCCTCCGAGATTCCGACGGATCCGAAGCAGGCGTTCTCCTGGCCGAGTCCGACGTCCTCCTCCGAGGGCAAGATCGACGACATGCTGCACGCGGCGGTCAACGGGCGGGGCCAGTTCCTCAGCGCCGTGAACCCGCAGGAGCTGCAGGAAGCGCTGGAACGTGCGTTCCTGGAATTCACGTCTGCCGCGTCGTCGACCTCGGCGGCGGCGTTCAACTCGACCTCGCTGCAGGAAGACACGCTGCTGTTCCGGGGGTTCTACGACCTGCGGACGTCGACGGGTGAGCTGACGGCGACGACCATCGATGCCAATGGCAACCTGGCCTCCGAACCGTTGTGGCGGGCTTCGGACGAGCTCGACGACAAAGCGCCGGCGAGCCGCAAGCTGGTCACGTGGAACCCGGATTCCGCTTCGGGCGTGGAATTCGACTACGCGAACCTCAGCGCCGATCAGCGTGCGGTGCTGACGGCGACCCAGGTGAGCTACCTGCGCGGCGATCGCTCGGAAGAGCAGCCGGACGGCAGTCTGCGCCAGCGCCCGTCGAGCCGCGGCCTGCTCGGTGACATCGTCAACTCGAGCCCCGTGTTCGTGGGTGAGCCGCGTGCGATCTCCCGGGATCAGGCGCCGTACCCGACGACCGACCTGTACTCGCAGTTCGCGAACGCGCACCGGAACCGCCCCGGCGTGGTCTACGTGGGCGCGAACGACGGCATACTGCACGGCTTCGACGCCGCCACGGGCGAAGAGATCTTCGGCTACGTGCCGAGCAAGATCATCGACGCGTCGCAGAGCTACCGGAACACGCTCGACGAGTACACGGATCCGTTCTATCAGCACAAGTACTACGTCGACCTGACCCCGCGCCTGAATGACGTGTACATGCGCACGACGTTCGGCGGTTCTCGCGACTGGCGCACCGTGCTGATCGGCGGATTGGGAGCCGGCGGAAAGGGATTCTTCGCGCTGAACGTGACCGACCCAGGCGCTCTCGGCCCGGACTCGGTGCTCTGGGAGTTCACGGACGAAGACGACACCACGCCCGAGGACTGGGCGGGCGGTCTGGATCCGCTCGGTCTTCCCGTGAAGGATCTGGGCTATGCGCTGTCGCTGCCGACCGTCGCGATGAGCAACGTCGAGAGCAGCGGCGAGAAGGAGTGGGTCGCGATCTTCGGGAACGGCCCGAACTCCACCACCGGTATCGCAAAGCTGTTCGTGCTGTTCATGGAGCGCGGCCTGAACGGCTGGCAGGACGGCGATTTCGTCAAGATCGACACCGGGTTCGGCGTCCAGGGCGGCACCCATCCGCTGGCCGGTTACCCGAACGGTCTCGGCAGCCCGACGGCGGTCGACATCGACCTCAACGGTACCGTGGACTGGGTGTACGCGGGCGATCGCCTCGGCAACCTGTATCGCTTCGACCTGAGCGACCCGAACCCGAACAACTGGACGGCGACCCGGCTGTTCACGGCGACGTACAACGACGGCGGCGTCGAACGGCCGCAGCCGATTCTGTCGCAGCCGCTGGTCATGAAGCATCCCACCGAGGAAGGCTTCCTGGTGATCTTCGGCACCGGCAGCTACATGACCAAGGAGGACGCCGACAGCGAAGAGATCCAGTCGATCTACGCGATCTGGGATCATGGCGCAGCGGTGCCGGTCACCGCGCAGCCGAACACCAAGGCCGAGCGGCTGGTGGAGCAGACCATCACCAACGTCGTTCACGTGACGAACGGCCAGACGCAGACGCGACGTACGGTCACCGAGAATCCGGTCGACTACCGGCGCGACGAGGGAAGCAATCCCGGCATCTACGGCTGGTACATCGACCTCGACATGCCGGCGGCCGGCGCGCTGCCGGGTGCCGACCCGCAGTTCCCCGGAGAGAAGGCCATCCGCCGCTTCGTGCTGCGAGACGGCGCGATCGTGACCACCACCGTGCTGCCGAGCCTGGACGAGTTCTCCTGCTACGGCACACGGCCCGGCTCGATCCTGCTGTTCGATGCGCTGACGGGTGGCGACGCCGGGCGGCCGGTCGTGGACTTCAACCGGGACGGGAAGATCGACTCGGGCGACCTGGTGGGCGAGCAGGCGGCGGGTCTGCTGTTCAGTCAGTCGGACCTCGACGGCGTTCTCGTGGACCTCTCGACGCTGGGCGGGCAGGGCGACACCGACTGGCTGTTCGCCTGCGGCGGCAACGATTGCCTCCCGTTCCGGATCGCCGACGAGAACGACAGCCGCCGGGGCCGCCTGTCGTGGCGCGAGCTCATTCAGGACAACTAGGAGTCGGTCGATGAAAAGAAGGCTCATTGCGCTGATCGTGGCCTGGCTGCTGCCGTTGACGGCCGCTGCGGCGACCGCCGGGCCGATGGCCGAGGGCGCCGGGGTGATTCAGGAGCTGGATTTCGCCGGCTCCACCATGGTGATCGACGGCATGAGCTACGAGGTAGCCATCGACACACGGGTCGAAATCGGCGGCAGCTACGGGGCGTTCACGATGCTGCAGCCCGGCATGAGGGTGTACTACGAGTTCGAACGGCATTCCCCGACCTTGCGGATCATCCGCCTCATCCGCGAGCTGCCGAGAGACGTCGTACTCGATCAGCACTGACCCCGCCCGCGGGACACGCGTCCCGCAGAACGTGCGTGCCGTCACGCCAGCATTGGCGTAGGCACGTATTCTTGACGTACACCACGTCCGAATGCGATGTGATCCATGCTGCGCGAGGTGGAAGTCGCGAAATTGTCCATTGGAATGTTCGTCGCGGAGCTGGACCGACCCTGGCTCGAGACGCCGTTTCCGCTCCAGGGCTTCTACGTGCGTTCCGGCGAGCAGATCCGTCAGCTCGCCCGGTTCTGCCAATCGGTGATGGTCGATCCGCGGCGCTACGACGGGCGGCTCGCCCACGCGGTGCGCCAAGCGCTCCCTCCGGCCGCCGAAACGCGCCAGGCGGAGCGCCGCGCGACGCGGCGCAGCGAGGCGCGGCTCGACGTGCCGGTACGCCAGACGCGATACGAAGACACCGCCGAGGTCGAGGAAGAGCTGCCGGCGGCGAAGCGCATCATCGACGCGAGCGCGGATTCGTTCCGCGCGTTCTGGGACGCGCTCTCGGCTCGCCGCAAGGTCACCATCGGCAACCTGCGTTCGGCGGTGGACCCGCTGGTGGACAGCATCCTGCGCAACAAGGACGCGCTGGTTACGCTGATGCGCGTGCAGCACCTCGACCGCAACACCCACGAGCATTGCATGGCGCTGGCGGTCTGGGGGAGCCTGCTCGGCCGGCAGCTCGGCCTGCCGCCGGAGGAGATCAAGACGCTGGCACTCGGCTGCTCGCTGCTCGACATCGGCAAGGTGCGGCTGCCGAAGCGGATGCTCTACAAGCGCGGCCCGCTCACGCCCGACGAGTACGCGATCGTCAAGTCGCACGTCGACTACTCGCTCGGCATGCTCGGGGAGGTGCACGGTGCCGATGAGGCGGTCATCAGCACGGTGCGCTGGCATCACGAGCGGATGGACGGCAGCGGCTATCCGGACGGGCTGCGGGGCGCGGCGATTCCGATGTTCGCGCGCATTGCCGGGATCGTCGACAGCTACGACGCGATGATCAGCCCGCGCAGCTACGCGCCGACCTGCTCCTCGTACGAAGCGCTGGTCGAGCTGCAGGACCTGTGTCCGGAGCGTTTTCAGAGCGAGCTGGTCGATCAGTTCGCTCAGGCCATCGGGCTGTTCCCGAACGGCGCGCTGGTGGAGCTGTCGAGCGGGGAAGTCGCGGTGGTCTGCGGGCAGAACCCGGGCCGGCGGCTGCGGCCCAAGGTGATGGTCATTCTCGATTCGCAGAAGCGTAAGCGCAGTGACCTGGTGATCGTCGACCTCACCCGGCTCGACGAGCAGCAGCTCCGGATCGCGCGGGAGCTCGCGCGCAACGAATACGGCATCGACGCCGCGGAGTACTTTCTGTGAGCCGCTGGAAGCCGGTGCTGGTGGTCGACAATCCCGGAGCGCCCGAGCGCGACTACGTGGCCGTCTGCGTGGTGTCGCTGGAGGAGATCGGCCGAACCACCAGCCGGCTCGGCAGCGAGGCGGCCGGGGCTGCCACCGCCGAGTTCGAGCAGCGCCTGTCGTCGATGCTGCGCGGCGACGATCAGCTCATCCGGATCCACGAAGGCAAGCACTGCCTGCTGATCCGGGCGCTTCGCGATCGGAATCACGCGACGCTCGCCGGCCTCAAGCTCGAGCGGCTGTTCTCCGAGCCGTTCGAATTCCGGAGCGCCACCGTGCCGCTCAAGGTGCGCGCCGGCATCGCCTGCGGCAGTACGGCCGAGAGCGACGCCGAGTCGCTCTTCCGAGCCGCCGAGGCCGCTCGGGAGTCGGCGCGCCGCAGCGAGAAGGTCTACGAGATCGCCGACGAGCACGTCGTCTCGGACATGCTGCGCCGCTGGCAGCTCAACGACGAGGTCGAGCGCGCGATCTACGAGCACGAGCTCAAGCTCTACTACCAGCCGAAGGTGTCGGCGGAGGATCATCGGCTCTGCGGGGCGGAAGGGCTGGTGCGGTGGGAGCATCCGGACGGCCTGCTGTATCCGGGCGAGTTCCTGCCGCAGCTCGACCGTGAGAAGTCGCGCGCGTTGACCCGGCACGTGATCCGTCAGGCGATCCGCGACCTCGCCGCGAACCCCTGGCTGCCGCCGGTGTCGATCAACCTCGACCCCGACGCCACCGAGGATCCCGGCGTGATCCGGCTGATCCTCGACGAGCTGACCCTCTGGAACGTGGAACCGGCGAGGCTCGTGATGGAGATGACCGAGAACGGCATCGTGCACAACATCGGCCGGCTGCGTGCCGAGTTCGCCGAGCTGCAGAGCCGAGGCGTGCGCATCTCGATGGACGATTTCGGCACCGGCAATTCGTCGCTCGCACAGTTCCGCGACCTCAACGTGGACGAGCTGAAGATCGACCGCAGCTTCGTGACCGACCTGGAGAACGACGCGGCGAACCGCTACCTGACCGGCGTGATCGTGAACCTCGGCCACTACTTCGGCATGCGCGTGGTGGCCGAAGGCATCGAGACCCCTCAGGCCGCGGCGGCGCTGCGCGAGATGGGCTGCGACCTGCTGCAGGGCTTCTACTTCAGCCCGCCGCTGCCGCTCGCGGAGCTGGAGAGCTGGGCCGCCGGCCGCGGCACCCCCGACGACTGCGCCTGACGCCGTTGTGGGAGCGGCCTCCGGCCGCGAATGATCCGGAAGATTGTGGGAGCGGCCTCCGGCCGCTAATCGGACCCGGCATTCGCGGCCGGAGGCCGCTCCCACAGAGGTGGTGGCGTCTACGGTGGGCACACGACCGGCTCCCCCTCCGCGTCCTCCACCACGCTGTCGCCGTCGCGATCGCGTGCGGGCCGCAGCCGCCCCTGGGCGTTCAGGATCACCGCCCGCGCGAGATCCGCCTGCCGGCTCGGCGGGCAGTAGAGGAAGCTGCCGTTCTGCCAGCGCGTGTAGCCGCGCGGGCCGAACTGCAGGTAGCTGCGATTGCGAAACGAGCGCCAGTAGATGCGCTCGCCGCGTTCGAGCGCAGGAAGCGTGCGCTCGGCCGTTTCGTCGCCGTCCAGCCGGCCGTTGGCGTTCGGGTCGACGAACACCATCGCACCCTGGTGCCATTCGTTCCGGCCGAGGCATTCGCCGGAACGCGCAGGGCACAGCGTGACCGTCTGGCCGCTGGTGATCGCCAGCGAGCGCGCGAAGTGCACCGTGGCCACCATCCGGTTCAGCGCCGCGGCGCTGCGCTGACGGCCGATCAGAGCGTCGAACGAGGGCAGCGCGAGCGAGAGCAACAGCGCGGCGACCGCCAGCGTGACGAGCAGCTCGATCAGCGTGAACCCGGTTCTGCGCACCCGCCCATTGACGAGCAAAGGGCACGGGCGGGGCAGGGGAGATCGCCGCCAGGTCCTGTCAGCCTTCCCCGTTTGTGAGAGCGGCCTCCGGCCGCGAATGCCGGAGGAGCGATTCGCGGCCGGAGGCCGCTCCCACAAGCTTCCGGATCATTCGCGGCCGGAGGCCGCTCCCACAGTGGCTTGTCGTGCTACTCGAGCTCGAGCTTCTTCAGGCGATAGCGCAGCGCGCGGAACGTGATGCCGAGCTCGCGGGCGGCGGCGGTCTTGTTCCAGCGGCACGCCTCGAGGGCCTGCGTGATCAGATGGCGCTCGATCTTCTCCAGAAACGACTCGAGGGACTCGCCCGGCGGGAGCTGCACCTGGTGTGCGGCCTGGGCGGGAGAGGGCGCCTCGGGGGCTTCAGACGGCGCGGGTGCGGTGGGAGCGGCGGCGGGCGCTGCCGGTTGGCCCGGTGCGGTCGCGGTCTGGAGACCGCTCCTGCACGGGGTGTGGGTGAGCTGCAGGTCTTCGGCGCGGATGCGGCCGCCGTCGCAGAGCGTGAACGCGCGCTCGAGAACGTTCTCGAGCTCGCGCACGTTGCCGGGGAAATCGTAACGCTGGAGCGCGGCGATGGCCTCCGCGGTCAGCTCCGGCGGCTTCGCGCCGTAGTCGGTGCTGAGCCGCTCGAGGATCAGCGCCGCGAGCTCGGGAATGTCCTCGCGGCGTTCGCGCAGGCTCGGTATCGGCAGCTCGATCACGTTCAGGCGGTAGAACAGGTCCTGCCGGAAGCGGCCTTCGGCCACCTCCCGGGCGAGGTCTTTGTGCGTCGCGCAGAGAATCCGCACGTCCGTCGGGTGCTCCTGGCTGCCGCCCACGGCGCGTACCGCCTTCTCCTGGATCGCGCGCAGCAGCTTCACCTGCATCGACAGCGGCAGGTCGGCGACCTCGTCGAGAAACAGCGTGCCGCCCTCGGCGGCCTGGAACAGACCCTCCTTGTCCGCGACCGCGCCGGTGAAGCTGCCCTTCACGTGGCCGAAGAATTCGCTCTCCATCAGCTCGCTCGGGATCGCGCCGCAGTTCACCGCGACGAACGGCCCGTCGCCGCGCGGTCCCTGCTCGTGTATCAGCCGTGCCGCCACTTCCTTGCCGGCGCCGGACTCACCGCTCAGATAGATCGGCGCCTGGCTGCGGGCGAGCCGGGCGATCTGTGCGCGCAGCCGCTCCATCGTCGGCGAGCTGCCGATCAGCCGCGTGCGCGGGTCCGTCGGGCGGGGGGTCACCGTGGCGAGCTTGAGCGCCGTGTCCACCAGCGCGCGCAGTTGCTCGAGATCCACCGGCTTCTGCAGGAAATCGAACGCGCCCGCCTTCAACGCGTTGATCGCGACATCCATGCTGCCGAACGCGGTGATCACCGCCACCGGGAGCTGGCTCCAGCGTTCGCCGATCAGCTTCACGAGCTCGATGCCGTTACCGTCCGGAAGCTGCAGGTCCGTCAGGCACAGATCGAAGCGCTGCTCTTCCAGCAGCCGTCTCGCGCTGCCGAGGTCCGCGGCGGCGATGGTGTCGATGCCCATGCGGCCGAGGGTGATCTCCAGCAGCTCGCGGATGTCGGGCTCGTCGTCGACGACGAGTGCCCGCCGTTCGGTGCGTCGTTCAGTTTTTCTTTCGGCCATGAGTTCTCTCGATCAGGCGATGATCCGATCCGGGTGCGCGAACGTGATCCTGAAACAGGCTCCCCCACGTTCGTGCCGATAGTACGTCAGCCGCGCCTGGTTCGCTTCGCACATCTCCCGTGACAGGTACAGCCCGAGCCCCGTGCCGGACCGGGAGGTGGTGTGGAACGGCTGGAACAGGCTCTTCTCCGCTTCCGGCGCGACGCCGCAGCCTTCGTCGATCACGTTCAGGTACGGCCGCTCCGTGCGCGCATCGACCCCGCCCTCCAGGTACACCACCGAACGGCCCGACTGCGCGCCGCCGTGACGCAGCGCGTTGCTCACCAGGTTGGTGAGCACCTGATCGAGCTGACTGCGGTCCATGCGGATCTCGGTGTCCGGCGGCTCCACGCGGATCTCGAGCCGGGCTTCCGGATCGGTTTCGCGGAACGTTTCGGCGAAGGCCTGGAGATGCTCGGCCAGCACCAGGCGCACCGGCGCCGGCTGACGGCGGCGCGAGGTCTCCAGCACGTTCTCCACGACCCGGTTCATGCGCAGGCAATGGTCGTGGATGATCTCGGTGAGGCGCCGGTCGCCGTGGGCGAGCTCCTCGGATTCGCGCAGGAGCTGCGCGGCGTGGCTGATCGCGCCGAGCGGGTTGCGGATCTCGTGCGCGATGCTGGCGGAAAGCTGGCCGAGCGCGGCGAGCTTGAGCTGCTGCGCCTGCTGCTGAATCTCGGAGGTGTCCTCCAGAAAGATCGTCACGTCGGCACCGGGATCGTCGCTGCGCACCGCCGAGAAGTTCGCCCGCACCTCCGGCGTGTCGGGGCCGACCTGAAACGGCCGCGCGCGCCGCTCCGTGTCGCGGCGCCACTCGCCGAGCAGCTCGCGCAGCACCGTCGGCAGCTCGACCAGCTCCTCGTCCGGTGGCACCCCGAGCAGCCCGCGGGCCGACTGATTCGCCATCCGCACCCGGTCGGCGGCGTCCACCACCACGATGCCGGTGCGCATCCGCTGGATGATCTGCCGGTTCACGCGCTCGAGGTCAGCGAGCTCCGCCGCCTGGGTCAGCGCCCGGATGTCGTTGTCCCGGACCCGCTGCGACAGGTACTGCAGTGCGATCACGGCCGCGAAGCAGAGCGCTCCCAGCACGCCGGCCTGGAAGTAGTCGTCATGGAACGCCGGCGCGGTCAGCGAGAGGTAGAACTCCTGGTAGAGCACCGCGATCGACGCCATGGCCGCGAGCAGCAGCGCGCGCCGGCCCGTCACCAGGATTGCGCCGGTCGCCACCGACACCAGGATCAACAGGCCCACGCCGCTGCCGACACCGCCGCTCTGGTACATCAGCGCGGTCAGCGCGCCGACGTCGTAGATCACCAGCGCCGTGGCGATGGTCTGGGCGTCGAACCAGCGCCGGGGCACGAGTTGCAGCGCCAGCACGCTGACGATGTTGATCGCGCAGTACGCGAGCGTGGTGCGCAGGAACGCCGTCGGATTCAGGCCGCCGAGCTGGCTGCCCATGAAGCTCTGCAGGAACACCGCGACGAGCGCCAGCCCCACCAGCAGGCGGTAGTAGTTGTAGACCTTGAGGAGGCTCAGATTGAGGGCGTAGCGGCGCCGCTCGATCTCCTCGATGATTTCCGCGCGATGCGCCAGCATCTCTCCACGGCCAACGCGTTGGGCTGTGACGTCCCTTTAAGAGTAGTACCCAGCCCGGGGCGCGCTGCCCGGGAGCCGGATCAGCGGTCGCGCCGGAGCTTGATCGGCGGCGGGACCTCGGGCCGGTCCAGCAGGCCCAGCGTCATCATGTTGGTCCAGGAGCGGTCGCGGTTCAGGATCTGCTCGGCCAGCACCAGATTGCCGTCCTTGTCGAAGGCTTCGTAGTCGGGGAAGTTGACCGCGAGCACCTCCAGCGCATCGTGGGCGGCATCCTCGAGCCCGAGCTTGTAGTTCGCCTCCACCAGCAGCGCCAATGCGTCGGGGACGCAGTCGGCGCGGGAGTAGTTCGTCACGATGTAACGGGCCCGGTTCGCCGCCGCCACGTAGGCGCCGCGCTCCATGTAGAAAGTCGCGACGTGCAGCTCGTGGCGCGCCAGGATGTCGCGCAGGTGCAGCATGCGCTTCTTCGCGTCGGGCGCGTACGGGCTGTCCGGGAAGCGCGCCAGCAGCTCGCTGAAGTCCGCGTAGGCCTGGCGGGCGGAGGTCATGTCGCGCTTGGCGACGTCGGTGGAGAACAGCCGGTCGAACACGCCGCGGTTCTTGTTGTACGCGGCCAGCCCCTTCAGGTAGTAGGCGTAGTCCACGTTCGGGTGCTGCGGGTGCAGGCGGATGAAGCGGTCGGCGGCGTTGCGCGCGGCTTCGATGTTGAAGCTCATGTAGTGGGCGTAGATCAGCTCGAGCTGGGCCTGCTCGGCGTAGCGGCCGAACGGAAAGCGCGCCTCTAGGCGCTCCAGGTTCTCGATCGCCTGCTGGTAGTTGCCGGAACGCAGGCTCCGCTGCACGTTGCGGTACAGGAGCTGCTCCGTGGCATCGAGGTCGGCTTCGGGGTCGCGCTCCTTGTCGCGTCCGCCCCAGAGCGCGCAGCCCCCGAGCAGGGTCGCCATCACGAGCAGCGGCAGAAGCGTCGTTCGAATCACGGGAGTCCGGGTCATGTGTCTGGACGAGCTCCGTTTGATCCCGAAGGTGTTCCCCGGGAAACTTGGCCACTTTAATGATCCTGCCGGGGCTTGCAACCGCAGATGGAACGCATCGTTCGCCAGGGAATCGTGCCCCCGGAGCTGGCCGGCATGCGTATAGACCGCGCCGCGGCGACGCTGTTCGACGAGTTCTCGCGGGCGCTGCTCAGCCGGTGGATCGAGCAGGGCGCGCTCACCGTCGACGGCGCGGCGGTCAAGCCGAAGAGCCGGCTGAGGGGCGGCGAGACGCTCACGCTCGACGCCGAGCTCGTGCCCCGCGAGGACTGGAGCGCCGCCGATCCGGTCGGCTTCGAGATCGTGCACCGGGACGCGCACCTTCTGGTCGTGAACAAGCCGGCGGGTGTGGTCGTGCACCCGGGCGCCGGCAACCCGCGGGGCACGCTGGTCAACGGGCTGCTGCTCGAGTATCCCGAGCTGGCGGCGCTGCCGCGGGCCGGCATCGTGCACCGGCTCGACAAGGACACCAGCGGGCTGCTGCTGGTGGCCCGCACGCCGCAGGCGCAGTACGCGCTCGGCCGGCTGCTGGCGCGGCGGGAAATCGGCCGGCGCTATCTGGCCGTGGTGGAAGGCACGCTGACCGGCGGGATGGACATCGATCAGCCGATCGGCCGCGACCCGCTGCGACGCACCCGGCAGGCGGTGCGGGCGGACGGCCGCGCGGCGCTGACCCGGGTCCGGGTGCTCGAGCGGTTTCGCGCGCACACGCTCGTGGAGGCGACCCTGGAGACCGGCCGCACGCACCAGATCCGCGTGCACCTGGCCGCCGTGCACCACCCGCTGGTCGGCGACGTCCGCTACGGTGCCCGCGGCCGCTTGCCGCTCGGCGCCGCGGCGGAAACGGTCTCGGTGCTGAGGGGATTCCGCCGGCAGGCCCTGCACGCCTGGCAACTCGAATTCGTGCACCCGTTCACGGGCGAAGACGTGTGCGTGCAGCAGGCGCCGCCCGCCGACCTGCAGGCGCTGATCGACGCGCTGCGCGCCGACCGGGAGTGCCGGCATGACCGTTGAGTGGGTGACCCCGCCGGCCGGGGTATGGCCCGCCGGCAGCCGGGTGTTGACGACGACCCGCCGAATGCCGGACGCGGCCCGGCCCGGGGGGCTCGACGGCTGGAACCTCGCGGCCCACGTCGGCGACGACCCCGACGCCGTCGCCCGCAACCGGCGCGCGCTGATGGAGGCCGCGGGCGTTTCGCGGGTGCAATGGCTGACCCAGGTCCACGGCACCCGGGTGGTGGAGGCGTCCGCCGCCAGCGTTCTCGAGGCGCCGGAGGCGGATGCGGCCTGGACCCGCGAGCGCCGGCTGGCGGTCGCGGTGCTGACGGCCGACTGCGTGCCGATCGCGCTCTGCGACCGCGCCGCTTCGGTCGCGGCGGTCGCGCACGGCGGCTGGCGGGGGCTGGTGGACGGCGTGCTCGCGGCGCTGGTCGCCGCGGCGCCGGTGGCGCCCGGCGAGCTGATCGCCTGGCTCGGCCCCGCGATCGGTCCGGCGGTCTACGAGGTGGGCGAGGAGGTGACGGCGCGCGTGGCCGCGCTGCCCGACGGCGACCGGCTCGCGGCGACGGTGCTCAGGCCGGCCGGACGACCGGGCAAGGCGCTGCTCGATCTGTTCGAGCTCTCGGCGCGGCTGCTCGAGCGGCTCGGCGTCGGCGCCGTGTACAGCGACCGGCTCTGCACGTACAGCGACCGGCGCTTCTATTCCTACCGGCGCGACGGCCGCACGGGGCGGATGGCCACGCTCGTGTGGCTCGAATGACGCTCAGCGGCTCGCGGTGTTGGTGCAGTTGACGGCCACCGCCCGCTGGGCCTGCTCGATGCGCTGCTGACGCTCCTCTTCGGGCATCACGCGCGCCTCACCGTCCTCGCCGGTGACGCGCAGGCGCCCGTGGGAGGTCAGCCGTTCGAGCAGATCGCGGGCCTGTTGACAGTTCGATTCACGCACCTTGGCGACCTGGCGCTGACGCTCCTGCTCCGCCGCACGCAGCTCCTCCAGCATGCGCTGCTGCGCCTCGGTCAGCGGCTCCCCCTCCTTCGTAGGAGCGGTCTCCAGACCGCGATCCGCACCCGCAGCCGGCTCAGAGGTCACCCGCTGTCCGGTGTCCGCATGCACCAGCTCGGCGGGAACGCCTTCGGGCTTCAGCTGGGTGTAGTTCACCACGCCGTTCTCATCCACCCAGCGATAGATCGTGGCACCCATCAGCAGCGGCAGAGCGCACAGCGTGAGGCCAATCTTGCAGACGAAACGCATGGGCTGGCTTTCTCCTGATGGCCAGTCTAACGATAGCAGCTTCCGCCCGCCGCGCGGCAGTGCGCATGCCGGGACGTGCCGCTGCGGCCATCCTAAGGCCCCGATGGCGGGATTTTCGTTAGCTCCGTCCCAGTTTCGTTGACACGAACCCGGGGAAGCTAAAGAATATCCGGCTCCCTGGGCGGCCAGAACAAACTGCAGCAAATCAATCGGTTGCTGCGAAAAACGATACGCCCGGCGAAAACCGATCCGGCCTCGGGACGCTCCGCGGCCGACTTACGACACACGGCACAGACGAACCGACGAAATGGCCGAGCTACTTTCCGGCGGCGACATGCTGATCCGCGCGCTCCAGGACGCCGGCGTGGAATACATCTTCGGATACCCTGGCGGGGCCGCGCTGCACATCTACGACGCGATTTTCAAGCAGCAGAAAGTAGAGCACATCCTGGTACGTCACGAGCAGGCCGCCACCCACATGGCCGACGGTTACGCCCGGTCCACCGGCCGGCCGGGCGTGGTGCTGGTCACCTCCGGCCCCGGCGCGACCAACGCGATCACCGGCATCGCCACCGCGTACATGGACTCGGTGCCGATGATCGTGATCTCCGGGCAGGTCGCCCACGACCTGATCGGCACGGATGCGTTCCAGGAAACCGACATGGTCGGCGTGTCTCGGCCGGTGGTGAAGCACAGCTTCATGATCAAGAACTGCGCCGAGATCCCCGAGGTCGTGCGCAAGGCGTTCCACATCGCGACCACCGGCCGGCCGGGCCCGGTGGTGATCGACGTGCCGAAGAACACCACCGATCCCACCGTGACCGCGCCGTACGTCTGGCCGGAGACGGTGTCGATGCGCTCCTACAACCCGGCGGTGAAGGGCAACGGCCGGCAGATCCGCAAGGCGGTCGAGGCGATGCTGAGCGCGAAGCGCCCGGTGATCTACGCCGGCGGCGGCGTGATCCTCGGCGACGCGGCTCCGCAGCTCACGCGCATCGCGCGGCGCCTGAACTTTCCCGTCACCAACACGCTGATGGGGCTCGGCGGCTTCCCCGGGAACGATCCGCAGTTCCTCGGCATGCTCGGCATGCACGGCACGTTCGAAGCCAACATGGCGATGCACCACTCGGATCTGATCGTCGCGGTCGGCGCGCGCTTCGACGACCGGGTGACCAACGACCCGGCGAAGTTCTGTCCGGACGCGACCATCGTGCACATCGACGTCGACCCGACGTCGATCTCGAAGATCATTACGGCCGACGTGCCGATCGTCGGGCAGGTCGCCTCCGTGCTCTCCGACATGGAAGCGGTGCTCGAGGCGGAGCTCGCGAAGACGCCGGAGCTGCCCGACCGCGAAGCACTCGCGCGCTGGTGGGAGCAGATCCGCGGCTGGCGCGCCGAGCACGGCCTCGACCACGATCTCGCGCCGGAGCCGGGCAAGCCGATCCTGCCGCAGCTCGCGGTGCAGATGCTCTACCGCGTCACCGGCGGCAACGCTTTCGTGACCAGCGACGTCGGCCAGCACCAGATGTTCGCGGCGCAGTACTACAAGTTCCTCGAGCCGCGCCGCTGGATCAACTCCGGCGGGCTCGGCACGATGGGTTTCGGCCTGCCGGCGGCGATGGGCGTGCAGTTCGCCCACCCGAACGCGACCGTGGTCTGCGTGACCGGCGAGGGCAGCTTCATGATGAACATGCAGGAGCTGTCCACCTGCCTGCAGTACGGGCTGCCGATCAAGATCGTGAACCTGAACAACCAGGCGCTCGGCATGGTCAAGCAGTGGCAGGACATGCAGTACGGCGGCCGCCACTCGCACAGCACCTACAGCGATTCGCTGCCCGACTTCAAGACGCTGGTGGAGGCTTTCGGCCACGTCGGCATCAAGGTCGAGCGGGCCGAGGACCTCGAAGGGGCGCTCCGCGAAGCGTTCAGCGATAAGCTGAAGAACCGGCTGGTGTTCGTCGACGTGTGGGTGGATCCGAGCGAGCACGTCTACCCGATGGCGATCCGCGGCGGGTCGATGCGCGACATGTACCTCACCAAGTCACTCACCAGCATCGGTGACACGGCGGTCGGGGGCAACTACTGATGCGCCACATCATCGCCGTGCTGCTGGAGAACGAGGCCGGCGCGCTGTCGCGCGTGGTGGGGCTGTTCTCGCAGCGCAACTACAACATCGAGAGTCTGACGGTCGCACCCACGGAGGACGAAACGCTGTCGCGCCTGACCCTGGTGACGATCGGCGACGACAGCAAGATCGAGCAGATCATCAAGCACCTCTACAAGGTGATCGAAGTCGTGAAGGTGGTCGACCTGTCGGAAACCGACCACGTGGAGCGCGAGCTGATGCTGGTGAAGGTTCGGGCGGAAGGCCCGGCCCGCGCGGAGGTGAAGCGCACCGTCGACATCTTTCGCGGCCAGATCATCGACGTGACCGCGAGCACCTACACGGTGCAGCTCTCCGGGCCGAGCGGCAAGCTCGACGCGTTCATCCGCGCCGTCGGCCGGACCACGATCCTCGAGGTGGTGCGCTCGGGGGTGTCCGGCATCAGCAGGGGCGAGAAAGTACTGAGCGCCTGAACCACGCTGTGGGAGCGGCCTCCGGCCGCGAATCTTCCGGAAATCGCGGCCAGAGGCCGCTCCCACACATACACACAGAGGCGATTCCACGCAACCGAAAGCCAGAGGAACCCGACATGCAGGTCTACTACGACAAAGACGCCGATCTCTCGATCATCCAGAAGATGAACGTGCTGATCATCGGCTACGGCTCGCAGGGGCACGCCCACGCCAACAACCTGCGTGACTCGGGCGTGGAGAAGGTGGTGGTCGGACTGCGCAAGGGCTCCGGTTCCTGGCGCAAGGCGGAGAACGCGGGCTTCGAAGTGGCCGAGGTGCCGGACGCGGTGAAGGCGGCCGATCTGATCATGGTGCTCACCCCCGACGAGCACCAGCAGGCGCTGTACCGCGACCAGATTCTGCCGAACGTGAAGGAGGGTGCGACGCTCGCGTTCGCGCACGGCTTCAACATCCACTTCGGGCTGATCGAGCCGCGCGCCGACCTCGACGTGATCATGATCGCGCCGAAAGGGCCGGGCCACACCGTGCGCTCGACCTACAAGGAAGGCGGCGGCGTGCCGTGCCTGATCGCGATCCACCAGAACGCCTCCGGCCAGGCGAAGAACACCGCGCTGTCGTACGCGGCCGCGAACGGCGCTGGACGTGCCGGCATCATCGAGACCACCTTCCGCGAGGAGACCGAGACCGACCTGTTCGGCGAGCAGGCGGTGCTCTGCGGCGGCGCCGCGGCGCTGGTGCAGGCGGGCTTCGAAACGCTGGTGGAGGCGGGATACGCGCCGGAGATGGCGTACTTCGAGTGCCTGCACGAGCTGAAGCTGATCGTGGACCTGTTCTACGAAGGCGGCATCGCGAACATGTGGTACTCGGTGTCGAACACCGCCGAGTACGGCGGCCTGACCCGCGGTCCGCGGATCGTCACCGACGAGACCAAGCAGGAGATGAAGCGCATCCTGAACGAGATCCAGACGGGCCGCTTCGCCCGCGAGTTCGTCACCGAGAACCAGGCCGGGGCGCCGACGATGAAGGCCATGCGGCGCATCACCCAGGCACACCAGATCGAGCAGGTGGGCGAGAAGCTGCGTGGTATGATGCCGTGGATTCAGGAAAAGCGGCTGGTGGACCGCGAGAAGAACTGACTCTCGCCGTTCCCCGCCCGGGGCACCTGACATGGCCACGCACGAACGCCCGGAAGTCGACGAGAGCGATCTGATCGATCCGTCGGCCGGCGAACTGGAAGCGGAGGGCGACGACCTCGAGAGCCGTCGCCGCCGCGGCATTTACCTGGTGCCGAACCTGATCACCACCGGCGCGTTGTTCGCCGGTTTCTACGCGATCGTGGCCGGCATGAACGGCAACTTCGTGCCGGCGGCGCTCGCGATCTTCGTCGCGATGGCGCTCGATGCCGCCGACGGCCGGGTCGCCCGCTGGACCCGCACCGAGAGCCGCTTCGGCGCCGAGTACGACAGCCTTTCGGACATGGTGGCCTTCGGCGTCGCGCCGGCGCTGGTGGCGTTCTCCTGGTGCCTGCAGCCGCTCGGCAAGGTGGGCTGGGTCGCAACCTTCGTGTACATGGCCTGTGCCGCGCTGCGCCTCGCGCGCTTCAACACCAAGAGCAGCCTCGCGTCGTTCACGGGCCTTGCGAGCCCTTCGGCCGCGGCGGTGATGGCGTGCACGGTCTGGATCTGGAGCGAAGCGCTGGGCGGTGCGGAACCATCGCTCTCCGTCGCGGTGATCATGGCGCTGCTCACCACCGTGCTCGGGCTGCTGATGGTCTCGAACTTCGAATACTTCTCGCCCAAGGTGCTGAACGCGAAGGGGCGGGTGCCGTTCATCTTCATGGTGGTCGCGGTGCTGGTGTTCGCGGTTCTGCTGGCCGATCCGCCCCGGGTGCTGTTGACCATCTTCGCCGCGTACGCGCTGTCCGGGCCGGTGCTGTTCGTCTGGCAGCGCTGGCGGCGCGGCCGGCGCGGATCGTCCGACAGCGGAGAGACCGCGGTCGCGGACGAGGAACCTCCCGCCGATCCGCGGCTCTAGTAGGCTGACCTCGATGCGCGTCCGGAGGAACGATGCTGATCCGCAAACCCGACGACATCCCGAGCTACGAGATCACGCCGGAGTCGGTGTACCTGCGCCGGCGGGAGCTGCTGCGCGCGGGGCTCGCGCTGCCGGCGGTGCTGGCGGCGGGAGGAGTGCTGGGTAAGGAATCGCGCTCTGGAGAGCGCTCCTACGAGGGGATTCCGGGCGAGGAAGTGACACCCGAGGAGATCGTCACCAGCTACAACAACTTCTACGAGTTCGGCTTCGACAAGGACGATCCGAAGCGCTACGCGGGGCGGATGACCATCGATCCGTGGTCGGTCGAGGTGACCGGCGAGTGCAACAAGCCCGGTACCTATGCGTACGAGGACGTGATCCGCGGCTTCACTGCGGAGGACCGGGTCTATCGGCTGCGCTGCGTCGAGGCATGGTCGGTGGTGGTACCGTGGCGCGGCGTTCCGCTCGCCGACATCCTCGGGCGGTTCGAGCCGAACGGGAACGCGAAGTTCGTCGAGTTCACCACGCTGCACCGGCCCGAGGAAATGCCCGGGCAGCGCTCGCTGTTCTCCGGCATCGACTGGCCGTACGTAGAGGGCCTCCGCATGGACGAGGCGATGCACCCGCTGACGCTGATGGCGACCGGCATCTACGGCAAGGACCTGCCGAACCAGAACGGCGCGCCGTGGCGGCTGGTCGTGCCGTGGAAGTACGGCTTCAAGAGCATCAAGTCGGTGGTGAAGATCCGCTTCACCCGCCGGCAGCCGAAGAACACCTGGAACCTGACCGCGCCGCACGAGTACGGCTTCTACGCGAACGTGAACCCCGAGGTCGACCACCCGCGCTGGAGCCAGGCGACCGAGCGGCGGCTGCCGAGCACGCTGTTCGACGCGAACCGCCGCAAAACGTTGATGTTCAACGGCTACGCCGATCAGGTCGCATCGCTGTACGCGGGGATGGATCTGCGGCGCCACTTCTGAGCCCGCCGCCAGTGCTCGCCGACACGAACGTGCCGAAGCCGCTGGTGTGGCTGCTCTGCGGGGCGCCGCTCGTCTGGCTCGCCGCTGCGGTCGTTCGCGAGATCGGCAGCCCCGGCTCCGCACTCGGCCCGGATCCCGGCGAGGCGGTCGTGCTGTTCCTCGGCGAGTGGGGCATCCGGTTCCTGCTGCTCGCGCTGGCGGTGAGTCCGCTCAGGCGCCTGCTCGGCTGGCCGGCGCTCGCGCGGGTGCGGCGGCTGGTGGGGCTCTGGGCGTTCGCGTATCTCGCGCTGCATTTCCTCGCGTATCTGACGTTCCTCGCCGGCTTCGACTGGGCCGCGATCGTCGACGATCTGGCGGAGCGCACCTACATCACCGCCGGCGCGCTCGCGCTGCTGGCGCTCGTGCCGCTCGCGATCACCTCGACGCGCGGCTGGCAGCGCCGGCTCGGCCGCCGCTGGCTCGAGCTGCACCGGCTCGTGTTCTTCGCGGCGGTGCTCGGGCTCGTGCATCTGTGGTGGCTGATCAAGGACGGCTACGGCGATGCGGTGGCGTACTCGGTGGTGTTTCTGTTACTGATGGCGGAACGGATCGGCCGAAGGAGGACGCACCATGGACGAGCTCGCGAAGCAGCGCTGCGAACCGTGCAGCGGTAACTCGCCGCCGGTGCCGGAGAGCGAATGGCCCGGCCTGCTGGAACAGCTCCCGGGCTGGACGATCCAGCGCGTAGACGGCGTGCCGGTTCTGACGCGCACGATAAAGGTGAAGAACTTCGTCGCCGCGCTGGAGCTGGCGAACCGCATCGGCGAGCTCGCCGAAGAGGAGAACCACCATCCGCGGCTGGTGGTGGAGTGGGGCCGGCTCGGCGTGTCCTGGTGGACGCACGCGATCGGCGGGCTGCACAAGAACGACTTCGTGATGGCGGCGCGTACCGACCGCGCGGCCGGCTGAAGAGCTACGGCTCGACGGCCGCCGCAGCAGGCATCTGGCTCATGCGCTTCGCGCTGGCGGCGGCGAGCTCCTCGAGCGCGCGCACGCTGTCGTCCCAGCCGAGGCACGCATCCGTGATGCTCTGGCCGTAGGTCATCTGCCCCGGCGGCCCGATCTTCTGGTTGCCCTCGACCAGGTTGCTCTCGAGCATCACGCCGAAAATGCGCGGCTCGCCCGCGGCGAGCTGCCGGCAGATGTCGGCGCAGACCGTGAGCTGCTTCTTGTGGTCCTTGTCGCTGTTGGCGTGGCTCATGTCGATCATCACCCGGTTGTTCAGACCGGCCTGTTCGAGCATCCGGCTCGCGTAGTGCACCGACGGGTTGTCGTAATTGTGCTTGCCGCCGCCGCCGCGCAGGATCACGTGGCAGTCTTCGTTGCCGGCGGTCGAGAAGATCGCGCTGTGGCCGCCCTTGGTGACCGACAGGAAGATGTGCGGATGCGCCGCGGAGGCGATCGCGTCCACCGCGACCTGGATGGAGCCGTCGGTCGAGTTCTTGAAGCCCACCGGGCAGGAGAGCCCGGAGGCGAGCTGGCGGTGCACCTGGCTTTCGGTGGTGCGGGCACCGATGGCGCCCCAGCTCACCAGGTCGGCCAGGTACTGGGGCGTGATCGGGTCGAGGTACTCGGTTCCGGCACCGAGGCCGCGGTCGGCGATGTCCCGCAGCACCCCGCGCGCGAGCCGGAGCCCCCGGTTGATGTCGAACGAGTTGTCGAGGTTCGGGTCGTTGATCAGCCCTTTCCAGCCCACGGTCGTGCGCGGTTTCTCGAAATACACGCGCATGATCACGAGCAGGTGGTCGCGGTGGCGGCGCGCTTCGGCGAGCAGCCGGTCGGCGTATTCGAGCGCCGCCTTGGGATCGTGGATCGAGCAGGGACCGATCACCACCATCAGGCGGGGGTCGCGGCCGCGCATGATGTCGCCGATCTCCTTGCGGCAGCGGAACGTCGTTTGCGACGCCGCGTCGGTGATCGGCAGCTCGGCGATCAGCGCCTGCGGCGCGATCACTTCCTGCATCCCGGTGATGCGGATGTCGTCGGTCAGATATTTCATGGGCGGTTCACGGTCTCCGGGGACCGCGTTATAACGTGTACAATCCACGCAAGGGAAGCGGGGCAGCGGATGCGGCTGCCCGAGCCGGTTCATTTCGCCGTCGGTCCATGATGCACACCGCCCGCCGCCAGATCCTCACCGACATGGGCGTCACGCTTTGGCGACTGCGCGTGGCGCCTGACCAGGCCGGCGCGATCCATGATGTAGGAGCGAACTCCAATTCGCGATCTGGAGATCGCTCCTACGAGGAGGGGGCGCGATCCGGCGAGCGGCCCCCGGACGGCGATTCGCGACGCCGGCGGGCCCCCCGGCCGGGGCCGCGCGAGGCCCGGCAGGCCGCGCCGCGACCGGTCGCGCCCGCCGAGGCGCCATGGGCGGTGCTGTCGCTCGCGGCCGGCGACGTGGTGTTGCTGGTCGACGGCGGGCCCAGCCGGCGCGATCTGCGGCTCGCTCAGGACGTGCTCGCGGCCGCGACCGGCGACTGGCGGACGCGGCCGGCGCGCCGGCCGTTCCGCTGGCCGCCGGAGCTCGGCGATGCCGCGGCCGTCGCCGCCGCGCCGGATGCGGGGGCGCGGGCGCTGCGGGCGTTCGTCGCCAAGGACGTGGCCGATCACGGAGCGAAGCTGCTGCTCTGCACCGACGCGGTCCGGCCGCGGCTCGGGGACGATTGGCCGGACGTCCGGCTGCTGGTGATGCCGAGCCTCGAGCAGCTCGGCCGCGACCCGGACGCCAAGCGGGCGCTGTGGTCGGCGCTCGCGGAGCGGGCGCGCCGGGCGGCGGGCGAGGGCGGATAAGCGATGATCTCGTTCCGCGCGATGCACCCGGACGATCTCGACCAGGTGGTCGAGAACGAGGAGCGCTCCTACGAGTTTCCGTGGACCCGCGGCAACTTCAGCGACTGCCTCGCCGCGAAGCACGAATGCCGGCTGTTGCTGCTCGATGCGCAGGTGATCGGCCACGGGATCCTGTCGGTCGGGCCGCAAGAGGCACACCTGCTGAACGTCTGCGTGCGCCGCGACCGGCAGGGCCACGGCTACGGGCGGGCGCTGGTGGTCCACATGCTGGAGCGGGCCAAGGCGCGCGGCGCCGAGATGCTGTTTCTCGAGGTGCGGCCGTCCAACCTGGTGGCGGTCAGTCTGTATCGCTCGCTCGGCTTCAACGAGATCGGCCTGCGGCGCAATTATTATCCGGCGCGGAGCGGACACGAGGACGCGCAGGTGATGGCGCTGGATCTCGGTCACTACTCGGCGGCCGCCCAGGTATAATCGCCGCCCGCGCCGGCGCCGGCCGCGCCCCTATACCGGGCCGCGGCGCCGCGCGTTCCTCACCCATTCACGAGCATCCAGTCGTCCTCCATGGCAAACCGTCCGCACGTCTCCAATCGGCGCACCTTCGCGATCATCTCGCACCCGGACGCCGGCAAGACCACGATCACCGAGAAGCTGCTGCTGTTCGGCAACGCGATCCAGCTCGCCGGAACCGTCAAGGCGCGCAAGTCCGACCGTCACGCGACCTCCGACTGGATGTCGATGGAGCAGGAGCGGGGCATCTCGGTCACCACGTCGGTGATGCAGTTTCCGTATCGCGAGGCGATCGTGAACCTGCTCGACACGCCCGGCCACGAGGACTTCTCGGAGGATACCTACCGGACGCTGACCGCGGTGGACTCGGCGCTGATGGTGATCGACGGCTCGAAGGGCGTCGAGCCGCGCACGATCAAGCTGATGGAGGTCTGCCGGCTGCGTGACACGCCGATCCTGACGTTCATCAACAAGCTCGACCGGGAGATTCGCGATCCCGTGGAGCTGCTCGACGAGATCGAGGACATCCTGCAGATCCAGTGCGCACCGATGACCTGGCCGATCGGCATGGGCCGGCGCTTCAAGGGCGTCTACGACCTGCACCGCGACCGCATCGTCGTGTACCAGAGCGGGCAGGGACACCACATCCACGACTATCCGGTGATCGACGGTCTCGACAGCGACGCCGCCCGGCAACTGCTCGGCAGCGACTACGACGAATTTCTCGGCGAGATCGACCTGGTCCGGGGCGCGAGCCACGAGTTCAACCGCGACGACTTCCTCGGCGCGACGCTGACGCCGGTGTACTTCGGCACCGCGCTCGGCAACTTCGGCGTGCGCGAGATGCTCGACGGTTTCGTCGAGGTCGCGCCGCCGCCGCAGCCGCGGGAAGCCGACGTCCGGGTCGTGGACCCGGCGGAGCCGGCGTTCTCCGGGTTCGTGTTCAAGATTCAGGCGAACATGGACCCGAAGCACCGCGATCGGATCGCGTTCCTGCGCGTCTGCTCGGGCCGCTACACCCAGGGCATGCGCATGCGTCACGTGCGCGTCGGCAAGGACGTGAAGATCGCCGACGCGGTCACGTTCATGGCGGGTGACCGGATCCGTACCGAGGAGGCGCTGCCGGGCGACGTGATCGGCCTGCACAACCACGGCACGATCCAGATCGGCGACACCTTCACCGAAGGCGAAGAGCTGAAGTTCCGCGGCATCCCGAACTTCGCCCCCGAGTTGTTCCGTCGGGTACGGGTGCGTGATCCGCTCAAGACCAAGCAGCTCGAGCGCGGCCTCGACCAGCTCTCGGAGGAAGGCGCGAGCCAGCTCTTCAAGCCGCTGAGCCGCAACGAGCTGGTGGTCGGCGCGGTGGGTGCGTTGCAGTTCGACCTGGTGGCGTTCCGTCTGCGCGACGAGTACCGGGCCGACTGCGTTTACGAAGATGCGAATGTCTACACCGCGCGCTGGGTGTACTGTAGCGATGCGAAGAAGTTGGAAGAATTCAAGAGCAAATTGCGTGACTATCTGGCGGTGGATGGAGGCGGGTACCTGACGTATCTGGCGCCGAGCCGCGCCAACCTGCAGCTCACAGAGGAGCGCTGGCCCGACATCGAGTTCCGGAAGACGCGTGAGCACTGAGCGACAACGGATGCGACGCTCACGCCAGCGGTGAGAACCGACTCACGCCCGCGTGGGTCATGGCTCACGGAGGCGGTGTGAATTATGACGGCGATCCTGGTCATCGACGATGATGCCTCGGTGCGCGAAGTGGTCAGCGAGATGCTCAAGCTCGAGGGCTACGACGTCACCATCGCAGCCAACGGGCGGGAGGCGATCCGGCTGCTCGACGCGTTGCGCTTCGACCTGGTGATCACCGACCTGATCATGCCGGAGAAGGAGGGCATCGAGACGATCGCCGAGATCCGCCGCACCCACGCCCGCCTGCCGATTCTGGCGATCTCCGGCGGCGGCCGGATCGGCCCCAGCGACTACCTCGAAACCGCCCGCTACCTGGGCGCGGATGCGACACTGGCCAAACCCTTCGCCCGGCAGGAGCTGTTGACCACCGTCGACAGCCTGCTGACCCGCTGATCGTTCCGATGGATGCCGCGCTGCTCGATGCGTTCCGGCGCTGTCGCGACGACCCGAGCGCCGACGAAGGCCGGGTGGCCGCGCTGGTCGCGGGCGTGCTCGACGAAGGGCTCGATCCCGAACGGGTCGAGAGCGAGCTCCAGCGCCTGGCCAGCCTCTGCTCGGAACGGGTCACGCCGTGGCAGTACCTGAGCGAGCTCGGCTTCACCGGGAACAGCGACGACTACGGCGCGCTGGACAACAGCAATCTGGCGCGCGTGCTGCGCTCGCGCCGCGGCATCCCGATCACGCTCGGCGTGGTGCTGATCCGGGTCGCGCGGGTCGCCGGTCACCGCGCCGTGGGAATCAATTTCCCGGGCCACTTCGTCGTCGAGGTGGACGACGTCATGGTGGATCCGTTCGCGCTGAAGCCGCTCGATCGTGCGCAGCTCCTCGAGCGGCTGCCGCCCGCCGCGCGGCGGCTACCGAGCCGGACGCTGTTCGCGCCGGCTTCCACCGTCGCGGTGGGCCTGCGCATGCTGAACAATGTGAAGCTGATCTTCTCGTCCCGGTCCGCCTGGGACCGCACGCTCGACGTGCTCGACGCGCAGCTCGCCCTCGCCCCGGACCAGGCCGCGCTGCATCTCGAGCGCGGTGAGGTCTGGCGGCACCTCGGCTCCGTGGGCAAGGCCCGGGAGGCGTTCGAACGGGCGCTCGAACTGACCGAGTCGATGGAGGCCGCCGAGGCGGAGCCGGTGCGGCAGGCGGTTCATGCGCGCCTCAGCGAGCTCGCTGGGATCGATGACACGCTGCATTGAGCGGCGTGGGAGCGGCCTACAGGCGATCGGCATCCTGGATGAACACCTCGTAAAGGTGTCACCCATCTGATCGGACTGACCGCTACCTATCCGACCGGACGTACAGGCCACGAAAGCCAGGCTCCGGGACGGACGGCTGGAGTGCACCAGTGCTCTATTCCAAGTGGTCGCTCTGTTCCAAGGCGTAAAGAAGCGGCCTGTAGGAGCTGGGCTGCGATGCATCGGCGCGTTCTCCCGCGCGTACGGTCCGCAACATCGCCCGAATCAAAGCCCGGGACCGGGGTGGCGCCGTCGGCCGCAGCGCAGGCGTGCAGCGGCGGTGCGCGTGCGCGATCTCGCACGGCAGCATCCGCCTCGGCACCATCCACCTCGCCCGCATCGGGAGGGAACATGGCCCGAATCAATCGATCAGGACCCTA
>DASVDC010000141.1:0-6406 GCA_036381275.1 Pseudomonadales bacterium | reverse complement strand
GCGTTGATCACGAGCAGCACCGCGACCGCGCCGAAGAACAGGATCGTCAGCAGCAGGCGCAGCCGCGGCCACCAGCGCCGCGCGCCGGATGGCGCCGGCGCCGCGGCGGCGCTCCGGACCGTATCGGTGCGCATCAGGCGGCCTCGCGTCCCGCGTCCTTCCCCGGCGCGGGCACCCGGGTCAGGCGCGGACGGTGCGCCGGCAGCAGGCCGGCGAGGCGCGGGAAGTGACGCAGGAAGTGGAACGCGAAGAAGCCGGCGATCGGCCGCCAGAAGATCCAGCGCCGCGTGTCGGCGGGCGTGATCTCCCGGCAGTGCTCGTGCATCAGCCGCTCGAGACGCCGGGCCACCGCTTCGGTGAACGCCGCGTCACGCACCACCACGTTGGCCTCGAGGTTGAACCACAGGCTCAGCGGGTCGAGGTTGCTCGAGCCGACCGTCGCCCATTCGTCGTCGACGATCGCCACCTTGCCGTGAAACTGCCGCTCGCCGTACTCGTAGATGTGCGCGCCGGCCTCGAGCAGATAGTCGTACAGCAGCCGCCCCGCGAAGCGCGAAATCGGGATGTCGGGCTCGGCCTGGGTGATCAGGCGCACGTCGACGCCGCGCCGAGCCGCGCGGCGGATCTCCCGCAGCAGCCGGTAACCCGGAAAGAAGTACGCGTTGGCGATGACCAGCCGCTCCTCCGCGCGGCGGATGATCATCCGATAGTAGCGCTCGATCGCGGTGCGCCGCCCGGGAAGGTTGTCCCGCGAGACGAACGTGGCGACGACGTCCCCGGCCGGTTCGGCGCCCCGCTCGAGCGCCTCGGCCGGAATGGCCGGCAGCGCCCCGTCGCGCCGGTGCACCGAGCGGATCGCCTCGACGGCGAAACGATGGATGTCGGCCACCAGCGGTCCTTCCACCTGCACCGCGTAGTCCTGCTTCGCTTCCTTGCCGTGCCCGCCGTGCTCGAGATGATCCTGGGAGAAGTTGATGCCGCCGACGAACGCGCAGCGGCCGTCGACCACGACGAGCTTGCGGTGCAGGCGGCGGAACCAGTCGATGCGCTGCAGCCATTTCGGGTGCGTCGCTTCGAACAGGTGCAGGCACACGCCCGCTGCCGTCAGCGCCTCGAGGTAGTCAGTCGGCAGCTCCGCCGAGCCCCACGCGTCCACGGTGAGCTCCACGCGCACCCCGCGGGCGCTCGCGGCCTTCAGCGCCTCCGCGAGGCGTCGGCCGACCTCGTCGTCGAACAGAATGAACGTCTCCAGCAGCACCTCGTAGCGGGCGCCGTCGATCGCGCCGAACACCCGCGGGTAGAGCTCCTCGCCGTTCTCTAGCAGCTCCACCCGGTTGCCGGCCTTCCACTGCGGATTCACAGCGCCACCTCCACCGACAGCGGGGTGTGATCGGACAAGTGCGACCACGGGCGGGCCGACAGCACGTCGGCGCGCCGAGGCTCAGCGTTGCGCAGGTACACACGGTCCAGCCGCAAGAGCGGCCAGCGCGCCGGGAAGGTCTTCGGCACCTCGCGCTGCAGCTCGGCGAACGCCTCCCGAAGCCGGCACGTCGTCGACAGCACGCCGTGCGCGGACAGACGCCAGTCGTTGAAGTCGCCGGCCACCACCAGCGGTGCGTCCGCGGGCACCGCGTCCCGCAGCCGTTCACACAGGAGCCGCGTCTGCGCCAGGCGGTGCCCTTCGGTCAGCCCGAAGTGCACGCAGATCACGTGCAGCGCCGCCGCCCGTCCCGGCAGATCCAGCACGCAGTGCAGCAGGCCGCGCTTCTCGCCCTCGCTCATCGACACGTCCAGGTTGTCGTGATCGGCGATCGGATATTTGGACAGCAGCGCGTTGCCGTGGTGTCCGTCGGGATACACCGCATTGCGTCCGTAGGCAAACGCCGGCCAGATCTCGTCGGCGAGGAACTCGTAGTGCGGTACCTTCGGCCAGTCCAGCAGGCGGCGTGCGTGGCGCGCGTGGGAGCCGAGCACTTCCTGCAGGAATACCACGTCGGCATCGGTGGCGCGCACGGCCTTGCGCAGCTCCGGCAGGATGAAACGGCGGTTCAGCGGTGTGAAGCCCTTGTGCGTGTTCACCGTGAGCACGCGCACCGTCCGGACCGCGGCGGCGGGCTCAGGCCTGCGGAGCGGCCGCTCGATGTCGCTCATGCCTCCTGCATCGTCCGCATGCCGTTCCCGACCACGGCGTCCGCCGATGCAAGGGCCGAGCCAGTTTCCGGAAGCTACTGGAGCTTCCAGAGTGTGGGAGCGGCCTCCGGCCGCGAACGAAGCGTCGATCGCGGCCGAAGGCCGCTTCCACAGTGCCGTCAGCCGCCGAACCGATAGCTCGCGGTCACGCCGTATGTCCGCGGCATGCCGGTGTAGCGCAGCAGCACGTCGTTCACGTGCTGAGCCTGGTTCCAGTAGTGCTTGTCGGTGACGTTGCGGCCCCACGCGTACACCTGCCAGGTACCGTCCGCCGACGCGACCCCCGCGCGCAGATCGACGAGCGCCCGCTCGTTGATGATCAGCTCGTGGTTGCCGACCAGGAACGGATGCACCTCGGGGGTACAGGTCCGGTCCGGCTCTTCGCATCGGTCGTAGAAGAACGCGCGCGTTTCACTCTGATAGTTCACGTTCGCACCGACGAACGGAACCAGCTCGTTCGCGAGCCGCCACTCGTATTGAACGTCGAAGTTGCCCGTCCATTTCGGCGCGTTCGGGAACGACTGCCCGGAGAAGTCCTTGTCGCCCTCGTTGATCCCGAGGAGGAAGTAGGGGTCGAAGTTGCGGAACTCGCCCGTGACCTCGCTGTCGGCGTAGCTCACCGACGGCGCGATGCGCAGCCCATCGATCGGATACCACTCGATCGCCACTTCCGCGCCGATCACTTCGGATTCCGGCACGTTCACCAGCGCCGG
This sequence comes from Pseudomonadales bacterium, assembly GCA_036381275.1. Lineage (GTDB taxonomy): Bacteria > Pseudomonadota > Gammaproteobacteria > Pseudomonadales > Azotimanducaceae > UBA7803. Next base: position 3,503 of record DASVDC010000141.1, on the reverse strand, counting down.
CAGCGAACCGAAGATGGGATCGTTGATCGCGCCGAGCACCTGCTTGTCGGTGTAGTCGTAGTAGAACGCCGCGGCGTTCAACTGCAGCGTGCCGTCGAGCAGGCCCATTTTCGTGCCGATCTCGTAGGCGAGCAGCTCCTCCTGCACGGCCGGCTCGAGCTGGATCGACGCCGAAGTCGCCACGGTCGGGAAGCTGCCGGACTTGTAGCCCTTGCGGATGTTGCCGTACAGCATCTTTCCTTCCGCGAAGAACCAGTTCAAGCCGATCCGCCACGAGGTGTTGTCCTCGTCCAGCTCGGACGTGAAGCCTTCCGGTATCGGTGCGTAATCCGGCGCCGGACCAGTGGTTCCGCAGTTCCCCGGACCGGCATCGACGAACGACGTGATCGCGCCGTTGTTGAGCAGTTGCAGGAGCTGCTGGATCTCGACCGAGATGTCGGCCCAGCTGCCGTCGCCCCCGTCGTTGCCGCAGCCGCGGTGATCCCGGGTCTGCTCGGTGTACCGCAGGCCGACCTGCGCGATCAGCGTTTCGGTCAGCGGGAAGTCGATGTTGCCGAACACAGCCCAGGTCTCGATGCTCTGCCGGCTGTTCGGGTTGGTCGGTCCGAGCGGGATGCGGTTGAACACCTGGGTCGGAACGGCGGAGGAAATGCCGTACGACTGCAGGAAGCTGTCCCAGGTTTCGGTGTCCTCGTAGTTGGCGCCGACGACCCAGTTCCCTCGGCCGGCGAAGGTTCCCGCGAGGCGCAGCTCCTGGAACCAGTCCTTGATGTAGCCGGTCTGGAACGACTCGTAGTCCTGGTAGATCGTGCCGTCGCTCTCGAGGCGCTGATCGCGATCGAACTTGGCATAGCTGGTCAGCGACGTCAGCGTGATGGTCTCGGTGAGATCGATGTCGAGCCGCAGCGACGCCGAGTAGTAGTCGTTGTCCTTCGAGGCAGGCTCACAGTTGTCGTAGCGCCGATTGTTCAGGTTCAACGCGTTTCCGTCCGGGTCGACCTGCGTGACCGTGTACTGCCCCGGTCCCGGGCGGAATCCGAACACGTTCGATTCGGTACCGCCCACCACGTTCACGCACGGACCCCAGTCGGCGTAACGGTTGTCGCGCGGCGCGAACGGATAGTTCGCGACCAGCGGATTCAGCGGATTGACCGGGTTCAACGTCGCGAAGCCGAAGAGCTGCGGGCGCTGCGAATCGCCTTCGTCCCGGAAGCCCGTGCCGGTCAGCAGCGCGCTCACCCGATCCGTCGGCTCGAACAGCAGCGCGGCCCGCCAGGTCACGAAGTCCTGGTCGCCCGCCTCGTCGTCGAACTCGTACTCTCTATCGGGTGCGATGCCGTCCAGCTCGTTCCAGTACGGATCCGCCGGGTGCGACTCCGGATCCGTGTAGCGCTTCTGCCAGCCGCTCGAGTTGATCGCCCGCGCGGCCACCCGATACCTCAGCGACTCGGTGATCGGGCCGCTGACGAAACCCTGCAGATCGATGGTCTCGAAGCGCCCGAAAGCGCCTTCCACGCCGGCCTCGAACGTCTCCGTCGGCTTGTTCGCGATGTAGTTCACCGCGCCGCCGGTCGCGTTCTGTCCGAACAGCGTCCCCTGCGGGCCCTTCAGCGCCTCCACCCGCTGCAGGTCCAGCGTGACGCCCTGAGTCATCACCGAGTACGGCAGCGGCATCTCGTCCAGGTAAACGCTGACCGTCGGGCTCGACGCGAGCGCGGTGTCCTGGAAGCCGACGCCGCGGATCGTGTAGATCGTGGTGCCGTAGTAGGTGACGTTGGAATTGAAGCCGGAGACCACCTTGTACAGCTCCGCCGGCTCGGTGATGCCGAGCTCGTTCAGCCGATCGCCGGTGGCTGCGTCGATCGACATGCCGACCTCGTTGATGCTCTCTTCGCGCTTCTGCGCCGTCACCACGATCTCCTCGATCGTCCGTCGGCTCGCTGCCTGCTCGGGAGCGGCAGCGGTGACCGAACTGATCGGCACCAGAAGAACGCACGCAGACGCGAACGCAGCCGGGACCACGGGTCGTGACCCGGCCGAAGGTCCGAATCGGATATTCATAGGTCTCTCCCCTGATGATGTTTCTCGGTGAAACACCGGAGCGGAAGGTCGACCGCCTCCCCAGTGCGCGGACCGGACTGCCCGCGCGTCCGACACCCGGCCGAGTCTCCCATTCACGGCCGGGGCGGACCGGAATCCTGCACCCGTTTGCGCGCGGGTTCAAACGCGTTTCAAAAAGATCGGACACGGATCGGCAAGCTACTTTCTGTGACGCGTCTTGTTTACATCGACAAGACGCTCCACGAAGTCGCTGCGTCGATCGAGGGGCCGATCGCTGGCCGAGGCGGACGGTTCCCTGGCAAGATAACCCGATGACCGACTACCAGGACATCACCCTCGAGATCGACGATCCGGTCGCGCTGCTCCGGCTGAACCGCCCGGACCGGCTGAACGCGTTCACCCGGCGCACGCTCGCGGAGGTCCGCCGCGCGGTACGGACGGCGGCGGACGACGCGCGGGTCGTCGGCATCGTGATCACCGGCAACGGCCGCGGCTTCAGCGCGGGGCTCGATCTCGCCGAGCTGGTCGCGACCACCGAGCAGGGCACCGCCGAAAGCGCGCGCGACCCCGACGAGCTGCCGGGCATCTTCAGCTACCTGCTCGAGGTACCGAAGCCGGTGATCGCGGCGGTGAACGGCGTCGCGGCCGGCGGCGGGCTGATCCTCGCACTGATGTCGGACCTGCGCTTCGCCTCCAGCGCGGCGAGCTTCACCACGGTGTTCCTGAAGCGCGGCCTGATCGCCGAGCACGGCTCGAGCTGGCTGCTGCCGCGCCTGTGCGGCGTCAGCCGCGCGCTGGACCTGCTGTGGATGAGCGACCGGATCGACGCCGAAGCGGCCCGGGCGATCGGGCTGGTCGACCGCGTGTTGCCGCCGGATGAGCTGCTCGACGCGGCTCGCGACTATGTCGTGCGTCTCGCGGCCACCTCACCGCCCGCCGCGATCGCGGAAACGAAGCGCCTCGTCTACCGCCACCTCGGCACCGGCTACGGGGAAGCGCTGATCGAAGCCGAAGCCAGCCAGAACCGCTTCGTCACCGCCCCCGACGCGGTCGAAGGCGCCCGCGCCTTCATGGAGAAGCGCCCGCCGCGCTTCCGACGCCTCGGCAAATCCGACTGACCGGTAGGAGCCGTCTCCAGACCGTACGAACCCTCCACATGGGTGGACACCTGGACCGGCCACATGGGCCACACGCCGGTCACCGGAAGAGGAGACGCCGATGCCGAAGGGTGGGCCGGCCATGAGTCGGCGCCTCCTCCCGCGCGTACGGTCCGCAACATCGCCCGAATCAAAGCCCGGGAACGGGGTGGCGCCGTCGGCCGCAGCGCAGGCGTGCAGCGGCGGTGCGCGTGCGCGATCTCGCACGGCAGCATCCGCCTCGGCACCATCCACCTCGCCCGCATCGGGAGGGAACATGGCCCGAATCAATCGATCAGGACCCTA
>DASVDC010000140.1:0-19563 GCA_036381275.1 Pseudomonadales bacterium | reverse complement strand
CGTCGTCCGTGATGCGCTCGTACGAGAGCGTGTTGTAGCCGAACAGATACTTCAACGTGAGGTGCTCCGTGACGTCCCAGCTGACGTTGAACTGGGTGCCCATCTGCTCGAACTCTTCGTTGTTGAGGCCGTTGGTCGCGGCGCACACCTCGTCGCCGTCGATGTCGTCGGGGAACACGCAGGCGTTGTAGCGGGCGGCCGACTCCGGCGTCGTGACGTTGAAGCCGTCGAGGGATGCCGCGGCGTTCTGAAAGCCGTCGAAGTCGCCGTAGTCGATGCCCGCCCGGTTGGTCTGAGCCAGCCGCACCTGGCCGGTATTCGGATCGGTGAACTCGAAGACCGGGCGGCTCGCGTCGAAGAACGTGCTCTGGAACACGTTCGCGGGGTCGGTGTTGTCGGTATCGACGAAGCGGAAGCCGGGTACCAGCGTGTCCGTGACCCGCGACGGTTGGCCGTTCTCGTTCAACACCACGAGCCCTGCGCCGTTGGCCCCGCCGAACGAGCGGTCGATGTCCATCCAGTTCTGGCGCAGGTTCATTTCGATGTCGTCGGTGACGCGCCACTTGAGCTGCAGCGCGAAGCTGTCCGTGCCGAGGCCGTCGACATCGCCGCCGGTGCCGATGTCGTCGACCACCCCGTCCCGTTCCCGGTGGGCGTAGGTCAGGCGGCCGGCGAGCCGGTCCTTCAGCAGCGGCCCCGACAGCGCGAGGTAGTATTCCTCGGCGTCGAAGTTGCCGGCGATGGCCTTGATCATGCCTTCGTAGTCGAAGGTCGGCTCCTTGTAGAGGATGTTGATCGCACCGCCGACGGCGTTGCGGCCGTACAGCGTGCCCTGCGGCCCGCGCAGCACTTCCACCCGCTCCACGTCGAAGAAGGTCGCCCCGGTGGCGGTGAGCAGGTCCTCCGAGTAGATCCCGTTCATGTAGGTCGAAACGCCGGGATCGCCGCCGAGCGCCCGGAAGTTGCGTCCGACGCCGCGAACGCTGGCGTCGTACGGCTGAATGGTCGTCGCCGGAATGTAGTTCTGCAGATCCTCCTGGTTGCGGATGCCGAAGTCGTCGATGAACTCGGCGGTGAACGCCGTGATGGAGATCGATGTGTCCTGGATGCTCGCCTCACGCCGCTCGGCTGTGACGATCACCTCCTCGATCTGGCGGCCCGGCGCAGCGCCGGCCTCCAGAGCGGGAAGGAACAGTAACAGGAGTGACGCAGGAGCGGACCACGCGCGAGCGAGACGCGACACGGTGGACGTCATGGGAATTCCCCTCCTCTGGTTGCGGCGCAACGTCGACAGCCGGGGCGAACTGCCCTGCGTCCGCCGGCCGGCGCCCGTAGCGTCGGCCGTTGTCTCCCCTTGGCGCGGTTTTAGATAGGCCCCGGCCGGTTGTCAATCGGATTCTGGGGCCTCGCGCCGGTGAGCCGACGGCTAGAATGTCGGATCGCCGCCATTCGAACGGAGGAGCGCGTGACGCATCGAACCGCGCTGAACGGGGCGCTCGGCCTGGTGCTGACCCTGGCCCTGCTCGGGCCGGTCGGTGCCTCGCCGGTCACCGACGGCCCGGAGGAGCTCTACCGTCTGATCGACGCCCGGCTCGAGCTGATGGACGAGGTGGCCGCGTTCAAATGGCAGAGCGGTCTGCCGGTGGAGGATCGCGAACGCGAGGCCGTCGTGCTGGAGCAGGCGGTGACGGACGCGCTGCACTTCGGCTTCACGCCCGAGACCAGCCGCGCGTTCTTCGAGGCCCAGATCGAGGCGGCCAAGTCCATCCAGCGGCATTGGCTCGAGCGCTGGCAGGCGGGTGAAGAACCGCCGCAGGCGGCCGATCTGAACGAAGCGATCCGCCCCGAGCTCTCCCGGCTCGGCAGCCGGATCATCGCCGCGGCCGCGAGTGCCGGTGCGGTCGACCGGGAGCGGTTCGAAGCCGCCGTGGCGGTGACGGGCCTCGACCCCGGGGCGCGCGAGCAGGTCTTCGCGGCGCTCGAAGGCCTGAAGCGCTTCGAGCACCGCCTGCAGCAGATCCTCGAGACGCGGGTGCTGCGGGTCGGTACCACCGGTGATTACGCGCCGTTCTCGCACCGCGGGGACGCGACCGAGACACCGCGTGGGATCGACATCGACCTGGCCCGCCGCCTGGCGGATGCGCTGGAAGTCGACGTCGCGTTCGTCGAGACGTCCTGGCCGACGCTGCTCGACGATCTCGCGGCCGGCCGCTTCGACATCGCGATGAGCGGGGTGTCGCGCACGCTGGACCGCCAGCGGGTGGGGTACCTGTCGGTGCCGTACTACGTCGGCGGCAAGACCGCCATCGCCCGCTGCGGCGAAGCCGCCCGCTTCGGTTCGCTGGAGGGGATCGACCGCCCGGCGGTGCGGGTGATCGTGAATCCGGGCGGCACCAACGAGGCGTTCGTCGATGCGCACCTGCACCGGGCCCGCAAGGTGCTGCACCAGGACAACCGCACGATCTTCGATGCGCTCGCCGCGGGCGCGGCGGACGTGATGATCACCGATCGGGTCGAAGTGGAGCTGCAGACGGCCCGCAACCCCGAGCTCTGCGCCGCGGCGCCGGAGAATTTCACCTACCAGGAGAAGGCATACCTGATGCCGCAGGACACGCCGTGGAAGGAATTCGTGAACACGTGGCTGGAACTGGCCATCGCAGATGGTACCGTGGCGGCCGTGTTCCGCGATCACGGCGTCGAGCCGCGCCTGCCGGACTCGGCTCGGCCGGACTCGGCTCGGCCGGATGCGGCTCGGCCGGATGCGGCTCGCCGAACCGCGCCGCAGTGACGAGGTCGAATCGAGCATGGGTACCGCAACGGAGCGAGGCAGCAGCCGCGTCTCCCTGCTGATCGAGCTGGCGGATCGGCCGGGCGCGCTCGAACGGGTGCTGCACCACTTCTCCCACCACGGCGTCAACCTGACGCACATCGAGTCGCGCCCGGCGCACGAGGGCCGCTTCGACTTCTACGTCGACTGCGAGGGCCAGCGCGGCGACCCGGCCATCGAGTGCGTGATCGATGCGCTCGAGCGCGACACGCTGAAGCTGCTGGTGCTGGACGAGCGCCGGGTGCCCTGGTTCCCGCGTCACATCTCGGAGCTCGACCTCATCGCCAACAACACGCTCGACGCCGGCAGCGATCTGCAGTCGGATCATCCCGGCTTCAACGACGCGACGTACCGCGCTCGCCGCGCGATGATCGACGAGCTCGCGCGCAACTACCGGCACGGCCAGCCGATCCCGCTGGTGGAGTACACGCCGCGGGAGGTGGAGACCTGGGGCGAGGTGTATCGGCGCCTCACCGACCTGCACCGGCGCTACGCGTGCGCGGAGTTTCTGCGGGTGTTCGACGTGATGGCGAAGGAGTGCGGCTACGCGCCGGACAACGTGCCGCAGGTGCGCACGGTGAACGACTTCCTGCGTCAGCGCACCGGCTTCCGGCTGCGCCCGGTGGCGGGGCTGCTCGGTTCGCGTGACTTTCTGAACGGGCTCGCGTTCCGGGTGTTCTTCTCGACCCAGTACCTGCGCCACCACTCGAAGCCGCTGTACACCCCCGAGCCCGACGTGGTCCACGAGCTGGTCGGGCACGCACCGATGTTCGCCGATCCGGCGTTCGCCGACCTGTCGCAGGAGATCGGCCTCGCGAGCCTCGGTGCCAGCGACGAGGAGATCGAGCGTCTGGCCCGCTGCTACTGGTTCTCGGTGGAGTTCGGCCTGGTGCGCGAGCAGGGTGAGCTCAAGGCCTACGGCGCCGGGCTGCTGTCGAGCTTCGGCGAGCTGGAGTACGCCTGCTCGCCCGAGCGGCCGGCCGGCGGCGTCGAGCAGCGCCCGTGTCTGCTGCCGTGGGAGCCGGCGAAGGCCGCCGCGCGGAATTACCCGATCACCGAGTACCAGCCGTGCTACTTCGTCGCAGAGTCGCTGCAGGACGCGAAGGCGCGCATGCAGGAGTACTGCCGTACGCTGGCGCGACCGTTCTACGCGCGCTACAACCCCGCGAGCGAATCGATCTGGGTCGACCGCGCCGTCCGCCGCAACCCCTGAACCACGGCCTCGGCTCTGCAGGAGCGGCCTCCGGCCAGGTCGCGGCCGACGCGACCTCCCGCGCCCCCCTCGCGCCCATCGCCGAACGCAACATGGCCCGAATCAAACCGCAACTTCGCCACGATCGAATCGCGAACACCGCCCGAATCAAAACTCGCGACATCGCCCGAATCAAAGCGGCGGTGTTCGACGTACAGCGCCGAATCTCATTGCGCGGAGCTTCATCGATTGATTCGGGCCATGTTCCATCTCGATGCGGGCCGCGGCGGATGGTGCCGTGCGAGGTCACTCACGCGCGCCGCTGGCGGCACACGGGCACTGCGGCCGACGTCGACACCCGTTCCCAGGTTTTTGATTCGGGCGATGTTGCGGACCGTACGCGACCGGTCCAGGTGCTACCTAGGTGGCGGGTTCGTACCGGCCGCGAATCCCGCCCCCTCGCCAACCCTCCGCCCATTGCGCTACCGTCTACCCTCTCGCCCGAACGAGAATGCCATGCCCATGCTCGCCCGGCTCCGCCACTTCGGCACCGTCGCCTTCCTGCTCGCACTGCCCGTCCCGCTCGCCGCCCATGACGAACCGCCCGCCGCGGGGTTCGACGCCACCGCGCAGGACGCCGAGCGCCAGCGCTTCGCCGACGTGGTCGGATGGGATCTCGAGAACGCACCGGTGCGGCAGCAAACCGTCGGTGACGGGCTGCACGTGCTGTTCGGCGCCGGCGGCAACGTGCTGGTGAGCATCGGCCCGGACGGCGTGCTGATGGTGGACGATCAGTTCCCGCAGACGACGCCGAAGCTGCTCGAGACCATCGAACGGCTCGGCGGCGAAGGCGTGGACTTCGTCGTCAACACGCACTGGCACTTCGATCACGCCGACGGCAACCTGACTTTCGGCCCCGGCGGGGCGTGGCTCGTCTCGCACGCCGAGTCGCGTGAAATGATGCAGAGCACGCGACTGATCGATCTCGTTGGCTTCGAGTATACGCAGCAGGCGTATCCGCCGGACGCGTTGCCGGTGATCACCTACGATCGCTCGATGCAGTTCCACTTCAACGGCGAGCGCATCGACCTGATGCACTTCGGCCCGGCCCACACCACCGGCGACACCGCGGTGATCTTCCGCGGGCACAACGTCGTCCACCTCGGCGACGTGTTCAACGCCGCCGGCTATCCGTTCATCGACGTCGGCAACGGCGGCGATCTCGACGGCGTGATCGCGTTCTGCCGCGCCGTGCTGGACGAGATCGATACGGCCACGGTGGTGGTGCCGGGCCACGGTGCGGTGTCGAGCTACCAGGATCTCGAGGCGTACGTGAGCATGCTGGAGACGGTTCGCAGCCGCATCGCCGAGCTCGTCGGCGAGGGCGCCGACCTCGAGACCGTGCTCGCCGCGAAGCCGACGCGCGGTTTCGACGACCGCTACGGCGATCCGGAGCGGTTCATCGATCGCGCCTATTTCAGCCTGGCCGGCGGCGGCAGCCCCTCCGCCGAATAACCGTGATCATGCATTGTGGGAGCGGCCTCCGGCCGCGAACCGGGATCAACCACTGTGGGAGCGGCCTCCGGCCGCTCCCACACGAAAGGCCGTCAGTCGTAGTGGGTACGAAGCCGGAAATCCTCCGGCGGCTCCACACCGCGGTGCCGTAGCAGATCCGGCAGCGTGAGCTGCGGCAGCGCGTCCGTGATCCGATCCCAGGGCGGCAGCAGTTCCACGAAGATGTGCTTGTCCGGCCGCAGCCCCGGGTCGTCGTCGAGCACGCCGGCGGGTATCTCGAACCAGTCACTCTCCGGCTCCGGATCCGGCACCGGGCTGCCGCAGCGGGAGCAGAAGTACGTGCGGTACGGCGGCGGCTCGTAGAGCACGGGCGCTGCGAAGCTGCGGATCAGCTCGCGTCCCCTGAGCAGCCGGAACTGCTCGGCGCGCACGCCGAGACCGGCCATGCCGAAGGAGCCGCTCACCTTGCGGCAGCGGTTGCAGTGGCAGATCTCGAACGGCCCCGCGGCCGCGTCGATCTCGAAACGCACACCGCCGCACAGGCAGCTTCCCCGGATTGCCATGTTCTTCTTCCTCCGTTGCCCCGCGTTCAGGCCGGCAGCTCCCGGCTGTGCTTGATCTCCTTCAGGCTGAAGCTCGATTCGACATGCAACACCCCCGGAAACTTCAGGATGCGCTGCATGCACAGCTCGGAGAAGTGGTCGATGTTGCGGGCGACGACCTTCATCAGGTAGTCGTGCGGGCCGCTCGTCGCGTAGCACTCGACGATGTGTTCCTCCGCCTGCACCGCGGCGACGAACGCTTCGGTGGAGGCATCCGGCTGCTTCTCCATGTTCACGAGCACGAACGCGGTCACGTCGAGGCCGAGCCGGCGCTGGTCCACCACCGCCGCGTACCCCTTGATCACGCCGGACTGCTCGAGGTGCTTCACCCGACGGAAGCACGGGGATTCGGAGAGGCCCACGCGCTCGGCCAGCTCGACGTTCGACATCCGCCCGTGGGACTGCAGCAGGCGCAGGATCTGGCGTTCGATCGGGTCTAGGTCCATGGGCCGCTCGCATTGGGGAAGATTCTTTGGATTCTAGGCGGATCGGGAGAGGAATCCATCTGAAATCGGCCGATTGGAGCCTAAGAAAGCCACAATCCTGCTCCGAGTGGTGTCTAAGATGGTGGAGTTCGCGGCCGGAGGGCCGCTCCACATGGTCGGAGGAAGCCATGACGGAACCACGTGACAATCCGATGGGGCTCGACGGCTTCGAGTTCGTGGAGTTCGCTGCACCGGAGCGCGGGCTGCTCGAGGCCGTGTTCGAGCAGCTCGGCTTCGTCAATGTCGCCCGCCACCGGTCGAAGGACGTGCACCTGTGGCGGCAGAACGACGTGAACTTCATCGTCAACTACGAGCCGCGGAGCCTCGCCTTCTATTACGCGGAGGAGCACGGCCCGTCGGCCTGCGGCATGGCGTTCCGGGTGAAGGACGCGCACCAGGCATACGACCGCGCGCTCGAGCTCGGCGCGCAGCCGCTCGACATTCCCACCGGTCCGATGGAACTGCGCCTGCCGGCGATCCGCGGCATCGGCGGCGCGCCGCTCTATCTGATCGACCGTTATCAGGACGGCAGCGCGATCTACGACATCGACTTCGAGTACCTCGACGGCGTCGAGCGTCGTCCGCGCGGCTGTGGGCTCGAGGTGATCGATCACCTCACGCACAACGTCTATCGCGGCCGGATGGACTACTGGGCACGGTTCTACGAGAAGCTGTTCAACTTTCGCGAGATCCGCCACTTCGACATCCGCGGGCAGCAGACCGGGCTGACGTCGCGGGCGATGACCGCGCCGGACGGGAAGATCCGCATTCCGCTGAACGAGGAAGCGGGCGGGAACGGTCAGATCGAAGAGTTCCTGTTGGCCTACAACGGCGAAGGCATCCAGCACATCGCGTTCCACTGCGAGAATCTGATCGAGACGTGGGATGCGCTGCGGGCGCGCGGGGTGCCGTTCCTCGCACCGCCGCCGGACACCTACTACGAGATGTTGGACGAGCGCCTGCCGAGGCACGGCGAGCCGGTCGATGAGCTGAAGCGCCGTGGTATCCTGCTCGACGGCAGCACGGAGAACGGCGAGCCGAAGCTGCTCCTGCAGATCTTCTCGGAGACCCTGATCGGCCCGATCTTCTTCGAGTTCATCCAGCGCAAGCGCGACGAGGGCTTCGGCGAGGGCAACTTCCAGGCGCTGTTCGAGTCGATGGAGCGCGATCAGATGCGCCGCGGCGTGCTGCCGAAGCAGGCGGCAACGGGAGGTGCGGCATGAGCCTGAAGCGGATTCACCACGTCGCGTATCGCTGCAACGACGCGAAGGAGACGGTCGAGTTCTATCAGCGCGTCCTCGGGATGGACTTCGTGCTCGCGATCGCCGAAGACCGGGTCCCCTCGACCAAGGCGCCGGACCCGTACATGCACGTGTTTCTGGACGCGGGTATGGGCAACGTGCTGGCGTTCTTCGAGCTGCCGAACTCGCCGCCGATGGGCCGCGATCCGAACACGCCGGAGTGGGTGCAGCACATCGCGTTCGAGCTCGAGTCGATGGACGCGCTGCACGAGGCCAAACACCGCGCGGAAGCGGCGGGCCTCGAGGTGGTCGGGCCGGTGAACCACGGCATCTTCGAGTCGATCTACTTCTTCGACCCGAACGGACACCGCGTGGAGCTCGCGGTCAACACCGGCACCGACGAGGACCTGCGGCGGCTGCGTGAGGTGGCGCCGGCGATGCTCGAGGAGTGGAGCCGCACGAAGAAGGCGCCGCAGCACGCGGCGTGGCTGCACGAGCGCGAGCTCGGCAAGGGCAGATGAAGCTCGCGAGCCTGAAGGGCGGCCGCGACGGCCGGCTGGTGGTGGTGTCGCGCGATCTGTCGCGCGCGGTGGAGGTGCCCGAGATCGCGCCGACGCTGCAGGCCGCGCTGGACAACTGGGAGACGGTGGCGACGCGCCTCGCGGCGGTCTACGAGGCGCTGAATGCTGCTGCGGGAGCGGCCTCCGGCCGCGAATCTTCCGACAGTTCGCGGCCGGAGGCCGCTCCCACAAAGATCATGGCATTCGATGAGCGTGCCTGCGCCGCCCCCCTGCCGCGTGCGTACCACTGGGCCGACGGCAGCGCGTACGTGAATCACGTCGAGCTCGTGCGCCGGGCGCGCGGCGCGGCGATGCCGGAGCGCTTCTGGCACGATCCGCTGATGTATCAGGGCGGCTCTGACGACTTCATCGGGGGGCGGGACGACGTGCCGCTCGGCTCCGAGGAGTGGGGCATCGACTTCGAGGCGGAGGTTGCGGTGATCACCGGCGACGTGCCGATGGGCACGCCGGCCGAGCGGGCGCTCGACTACGTGCGCCTGCTGGTGCTGGTGAACGACGTGTCCCTGCGCGCGCTGATCCCGGCGGAGCTGGAGAAGGGCTTCGGCTTCTATCAGTCGAAACCGGCGTCGAGCTTCTCGCCGGTCGCCGTCACTCCGGACGAGCTCGGCGATGCGTGGCGCGACGGCCGGGTGCACCTGCCGCTGCTCACTCACTACAACGGCGAGCCGTTCGGCAAGCCGAACGCCGGCGAGGACATGACCTTCGGCTTCGCCGAGCTGATCGCTCACGCGGCGAAGACCCGCAACCTCGGCGCCGGCACGATCATCGGTTCCGGCACCGTGTCGAACAAACAGAACACCGAGCACGGCAGCGCGATCCGCGACGGCGGCGTCGGCTACTCGTGCATCGCCGAGCTGCGCACGCTCGAGACGCTGCAGCACGGCGCACCGAAGACGCCGTTCATGCGCTTCGGCGACCGCGTGCGCATCGAGATGCTGGACGCCGGCGGCGGCAGCCTCTTCGGCGCGATCGATCAGCGGATCGTGCCGGCACCTGCTGCTGTGGGAGCGGCCTCCGGCCGCGAACGGGGATAGATCAAAGCATTCGCGGCCAGAGGCCGCTCCCACGACGATGTCAGGACGGCGGCGCTGAGTCCTGGAAGCCGAGGTACAGCAGCGTCAGACCCACGGTGTCGATCAGCCCGTGGGCGAGGATCGGCGGCCACAGGTTTCTTCCGGCACGCAGATAGACGTAGCCGAGCACCAGACCGACGACGAAGATGCTGAGCATGCCGGTGGTCCCCTGGTACACGTGCCCGAGTGCGAACAGCAGCGCCTGCAGCGGCAGCGCGAGCCTGAGGCCGGTCAGCTCGCCGAGCCGGTTCAGCACGAAGCCGCGCAGCAGCAGCTCCTCGCCGAATGCGGCGCTGCCCCAGGCGATGGGGATCAGGAACAGCAGGTAGTTCAGCGGGTTGCCGACGATCGCGTCCGCGATCAGCGATACATCCGGCGGTGGCGCCCCCAGCGCCTGGAGCAGCGGCCCGATCACGACGCTCATCAGCAGCATGACCAGCGCCGCGGCGCCGACGCCGAGCGCCAGGCAGCGGCGGAGCGGCATCGGCTTCATGAACCCGAGGTCGCGCCAGGTCAGGCCGCTGCGCCGCAGGAACACCGTCGCGGCGACGAGCGGCAGCGCCATGCTGAGGATCGGCACGAAAACGATCCAGCCGAGCAGCGCGCCGAGCAGCGAGCCCGCGACCGCGAGCAGTGCGATCACGGCGAGCTCCGCCAGTATGCGCAGGGCAGCCGTGCGGGAGCCGGGCGGAGGGGGTGGAACGTCGACCAAGCGTGGTTCCAGACGGCAGCGGACGGCTATCGTAGCCGACGCAGCCCGGCACAGGCACGGGAAATGCGGCGGCCGTCACGGATCCGGTACCTCGGCAGCAACGTGCCGCTCGGCTGCACTAGCCTTGGGGCATGGACGCTCGTAATGACATGGACGTCAACCACGATCGGCTCCGCCGGAGCGAAGCGCTGCTGATGCTGTCGGGGCTGCTGACGCTCGCGCTCGTGTTCGTGCTCGCCGTCGCGATCCTCTGAGCCGACTTCCCGCTACTCCTCGACCTGAAAGCGCCGTCCGCAGCGCGGGCACTCGAATGTCAGGTACACGCGCCGGCGCAGCTCGTTGACCCCCGCCCGTTCGGCGTCGTCCGCCTCGGCGGTGGCGAAGGGCTCTCGGCGGATCAGCACCGCGTCCACGCCTGGGCAGTGATCACACGGTTCCGTACGTTTTTCCTGCATGCGTACAGCTTACGGCGTGCGGGCGTGGCGGATGCGTGAGGATGCAAGTGGTGTGCAGGAACGCGTGAACATTCGCATCACGTCGGGATACATACGGCGCGGGTCGGTGCGCGGTCTTGTCGAGAAGTTCGCGGCCGGAGGCCGCTCCCACAGGCGGCCGCTCCCACAGTGCTGCGGGAGCGGCGCCAGCATCGTCAGATCCGGGAGGCGGTGATCTCGACGTCGGCGTGCTGCCAGGCGGCGGCGAAGCGCTCGCGTACCTGCGCGGCCTCGTCATCGCGCTGCTGCGCCTCGAGCGCCTGCGCGAGCCCGAGCAGGGCCCAGCCGTTCTCCGGCATGATGGCGAGATCCTCCTGGTAGGTCCGTTCGGCGCCCGCGGCGTCGCCGACGGCGAGCTGCAGCACGCCGAGCGAGTGCCGCGCCGGGTAGTACCAGTTCGGCGGCTCGTTGTACGGCAGCGCGTCCTCGAGTGCGACGGCCTCCGTGAGCGTCGCGATCGCGCCGTCGAGATCACCCTGGGCCGCCTGGATCTCGCCGGCCAGCACCCGATCCGCCACTGCGAGGAGATCCGCCCCCCGGTCCTTGCCGAAGAAGAGCAACTCGTCGACGCGCGGATCGGCGCGCAGCTCGGCCAGACGCTTTGCTTCGGCCACCGCGCCCTCGACGTTGCCGGTGCCGAGCAGCGCACGGCCGCGCGCGTAGTGCCAGATGCCGCGCGCGTACAGCAGGTCGGCGTCGGGTTCCGGCGTGTTCAGGATCCGATCCCAGGCGGCGAAGCGCACCTGGGCGAACAGGGGCTGCATCAGGAAGTGCTGGGCGACGGCCATTCCGGGCGCCCGCAGCAGCTCCGGCGTCAACTGGCCGGCGGTGCCTTCGGCCATCGCGAACGCCTGCTCGCTCCAGCCTTCGATCGCCGCGGAGATCCAGCCGAAGTGCCAGTTGTGCGGAATGTAGCCGGCGAGGTAGATCGGGCTGTTGGAACGGCACGCCGAAATGAACGCCGCGTCCGCGTCGGTCGCCTTCATGTTGTTCAGCGTCGAGTCGTGGTAGCGGCCGACCCGCATGTAGATGTGCGCCGGCATGTGAACGAGGTGGCCGGCGGCGGGCGCCAGGTCCGCGAGCTTGTCAGCATACGGCTCGGCCCGGTGCGCCTCCTGCGATTGTTCCACCGCATGGATGTAGAGGTGGATCGCGCCGATGTGGTTCGGCTCCTGCGTGAGGGTGCGCTCGAGGATCTCGACGATCTCTGCCGTCCACGGCCGCTCCTCGCCGTCGGCGAGCCAGAAGTCCCACGGGTGCAGGTCCATCAGCGCCTCGGCCGTGAGGGCCTGGATGTCGGTGTCGTCCGGGTACTTGGCGGCGAGCCGGCGCATCGCGTGCGCGTACGCCTCGTCGAGCGCGGTGCGGTCCTCCGGCGCCTCGGCGGTGTAGCGCTGCTGCAGCGCCGCGATCAGGTCGCGTTCCTTTTCGCTCGCGCCGGCGGCGAGCTCGGCCGCCTTCATGGTCAGCGCATGCGCACGCGGGTAGTCGGCCGGGTCCATCCCGGCGTTCACGTGCGGCCCGAGCACCAGAGCACTGCCCCAGTAGCACATTGCGCAGTCGGGATCGTGCATCGCGGCTTCGTTGAACGCGAAATCGGCCGCGGCGTGGTTGAACGCGAAGGCGAGTCCCAGGCCCTGATCGAAGTAGCGCTGGGCCGTTTCCGACTCGGTGGTGATCTCGAGGTGCAGCCCGCCGAGACCTTCGAACAGCGGCTGGCGCCAGCCGTCCTCCGCGGCGGCGCGGGGCGCGTCCAGAGCGGGCTGCGCCGGAGCCTCGGTCAGCGAGGTGGACGTCTCGGTACGGGAACAGCCGCCGGCGACGAGAGCGGCGCTGAGCGCCAGCACGGCGAGCGTGGCTGCGCGTTGCATGGTCTTCCCCCGGGAGTTTGCAGGGTCGGGATGATACGCCTCCCCGGAGGCGGCCGCGAGCGCGCCCGCGGATCGCTGCGCGCCGTGACAGCGCGCGGCTCGATCCGGATAATGCGCCGCTTCCCGCGAAGAGCCTGCGCCCGAGATGTTCCGAAACCTGCGACTCTACCGCCTGCACAGCCCCTGGCCCGAATCCGAAGCCGCTCTGTCGGCGCAGCTCGAGCAGGCGGCCTTCCAGCCGTGCGGGCCGTACAGCGAACGCAGCTCGG
Source organism: Pseudomonadales bacterium (assembly GCA_036381275.1). Lineage (GTDB taxonomy): Bacteria > Pseudomonadota > Gammaproteobacteria > Pseudomonadales > Azotimanducaceae > UBA7803. The sequence goes on along the minus strand of DASVDC010000140.1, from coordinate 6,701 downwards.
GCTGGGAAGCGCCGGCGGGTGAGGGGGTGGAGCTGCTCTGCCGGCGGGTCGCCGGGGCGGATCTGCTGCGCCTGCGCAGTCAGGTCCGGCTGTTGCCGGCCGCCGCCGTGAACGAGGCGCTGGAGGATCGCGTCGCCGAGTTCACGAAGCGCATGCAGCGCAGCCCCGGCCGGCGCGAGAAGCGCCAGCTCAAGGACGAGGTGCACGCCGAGCTGATGCCGCGGGCGCTGGTGAAGTCCGAACGCGTGAAAGGCTTCTGCCTGATTGCCGAGGAGCTGATCGCGATCGACACGGCCTCGGAGGCGCAAGCGGAGCGCTTTCTCGACAAGCTGCGCGACGCGCTCGGCAGCCTGAAGGTGACGCCGCTGAAATTCCGCCAGCCGTTCGCGCAGCTCATCAATCGGGTGTTCCTGGGTGACGGGCCGCCGGTGTTCCGGCCGGGCCGCGAATGCCGGATGCAGGATCCCGCCGCGGGCGCCGCCGTGGTGAGCTTCCAGGACATCGACCTCACCGACGACGACGTGCAGCGGCACGTGCGCAACGGCCTGAAGCTGACCCGGCTCGGCCTCGTGTTCGACGAGCTGCTGACTTGCGTGATCGATCAGGACGGCGTGATCCGCAAGCTGCGCCTGCAGGGCATGGACGAGGCGGAAGACCGCGAGGAGGACGCGCTCGCCCGGCTCGATGCCGAGTTCGCGCTGCTGACCGGCGCCACCCGGCGCCTGATCGAGGCCCTGAGAAAGGCGCTCGGCGGCTTCGACTGACTCGCCGGTTGCGGATAATCCGGTTAAGCTGCCTCCGCGACCCGCACTGTGGGAGCGGCCTCCGGCCGCGAAGCGACGATATCGAATGAGAGGGAGGCAGATGAGCCGAATCCAAAGCCTGCGAACCGACCTGGGTGGCCCGCATCCCCTCGCCGCGAAGAAGGTCAAGGATTTTCTGGAACCTCACGTCCAGGCGTTCATCCGCCGTTCGCCGTTCGTGGTGATGGCATCGAGCAATGCCGCCGGCGACTGCGACGCGTCGCCGAAGGGCGGGAAGCCCGGCTTCATCAAGGTGGTGGACGAGCGCACGCTGCTCATTCCCGACGTCGGCGGAAACCGCCTGTTCCAGAGCTTCGAGAACTTCGAGTCGAACCCGAAGGCGGGGCTCGTGTTCATGATCCCCGGCATGGAGGTCACGGTGCGCGTCAACGGGCGCGTGCGGGTCGTCGAGCCGGCCGAGCTCGAGGCGCTCGGCGCCGAGCCCGAAGTGCAGTGGCGCGACGACAACTCGGTGCTGATCCAGGGGCTGCTGATGACGGTGGACGAGGCGTATTTCCACTGTCCGCGGTCGTTCAAGTTCGCGGATCTGTGGAACAGCGAGACCATCGAGGCCAATCGGGGATTGTCGCTGAAGGAGCTCTGATCGAGGCTTGGGTTGGCGGCCGGAGCTGGGCGGGCAGCCGCCGCTCCCACATCGGACACATCGGGTTGCTCCCAATCGCGCCGGTCACATACCGGGGGATGTGCTCATGTCCTCCGAGCGGCAGCGGTCCTCCGCATCGAGCGCCCGCGCCAGATCGCGCAGCGCCGTGCGCATCCCTTCCTCCAGCGTCGGATGGTACACGGGCATGCGCAGCAGGTGCTCGACCGGCGTCTGCTCCTGGATCGCCCAGGCCAGCAGATGGGCCAGGTGTTCGACCCGCGGCCCGAAGAGCTCTGCGCCGATCAGCACGTCGTCGCTGCGCCGCCCGTAGATCCGAATCAGCCCCCGATTCGCAGCCATCACCCGAGCCCGGCCCTGGTACTCGAAGCTCATCGTGCCGATCGCGGTGCAGTCGAGGTCCAGCTCGGCGTAGCGGGTGCCGACCATGGCCATCTGCGGATCGGTGAACACGATCGCGAGCGGCGTGCGGCGCTCGTGAGCCGCCACGTTCGGCCACCGCGCGGCGTTGGCGCCGCTGATGCGTCCTTCGTCGCCGGCTTCGTGCAGCAGCGGCCGGTAGGCGTTGATGTCGCCGGCGAGGAAGATCGGCAGGTTGCCGCATTGCGTCGTCTCGGGATTCCAGGGCGGCTGGCCGTTCTCGTCGAGCTCGAGTCCGGTGGCCGCGAGGTTCAACGGCTCGAGGTTCGGCGGCCGGCCGGCAGCCACCAGTACCCGTTCGAAGTCGTCCGACCGCTCGTTGCCGTCCGCGTCGGCCCAGCGCAGCGTGACGCCGTCGCCGCGCGGGGCCGCGTCCAGCAGGTTCGTCTGCATGTTGAGATCGAGCTCCTGCGGCAGCACGGCGTGCACGCTCTCGAGCACCTGCGGATCCGAGAAGGGTGCCGGGTGCTCGCCGCGGTCGAAGAACACGACGCGAACGCCGAGCCGGGCGAACGCCTGGCCGAGCTCGAGCCCGACCGGGCCGGTGCCGATCACCGCGAGCGAGCGGGGCAGATCGCCGATCTCGAACACCGACTCGCTGGTGAGGACGCGGCCGCGTACCGCATCGAACAGCCCCGGAATCCTGGAGGTGCTGCCGGTTGCGACGACGGTCGCCGTCGTGCTGATCCGGACCGGCGGATCATCGCGTTCGGATCGAGGCGTGACTTCCAGCGTCGTCGCGTCGATGAACCGCGCCTGACCGCGCAGCCGATTGCGCCGCGGCAGCTTCTCGGTGCTGTCGACGACGGCGCCGGCGAACCGATCGCGCTCACGCCGCAAGCGTTGCATCACCGCGGGACCGTCGACGGTGATCCCGTCGACACGCAGCCCGAACGCCGGCATCCGAGACGCCTCGTGGGCAGCGTCCGCGGCCGCGATCAGCAGCTTCGACGGCATGCAACCCACGCGCGCACAAGTGGTGCCGTACGGCCCCTGCTCGATCAGCAGCCAGCGCTTGCCGGACTTCTCGGCTTCGCGCACCGCGTTCAGCCCCGCAGTACCCGCGCCGATGATGGCGATGTCCACCTGTCGTGCATCCATGGGTAGGTTGGCTCCTCCGTGGCGGGGGAACCCGCCGCGTTGCGCTCTGCGGGTTCCATGGGCTCAAGCAGAAGTCGGGCCAGGTGTTGCTGCCAAGCAGTGTCAGTAGCTGAGCAGCTTGGCGGCGTGCTCCTGCCAGAGCGGTGTCAGCAGACCGCAGTATGATCCACTGCGAGGAGTCGGAACAGACGAGGTACTCACGCATGTCATTGCAGGAAATCGCGACGAAGCTCGTGCAACTGTGCAACGAAGGCCGTGCCGACGAGGCGATGCAGGAGCTGTATTCACCCGACATCGTCAGTATCGAGGCGCAGGACGTCGCCGGCATGCCGGCGCGGCTCGAAGGGCTCGACGCCGTCGTGAAGAAGGGCGAATGGTGGAGCGCGAATCACGAGGTACATTCGATGACGGCCGAAGGCCCGTTCATCGGCAACCGTCCGGATCAGTTCGCCGTGCTGTTCACGATGGACGCGACGCCGGTCGGGGGGCAGCGGATGCTGATGTCGGAAGTGGCGCTGTATACCGTGCGGGACGGGCGCATCGTGCAGGAGGAGTTTCTGTACCGGGCGTGACTCCGACTGTGCAGTGGGAGCGGCCTCCGGCCGCGAATTGCCGAACGATTCGCGGCCGGAGGCCGCTCCCACAGATCTCGTCGGTCAGTCGTCGCCGTACGCGCTGCGCCGGTAGCGCAGCATCTTCCCGCTGCCGACCCCGGTGTGTCGGCCGTCCTGGTACGCGATCCGGCCGTTCACGACCACCAGCCGGATCCCGGCCGGTTCCTGTTTGGGATCGTCGTAGGTGGCTCGATCACTCACGGTAGCGGGATCGAACAGCACCAGGTCGGCCCAGTACCCCGGCGCGACGCGTCCTCGATCGACGAGCCCGAAGGTGGCCGCTGCGAGTGACGTCATGCGCCGCACCGCTTCCTCGAGCGGCAGCAGACCGCGCTCGCGCACGTAGTGGCCGAGCACGCGCGGGAACGTGCCGAACAGCCGCGGGTGCGGCCGGCCGCGGAGATCCGGGATGCCGTCGGAGCCGACCATCATGTCGCGGTGGGCGAGGTTGGTCTCGACGTCGGCCTCGTCGATGATGAACTGGATGCAGATGGTGCGGTCGCCCTTCGGGGCGGTGAGGATGTGGCGGACCGCGTCGGGCAGGTCCAGCCCGAGCTCGGCGGCGATGTCCGTCAGCATGCGCCCCTCGTATTCGCGGAACGCGGGGCAGCTCGCAATGCGGATCACCTCGGCGAGCTCGCGGCTCGGATCGTCGAGGTTGAAGTACTCGATCATCCGCCCGCTGCCGGCGGTGTACGGATAGACGTCGAGCGTCACCCGCTGACCGGCCGCGAGGGCCTCGTCCACCCGCGCGAGCGACTCGCGCACCTTGCCCCAGTTCGCGCGCCCGGCGGACTTGTGGTGCGAGATGTGCGCGTGCACGTCCGCTTCGCGGCCGATGCGCAGCGTCTCCTCGACCGATTCCAGCAGGAAGTCGCCTTCGTTGCGCATGTGCGTGGTGTAGAGCGCATCGAACGGCTTCGCGAGGCGCGCGAGCTCGATGATCTCGTCGGTGTCGCTCCATCGCCCGGGCCGGTAGACGAGTCCGGTGGAGAAACCGCAGGCGCCCTGCTCGAGCGCGCGTTCGACGTATCCGCGCATCGTGGCCAGCTCCGCCGCGGTCGGCGCGCGCTTCTCCCAGCCCATCGCAAGCGTGCGCACGGTGTTGTGGCCGACCAGCATCAGGTTGTTGATCGCAGGCCGTCGTGCGAGCACGGCCTCGAAATAGCCTTCGAGGTCGGTGAATTCGCCTTCGAGGCCGGCCAGGATCCCGCCGCTCGCGGCCACGGAGTCCCGCGCCGGATCGGCCGGGATCGCGCTGAAGCCGCAGTTGCCGCTGACGACCGTGGTGACGCCCTGCGCGAGCTTGAAGTCCATGCCCGGATGGCGGAAGAACGCGCCGTCGTCGTGCGCGTGGGTGTCGATGAATCCGGGCGCGAGGCAGGCGCCGCCGCCGTCGATCTCCGCCTGTGCCGCACCCACCTGGCCGACGGCGCTGATCCGTCCGTCTTCGACCCCGACGTCGGCCTCCCGGGCCGGGCCGCCGGAGCCGTCCAGCACCCGAACGTTGCGGATCGCGAGATCGATCATCGGTCTCCTCCTGCTCGCCGTTTCACAAACCGTAGCGCGCGGGACGGGTGCGCAGCCACTCGCCGACCATCTCGCCGATCATGATGCTGGTGAGGTTCGTGTTCGCGCGGGGCACGCCTGGCATGATCGACGCATCGGCCACGACCAGGTTGTCGAGGAAGTGGCAGCAGCCGTACTGGTTCACCACGGCGCCCGGGTCTTCCGCCGGCCCCATCTTCACCGTGCCGCAGGGATGAAAGCCGCTGCCCGCGAAGCGCCGGCACAGCGCCCCGATCTGCTCGTCTCCCGTCGGCCGGGCCGGATCGGGAAACGCGACGCGCTCGATCAGATCGGCCATCGGCCCGACGCGGGTGAACGCGAACGCGTCGCGAAAGCAGGTGGCGAGCCGCCGGCAGTCGCGCTCGTCTTCGCAGAACCGGTTGTCGATCTGCGGCGGCGCGTGCGGGTCGGCCGACGTGAGGCGCAGCTCACCGCGCCCGTACTGATACTCCAGCACCGCAGCGATCGCGATGCGCGGCGGGTCGGTCGGGCGGCCGACGAAGCTCAAGGGTTCGATCTGCAGGTCGTTGCGCTTCTCGGAATTCTCCGCGGTGTAGCGCAGGATGGTCTGGATCAGCGGCGCCTCGAAGTCGACGATGGACGGATCGCGCACTTCGCAGGTGATCGCGATCGCGGGATGGTCGGAGAGGTTCGCACCTACCCCCGGTACGTCGCAGTGAACGTCGATGCCGAGCGCTTCGAGGTGCTTACGCGGACCGAGCCCGGAGCGCATCAGGATCGCGGGCGACATGATCGCCCCGGCCGACAGCACCACGAGTGGCGCCATGATCCGCTCGATGCTGCCGTCGCGGTTCTCGACCTCCACGCCGCAGCAGCGCTTGCCGTCGATCAGCAGGCGCCGCACCAGCGTGTTGGCGCGGATCGTCAGGTTCGGCCGGATACGCGCCGGCGCGAGGTAGCCGACTGCGCAGGAGATACGCACCCGGCCGAGCTTGTTCATCGGCTGCGGCCCGGCCCCCCAGCCGAACGGGTCGTTGGCGTCCGGGCAGTCGGGATAGCCGAGCACGTGCGCAGTTTCGAGAAACGCCTCCTGCTGCGGCAGCAGCTCCTCGCTCGGATAGCGCCGGATGGTGATCGGCCCGGCGTCGCCATGGTAGGGCGCGTCGCCGAAATCGAGATCGCGCTCGAGGCGCTTGAACGCCGGCAGCACCCGCTCCCAGGCCCACTCCGGATTGCCGAGATCGGCCCACTCGTCGTAGTCCTCGTGCACGCCGCGCAGTGCGATCGTGGTGTTGACCGCGCTGGACCCGCCGACCACCCGGCCGCGCGGGAACGGCACACGCCGGCCCCGGGTCGGCTCGTACTGCAGACTCCAGTCGTGGTCGCGATAGGAATTGTTGTGGCCGTTGACGAGGTCGAACGGGGTGGCGGTGAGGTCGGGGTAGTCCGGGCCGGCCTCGATCAGCAGCACGTTGCGGTGCGGGTCTTCGGAGACCCGGCTGGCGATGACCGAGCCGGCGCTGCCGGCGCCGACGATGATCACGTCGTGCATGACTTCGACCCCTTCTGGGGGTTCGATTCTATGGGGATCGGGAGTGAAAACCCATAGTG
>DASVDC010000139.1:0-32109 GCA_036381275.1 Pseudomonadales bacterium | reverse complement strand
GGCTGGCGACCGGGCGCGGGCCGGAAGGCGCGGCCCAACGCGCGCGTGCTGCACCGTTGCCGTGAACCGATCCCCGGCCACTGCCCCGTGCACGTCACCGTGCGCCTGCAGCGGGGCTTGCCGAACCTGCGCAGGAAGCGCTTCGTCTCGGCCTTCCGATACAGCCTCGCCCAGTGCGCCGAGCGCCCGGGCTTTCGGGTGGTGCACTACTCGATCCAGCACAACCACCTGCACTTTCTGATCGAGGCGCAGGGGAAGCGCGCACTCGCGGGTGGGATGAAGAGCCTCGCGGCGCGGGTCGCGCGCTGCGTGAACCGGGTGTTCGCCCGGCGCGGGAGTGTGCTCGACGGGCGTTACCACCACCGGCTGCTGCGCACGCCGAGGCAGGTGCGGCATGCGCTCGGCTACGTGCTGCTGAACGCGCGGCACCATTACTTCGAGCGGCACCGGCGGCCGCCGCCCGTGGTGCGGCTCGATCCGGCGAGCTCGGCGGTGTGGTTCGAGGGATGGAGGTATCCGCCGTGGAACCGACAGCCGGGCGATTCAGCACGAAGAATGCGGGAAGTTGCGTCGGCGGCGACCTGGCTGCTGACGAAAGGCTGGCGCCGCCACCGCCTGATCGATCCGGCGGAGATCCCTGGCCGCTGAGGCGACGTACCCGGTTCAGGCGTCGCCCCGGCGTTCGGTCCAGGCGCTGCCTATTTGGCGGTGCGTACCGGCCGCGAATCGCGTTCTGGAGAACGCTCCTACAGCAGGATCGTTCGCGGCCGGAGCTGGGCGGGTAGCCGCCGCTCCCACAGTAGAGCCTCAGGTGTAGCGGCGTTCGATCGGCAGCCCGTCTTCGATCGGCCGGACCTCGATGCTGCCGATCCGCGCCGACGGCCAGCGGGCGGCGATCTGCAGCGCCTCGTTCATGTCGTCGGCTTCGATCAGGAAGAAGCCGCCGAGCTGCTCCTTGGTCTCGGCGTAAGGGCCGTCGGTGACCGACACGTTGCCCTGACGGACGCGCACCGTCGCGGCGGTGCGGCTGCTGCGGAGCGGCTCCGTCGCGATCAGCCGCCCCGCTTCGCGCAGGGAATCGACGTAGGCGAGCGTCTCGGCGCGGAGCGCCTCCCACTCCGCCGCCGACAGCGCGTTCAGCCGGGCCTCTTCTTCGTACGCGAGGCAGAGGTACTTCATCGTGGCTTCCCGGTTGCTCCTACGGCAACTGATCGTTCCGCGCGGGCCGGATTCGACATCCGGCGGCGTCTCAGTTGCGCAGCCCGGCGCGCCGGGGCCGCCGCTCGACGACGTCGCGCAGGCGCCGCTCGAGGTCGTCGATCCTTACGGGCTTCGGGATGAAATCGTCCATGCCGGCGGACAGGCAGGCCTGTCGGTCGGCCTCGCGGGCATTGGCCGTCATCGCGGCGATGTACGGGGTGCGCCCGCACACCGCGCGAATCTCGCGCGCCGCCTCGAGACCGTCCATCCGAGGCATCTGCACGTCCATCAGGATCAGGTCGTAATCGCCTCGGCTCGCGTGCTCGACCGCCTCGTGGCCGTCGCCGACCACCGTGGCCGCCACGCCGAGTTTCTCGAGCATCCCCCGCACCACCTGCCGGTTGACCGAGTTGTCTTCCGCCACCAGCACCGCCAGCCGGCTGAAGTCGGGCAACCGCTCCGCCGCGCCCGCGTCGCGCACCGCCACATCGGGCGCGATGCCGAGCGTCTGCTCGAGCGCCCGCAGCAGCCGACTCGGCCGCAGCGGCTTCTGCAGCACCACGGCCCCGGCCGCCGCGAGCGTCTCCCGTGCCCCGAGCGGTGCCAGCAGCACCAGCGGCGGACGCTCGGACTCGGGCAGGTCGCCGAACACGCCGCCGTCCGCCGGCAATGCCTGCAAGTCGGCGATCACCGCGTGCCATGCGCTCGCACTCCGCGCGTTCCGCAGCTCCTCGCCACGCTCGAGGTGCGTCACCTGAACCCCCAGCGCTTCCAGCAGTCGGCCGAGCGCCGCCGCCGCGTGCGGGTTGCTCTGCAGCACCGCCACCGACAGCCCCTCGAGCCGCTGTCCTTCCTCCGCCGGCCGCGCCGCGGCCTTCTCGACCACGATGTAGAAATCGAACACCGAGCCGGCCCCCGGTTCGCTGCTGAGCGAGATGCGTCCGCCCATCAGCCCCACCAGACTCTTGCAGATCGAGAGGCCGAGTCCGGTGCCGCCGTAGCGGCGCGTCGTCGAGGCGTCCGCCTGCACGAACGGCTCGAACAGCCGCTCCGCCACGCTGGGCGCGATGCCGATACCGGAATCCACCACCTGAAAGCGCAGCTCGCAGCGCTCGTCGTCCTGCTCCGTCAGCTCGACGACGACCACGACCTCGCCTTCGCTGGTGAACTTCACCGCGTTCGACAACAGGTTCACCAGCACCTGACGCAGGCGCTGCGCATCGCCGAGGAAGAACCGGTGCAGTCCCGGCCGCATCTCGAAGACCAGCTCGAGCCCCTTCGCCGCCGCCTGCGGCCCGACCACCTCGAGCGCCTCCACGACGATCTCCTCGACGTCGAAGCGCTCGTGCTCGAGCTGAACCTGCTGGGCCTCGAGCTTCGAGAAGTCGAGGATCTCGTTGATGATCGTGAGCAGTGATTCGCCGCTCGCGCGAACGATGTCGACGTACCGCTTCTGCTCCTCGTCGAGCGGCGTCTTCAGCAGCAGCGACGTCATCCCGATCACGCCGTTCATCGGCGTGCGGATCTCGTGGCTCATGTTCGCGAGGAAGGTGCTCCGCGCCTGCGCGGCCGCTTCCGCCGCTTCCTTCGCCGCGGCGAGCGCCGTTTCCCGTTCGATGTGCTCGGTCATGTCGGTGACCCGCACGAGCAACAAGTTGTCGTACGGGGCCGTGAGCCGGCGCATCGCGAGGTTGCCCCAGAAGGTGCGGCCGCTCGCGGTCCGGAACTCGCAGATCTCGCCGGCCGCCGGGTCCCCCGTGTCGCGGCTCATCAGCGCGGGCACGTCCTCCGAGCGCCGCGTGAGGAAGCCGGCGCGCACCAGCTCACCGATCCGGTGGTGATCGCGGGTCTCGAACAGGGTCTCGGCGCCGCGGTTCGCCTGCAGCACCCGGCCGGTGGTCGGATAGCCGTAGAGCAGCGCGTCGGTGGATTGATCGAAGATCGCCCCCATGATGCTCTCGGTCTTGCGCCGCTGCTCGCGGGCGACGATGTGCATGCTGAGCATCGTGCCGAGGAACAGCGTGTAGAGGATCGTGTTGACCGTGACCGTGATCGGCTGTACGAGGGGTTCCGCGGCCGCGTAGGCGACGGCCAGGTGCAGCACCGCGGCGGTGACCATGAACGTCACGACCAGCACGACCCGGTGCAGCGTCATGCCGCAGGCCAGCACCCCGACGTAGCTGGCGATCAGGCTCTCGGCGTCGACGTTGCCCATGTACAGCATCGTGCAGAGGTAGACCGCCACCGCGGTGCTGACCAGGTAGGCGGCCCAGCCGACATGGTTGCGAACGATCTGCGACAGGAACGATCCGGCCACCAGCCCGAACATCGCCGCGATCGCGACGTAGCGGGCCACCGCCACCTCGACCGTGCCGCTCGGATTCGCCAGGCCCGCGATCAGCAGCGCGACGCCGCCCAGCCCCGACATCACCCGGTAGACGGTGAGCGGCTCCGCGTCAGGAATTCTGAACGGCAGTACCATCGGCTGGGAGGTTGCGCAGGTAACGCGCAGGAGTGTACGGCATTTGCCCGACCGGCGCCTTCTCGCTCGGCGGGCCGCGTGGCACAGTATGCCGATGAAGAATGCGGCTGTTCGCTTTTCCTGTCTGACTGTCTCGCTCTGCGTGCTGATCGGGCTCGATGTTGCCGGCGCCAAGGATGGGGCGGCGGCCGCGCCCGAAGCTCCGCCGCCGGCAGAACCGGCCGAAGCCGAGCCGCTCGAGCCCGCAGCCGATCCCGCCGAGGCTTCCGCCGCCGAGGCGCCCGCGCCGGACGAGTTCACCGCCTGCGTGACGGAGCTCCAGGCGACCGCCCTCCAGAGCGGCATCTCGCAGCGCGTCGTCGACGAAGTGCTCGGCCGGGTCGAGCGCGTGGAGCGCGTCATCGAGCTCGACCGCCGGCAGCCGGAGTTCACCCAGACCTTCACCGACTACTACAACCGGCGCGTGACCCGATCCCGCGTCGAGCGCGGCCGCGAGCTGCTCGGCCGTCACCGTGACCTGCTCCAGCGGCTCGAGCGCCGCTACGGGGTGCCGGCCCAGTATCTGGTGGCGTTCTGGGGTCTCGAGACCAATTTCGGCTCGTTCTTCGGCGACCTGCGGGTGCCCGACTCGCTCGCGACGCTGGCCTGCGACCAGCGCCGCAGCGCCTACTTCGCGAGCGAGCTGATGGAGGCGCTGCGCATCGTGGACGCGGGCGACGTCAGCGCCGATCGGATGATCGGCTCCTGGGCGGGCGCGATGGGCCACGTGCAGTTCATGCCGAGCGTGTTCCAGCGCTACGCGGTCGATGCCGACGGCGATGGCCGCCGCGACCTCTGGGCCAGCATCCCGGACGCGCTGGCCTCGGCCGCCAACTTCCTGAGCGGGCTCGGCTGGAACCGCGGGCTGCGCTGGGGCCGCGAGGTGCTGTTGCCGGAAGGGTTCGACTACGGCCTGACCGGCCGCCATCAGGCGCGTCCGCTCGCCGAATGGGTGGATCTCGGGGTCACCGACGCGTTCGGCCGGGCGCTGCCGCGCCTCGACCTGCAGGCGGCCGTGCTGGTTCCGTCGGGTGACGACGGCCCCGCGTTCCTCGTCTACGACAACTTCGACGTGATCATGCGCTGGAACCGCTCGGAGTTCTACGCGCTGTCGGTCGGGCGGCTGGCCGACGAGATCGCCGGTGCCGGGCCGCTGCGCCGGCCGCCGCCGGCGAACGCCGTCGCGCTGACCCGCGATCAGATACTGCAGCTTCAGCGCGACCTCGGCGCGCTCGGCTACGACATCGGCGAGGCCGACGGGGTCGTCGGCCCCGCGACCCGCCGGGCGCTCAGCCTGTTCCAGCGCGACCGGGATCTCGTCGCCGACGGCCACCCGGATGCGGCGGCTCTCGATGCCGTGCGCCAGGCCGCAGTAGAATCGCTCCGCACTCAGGGAAGGGAGGGATCATGACCACCTACAAGGGCACTTGCTTCTGTGGCGCGGTCGGTGTCGAGGCCAGCGGCGCCCCCGAAGCGATGGGTTACTGCCATTGCCGCTCGTGCCGATCCTGGTCGGCCGGCCCGGTGAACGCGTTCACGCTCTGGAAGCCCGAGAACGTGAAGGTCACCAAGGGCCAGGAGCACCTGCGCACGTACATCGGCAACCCGCAGAGCGAGCGGCAGTACTGCGGCCGCTGCGGCGGTCACCTGATGACCAACCACCCGACGTTCGGCCTGATCGACGTGTACGCGGCCACCCTGCCCGATCTGAAGTTCGAGCCGGCCCTGCACGTCAACTACGCCGAGACCGTGCTGCCGATGCGCGACGGGCTGCCGAAGCTGAAGGACTTCCCCGCCGAGCTGGGCGGGTCGGGGGAGACCGTTCCGGAATAGCGCGGTGCGCCGACTCTGTGGGAGCGGCCTCCGGCCGCGAATGATTGCTCCGTAGGAGCGGCCTCCAGACCGCGATTCGCGGCCGGAGGCCGCTCCCGCAACGGCGTTACAGGAAGTACCGCTCCAGCCCGGTGAGCGGGATCACGGTCCACTGCGGCCGCGTGTTGAGCTCGTAGCGCAGCTCGTAGAACGCCTTCTCCCAGAGGAAGATCTCGAGCATCGGCCGCGCGGCCGTCCACTGCGTCTCGCCGACCACCTCGCGGTAGCCTTCGAGGAACTCGGCGCTCGCGCTCTCGCGCAGCTCGCCGATCAGCAAGGTCAGCCCGAGCGGTGACAGGCCGCTCGGCTCGAGCAGCTCCGATGCCGCGACGAACGCGGCGTAGTCGAACGAGCGCAGCATACCCGCGACGTCCTTCAACGCGCTGTGCTTGCGGCGCCGCTCCTCGAGCGAGCGGGCGGGCTCGCCCTCGAAGTCGATGATCACGAAGTCCTCTTCCACCACCAGCACCTGGCCGAGGTGGTAGTCGCCGTGATACCGGGTCTTCAGCAGCCCCGCGGGGCTCCCTTCCCAGCCGCGGATCCGCGCGAGGATCTCGTCTCGTGCCGCGAGCAGCCGGTCGGCCAGATACCGCTCGTGCGCGCCGAGCGCATCGAGCCGCTGCTGCAGCAGCTCGAAGCTCTCGTCGGCCTCCCGGCTCACGCTCTCGACCCAGCGGCGCACGTCCTCCGCGGTGATCGGCTCGGGGTCGAACGCCGGATCGCCGGTCTCGAGGGCGAGCGCCTGGTGCATCTCGGCGGTGCGGCGCCCGAGCAGGCCGACCATGTAGCGCAGGTAGTCGCGCTCCTCGACGTTCTGGATGATGCGCCGCTGGTGTCCGACCACCAGATCCCAGGCGCTGCCCTGGTGCGAGATCAGCTCCTGCAGCACCGCCACCGGCGCGCCCACCTCGGCGTCGGGGTCGAGCAGCTCGATGCTGCCGAGCACCTTCACCGCGTGCCGGAAACCCGCCCGCTCGGTCAGGAACTCGCTCATCTCCACTTCCACCGGAACGCCTTTCGTGACGCTCCGGTAGAGCTTCAGGAACCCCCAGTCGGCGATCCGTACCGTGGTGTTGGTGCCGATCTCGCCGGGCGCCTCGACGTCTTCCCGCGCGACCTTCAGCGCCCGCTCACCGAGCGCGGGACGCGGCCGGTGGCGGAGCACCGCGTTGCCGACCCGCACGTCCCCGCCCTCGGCGAGCGCCGTCAACAGATCCCGCACGAAGCGCGGCGAGGCCGCGGCGTCCACCAGCGCGCCCATGCGGGCATGACGCCGGACCGGCGCGATCCGATGGGGGTGATCCGGTCCCACCTGCAGCTCCTCCGAACCGCCCCAGGTGACCGCCATCGGCAGCAGGTATTCGGCCTCCTCGTCCACCTGCACCGTGCCCCACTGCCACGGCGCGTCCTCGGCGAGCGGCCACGGCAGCGGCCGGTAGCGCAGCGAGCGCGGCCGCTGGCCCTTGCCCGTGTACCAGCGCTGGGCCGGCAGCCAGCGGGCCAGCGCCTGCTCGTGGAACTGGGAGACGACCCGCTTGGCCAGCTCGCGCCGCGCCGGCGCCACCGCGTCCACGTCGAGGCTGCGCCAGCCGTCGAACCAGACCAGTACCGGCACCGGCGCGCCGGGCTCGAGGGGCGCGACCACCGCCTCCTCTTCCACCTCGACGAGCTGGAACCAGTAGAAGCCGTAGCCGGCCAGTGCCAGCACGTACGGCGCCTCGCCGATCCGCGGAAAGTGCGTCCGCCCCGACAGCTCGAGCGGCACCCGGCCCTGAAACGCCGACAGGTTCAGCGCCACCGGTTGCGGATCGCGCGACAGGTTCGCGACGCACAGCAGGATCTCGTCCTGGTAACGGCGCAGATACGCGAGCACCTTGCGGTTGCTCGGGTGCAGGAACTCGGTGTCGCCGCGGCCCCACGCGGGGTGACCGTTGCGCACGTGGATCAGCCGGCGCATCCAGTTCAGCAGCGAGTGCGGCGCCGCATCCTGCGCTTCGACGTTGATCGACTGGTAGCCGTACTCGGGGCTCGTCACCGGCGGCAGGTACAGCTTGCTCTCGTCGGCGTTGGAGAAGCCGCCGTTGCGGTTGGCGTTCCACTGCATCGGCGTGCGCACGCTGTCGCGGTCGCCGAGGTAGATGTTGTCCCCCATGCCGAGCTCGTCGCCGTAGTAGACGATCGGCGTGCCGAACAACGTCATCAGCAGGTTGTTCATCAGCTCGATCTTGTCGCGGCTGTTGTCGAGCAGCGGCGCGAGCCGGCGGCGGATGCCGACGTTGACCCGCATGCGCGGATGGGTCGCATAGGTGCGGTACATGTAGTCCCGCTCCTCGTCGGTCACCATCTCGAGGGTCAGTTCGTCGTGGTTGCGCAGAAAGATCGCCCACTGGCAGTTCTCGGGGATCGACGGCGTCTGCTCCAGAATCTCGATGATCGGGTGGCGGTCTTCCTGGGCGAGCGCCATGTACATCCGCGGCATCAGCGGGAAGTGGTAGGCCATGTGGCACTCGTCGCCGTCGCCGAAGTAGTCGCGCACGTCCTCCGGCCACTGGTTGGCCTCGGCGAGAAAGCAGCGGTTCGGGAACTCCTCGTCGAGCACCTTGCGCATGCGCTTCAGCACCGCATGCGTCTCCGGCAGATTCTCGTTGTTGGTGCCTTCGCGCACGCACAGGTACGGGATCGCGTCGAGCCGCATCCCGTCGACGCCCATCCGGAACCAGAAGCGCATCACGTCGATCACCGCTTCCACCACCGCCGGGTTGTTGTGGTTCAGGTCCGGCTGGTGCGAGAAGAACCGGTGCCAGTAGTAGGCGCCTGCTTCCGGATCCCAGGCCCAGTTCGACTTCTCCGTGTCCGTGAAGATGATCCGGGTCTCGGGAAACTTCTGATCGGTGTCGCTCCAGATGTAGAACTCGCGCTCCGGCGAGCCGGGCGGAGCGCGACGCGCGCGCTGGAACCACGGGTGCTGGTCCGACGTGTGGTTGATCACGAGCTCCGTGATGATCCGAAGCCCCCGCGCGTGCGCCTCCTCGACGAAGCTCTTGAAGTCGTCGATGGTGCCGTAGTCCGGGTGGACGTCGAGGTAGTCGGCGATGTCGTAGCCGTCGTCACGCAGCGGCGACGGATAGAACGGCAGCAGCCACAGCGTGTTGACGCCGAGCGACTGGATGTAGTCCAGCTTCTGAATCAGGCCGCGGAAGTCACCGGAACCGCTGTCGTCGCTGTCGTAGAACGCCTTGACGTGAAGCTGATAGATGACTGCGTCTTTGTACCACAGCGGATCGTCCTTCAGAGCAGCATGCTGGATCATCTCGCGATCAGGCCGTACCGGTTGGTGACGACAGGAAGCTCGGGTAATCGTAATCGTGCCGGCGCGGGTCGACGAGGCGCAAGACGTGACCCGGCTGGGTGTTCGGATCGAGCATCACGAAATTGGTCGGCCCGTGCCACTGGTAGCGGGCGCCGGTCAGCAGATCGTGGGCGATGTAGGGATCGTGCTCCGGCAACCCCAGCGCATCCAGCGGCAGCGTCACCCACCCCGACTGCGTATGCCGCGGATCCAGCACCACCACCATCAGCAGCACTTCGTCGCCGGCGCGCTTCGAGTACGCGAGCAGCATGTCGTTGTCCACGGGGTGGAACCGCAGATTCCAGTCGTCCTGGAACACCCGGTGCGCCCGGCGGATGCGGTTCACGGTGCCGATCAGCGCCGCCAGGCTGTCCGGCCGGTCCACGTCCCAGTGACGGAGCTGATACTTTTCCGAATCCAGGTACTCCTCGCTCCCCGGCTTCACCGCCCGATGCTCGTAGAGCTCGAACGCCGGGCCGTAGATGCCGTAGTTGGCGGCGAGCGTCGCGGCCAGCAGATAGCGGATCGCGAACGCCGGGCGGCCGCCCTGCTGCAGGAACTCGTGCAGGATGTCCGGCGTGTTCGGCCAGACGTTCGGCCGGAAGTACTCGCGGCTCGGCTGCTGCGTCAGCTCCTCGAAGTACTCGATGAGCTCCTGCTTGGTGTTCCGCCAGGTGAAGTAGGTGTAGGACTGGCTGAAGCCGAGCTTCGCGAGGTGGTGCATCACCTTCGGCCGGGTGAACGCCTCCGACAGGAACACGGTCTCGGGGTAGCGCCGCTTGATCCGGTGAATCAGCCACTCCCAGAACCGGAACGGCTTGGTGTGCGGGTTGTCGACCCGGAACACCGTGACGCCCTGCTGGATCCAGAACTCGACGACGCTGTAGAGCTCCTGCCAGAGGCTCGCGTAGTCGTCGCACTCGAAGTCGAGCGGATAGATGTCCTGGTAGCGCTTCGGCGGGTTCTCCGCGTACTGGATGCTGCCGTCGGGCCGGTGGCGGAACCACTCCGGGTGGCTCTGCACGTACGGATGATCCGGCGCGCACTGGAACGCGATGTCGAGCGCCACCTCGAGCCCGAGCTCGGCAGCGCGGGCGACGAAGCGGCGGAAGTCCTCGAGCGTACCGAGCTCCGGGTGCACGCTCTTGTGTCCGCCCTCGGCGGCACCGATCGCCCAGGGGCTGCCCACCGCGTCCTCGCCGCCGTCCGGATCGTTGTTCGGCCCCTTGCGGGCGGTGCGGCCGATCGGGTGGATCGGCGGCAAGTAGACGATGTCGAAGCCCATGCGGGCTGCGTGCTCGAGGCGCGGCCCGCAGTCGGCGAACGTGCCGTGCCGGCCCTCGGGCCCGCAGGAGCGGGGAAAGAACTCGTACCACGCCCCGTAGGCGGCCCGCGGCCGTTCCACCAGCACCTCGAGCTCGCGCGGGTAACGGCGCACCGTCTGCGGGTCGGGCGATGCGCGCATCAGCGCCGCCAGCTCCGGGTCGTTGGCGGTATCGCCCATTCGCGCCCCGGACGCCTCGTCGCGCAGCCGCGCCGCCCACCCTTCGAGCTGCGCCCGTTCGTCGCCCTCGCGCCGCGCCGCCGCGGCGTCCACCAGCCGGGCGCCGACTTCCAGCGGCACCGCGAGGTCCTGCCCGGCGCCGCGCCGCTTCTCGAGGTCGCTGCGCCAGGTGGCGAACGGGTCGGCCCACGCTTCCACGGTGTACGTGTAGCGGCCGAGCTCGGTCACCTGGAAATGCGCCGTGAAGCGGTCGTTCACCAGCGCCCGCAGCGGCGTGCGCTGCCAGTCCGTCCGATTCGGCGCCCGGTACAGGAGATCGCCGGCGACGCTCTCGTGGCCGTCGGCGAACAGGTCGACCTCCACGTCGACGAATTCGCCGGTGACGCGCTTGACCGGGAACCGCCCCGCATCCACCTCCGGGGTCACGTTCTCGATCACGATCCGAAGGCGCCCTTCCTTCTTGAGCTGCGACAGCTTGTGCGGCTTCACGCCTCCTCCTGCTCGCGGACCAGGAACATGGCCGCCAACGGCGGCAGGGTCAAGTACAGCGAGTGGTAGAAGCCGTGCGCCGGCAACGGCGCCGTGTAGTGGCTGCCGGCGTGCACGACGCCGCTGCCGCCGAACTCCACCGCGTCGCTGTTCAATGCCTCGCGCCAGCGGCCGCCGTGCGGCACGCCGATGCCGTAGTTGTGCCGCGGCACGGGCGTGAAGTTGCAGACCACCAGCACCTCCGGGGCCGGCGCGGGGCCGAGGCGCAGGAACGCGAGCACGCTGTTCTGACGATCGTCGCCGATCACCCAGCGGAAGCCCGCGGGGTCGAAATCCGCGCCGTAGAGCGCCGGCGTCTCCCGGTAGAAGTGGTTCAGCGCCTTCACCCAGCGCTGAATGCCGGCGTGCCCGGGGTCTTCGAGCAGGTGCCAGTCGATGCTGCTGTCGTGGTTCCACTCGCGCCACTGGCCGATCTCGCCGCCCATGAACAGCAGCTTCTTGCCCGGATGCCCCCACATGTAGCCGAGCAGCAGCCGCAGATTGGCGCGCTTCTGCCAGTCGTCGCCCGGCATCTTGTTCAGGAGCGACCCCTTGCCGTAGACCACCTCGTCGTGCGACAGCGGCAGGATGAACCGCTCGTGGAACGCGTAGACCATGCTGAAGGTGAGCTGATCGTGGTGATACGCGCGGTGCACCGGATCGCGGCCCATGTACTCGAGCGTGTCGTGCATCCAGCCCATGTTCCACTTCATGCCGAAACCGAGCCCCTGCTCCCGGGCCGGATGGGTGACCCCGGGCCAGGCGGTCGACTCCTCCGCCACCATCTGCACGCCGGCGTCGAACTCGCAGACGGCCGTGTTGAGGCGCCGGAGGAAGTCGACGGCCTCGAGATTCTCCCGGCCGCCGTGCGGGTTCGGGATCCACTCGCCGTGCGGGCGCGCGTAGTCGAGATACAGCATCGACGCCACCGCATCCACCCGGAGGCCGTCCGCGTGGTAGCGGTGCAGCCAGAACATCGCGCTGCTCAGCAGGAACGAGCGCACCTCGTGGCGGCCGAGGTTGAAGATGTAGCTCTGCCACTCCGGGTGGAAGCCCTGGCGCGGATCCGCGTGCTCGTACAGGTGCGTGCCGTCGAAGTAGGCGAGCCCGTGCGCATCGCCCGGAAAGTGCGACGGCACCCAGTCGAGCCAGACGGCGATGCCGGCCTGGTGCAGCCGGTCGATCAGGTACATGAAGTCCTGCGGCGTGCCCTGGCGCGCGGTGGGCGCGAAGTAGCCGGTGGTTTGGTAGCCCCAGGAGCCGTAGAACGGGTGCTCCATCACGGGCATGAACTCGACGTGCGTATAGCCCATCTCGACCAGATAGTCCGGGAGCTGCTCCGCGAGTTCCCGGTAAGTGAGCGAACGGCCGCCCTGCTCCGGCACGCGCCGCCACGACCCGAGGTGCACTTCGTAGACCGCCTGCGGCGCAGCCGGGTCGTTGTGCCGATGGCGCTCGGCCATCCATTCGTGATCGTGCCATTCGTACTCGAGGTCCCACAGGATCGACGCGGTGGCCGGCGGCTCCTCGTGACGCACGCCGAACGGATCGGCCTTGTCGACCCGGTAGCCGCCCCAGTTCGAGCGGATGTGGTACTTGTAGCGATCGCCCCGTTTCGCGACGTCCACGATGCCGGCCCAGACCCCGCAGCGGTCGTGCCGGAGCGGATGGGCGTCCGGATTCCAGTCGTTGAAGTCGCCGATCACGCTGACCTCGCGCGCGTTCGGCGCCCAGACCGCGAAGCGGGCCCCGCCGTCGGGCTTGAGATGCGCGCCCAGCGTTTCATACAGACGGGTGTGGGTGCCTTCGGCGAGCAGATAGGCGTCCAGATCCGTCAGCGGGCTCATCGCGAACGTCCTCCTTCGCGGCCGGCCTGCCGCGCGGCCGCCACCGATACCGGCAAGCTTGCCAGCAAGTGCCGTACCGGCAACCGGCCGGCGGCCGGCTCGAGCCGCCGCCCGGTGAACACGTCGGTGAGCGCTGCGCCCCCCTCGAGCAGGCCGTCCGGCAGCTCGAGCTCGGTATCGCCCCAGCGATCGCCGAGCGGCGGCTCGCCGCGCGGGCCGCAGAGTCCGGCGATCAGCCGCGGCACCGCGACGACGACGAGTCCCTGCTGCGCTCGGCGCGCGAACGCGCAGACATGGGCGCCGAGCGCACCGTGCACGGCGAGCGGCAGGTATTCGCCCCGCTCGAACAGCTCCGGCAGGGTCCGCCGCAGCGCGAGCACCTGCCGGATCACGTAGAGCTTCGGCAACCCGCTGTCGATGGCGGCGAGCAGCTCGTCGGCCGGGACGATGTGGCGGCGCCGGCCGAGCCGGCGCAGCAGCTCGCGGCGCCGGGCGTAGTCCACCGGCCGGCGATTGTCCGGATCCACCAGCGAGAAGTTCCAGAGCTCGCTGCCCTGGTAGATGTCCGGAACCCCCGGAACGGTCAATTTCAGCACCGTCTGCGCCAGGCCGTTCAGCAGACCCACCGGCGCGATGCGCCCGAGGAAATCCGTCAGGTCGGCGAGAAACTCGGCGCTGCGCTCGGGATCGAGCAGCGCGCCCGCGAAGGCGAGCACCGCGCGCTCGTAGGGCTCGTTGGGCGACAGCCAGGTGGAATGAACCTTGGCCTCGCGCATCACCTTGGTCAGGTAGGTCTCGATGCGTTCCCGGTAGGCTTCCCGCTCGCCCCGGTTCGAGCCGCCGATCGGCCAGGAGCCGACCAGCGTCTGGTACAGGAAGTACTCGTCGTTCGGGCTCGGCGCGGGCGCGTCGTCCACCCGCTGCACCAGGTGGCGGTTCAGCTCGCGCCAGCGCATCACGCGCGCGGCCCACTCGTCGGGGCACTCCGAGAGCACGTTGAGCCGCGCCCGCATGTCCTCGCCGCGCTTGGTGTCGTGGGTGCTGGTGGCGAGCATACTGTCCGGCCAGCGGGCCAGGCGCTCCTGATTGCGGCGATGGAACTCGGTTACCGACACGCCGAAGCGCGCCGGCGAATCGCCCACCTCGTTCAGCGACAAGAGCCGCGCGTAGCGGTAGAACATCGTGTCTTCCACGCCCTTGGCGGTCACCGGCGCGGTGAACTGCTGCAGCTTCATCGTGAAATCCTGCATCGCGCGCCGGCGCGTGGCCGAGCCGGCGTTCCGCTGCAGCAGCACGTCGTGCAGGAAGTCGAACACACCCGGGTCGAGCGACAGCGCCCGGCGCCGCGCGCGGCGGATCGCGGTCGCGAAGTGCTGGCGGTCCTGCTCGCTGATCACCGGACCGCGCACGTACGTGCGGTACACCGGAAAGCAGGCGGTCAGCTCCCGAATCGCCTCCACGAGGCTGCTCCTGGTGTAGTCGCGCGTGTGGGGATCGGACTGGCCGATCCGGTGCAGCAGATTGCCGAGCACCTGCAGCTCGCCGGCCAGGAGGCGCCGCATCACCACGTGCTTCGCGCGGTACTCGAGCTCCTCCACGTCGATGCGATCGCCGATGAACTCGGCGTAGCAGCGGCTGAGCGGCTCCTCGGCGGCGGGATCGACGAACAGCCCGTTCAGCAGCGCGCCGAACTCGTAGCCGGTGGTGCCCGAGACGTCCCAGTCCTCCGGCAGCGGCTCGTCCACCGCGAGGATCTTCTCGACCGCGAGGAAGATCGGCGGCGCGTCGCGCGGGCGCAGCTCCGCGCAGCGCTCGCGCAGGCGCCGGAAGTAGCCGGCCGGATCGTAGAGGCCGTCCGGATGATCGACGCGCAGCCCGCCGACCGCGCCCTTCTCGACCAGCGCCAGCACGCGCGCGTGCACCGCGTCGAACACTTCCGGGTCCTGGGTGCGAAGACCGGCCAGGTCGTTGATGTCGAAGAAGCGCCGGTAGTTGATCTCGTCGCTCGCGGTGCGGAAGTGTGCGAGCCGCCAGGCTTGCCGTTCCAGCAGCTCGTGCAGCGCGCGGCCGTCGCTGAAGCTGGCCACCTGGGCTTCGATCCGCTGCGCCACTGCCGGCACCTCCCGGTACAGGCGCAGCAGCCGCTGACGCAGCAGCTCGCTGTCGCGATACCGCTCGGTCACCGCCGCGCGGTTCGTCTCGGACCGGCGCGGCAGTTTGGCGAACGCGGCGCTGATGCTCGCCAGCTCCTCGAGCACCGACTCGCTGAGCGGCCCGGGCACCGGTGCGTCCGGCTGCGGCGCCGGCAGCGGCCGGTTCAGCACCTGCGGGTAGTGGCGCGGGTCGATCGGCAGCCGGTGCTCGAAGTACTGCACCACCAGCCGCCCGTCGGCCGGGTCGAACCGGAGCACCAGCTCGCCCCGGTCGAGGATCTCGCCGTACGGCGCGCCCAGCACCGGCAGCAGGATCTTACCCTGCAGCGCCCGCTCCGACGGGTGCCACTCGATGTCGAAGTAACTCGCGTGCCGCGCGGCTTCGCCGTGCTCGAGCACGTCGAGCCACCAGGCGTTGTCGCTGCCCATCACGCCCATGTGGTTCGGCACGATGTCGAGCACGTGGCCCATGCCGCGCCCGTGCAGCGCGGCGACCCATTCCGCGTGGTCGTGCTCGGAGCCGATCTCGCCGTCGATGGCGTTGTGGTCGTTGATGTCGTAGCCGTGGGTGCTGCCGGCACGCGACTGCAGATAGGGCGAGGCGTACGCGTGGCTGATGCCGAGCGCGTGCAGATAGGGTACGAGGTCGCGCGCCTGCTGGAACGTGAAGTCGCGGTGGAGCTGCAGACGGTACATGGCGCGCGGCACCGCGGGGGTCGTCAGAGCGGCCGGCTCGGTCGGCGCGCCGCGCTCCTCGGCGACCGCGGCCACCACCGCGGCGAACCGCGAATCCTGCTCGAGCGCGTGCAGCGGTACCGGCAGCCGGCGGCGCCAGTTCGGGTGCGCGTCCACGGTGCCGGGCAGGTTCGCCTGCTCCGCGATGCCGAGCGCATCCTCGAGCTGCAGCAGCATCAGCATCGCAGGGCTGCGTGCGAGGTAGCGGTGCACGGCCCGGATCGGCACCGCGTCGTCCTCGGCCGCCGGATCGAGCCCCGCGTCCGCGAGCGCCTGCTCGAGCCGCTCGCGCTCGCGCGCCCGGCTCTCCCTCGCGTCGCGGCGGAGCTCGTCGTTCGGGAACAGCTCGAGCTCGGTGCGCCAGGCGAGATCGCGCTCCTCCCACCAGCCGCGCAGCGTCGGCAGATCGTGGGTGGTGACGGCGACCAGACTCTGGCGCAGATAGTCCTCCGGCCGGCGGAAGCGGCCGTCCTGCTCCTGCTCGAAGTACAGGAGCCGATACGACAGCACGCGACGCTGCTGCAGCCGTTCCAGCAGCCCTTCCGGCACCGTACCGAGGTCTTCGCCGATCACCACGCAGCGATTGCGCTGGCTCTCGAGCGCGACGATGCCGAGCAGGTCATCGATCGGATAGCTCACGTACGCACCGGCGTCCGCGCCGCTGCCCGCCGGGATCCAGTACAGGCGCATCAGCCCCATCACGTGATCGATGCGCAGCGCCCCGGCGTGGCGCATGTTGCGCCGCAAGGTCTCGATGAACAGCGCGTAGCCCGACTCGTACAGGCTCTGCGGATTGATCGGCGGCAGACCCCAGTTCTGGCCGTTGACGTTGTAGAGGTCGGGCGGCGCGCCCACCGCCGCATCGAGCGCGTACAGATGGCGGTTGCACCAGGTCTCGGCGCCGCAGCGGTCGACGCTGACCGCGAGGTCCACGTAAAGGCCGATCGCCAGATCCCGGTCGTCGGCATGCCGCGCCGCCGCCGCGAGCTGCTCCTCGGCGAGCCACTGCAGCCAGCGGTGGAAGTCGACCCGATGGGCGTGGGTCTCGGCGAAGCGGGCCACCGCGGTGGAGGCCGGATCCTGGTACGGACGCGGCCAGCTCGGCCAACCGGCCGCCTGTGGATCAATGCCGTGAAAGTGCTCGTGCAGCGCCTCGAACAACGCGTGACGGAGCAGCCCGTCGCCCTCGGCTTCGCAGAACTGGCGGAACTGCCGGTAGCGCAGGCTCGTAGGATCCGCTGCGAACTCGGCGAACGCGAGCTCGAGGATCGGCAGCTTCAGCGCGCTCACTTCGCGGTAGTCCACCAGCTCGAGACCGCGCAGCCGCTCGAGCTGCGCCGCCGTTTCCGGCGCGTGCAGCCGCTCCCGCGCCGCGTTGCTGCCGCTCACGTCCACGGCCCGCTCGAGGTCGACGTACAGCACGTTCAGGAACAGACGGCTCGACGGCGAGTAGGGGCTCGCGTGCTCGGGCCACACCGGAAACAAGGCATGCAACGGGTTCAGGCCGAGCAGCGCCGCGCCGTGACGGACGCAGAGATCGACCAGCTCGGGCAGTGCCCCGAAGTCGCCCATACCCCAGTCGTTCGTGCGGCGCACGCCGTAGAGCTGCGCGGAAAGGCCCCACCAGCGCGCGCCGGCGGTGAGCGGCTCCGGCAGGTAGCAGTGCGCCGGTACGACGACGAGCGGCATGTGGGCATGACGGCCGCCGACGCCGAGACGCAGCTCGTGGTAGCCGGTCGGCAGCGCGAGATCGAGGCCGAGCAGCGGCGGCTCGTCGTCCCCGGCCCCGTCCCGCCGCCGCAGCTCCGACGCGTCGCAGTCGCCTTCGTGGATCGCACCGTGCTCTTCCACGACGCGCCAGCTCACGCGCTCGGTCCCGGTCCCCGGCGGCAGGTGCACCGGCACCGCGAGCGGCTGGTGCTGATCGACGACCAGCACCGGCGGCAGCAGGCGCCGTCGCCGCTCCGCGAGCACCGCATCGAGCGAGCGCCGCACCGCCTCGGGGTCGTCACACGCGACGCCCATCGCGGTCAGCACGCCGCGCCGGGTGTCGTCGCTGACCGAGCGGCGCTGTCCCCAGACGTCGGTGAACTCCGGCTGGATGCCGTGCAGGCGGGCGAGCCGTTCCAGCGCCTGCGCCGCGGGTTCGCCGGCTGCGTCGCCCGCGCCGGTCATCGGGCCGTCCCCGCCGGCTCGTTCTCGACGTCGCCGCTCGCTTCGAGATAGAAGCGGACGGACCAGGGGGCGAGCGTGTGCTCATCACCGCCGTCGGGCGACCCGTACAGGCACTCGCCGCCCGGTACCCGAACGCCGGCCAGCGGCGCGTCGCTCAAGTTCGCGAGCAAGGTGTAGCGCACGCCGCCGGCGAGCACCCAACTCACCTGCAGCGCCTGCTCACCGAGCGTCACCGCCCGCGCAGGGCCGCCCGGCGCGTGCTCGAGCCGCGGTGCGACACGCAGTCGGCGCAGCGCCAGCAGATCGTGGCACAGGCGCCACCAGTCGCCGTGCGCGCCGGCGAGGCGCTCGTTCCAGTCGAGCCGCGCCGAGGCGAAGGTCTCCTCCCGCACCGGGTTCGGGATCCGCTCCCGCGCCGCCGGATCGCGGAACGCGTCGAACTGCGCGAACTCGCGCCGCCGGCCTTCCACCACCGCGTCCGCCAGCTCGCCCTCGTAGTCGCAGAAGAACGGAAACGGCGCGCTCGCGTTCCACTCCTGACCCATGAACAAGAGCGGCGGCATCGGCCCGAGCAGCAGGATCTCGGTCGCGGCACGCAGCGCCGCCGGCGCGGTGAGCTCGTGCAGCCGCTCGCCGAACGCCCGGTTGCCGATCTGGTCGTGGTTCTGCAGGAACGCGACGAACGCGGTCGGCGGCAGGTGCGCGCTCGGCTCACCGCGCGGTTCGCCCCGGTGCACCGAATGCTCGCCCTGGTAGCCGAAACCCTCGGCGAGGATCCGTGCGGCGCGCGCGATCGGCCGGTCGGCGTAGTCACCGTAGTAGCTGTCGCGCTCGCCGGTGAGCGCCACGTGGAACGCGTGGTGGTAGTCGTCGTTCCACTGCGCCTCGTAGCCGCCGTCGCCGAGCCAGCGCGCCTCGTTGGCGTCGTTCTCCAGCACCAGATGCACGTGCCGTGCTTCGCCGACATGCTCGCGCACGCGCCGCGCGAGCTCCGCGAGCACGTGCTCGTCGGAGTCGTCGCGGATCGCGTGCACGGCGTCGAGGCGCAGCCCGTCGAAGCGGTACTCCTCGAGCCAGTACAGCGCGTTGTCGACGAAGAACTGCCGCACCCAACGGCTTTCCGGGCCGGTGTCGAAATTGATCGCGGCGCCCCACGGCGTCTGGTGACGGTCGGTGAAGAACGCGGCCGCGTACTGCGACAGGAAGTTCCCCTCGGGGCCGAAGTGGTTGTAGACCACGTCGAGGAGCACCATCAGCCCGCGCTCGTGCGCGGCGTCGATCAGCGCTTTCAGGTCGTCCGGCGTGCCGTACGCCGAGTCGGGGGCGAACGGCAGCACGCCGTCGTAACCCCAGTTGCGCCGCCCGGAGAAGTCCGCGATCGGCATCAGCTCGATCGCGGTGACACCGAGATCCACGAGGGTGTCGAGCTTGCCGATCGCGCCGCGAAAGGTGCCATCCGGCGTGAACGTGCCCACGTGCAGCTCGTAGATCACCGCCTCGTGCCAGGGCCGGCCGGTCCAGCCGCCGTGCTGCCAGCGGTAGCCGGCCGGGTCGACGATCTGGCTCGGTCCGAGACAGTCCTCCGGCTGGAAGCGGGAGGCCGGATCCGGCACGTCGATGCCGCCGTCGATGCGGTAGCGGTAGCGGCTGCCGGCGCGGGCGCCGGGCTCGACGAGCTCCCACCAGCCGTCGCCGACGGCCGCCATCGGCCGGGTCGCTCGATCGTCGACCAGCAGCTCCACCTGCGATGCGCTCGGTGCCCAGAGGCGGAAGCGCACGCCACCGTCGATCGGGCTCGCGCCCCAGTCCATCGGATAGACGAATTCAGTCACGGCGACGCTCCCATTCCGGCGCTCTGCGCACGAGTACTGCAAGGCTGCGGCCGGCGAGCCTGAACGGATCCTCCGCCGCGCTCCCCGGCTCGCGCTGCTCGGCGGTGTCCACGAGCACCTCCCACGGGCCGGTGCCCCAACGATCCGGCAGGCGGAACAGCACGTCCGCGTCCTGCGCGCTCATCAACACCAGCAGCGTGTCGTCGCGAATCGGCTGGTTCATCGGATCCCGGTCGCCGACGGCCTCGCCGTTCATCAGCATGCCGAGCACGCGCCCTTCGCGATCGTTCCACTCGGCCTCCGTCATCTCGCCGCCGTCCGGCCGGAGCCACATGATGTCGTCGTCCGAGTGGTGCCCGCGGAAGAACGTGGTACGGCGAAACAGCGGGTGTGCGCGGCGCAACCTCAGCAGGTCCGCGGTGAACGCGAGGAAGCGCCGCTCGTCGTCGGTCAGATTCCAGTCGAGCCAGGAGATCTCGTTGTCCTGGCAGTACGCGTTGTTGTTGCCGCGCTGGGTCCGGCTCAGCTCGTCCCCGGCGAGCAGCATCGGCACGCCCTGCGACAAGAGCAGCGTGGCCATCAGGTTGCGCCGCTGCCGCTCGCGCAGGCAGCGGATGCGCGGGTCGTCGGTCTCGCCCTCCACCCCGCAGTTCCACGACAGGTTGTGGCTGTGGCCGTCGCGGTTGTCTTCCTGATTGACCTCGTTGTGCTTCTCGTTGTAGCTGACCAGATCGCGCAGCGTGAAGCCGTCGTGCGCGGTGACGAAGTTGATGCTCGCCTGCGGCGAACGTCCGTCGTCCTGGTACAGATCCGCCGAGCCGGTGAGCCGTCGGGCGAAGTCGCCGAGCTGACCGGGATCGCCGCGCCAGTAGGCGCGCACGGTGTCCCGGTACTGGCCGTTCCATTCCGACCAACCCACCGGAAAGTTGCCCACGTGGTAGCCGCCTTCGCCCATGTCCCACGGCTCGGCGATCAGCTTCACCTGAGTCAGGAGCGGATCCTGGTGCAGGATGTCGAAGAACGAGCTGCGGTGGCTCACCTCGTGATCGAGGCGCGCAAGCACGGTCGCGAGGTCGAAGCGGAAGCCGTCCACGTGCATCTCGCGCACCCAGTAGCGCAGGCTGTCCATCACGAGCTGCAGCGTGCGCGCGTGCATCGTGTTCAGGCTGTTGCCGCAGCCGCTGTAATCGAGGTAGCGGCGCGGATCGTCCGGCACCAGCCGGTAGTAGGCGGCGTTGTCGATGCCGCGAAACGAAAACGTTGGACCGAGGTGGTTGCCTTCCGCGGTGTGGTTGTAGACCACGTCCAGGATCACCTCGATGCCGGCCGAGTGCAGACGCTTGACCATCTCCTTGAATTCGCGCACGTGGTCGCCCACCCCGAAGCGCATGTCCGGCGCGAAGAAGCCGATGGTGTTGTAGCCCCAGTAGTTGGTCAGGCCCTTCTCGACGAGGTGCAGCTCATCGACGTGCGCGTGCACCGGCAAGAGCTCCACCGCGGTGACGCCGAGGCGCTTCAGGTGCTCGATCGCGGGCGGGCTCGCGAGGCCGAGGTACGTGCCGCGCACTTCCGGGTCGACGCCCGGGTGGCGGATGGTGAAACCCTTCACGTGCACCTCGTAGATCACCGTGTCGCGCCACGGGGTGTTCGGCGGCCTGTCGTCCCCCCAGCTGAACGCGTCCTCGACCACGACGCTCTTCGGCATGAACGGGCCGTTGTCGCGCCGATCCATCACCAGGTCTTCGCCCTTCGCCCCCACCCGGTAGCCGAAGTGGGCGTTCCGCCAGATGAGCGGCGAGCTCAGCATCTTCGCGTACGGGTCGAGCAGCAGCTTGTGCGGGTTGTGGCGCAGTCCGCGCGGCGGATCGTACGGCCCGTACACCCGATAGCCGTAGAGCTGTCCGGGGCGCACCTGGGGCAGGTAGCAATGCCAGATCTGCTCGGTGCGCTCCGGCATCACGATGCGGTGCGTCTCGCGCCGGCCAGTCTCGTCGTACAGGCACAGCTCGACCTTGTCGGCGCTGCTCGAGAACAGCGCGAAGTTGACCCCTTCACCGTCCCAAGTCGCGCCCAGCGGATACGGCCGCCCCAGCCAGACTGGAGGCTGCTTCATGCTCGATCCGCCGTCAGAAACGCTTCCGCCAACCGGCCTCCGCCAGGAACGTATCCACCCAGAAGTGCGCGTCGCACGCCTGGATGCGCTGGTTCAGGCGCTGCATCCGCGAGCAGGCTTCGTCGTGCGGCATCTTCAGCGCCCGGTGGATGGTCTCGGTCATGCCATCCAGGTCGTGCGGGTTGACCATCAGAGCATCGCCCAGCTCGCAGGCGGCGCCGGTCAACTCGGAGAGCACCAGCACGCCGGGATTGCGGTGATTCGCAGCGCAGTACTCCTTCGCCACGAGGTTCATCCCGTCCCGGTACGGCGTGACCAGCGCCACGTCCGCGGCCAGGTACCAGGCTACCAGCTCCCGGAGCGGGTAGGAGCGGCACAGCATCTTCACCGGCGACCAGTACTCGTCGCTCCAGCGCCCGTTGACGTGGCCGACGAGCTGCTCGATCTCCTCGCGCAGGTCGCGGTAGGCGTCCACCTCCGTCCGGCTCGGTACGGCGATCTGTGCGTAGACGATCCGGCCGCGCCACTCGGGATAGCGCTCGAGCAGCGCATCGACCGCCTCCACCCGCCGATCGATGCCCTTCGTATAATCCATGCGGTCGACCCCGAGCAGCAAGCGCTCGGCGCCGATCTTCTCCTTGATCTGTGCGGCGGCGTGACGCACCCAGGGATCGTCGATCAGGCGGTAGATGGCCTGCGCGTCGACGCCGACCGGAATCACGCGCAGCTTCACGGTACGCCCGTCGAGGCGCACCTCACCGGCGTTGGCCTCGCAGGGCACGCCGAGCAGGCGCCGCACGCAGTCGCAGAAGTTGCGCCGGTAATCCTCCGTGTGGAAGCCGATCAGATCGGCGCCCAGCATGCCGCGCAACACGTCGCGTCCCCAGGGCAGGATGCGGAACAGGTCGTATCCGGGAAACGGCGTGTGCAGGAAGAAGCCGATCTCGACGCTGCCGTGGGTGAGCTCGCGCAGCATCGCGGGAACGAGACTGAGCTGATAATCGTGTACCCAGACGAAGCTGCCGGGCTGCGCCTGCTCGGCCGCGACGCTGGCGAAATGCCGGTTCACGACGCAGTAGTCGCGCCACTCGCTCGAGCGGCACTTGTCCGGCTCGTGAGGCATGCTGTGATACAGGGGCCAGAGCACGCCGTTCGACAGCCCCGCGTAATAACCTTCGTGCAGCTTCGCCGGATAACGCACCGGAACGGTGCGGTACGGCGCGGTTTCGGCCCCGTTTGCCCGGTTGCGAGGCGTCAGCTCCGTGGGCTCGTTCTCCGGTTTGCCGGCAATCCAGGTGCCGCGGCAACGCTCCAGGGCCGGCGCGAGTGCCGCCACCAGTCCGCCGCTGTTGCCCTTGCTCGCGACCGCCGCGGGATCCGGATGGCGGCTGGTCAGGACGATGAGCCTCCGGCTCGGCAGAACGCGCTCGACGGGCTCGACCCGTACCTTCTGCTTCAGGGCCGAGATATCCCTTTCGACTACGTGTGTCACTGGTGTGGTTCCCTGATTTTTGTACTTCCTGGCCCCGTGGGTGGCAGGACCACACGAGACGCACGGGAGGCCGCGGCTGGAGGGCGGGCGCCCCGGATGCAACCGTCCCGGTTGCCATCCTCACGGATCGCCGCCCTGACTCTGCAATGCCTATGCCACCGACAAAACCCGTTGCGGCGCGCGGCTTTCGAGCCCCTTCGCGGCGCTTGTTACGCCGACGTGACAGCTTTTTTTGCCGCGGTTACGGAACGAGTTACGTGGGGGGCGCCGGCCGTTCGGCACACCGCTTGCACCCGACGCGAACGCGCCGGGACAATCCGGCGGCGGAGGCGCAGGAACCATCGGAGGATCGTGCAGCAGTTCCCCGGAGAAAATCGCGAGCTGAGTAACGACGGCGGCGAGCCGTTCGACACCGTGATCGTCGACACCCGCGGCCACGGCGAGGCCGAACGCCTCGCACTCGCCGCGCCGGTGCTCGAGCGCTGGCACCGCGGCGGGCTCGCCGTCGCACTGGTCTGCAGCCGCCCCGGGCTCCGCGCGTTGCCCGACCCCAGTCGGTTCGAGGTGGTCGTCGACGACGGGCGCGACGGGACGGTGACCGTCGACGCGACCGCGCGGCTGCTCGGTGAGGCGGGCCGGCGCCTCGACGCCGCGCCGGCGCGGACGCTCCTGGTCGCGCACGAGCCGGCGAGCATCCGCGCCGCGGAGGCGCTCGGCTTTCGGCAGATCGTCGCCGTCGCGCCGGGCGGCGATGCCGCGCACCTGCTCGACGCCGGGGCGCGGTCGGTGATCAGCGAGCTGCGCGGCCTGCGCTTTTCCCGCGCGCTGCCGTCCGCGCTCGAGCGCCTGGACGAGATCGCCGAATGGTGCGCGGGCCGGCCGCTCGCGCTGTTTCTCGACTACGACGGCACGCTCACGCCCATCGTCGCGCATCCGGCCGACGCGGTGCTCGCCCCCGAGATGCGCCGGGTGATCGCTGCGCTCGCCGACCGCTTTCCGGTGGCCGTGATCAGCGGCCGCGACCGGCCGGACGTCGCCGAACGCGTCGGCCTCGGCACGCTCTACTACGCCGGCAGCCACGGACTCGACATCGCGGGGCCGGCGGTGAGCCATACTGCGCCGGGCGCCGAGGCCGCAGCCGTCCGGTTGCAGGGCGCAGTGGAGGAGATCCGTCGGAACGTCGGCGACTTGCCGGGGGTGGTGATCGAGGCGAAGCGCTTCTCGGTGGCCGTGCACTACCGGCAGGTGGCGCCGGAGCAGGCCGAGCGGGTGATCGACGCCGCGCTGCACGCCGGCCGGCAGTGGAGCCTCGAGGTGCGGCCCGGCAAACGGGTGCGCGAGCTCGTGCCGAAGCTCGACTGGGACAAGGGACGCGCGCTGGAATGGCTGTGCGAGACGCTGGGCATCGATCCGGCCGAGACGCGCATCGTCTACATCGGCGACGACGAGACCGACGAAGACGCGTTCCGCGTGCTCGGCGAGAGCGGCCTCGGCTTGCGGCCGGGGCCGCGCGTCGCGGCGTCGCTGGCCGACTACCGCCTCGCCGACGTGAGCGAGGTCGGCCGGTTTCTCGAGTGGCTGGCGAGCCGTGCGTGAAAGGGCTTCCCGGCCTCTGTGGGAGCGGCCTCTTTGGGACCTCGGGGACTTCTGTGGGAGCGGCCTCCGGCCGCGAATCTGCAGGAAATTCGCGGCCGGAGGCCGCTCCCACAGGGCACAGGAGACGTCACTCCTTGTCGCGCTTCCGGCGCGGCGGCTGGCGGCTCGCGATCAGCCCGAAGACGAACGCGGCGAGCGCGAGCTGCCAGGTGTGCGGGCGGTGCCGCGCGACGAAATCGCGCGCCGCCGAGCTGGCGGCGGCGCCGAGCTCGGCGGACGCTTCCAGATCGTCCGCGGTCGGGCGGGGTGGGCGTGGGGGTGGCGCGGCCGCCGCGGCGCGCCTGGTGCCGCGCCGTGCGGCCGCCACGAGCAACAGGCAGACCAGCAGCAGGCCGAGCCCGATCAGTCCGCCGGCCTGCCACTGCGGAAGCGCGTCGGCGAGCGACCCGTAGAGCCCGGTCAGCGTGAAGATCACGCCGATCAGCAGCAGCACCGAGGCGACGGCGAGCAGCGCGACGCTGCGCACCGCGGCGCGGATCTGAGCTCTGACGCGATCGGCTTCCGCAGAGGCCGCAGCGCGAACGAAACGGGTCCAGTCCAACGCGGCACTCAGCGGCGGCGATCGATCAGGATGCCAACCAGAAAGCCCAGCCCGAACGCTACCAGCACGCTGGTGAACGGACGCTGCTCGATTTCCCGGTCGGCGCGCGAGCGCCAGGCTTCGGCCTCTTCCAGCAGCGCATCACCGGTGCGCCGGGCACGGGCCACCGCTTCGCGGCCCTTCTGCACGCCGAGCTCTTTGAAGGAGCTGGTGAGACTGCTGATGTCGCCGCGCAGTTGCTCGATGTCGCGGCGCAGCTTGTCGACTTCACGATCCACGGCGCCACGGCCTTTGCCGCCCGACTCGGCGCCTTCGTTCACGGGATCCATGACTTCCTCCTGCTCCGGATTGAGACATCGCGCCTCAGCGAGGATCATGCCAGACGCGCCGGCAACCCCGTGGGAGCGGCGGCTACCCGCCCAGCTGCCGTGAATCTTCCGGCGTTCGCGGCCGCAGGCCGCCCCCACAGTCGCGGCGTCAGCCTTTGAGGACCCGAAGCACGTCCTCGAGCTCGACGATCATCTGCTTGACCAGCAGCTTGAACTGCGTCTGATCCTGTTTGGCTTCCTCGCCTTCCAGACGCTGGCGGGCGCCGCCGATGGTGAAGCCCTGGTCGTACAGCAACCCGCGGATCTGGCGGATCACGATCACGTCCTGACGCTGGTAGTAGCGACGGTTGCCGCGCCGCTTGACGGGCTTGAGCTGCGGGAACTCCTGCTCCCAATACCGCAGCACGTGCGGCTTCACGTCGCAGAGCTGGCTGACCTCGCCGATCGTGAAGTAGCGCTTGCCGGGGATCGGCGGCAGCTCACCGTTCTGACTGGCGTCCAGCATATGCCTCCACCCGCGCCTTCAACTTCTGCCCCGGTCGGAACGTCACTACCCGACGTGCCGAGATCGGGATTTCCTCACCGGTCTTCGGATTGCGGCCGGGCCGCTCACCTTTCTCGCGCAGATCGAAGTTACCGAAGCCGGACAGTTTGACCTGCTCGTTGCGCTCCAACGAGTTACGAATCTCGTCGAAGAACATTTCTACGATTTCCTTTGCCTCCCGCTTGTTCAGCCCGAGCTCGTCGAACAGCCGGTCGGCCATCTGCGCCTTGGTCAGAGCACCCACGTCCGTCTCTCCTGTTGTCCCCGCTCGTCGGCCCGTGCGCTAGCGCGGCACTCCTCCTGAACGCAGGCGAGCCCCCACGGCACGCTCGAGAGCCGCTATCACATCCTGTGTGCAGCGGGTGATCCGGTCTTCGGTAAGAGTGGCCGAGGCGTCCTGTAAGGTCAAGCCTACGGCGAGACTTTTTTCATTAGAATCAATGCCCTTACCCCGATAAACGTCAAAGAGCGTGAAGTCGACCAGCAAATCGCCCAGCGTTTCGCGCACGGTGGCCTCCACCGCGGCCGCCGGCACGTCCTCCGCAACGACCACCGCGAGATCGCGCCGGACACTCGGATAGCGGGAGATCCCGCGGTGCACCCGCTCGGCGCGGTCGAGAAGTAGTTCCATTTGTAATTCAAAGACATAGACCGGTTTCATGAGGTCGAGTGACGCTTCGATCTCGGGGTGCAGCCGGCCCAGCCGACCCACCACGGCGTCCGCGACCCGGACGGACGCGGCCTGCCCCGGGTGCAGCACCGGGTCGCGCAACGGCTCGAACCGCACCGATTTCTGCCCCGCCCACTCCCAGAGCCGCTCGACCACACCCTTGACGTCGAAGAAGTCCACCGTGTCGGGCGGCTGCGCCCAGTTCACCGGCAGCCGCGGCCCGCAGCACACGCCGGCGACGCGCGCTTCCTGACGCAGCCTCTCTGCGCGCACGAAGCAGAGGCCAGTCTCGAACAGCCGCACCCGCTCCTGCTGGCGGCTGAGGTTCGTCCGGAGCGCCTCCACCAGCCCTGGAAGCAACGTCGTGCGCATCACGGAAAGCTCGGAGGACACCGGGTTCTCGAGCGTGAGTGGCGTGGCGCCCGGATCGAGCAGGTCCTGCAGGCGCGGATCGACGAAGCTGTAGGTGATCGCCTCTTGGAAGCCGAGCGCGGCGAGTTGCATCTTGAGCCGGCCTTCGGTCGAACGGCCGAGCGGCACCGGGCGCGGCGCGAGCGCGCTCTGCGGCAGCCGGGCCGGAATCCGGTTGTAGCCGTAGATGCGGCACACCTCCTCCACCAGGTCCGCCTCCCGCTCGATGTCGAAGCGGTGGCTCGGGGCTTCCACCGTCCACCGAACGCCGTCCGCCTCCGTCTCCTCCCGTTCGAGCAGCCGGAACCCCAGCCGCTCGAGTGCTTCGTCCACCTCGGCCCGTTCGATGGCGACTCCCATCAGCGTGTGCAGGCGGCGCTCGCGCAACGTCACCTGCCGCGTCGCGGGCAGGTGCTCCGGCGCCACCGCCTCGGTCACCGGGCCGGCCTCGCCGCCGACGATGTCGAGCAACAGCCGCGTCGCCCGCTCCATCGCATCGGCCTGAAGCTCGAAGTCGACGCCGCGCTCGTAACGCTGCGATGCATCGGTGTGCAGCCCGTAACGGCGCGCGGTGCCCGCCACCGCGAGCGGCGAGAAGTACGCGCACTCGAGGAACACGTCGGTGGTGTCCTGCTGGACGCCGCTGCGCTCGCCGCCCATCACGCCGGCGATCGCCACCGGCCCGCCCGCGTCCGTGATCAGCATCGTGCTCGGATCGAGCGCGACCTCCCGGCCGTCCAGCAGCACGAGCGTCTCGCCGGCGCGCGCGAGGCGTACGACGATGCCGCGCTGCAGCCGGCGCAGATCGAACGCGTGCATCGGCTGCCCGAGCTCCAGCATCACGAAGTTGGTCACGTCAACGACCGGATCGATGCTGCGCAGCCCCGAGCGGCGCAGCTTCTCCACGAGCCACTCGGGACTCGCGCGGCGGATGTCGATGCCCCGGATCACGCGACCGAGGTAGCGGGGACACCCCTGGGGGTACTCGAGCGCGACGTCGAACGTGTCGTGGATCTCCGGCGGAACCGCGTGGATTTCGGGCTGCGCCACCGGCAGATTGTTCAGCACGCCGACCTCGCGCGCGAGGCCGCGGATCGACAGGCAGTCGCCGCGGTTCGGCGTGATGCTGAGGTCCACCACGGCATCGTCGAGACCGAGCGCGGTGCGGATGTCCGTGCCCGCTTCCAATGCATCCGGCAGATCGAGGATGCCGCCGTGGTCGTCGCCGATGCCGAGCTCCGCCGCGCTGCACAACATGCCCGTCGACTCGACACCGCGCAGCTTCGCGCGCTCGATCCGGTGCCCGCCCGGCAGCACCGCGCCGACCCGCGCGAACGCGCTCTTCATGCCGGCGCGCACGTTCGGCGCGCCGCAGACCACCTGCACGCGCTCGGCGCCGTCGTCGACCTCGCAGACCGACAGCTTGTCCGCGTTCGGGTGCGGCTGCACGCTGACCAGGGTGCCTACCACGACGCCACTGAACGAGCCCGCCACCGGCTCCACGCCCTCCACCTCGAGGCCCGCCATCGTGAGCTGCTCGAGCAGCGCGTCGCGCGCCAGCGGCGGGTTCACCCACTCGCGCAGCCAGGCTTCGCTGAACTTCATGAATAATCTCCGATATATATTCTAATTAATTGAATTGACGGAGAAATCTTAGATCGTTCTCGTAGAACAACCGCAGGTCGTCCACCTCGTACAGCAGCATCGCGAGCCGGTCGACGCCCATGCCGAATGCGAAGCCCGAGTACGTCTCGCTGTCGATGCCCGACATCTCCAGCACGTTCGGGTGCACGACGCCGCAGCCCATCACTTCGACCCAGCCGGTATGGCCGCAGACGCGGCAGCCCGCGCCGAGGCAATGCACGCACTGACAATCGACTTCCGCCGACGGCTCGGTGAACGGGAAGTACGACGGGCGAAAGCGCACCGCGAGCTCCTTCTCGAAGAAGCGCTGCAGGAACTCGGTCACCGTGCCCTTGAGGTCGGCGAAACTGATGTCGCGATCCACCACCAGCCCCTCGAGCTGCAGAAACATCGGGCTGTGGGTCGGGTCGATCGCATCACGCCGGTACACGCGGCCGGGACAGATCACGCGGATCGGCGGCGCCTGCCGCTCCATCGTGTGCACCTGGGACGGCGAGGTGTGGGTGCGCAGCAGCGTCCCGTCGGCGAAATAGAACGTGTCGTGCATCCCGCGCGCCGGATGGTGCGCCGGGATGTTCAGCGCCTCGAAGTTGTAGTAGTCGGTCTCCACCTCGGGGCCGGTCACCACCGAGTACCCGGCGCCGGTGAAGATTTCCTCCATGCGCATCAGCGCCTGGGTGGCCGGGTGCAGTCCGCCGCTCGATTGGCGCCGGCCCGGCAGCGTCACGTCGACGCGCTCCGTTTCCAGCGCCGCGGCCAGTTGCTCGGCGGAGAGCGCCTCGCGCCGCGCCGCGATCGCCGTCTGAAGGCTCTCCTTCGCGGCGTTGATGCGCGCGCCGGCCGCCGGCCGCTCCTCGGGTGAGAGTTGCCCGAGCGACTTCAGCAGCGCGGTCAGCTCGCCCTTCTTACCGAGGTAGCGCACGCGAACCTCGTCGAGCGCGCGCTCGTCGCCGGCCTCCGCCACCGCGCGCTCGGCCTCCGCCACCAGGCGGCTGAGATTCCGGTCGAGATCAGCAGTCATGGTCGTCGCTCCCTAGGCTCAAACGAAAAAGGGAAGAACTCACGTCCTTCCCTTCTTCTTCGACACCCGAGTGCCGCGGTCTCCGGGAAGGCTTGCCGTGCAGGCCCCCAGAAGACGGTTCGATTGTTCCGGCATCCGCTCTCGCGGAGGCCAGGCGCCGCTCACGCCGCCTGGGCGGACTCCGCCGGCAGCGCGGCCTTCGCCTGCTCGGCCAACGCCGCGAACGCGGCCGGCTCGTGCATCGCGAGGTCCGCCAGCACCTTCCGGTCGACTTCGATCGCCGCCTTCTTGAGGCCGGCGATAAATCGGCTGTACGACAGGCCGTGCTCGCGGGCCGCCGCGTTGATGCGGATGATCCACAGGTTGCGGAACTGGCGCTTGCGCTGACGGCGGTCGCGGTAGGCGTACTGGCCGGCCCGGATCACCGCCTGCTTGGCGACCTTGAACTGCCGGCTGCGGGCACCGTAGTAGCCCTTCGCCTGCTTCAATACCTTCTTGCGGCGGGCGCGGGATGCGACGCCACGCTTCACTCTCGGCATGGGTCTTTCCTCCTCAGCGCGCCTTGGTCGGCAGCATCCGGTCGAGCCGCGCCACGTCGGACGGCGATACGTCGCCGAGCCCGCGGAGCTGGCGCTTACGCTTGGACGGCTTCTTGGTCAGGATGTGGTTCCGGTTCGCCTGGCGATGCTTGTAGCCGCTGGCGGTGCGGCGAAAACGCTTCGCCGCGCCGGAATTCGATTTCAATTTCGGCATCGTGCACTCCGCATTTCGTCGTCGGCCGGCGAACCGGCCGCGTCAATGTGACTCTTCTGTGGCCTTCTGAGCCTTCTTCGTTCTTTTACTCGGAGCCAGAACCATGACCATCTGCCGGCCCTCGAACTTCGGCGCGGATTCCACCTGACCGATTTCTCCGAGGTCCTCCGCGATGCGATTCATCAGGTTCATCCCGATCTCCGGGTGAACCACCTCGCGCCCGCGGAAGCGCAGCGATACCTTGGCTTTGTCTCCGTCTTCGAGGAAGCGCTTCAGGTTGCGTAGTTTGACCTGATAGTCGCCCTCTTCCGTTCCGGGACGGAACTTCATCTCCTTGATCTGAATCTGCTTCTGTTTCTTCTTCTGAGCGGCCTTGCTCTTCTTCTGCTCGAACAGGTGCTTGCCGTAGTCCATGACCTTGACTACCGGCGGATCGGCCTCAGCGGCGATCAACACCAGATCCAGCCCGGCCCGGCGCGCCTCGTTTATCGCGTCGTCCCGGGATACCACTCCCACCTGGCTGCCGTCGGCACCGATCAAGCGCACTCGCGGCGCGCGGATCTCCTCGTTCAGTGCGGCCCGCTCGAAGCGCTTGCTACCACCACCCTTTTTAATAGGCGCTCTCCAACATTCGTTGAACGGATCTCCTCTCCGAAGCTCGGTATTCAGAGTCAAGGATCGCGGATTCTAATGCCGGTGTTGCAGGCGCACAAGGGCTGTGGCAGGCCGGGTTCGCCTGCTCATCGGGAGCTGTTGCGGCCGTCGGAAACGCGGCCGTGGTAGGCGCGCCCGGACTCGAACCGGGGACCTCTACCATGTCAAGGTGGTGGCGAGACGCGCCTAACCACCGACCAAGATTAAAGAATCCGCCTCGAAAGTTCCAACGCCAGGGGCCGGAATTGGCCCCTCAGAACCACTGTATATTGGAACCCGCAGAGTCGCGTCGTCAGTCGCGGCACACCACAGGAGAGACCTATGAGCGAGACCCTGCAGGCCACGCTGGACGTGGTGCGCGCCCTCAAATCGTCGTCCGGCATCAAGGTCGGGCGCAGCTTCGAGGGCTTCTTTTCCGACCGCCTGGTGCAGGCGGTCTCCCAGCCGAATCTAGTCAGCGCCATCGAGCGGTTGGCAAAGTCGCTGGACGCATCCGTCGAGTACGTCGGCGGCAAACGGGTAGCGGCGTTCGCGCAGGCCGCCGCGGCCGAGGATGCACCCGCGG
>DASVDC010000138.1:0-77389 GCA_036381275.1 Pseudomonadales bacterium | reverse complement strand
GGGTGAAGCCGCAGTAGAAGAAGATGCCTTCGAGCACGCAGTAGTAGGCGATCAGGTTCGCGAGCAGCGCGCGGTCGGTTTCCGGCGTGCCGGTCTTGAACGTGGGGTCGCTGATCTCCTTGGTGTACTTGAGCGCCCAGGACGCCTTGCGCGCGACCGCGGGCACCTCGTGGTACATGTTGAAGATCTCGCCCTCGTCCATGCCGAGCGACTCGATCACGTACTGGTAGGCGTGGGTGTGGATCGCCTCCTCGAACGCCTGGCGCAGCAGGTACTGGCGGCACTCGGGGTTGGTGATCAGCCGGTAGATCGCCAGCACCAGGTTGTTCGCGACCAGCGAGTCGGCGGTGGAGAAGAAGCCGAGGCTACGCTTCACGATCAGCCGCTCGTCCTGGGTGAGCCCGTCTTCGGACTTCCACAGCGCAATGTCGGCGTTCATGTTGATTTCCTGGGGCATCCAGTGGTTGGCGCAGCCGTCCAGGTACTTCTGCCAGGCCCAGTCGTACTTGAACGGTACGAGCTGATTGAGGTCGGCGCGGCAGTTGATCATGCGCTTCTTGTCGACCGTGACGCGCTGGTATTCCTCCACGTGGCCGCCGTCGTCGCCGACCATCGGGGCATCGAGGTGCGCGAGGGCTTCCTCGGCCTGCTGCATCACTTCGGCCTTGGTGGCGCTCGGCGTCACCGCGGGCTCGGGGACCGTGATCGGCGGCACGGGCCCCACGGGGGCAGCGGCCGCGGCCGGTTGTGGGGGCGGTTCGGGGGCGCGCACGGGTTCGGAGACGACCGCTGCAGGCGGTTCCGTCCGCGCTTCGGGTGCCGGGGTTGGGGCCGGAGCGGCCGCAGGTTTGGCCTGGGCCGCCGGGCGCTCCTCGGCAGGAGGGTTGGGGGTGTCGTCTTCTTCGTAGTCGTCCCAGCTCAGCATTTGGTGGCTCCTGGAATTCTTCTGTTCGCGGCCGGAGGCCGCTCCCACAGTTGGTTTGCCGCTCCCACAGTTGGCTTGCTGCTCTCACAGTTGGCTTGCTGCTCTCACGGGCTGCATTCACTGGCACGCTTCGCAGTCCGGGTCGTCGATGGAGCAGGCGAGCGGCACTTCGGCCGGGCCGGCGGTGCCTTCCAGCGGATCGACGTACGCCTTGGCGTTGCCGGCTTCCGCCTTCGGGGCCGGCGTCGCGCTGCCGCTCGCGGCCACGGCGTTCAGGCGGCTGCGGTCGACGGTGGACTTCTCCGTGCTGGTGGCGCTGAGCGCGCGCAGGTAGTACGTGGTCTTCAGACCCCGCAGCCAGGCCATGCGGTAGGTCACGTCGAGCTTCTTGCCGCTGGCGCCGGCGATGTAGAGGTTCAGCGACTGCGCCTGATCGATCCACTTCTGCCGGCGGCTCGCGGCGTCGACCAGCCAGCGCGGCTCGACCTCGAATGCGGTGGCGTACAAGGCCTTCAGATCCTCGGGCACGCGCTCGATCTGCATCAGGCTGCCGTCGTAGTACTTCAGGTCGTTGACCATCACCTTGTCCCAGAGGTCGAGGCGCTTCAGGTCGTGGACCATGAACGGGTTCACCACGGTGAACTCGCCGGAGAGGTTCGACTTCACGTACAGGTTCTGGTACGTCGGCTCGATCGACTGCGACACGCCGGTGATGTTGGCGATGGTCGCGGTCGGTGCGATCGCCATCACGTTGGAGTTGCGCATGCCGTGGATCTGCACCTTGGCGCGCAGCTTGTCCCACTCCATCGTGGTCGACAGGTCGACGTCGAGGTACTCCTCGCCGCGCTCTTCCTTCAGGAGCTTCAGCGAGTCGATCGGCATGATGCCGCGGCTCCACAGCGACCCCTGGAAGCTCGGGTAGGTGCCGCGTTCGCGGGCGAGCTCGCAGGAGGCTTCGATCGCGAAGTAGCTGAGCGCTTCCATCGAGCGGTCGGCGAACTCGACCGCCGCCTCGCTGCCGTACGGGATGCGGAGCCGATACAGCGCGTCCTGGAAGCCCATGATGCCGAGGCCGACCGGGCGGTGGCGCATGTTCGAGTTGCGCGCCTGCGGCACCGAGTAGTAGTTGATGTCGATCACGTTGTCGAGCATCCGCACCGCGGTGCGCACGGTCTTCTCGAGCTTCTTCAGATCGAGCTTGCCGTCCACCACGTGCTGCGCGAGGTTCACCGAGCCGAGGTTGCACACCGCCACTTCCTCGCGGGACGTGTTCAGCGTGATCTCGGTGCAGAGGTTCGACGAGTGCACCACGCCCACGTGCTGCTGCGGCGAGCGGACGTTGCAGCTGTCCTTGAACGTGAGCCACGGATGGCCCGTCTCGAACAGCATGGACAGCATCTTGCGCCACAGGTCGCGCGCCTTCACGCGCTTGAACAGCGTGAGCTCGCCGGTGCGGGTCTGCTCTTCGTATTCCTCGTAGCGCTTCTCGAACGCGCGGCCGTACAGGTCGTGCAGATCGGGCACTTCGTTCGGCGAGAACAGTGTCCATTCGCCGTCTTCGAACACGCGCTTCATGAACAGGTCGGGGATCCAGTTCGCCGTGTTCATGTCGTGCGTGCGGCGGCGGTCGTCCCCGGTGTTCTTGCGCAGCTCGAGGAATTCCTCGATGTCGAGGTGCCAGGTTTCGAGGTAGGCGCAGACGGCGCCTTTGCGCTTGCCGCCGTTGTGAGCGAGCGCCGCCGTGGTCATATAGGAGGGGTCGCCTTCGACCAGCAGGTCGTAGACGAACGGCACCGGCTCGATCGGCCGCACGTCGCGCACGCGGGTGAAGATCCAGTCGCCGTGGCGGAGCCAGTTGTGCTTGGTCAGCGGCCGGCAGCCGATGCGCTCGGCGATCTCCGGCACGGCTGGGATGCGCACGTCTACCGCCTTCACGACACCGTCGAAGCGGATCGAGCCGCCATCGGAGCGACGGCCTTCATGTGACTGTTGCCGCTCCCGGTACTGACCGGCGGTCGGTACTCCGAGACGCAGCAGTTGATAACGCAGGCCTTCCGCCAGCGCGCGCGAGGTGCTGGTGAAGTAGATCTCCTTGCCGCGGCTGACACCGCCGTCGGTTTCCAGGAGACCCTGCACGAGCGCGAGGGTCTGCGAGCGCGGCAGGTGGCTGAAGCGCCGGTGGATGCGCTTGTTGTGCGCGGCATCGTAGAGGTCGTCGTAGCCGAACGGCATCGTCGGCTCACCGGCGCCGGTGATGCGGCCGGTGGTGGCGTCGCGCACCACGCCGCGGCCCGCGGCCCAATGAATCTGCAGGTAGCTCGTGCCGCGCCAGGTTTCCCAGTAGTGGATGCCGCGCGCCTCGAGGTACGCGCGTACGAACGCAAGGTGCCCGTCGCACTGCGGGTTACCGGAGACGCCCCACTGCTGGCCGTCCTTCGAGAGGTGGCCGTCGCCGAGCAGGATGCCGTAGAGGCGGGCGTCGTCGTCGGTGAAGCCGGGCACCGGCACGACTTCCTTCGGGATCACCTGGGAGACGTAGTCGCCCTTGGTGAGCTCGCCGGCGTCGACCCACTCCGGCGCGATCTTGCCCTTCGCGAGCCACGCGTGGGTGCGCTCGTTCGCCTGCTCCATCGGCACGCCGCGCAGCGCCCAGAACGGGTGGCCGGCCGTCACGCGGATCGGCTCGATCGCGTGCTTCACGTCGAGCTCGACCATCGGGTCGGTCTGGTTGTAGGCGAAGCGGCGCTGCACCTCGCGGTACTCGCCGCGCTGGCCGAGCACCAGGTCGCCCGGCACCACGTCCTTGATAGGCTTCGGCCCGTCGGCGGTGTGCACCAGCGTCTCGGGCGCGAAGCACTGGTTCACCGCGACCGCGGTGTCGTTCACCACCTTCAGGAACGGCACCACGCCCTGCGACTTGCCGTTGGTGCCCTTGATGTACGAGCCGAGCGCGCGCACCGGCGTCCAGTCGTTGCCGAGGCCCCCGGCCCACTTCGACAAGAGCGCGTTGTCGCGGATCGCGCTGTAGATGCCGTCGAGGTCGTCCGGCACGGTGGTGAGGAAGCAGGACGAGAGCTGCGGGCGCAGCGTGCCGGCGTTGAACAGGGTCGGCGTCGACGCCATGTAGTCGAACGACGAGAGCAGGTCGTAGAACTCGATCGCGCGGGCGTTCGGGTCGTCCTCGCGGCCGGCGAGGCCCATCGC
Source organism: Pseudomonadales bacterium (assembly GCA_036381275.1). GTDB lineage: Bacteria > Pseudomonadota > Gammaproteobacteria > Pseudomonadales > Azotimanducaceae > UBA7803. Next base: position 73,260 of record DASVDC010000138.1, on the reverse strand, counting down.
GACGCGCATGAAGAACACCTGCGGCAGCTCGAAGCGCACGTCGTCCGAGTGGATGAAGTAGCGGTCGTAGAGCGTCTGCAGGCCGAGGTAGGTGAACTGCAGGTCGCGCTCGGGCTTCAGCGCCTTGCCGAGCCGGTCGAGGTCGAACGACGCGAGCTCCGGCGAGACGAGCTCGAGCTCGATGCCGCGCTTCACGAACGCCTTGAACGCTTCCGCGTACAGGGTCGACATCTCCGACTGAATCGCCCGGAAGCCGTGGTCGGCGTTCACGCCGAGGAACTTGAACGCCTCGCGGCGCAGCTCGTCGAGCAGCAGCCGCGCCGTCACGTAGGTGTAGTTCGGCTCTTCCTCGACCAGCGTGCGCGCACAGATCAACAAGGCCGTCGACACATCGCTTTCCGAGATGCCGTCGTACATGTTGTTCATGGCTTCGCGGATGATGCGCTCCGCGTCCACGTCCTCGAGCCCCTCGCACGCTTCGGAGACGAGCTGGTGGATGCGCACCACGTCGAGCGGCTTCCTGGAGCCGTCTTCGGCGGTCACCTGGATGGTCGTCTCGGGGGCGGCGGCTTTCGCCTGCTCGGCGGCGCGCGCCTGGGCGCGGATGCGGGCGCGCTCTTCCCGGTAGAGCACGTAGTCGCGGGCGACCTTGTGCTCGCCGGAGCGCATCAGCGCGAGCTCGACCTGATCCTGGATGTCTTCGATGTGGATGGTGCCGCCGGACGGGAAGCGCCGCTTGAAGGTGGACGTCACCTGATTGGTCAGCTCGGCCACGAGCTCGCGGATGCGCGGCGACGCGGCCGCGGTGCCGCCTTCCACCGCCAGGAACGCCTTGGTCATCGCGATCGCGATCTTGTCGTCGGTGTAGGGCACCACGGTGCCGTTGCGTTTGATGACCTTGAGGCGGCCGGGTGCGGTGGCCGCGATGGAGGGTGAGAGCGGCTCCGCCGCCGGCCGTGGAGCCGGCTCGTCGCTGGGCCGCTGCTCGGTGTCCTGAACGGTGCTTTCCCTGATGTCCGTCTGCATGATCCTGCTGTAACCCCCGATGCTGTTACTGTTCGATCAACGCACGAAGCGGCGGCGCGGCGCCACGGCGGCCGGGGCCGCTGCTGCCAACTGCGCTAGACACCATATCTTGTGTCGCCGCACCATGCGTGATCGCCCCCGAAATGGTCCGGAATCCCCCTGCTGGAGGGCGTTGTGCCGGTGATCTGGCTGCTCCCCTTCCTGCGGGCCCGTTGGGGCACCGCGGCCCGGAATGCTCGACGCGTGGCCGGTCGTCGTTTCGGTGAAGGCTGTTTCGGATGGGCTCACAACCGCTTTTCGCCCTTTCTTCAGCCGACAAAATGCCTGCCCAGCCGAGCTGGGAACCTCAATATATTGGGTTCGCTTCCGGGTGAGCCATCAAGATACTGCGGTGGGTGGAGTGATGCAACAGCGAAAGCGGTGGAAAAGCTGTGGAGGGGCGGGGGATGGGGTGTGCGTGGGCTGTGGATAGGTTGTGGAAGGATTTTCGGGAGGTTTGGGGTGGGTTGGGAGGGCGGATTCATTCCCCGGATCGCGATCTGGAGATCGCTCCTAGGGGGGCAGGTGAAGGATGGCCGAAAGTTGGTGAAAGATCCGGCGACCACTATATATTGTGGTGGCGGACCACTGGGGGCGAGGCAGCATGACACAGCGAATCATGGCCATCGATCAGGGCACGTCGAGCTCCCGGGCGATCGTGTTCGACCTCGACGGGCGGGTGCTCGGGGTCGGGCAGGAGCCGTTCGACATGATCTTCCCCCAGAGCGGCTGGGTGGAGCAGGACCCCGAGGTGCTCTGGCGCACCACGCTCGCCGCGGGCCGCGCGGCGCTCGAGGCCGCGGGGGTCGAGGCGGGTCACGTCGCTGCGATCGGCATCACCAACCAGCGCGAGACCACGCTGGTCTGGGACCGCGCCACGGGCGAGTGCGTGCACAACGCCATCGTCTGGCAGGACCGGCGCACCGCCGCGCGTTGCCAGGCGATGGTGGCCGACGGCCTCGAAGACCAGGTGGTCCGAGAAACCGGGCTCGTGATCGACCCGTATTTCTCCGCGACCAAGCTCGCCTGGCTGCTGGACGAGGTGCCAGGGCTCCGCGCGCGGGCGGAGCGGGGCGAGCTCTGCTTCGGTACCGTGGATGCTTTCCTGATCTGGCGCCTGACCGGCGGGCGGGTGCACGCCACCGACGCCACCAACGCCGGCCGTACGCAGCTCTTCGACATCGGCCGGCAGCGCTGGAGCAGCGAGCTGCTCGAATACTTCCGCATTCCCGAGTCGCTGCTGCCGGAGGTACGCGACAGCGCCGACGACTTCGGTGTCGCGAGCGCCGAATGGTTCGGCGCCGAGATCCCGATCCGCGGTGTCGCCGGCGATCAGCACGCGGCGATGGTCGGGCAGGGCTGCCTCGAGCCGGGGATGAGCAAGAGCACCTACGGCACCGGGTGCTTTGCGTTGACCAACACCGGCACGCGGCAGCTCGGCTCGCGCCACCGCCTGCTGACCACGCTCGCGTACCGTATCGGCGGCACGCCCACCTACGCGCTCGAAGGCAGCATCTTCTCCGCCGGCGTTGCAGTGAAGTGGCTGCGCGACCGGCTCGGGCTGATCGATGTGGCGGCGGACACGGAGGCGGCCGCGCGCCGCACCGGCGGTGACACCGGCGGCGTCTACCTCGTGCCGGCGTTCACCGGGCTCGGCGCACCGCACTGGAAGCCGGATGCCCGCGGCACCATCGTGGGCTTGAGCCTCGATTCCAGCCGGGACCAGCTCGTCACCGCAACGCTCTGCAGCGTCGCGTACCAGACCGAGGAGCTGCTCGGCTGCATGGCCGCGGACGGCGCGCCGGTCAAGCGGCTCCGCGTGGACGGCGGCATGGTCGTCAACGACTGGCTCTGTCAGTTCCTGGCCGACGTGCTCGACTGCCCGGTCGAGCGGCCGCGCATCACCGAAACCACCGCGCTCGGCGCGGCGATGCTGGCCGCGGTCGGTGCCGGGCTCGTCCCGGACCTCGCGCACACGGCACGGCTGTGGCACCTGGAGCGCGAGTTCGCGCCGGCGATGGAGGAACGGCAGCGGCGCGAGCTCGTCGCCGGCTGGCGACAGGCGGTGGCGCGGGCCCTCTGACCGGGAAGGCGCGCGCGAACGAGGCGCGCGCCAATGCGCCTTCATACAACCTGCTTACCCGCCGCATAACATTTCAGTTACATCGGCGGGCGCCGGGCCATCTCAGATTCCATGCTTGCCGATAGAATGGGCTTTCGATCTACTCGGACTTGCCGACTTTGCCTTCCCTCACCGAACGGTTCGCCGTGAAACCAGCGAGAACCGCGCTGTTGCTGGGTGCCGTGGCCACGTATGTGGTGGCGTGCTCGGCCATGGCCCGAGCGGAGTCGACCGGCGAGCTCTACCTGTTGCTCGCGGGCTGGCTCGTGGGCCTGGCCGTGCTGATCGTGCTCGACCGACCCGTCGGCCGCTTCGCGAGCGGCGCGCTCACGATGCTGAAGGCCCTGTGGCTGAACCTCGGCGTGGTCGCTTCCTCGCTTTTCGTACGGGCGGATCTGCGCCTGTTGCTGCTGACGGTACCGCTCTTCGGCGTGCTCTATGCGGCGCTGCACCTGAATCGTCGGCAGGTCGCCATCGTCACCGGCGTGACGTGGTCGGGCTATGTCGCGGGCAGCCTCGCGCTGGTCGGCAGCGACGAAAGCCCGTGGCCGGAGGAGCGGCCGCTGGTCGTCGCGTTCACGCTCCTGTTGATCGCGATGTTCTTCATGGCAAGCGAGGTCACGGCACTGCGCAAGGCGTTCGAGGCGCGCCGCCACCGGCTCGACGCGGCGATGCAGAAACTCTCCGACCTCGCGATGCGCGACGACCTGACCGGCCTGTTCAACCGCCGCTACATCATGGAAGTGCTGGCGCGTCAGAAGGCTCTGGCCGATCGCGGGCACGTCGGCTTCACGCTCTGCTATTGCGACCTGGACCACTTCAAGCGTGTCAACGACCGCTTCGGCCACCAGCGCGGCGACGACGTGCTGCGCGAGTTCGGCGCGCTCGCGGCGCAGGTGGTGCGGTCGGTGGACTACGTCGCGCGGTTCGGCGGCGAAGAGTTCCTGCTGGTGCTGGTGGACGCGGACGCGAACGAGGCGCGTCGGGTTGCCACCCGCCTGGCCGAACGCACGCGCGGCCTGCAGGTGGATGCGAATCATCCGGACTATCGGTTGTCGGTATCGGTCGGCATCGCCGAGTTCCGGCCCGGCGAGTCGGTGGAAGATGTGATCCAGCGCGCAGATCGAGCGCTGTATGAAGCGAAATCGTCAGGACGAGACCTGATCGTCGTTGCCGCCCCCGGTGCCAGCGTGACCTGATCGGGCGGATACGGTAATGTCCGGGCCATCGCAGAGGGACGCTGCATCCTTGAATCGGCGACGTTTCACCCGCCAGCCAATCTCGCTCTCTGCCCTCGTCCATCCGGCGAAGGGCCGTTCGTGGCTGTGCACGGTGCGCGATTTCTGCGAGCAGGGGATGCTGCTCACCGGCGCGGGCGCTGCACGCTCGCTCGCCGCCACCGGCGCGGATCCGAAGCGGGGTGATCCGATCGCCGTGCACTTCTCCGTGCCGACCCCGGTCGGGCAGAAGCATTTCCGTACCCAGGCCACCATCGCCCGGCTGCTCGAGAGCGGCAACGGCATCGGTGTGCTGTTCGATCAGGGGCTGCCGAAGGACGCGTTCCAGGCGCTGATCGATTTCGGCGTCGCATCCGGAACGATGGCCGCGGAACCCGCGCCGGCGCCGTCGGCCGAGCCGCGCACGGCGGAGGCCGCCGCGTCGGACGCCGAGAAGCAGCCGGAAAACGGTGCGCCCGCGCCGGCCGGCGCCGAGGCGAGCGAATCCAGGCAGCCGACCGGTGCCGCGCCCGAGATTCCCGGCTCGCTGCTGCGCGACCGGCGCATCAGCGAAGCCCAGGCGCAGCAGATTCGCGCCAAGGTGCGTCAGGTGCTCGAGCGCGGGCTGAATCGGATCGCCGATCAGTTCCTCGACACCGCCCAGAAGGAGCTCCTGATCAGCGCCCGCGACGCCGGCACCAACGCCGTGCAGATGATGTATTTCGAGGGCCTCGACCAGATCGAGAAGAACCAGGAGCGCATCCGCCGCGATTTCATCGACGAAGTGCTGCGCCAGGTCGATACGGTCACCGAGCTCGAGGAAGTGCTGGAAAAGCGCCGCCGCCGGGAGACGGGCGACTCGACCAAGCTCGCGCTGGTGGACACCGAGCAGTTCGAAGCCTGGCTCGGCGTCGCCGAGGTGATCTCCAAGGCCGAGAGCCGTTATTCCGAGCAGATCCTCGACATGCGCGCGCAGCTCGGGCTGATCGCGAAGCCGTGGACCCACAAGGACGCGATCCCCGTGGGCCCGTCCGTGATCGCCTGGGCGTTCGACGACACGTTGAAGCCGCTCGATCTGCGCCGGCAGGTGCGCAGCGATCTGTTGCGCTATTTCGAGCAGGCGTGGACGCCGATGCTCGCCAACATCTACAGCGCGCTCGCGCAGGTGTTCGAGGCGAGCGGCGTGTTTCCGAGCACCGCCGAGATCCGCGAAAGCCTCGCGCGCTCGGCGATTCGCCGCTCGCCCTCGGGGGTGCGGATCGAGCCGGAAGCGTACCGCGAGATGGACACCGCCGTGCGCGAGGCGGCAATGGCGGCGGACGGGGTCGGCCGCTCGGCCGTGCGGCCCGACTACAACCCGTTCGCGCCGGCGGTGGCGCGGCCGGTGCACGCGTACGCGGCCGCCCGCAACCTGTTGAATTTGAGCCGGCGTACCCGGGAGCTGCGCGGGCAACCGGCCGACGAGCCGCTCGCGCCGCCGAACGCGAGCGACGATCAGGCCTTCCGCAGCGAAGACATCCTGAGCGCGCTGTCCGAGATCGAGGCCGAGCTCGGCGACGCGCCGCTGACCGACCAGCGCCTGAAGCCGCGGCTGATCGAGATCCTGAAGAAGCGCCACGGCGATCGGAAGGGCTTCCGCCCGGAAGACTACGACACGCTCGAGGTGATGGAAGGCCTGGTCCGCTCGCTCGAGTCGGACGACTACCTCACCCAGGGCATCCGCGAATGGGTGCGCCGCCTCGAGATCACGCTGAACAAGCTGGCGGCACGCGACCCGGACTTTCTGCGCTACGAGCCGGACCGCCCGCACAGCGCAGCGGTGATGCTGAACCAACTGGCCCGCCTCGGCAACGCGCAGGACGTGCGCGAAGGCATCGACCGGGAGATCGGTCGCCGGGTCGACGAACTGTTGCAGCGGGTCATCAAGGAGTACGACCAGAACCCGCAGGTCTTCTCCGAGGTGGTCGACGAGCTGAACCCGCTGGTCGACCAGCAGGTTCGCACCTATCGCGGCAACGTCGAGCGCACCGTTCGTGCCAGCGAAGGCCAGCAGAAGCTCTCCCGCGCCCGGCGCGCGGTGCTGCGCGAGATCGAGCAGCGCATCGGCGGGCGCGACGTGCCGGAGCTGGTGCTGAAGCTGCTGAACCCCGGCTGGCGCAACCTTCTGGTGCACACGCACCTGCGCCGCGGCGCCGAGTCGAACGAATGGCGCGATCAGCTCGGTCTGCTCGACCAGCTTATCGGCCAGCTCACGGGTGAGATCAAGCCCGGCACGCCCGCCTATCTGAATCCGGAGACGCTGCTGAAGCGCGTCGTCGAGGGGCTGAACAGCATCTCGTTCGATCCGAGCCGGCGCACGCCGCTGATCATGGCGCTCTCGGACGTGCTGGTCGGCGACGCCGGCGGCAACCGTGCGCCGGTTCGTTACACGCCGGTGCCGGCGGAGGCGGTCGCGAGCGCGCTCGGTCTCGAAGGCCTGCTGCAGGATCTCGAGCCGCGCCTGGACGATGCCGACGAGTCGGTGCAGAAGAGCTGGCAGCGGGCGCTGGAGCGGGCCCGGCGCATCCAGGTGGGCGAGTGGCTCGCGACCAGCGACCGCCAGGGGCGTCCGCTGATCCTGACGGTCGCGTTCGTCGGCGACGAGGCGAGCAGCTTCGTGCTGGTCAACCGCAAGGGCGTGAAGGTCCGGGAACTGACGCTGCAGGAGATGGTGCAGGGTCTGCACGAGGGCCGGATCACGCTGCTCGACGACTACGACCTGCCGCTGATGGAACGGGCGAGCCAGCGGATGCTCGAGAACATGCATCATCAGCTCGCGTATCAGGCCGCGCACGACGACCTGACGCAGCTCATGAACCGCAAGGAGTTCGAGCGCGAGGTGGGTCGGGCGATCCAGAGCGCGCGCGCCGGCGGCGCTCAGCACGCGCTGCTGTACCTCGATCTGGATCAGTTCAAGATCGTCAACAACACCAGCGGCCATACCGCGGGCGACCAGCTCCTGAAGCTGATCGCCGCAACGCTGACGAAGACGCTCGACGGCGAGAACGTCCGGGTGGCGCGGCTCGGCGGTGACGAGTTCGGCATCCTCGCGGAGAACGTCACCACCGCGCAGGGGCGCGAGCTGGCCGATCGGGTGCTGAACGCGATCCGGCGCGAGCGCTTCGAGTGGGAAGGCCGCATGTACACGCTCTCGGCGAGTATGGGCCTGGTGTTCATCGACCCGAGCACCGAGAGCGTCGACACCGCGATGCAGTACGCGGACGAGGCGTGCTACGCGGCGAAGGACGCCGGCCGCAACCGGGTGCAGGAGTACGAGCTCGGCGACACCGTGATCCGCAACCGACACGGCATCATGGAGTGGGTCACCCAGCTCGACAAGGCGCTCTCGGAAGACCGTCTGCTGCTGAACTGCCAGCGCATCGCGCCGGTGAACGGCGCCGACAAGGCGTCGTCGCACTTCGAGATCCTGCTGACGATGGTGGACGAGATGGGCGACACGATGCCGCCCGCGGACTTCATCCTCGCGGCGGAAACCTATCAGCGCATGACCGCGATCGACCGCTGGGTGATCGAGCGCGTGTTCCGCTGGATGGCCGAGCACCGCGATGCGCTCGATCATTTCGGCGGTTTCGCGATCAACGTCTCCGGGCACAGCGTCAACGACGAGACGTTCCCGGACTTCGTGCTCGATCAGTTCTCGAAGACCCAGGCGCCGACCAGCAAGGTCTGCTTCGAGATCACCGAGACCGCGGCGATCGCGAACCTCGACAACGCTCGCGAGTTCATGAACCGGATGAAGATCATCGGCTGCCGGTTCTCACTCGACGACTTCGGCACCGGGCTGTCGTCGTACTCGTACCTGCGCAACCTCCCCGTCGACTACGTGAAGATCGACGGCGTGTTCGTGAAGGACATCGTCGACAACCCCGGCGACTACGCGGTGGTGCGCTCGATCAACGAGATCGGCCACTACATGGGCAAGCAGACGATCGCCGAGTTCGTCGAGAGCGACGCGGTGCTCGAGCGCCTGCGCGAGATCGGCGTCGACTACGTGCAGGGCTACCACATCGAGAAGCCGACGCGGCTCGAGCACCTGCGGATCTGATCGACCCCCCTGGTTCAGCTGTGGGAGCGGCCTCCGGCCGCGAACCCTTCACCCTTCCCGCACCCTCCGCCGGAACGCCGCCGTCTTCGTCCGGTTCTGACAAGCCGTCGAACAAAACCGCCGGCTGCCGTTGCGTGAGCTGTCGAAGAACACCCGATCGCACCGGTCCGCTGCACAGACGCCGAACCTGGCGGCATGCCCGGCGCCGACTCTCCTCGCCAGCGCCTCGGCGCAGATCGCCGTCCACATCGGAATCAGGCCGGCGTCGGCCGGATGATGATGCAGGCGCCACACCCCGCCTTCCTTGGCGAGATGCGGATGTGCCGGGTACTGCGCGAGCAATTCGTTGAGGACGGTGGCCGCGGCATCGACGTTCCCGGCGCTCGCGGCCTCGAAGACCCGACGCAGGCGCCCGGCCAGCTGTTCGAACGCGGCAACGTGCCGGCGCGACAGGGCCGCGACGCTCGGCGGGTTTACTGCCAGCGTCTCACGCAGTGCCTCGAGGGGATTGCGGGCCGTCGCCGGGGTATCGCGCTGCGTGTCGATCACCTGGTCCCGGGCGAGGGGCAGGCGCTGGTGCAGCGCATCCGCGCGGAGCAGGGCCGGCTGGACGTGCTGGTCAACGACATCTGGGGCGCGACCCGGATGGAGTGGAACAAGACGGTCTGGGAGTGCGATCTCGAGTACGGTCTGCACACGCTGCGGCTCGGCATCGATTCCCACGCCATCACCAGTCATTTCGCGCTGCCGCTGCTGATCGAGCGGCCTGGCGGGCTGGTGGTCGAGGTGGGCGACGGTACCACCGAGTACAACTCGACGAACTATCGCGTGTCCTTCTTCTACGATCTGGCGAAGGCGGCCGTGAACCGGATGGCGTTCGCGTTGGCCCACGAGCTCGCCCCGCACGGCGGCACCGCGGTGGCGGTGACGCCGGGTTGGCTGCGCTCGGAGCAGATGCTGGCGGCCTTCGGTGTCACCGAGTCGAACTGGCGGGATGCGACCGAACGAATACCGCACTTCGCGATCTCGGAGACGCCGGCGTTCGTCGGGCGAGCCGTGGCGTCGCTCGCGGCGGATCCCGAGGTGGCGCGATGGAACGGTTGCTCGCTGTCGAGCGGCGCCCTGGCGCGGGCGTACGGCTTCACGGACGTCGATGGCAGCCGTCCGGATGCCTGGCGCTATCTCGTGGAAGTGCAGGATCCCGGCAAGCCCGCGGACACGACCGGCTACCGCTGACTGGAGCTGTTCGTGTGGGACTGCGTCTGTGGGAGCGGCCTCCGGCCGCGAATCGATCCGGAGTTCGCGGCCGGAGGCCGCTCCCACAGAAAAGGGGCCCGCTCCCACAGAAAAGGCTGTTCCTACAGCGACTGCAGGAAGCTCACCAGATCGCGCTTCTGCTGATCGGTCAGCCCGAGTGAGAAGTGGGCGTCGTAGTGGTCGATCACGTCGAGCAGCGTCGCGAACCGGCCGTCGTGGTAGTAGCCGCGATCGCCGCGCGTCCACAGGCCGGCCAACGGCGATGTCCGGTAGCGCGCCTCCGGGCTGCGCTCGGCCTGGAAGTCGTCGATGCCGATCTGATCGGCGGTGTGCAGGTTCCAGCCCGGCTCGGTGTAGATCGGCGGCACGTGACAGCTCGCGCACTGCGCCTGACCGTTGAAGAGCTCCTTCCCGCGTGCCGCGGCCTGTTCGTCGACCAGCGAACGGGGCGGCTTCGGCGCGCGCAGTGCGAGCTGATAGAAGTGCAGCGGCGCGAGCTTCGAAGTGACCAGGTCCGGATCGTGACGCACCTCGTACAGCCCCGCCGCCGCGGCGATCGGGAAGCGTGCCGGATCGCGCAGCCGCTCGTCGATGAACACGCCCTGGCCGCCCATCTCGAGGTTCGCGACGAACGCGTTCCAGTGGGTGACGGATCCCCAGCCGGTCCAGGTGTGCAGGTTCACACCCGCGAGGCCGAAGATCGACGGGATCAGCGTCGCCGCCGGGCGGCCGTCCGGTGTGAACGCCTTGCCGTCCATCAGCAGGCTCGCGTCGAACTTGCCCGGACCCCAGGTCTGCAGCACGGTGCGCACCGTCGCTTCGTCGATGCCCGGTATCGCCAGCGAGAGCTGATCCACCAGCGGCTGCAGGTTCGGCGCGGCGGCGATGATCGCGCCGACGTTCAGGTCGCCCGCGGCCCAGCCGTCGAGGCGTCGCCCGATGCCGGGCGCGAACGCGTCGTCGACGGTCGAGTGGCAGAGCGCGCAGGTGATCCCGACGGACGTCAGCCGGTTGCCGGTGAAGAAGCCGCGCACGCCGACGACGGCGTCGAGCTTCAGGAGCGCCAGCGTCGTGGCGGGATCGTCGAGATCGACGCGGCCGCGGCGGATGTCGTTCCGCAGCCGGTGCGGCAGCGCTTCGACGTCCACCTTGAGCCCGAGCGACAACGCCGTGGCGGGGCTCACGCCGGGGCCGACGCCGCCGTTGGCCGCGCCGGCGATCGCCTCGTGCAGTCGCAGCGCGTCGCCCCAGAAGACCTCGTCGCCGAAGGTGTCGTAGCGGAAGATCTTCCGCCCCCGATGCAGCAGGTGGAGCGCATCGTGCGTCTGCTTCAGATCGTGCGGCGTGTGCCGGACGTCGTCGCCGCGACGGTGATCGTCGTGGCGATCGGGCCCTCGGTGATCGTCCTTCCGGTCGTGTGCCGTCGCGCCGAGCGGCAGCAGCGCGAGCGCCAGGGTCAGCAGCAGAATTCGACACGTCATCACAACTCTCCCCGATCGTTTCCGCGGAGAGATGAAGCGGGCGGCGAAAAGGTTCCCGTGTCGGTGCGGGACGAGGCGTCGGCGGGTGCCGTGTCGGACACGACGGCGTATCCTCCTCGCCAGCGGCGCACGGGAGGGCGACGCCATGACGGACTATTCCCGGGACGAGCTCGACCGGGTCCGCGTCGGTTCCATCGTGATCCGCTGCTTCGAATGGCAGCGCATGGTCGAGTTCTGGCAGGCGGCGCTCGGCTACCGGGTGCGGCACGCCGATCCGAACGGCGGCTTCGTGATTCTCGCCGATCCCGACGGTAAGGGGCCGAACGTCTCACTCGACCAGACCCCCGCGCCTCGCACCGGCCGGCGCAGTTGGCTGCACCTCGACCTCTACACCCGCCGGCAGGTGGAGGAAGTGGAGCGGCTGGTCGCCATCGGCGCGCGCCGCTACCCGTGGCGTTACCCGCCGGGCGCCGACTACGTGGTGCTGGAAGACCCCGACGGCAATCTGTTCTGCGTCGTGCAGGTGCCTTGAGGCCGATCAGCTTCCGAAGTAGGAGCCGCCTCGCTCGAGGGCGCGCTTGTAGGCGGGGCGCGCTTCGGCGCGCTCGAGGAAGCGCGCGAGATTCGGGAACGGCTCGAGCGTGTAGAGCATCCGGGCCACTTGCGGCACGAACGAAAGCTGCACGTCGGCGGCACTGAACGTGTTGCCGACGAACCAGTCGACCCCGTCGAGCGCCTCGTTCATGTAGCCGAGGTGGTTGTCGAGCTCGCCGGTGATCCGCGGCTGCAGCGCTGCGCCGCCGTCGGGCAGGCGCGAGGCATAGAGCTTCAGCATCACCGGGAGCATCGCGCTGCCCTCGGCGTAGTGCAGCCACTGCAGGTACTGCTCGTGCTCGTCGCTGCCGGGCGCCGGTGCCAGACGGCCGCCGCCGTGGCGGCGGACGATGTAGTCGAGGATCGCACCGGACTCGATGACCGTGCGTTCGCCGTCGGTGATCACCGGCGATTTGCCGAGCGGATGCACCTTCTTCAACTCCGGCGGCGCGAGATTGGTCTCGGCATCGCGCTGGTAGCGCTCGATCCGATAGTCGACCCCGAGCTCTTCGAGCAGCCACAGCACGCGTTGCGAACGGGAGTTGTTCAGGTGGTGAACGGTGAGCATGCGCGTTCCTTTGATCGGCTCGGGGGAGGAGAGAATACCGGGAGGGCATCGGGAAGTGGTGAAAACCCGCACCAATTAGTTCGATTCGCCCAATCAGTCGCCGCACGCTCGCAGCCAACTGGCTGAAATCAAAGCGTTTCTCGGCCTGGCACGAAGGCTGCTCCGGCCGGTTCGTCGCAGGAGGAGATAGGGAGATGCTCGCCGTTCCGATGTTCGATTCGCGTCCAGCGCCTCGTCTGCAACGCTATCTGGGCGTGAGTCTCATCGCGCTGGTGCTGCCGGCCGTGCTCGGGCTCGCGATCGCGCAGCAGATTTCCGATGGACCGCTGACGGCGATCGTGCCCGGCGGGCCGCTGCGCGCCGGGCCGCTCGTGACCGAGCCGGTCGAAGACTGGTCAGCGGTGCTCGGTGACATCGGGAGCTGCCGCGACGGCGTCTGCGGTGCGCTCGAGCCGATCGAGTTGCAGCTCGTCGAGCCCGCGACGTCACGATGGGTCGGCATCCTGCTTCACGACGGGCAGGTCTACCTGCCCTGCGACCTCGGCTTCATCTGGAACCGGTTCAGCGGCAGCAATCGGCGCATGTTGCAGCTCATCTACTTCTTCAAGCATTGGCACGAGGATGCGCTGCGGGACGGCGGCGCGGTGGTGCGCATCGACGGCAAACGGTACGCCGGGCATCTCGAGCGGGTGACGGATCCGCGGCTGCTCGGGGAGTTGAAGGCGCAGCTCGAGACGATGGCGCGGAGCTGGGTCGCGCCGGAGGTGTTGCCGCCGGCGCCTGCGGAAGGGCCGAACGACATCTGGTTCTTTCGGTTCGATCAGGCGGTGTCGGAGCCGGGCTTCTCTTTTGTGTTTGTGGGAGCGGCCTCTGGCCGCGAACCGACCGCGGTCTGGAGACCGCTCCTGGAGCGGGATTCGGCCGGAGGCCGCTCTCACAGTGGATCAGTTCGCGGCCGGAGGCCGCTCCCACAGTGGATCGCCCCCACCGTGATGTCAGCTAGGGTCAGGTGAGCAGGAACTCGAGCAGCGCCTTCTGGCTGTGCAGGCGGTTCTCCGCCTCCTGCCAGACCACCGAGCGCGGATCGTCGAGCAGCGTGTGGCTGATCTCTTCGCCGCGATGCGCGGGCAGGCAGTGCATGAACAGCACGTCGGAGCGCGCGGCGTCGAGCAGCGCTTCGTTCACCTGGAACGGCGCGAACGCCTCGCGCCGCGCAGCGCTCTCGGCTTCGTGTCCCATGGACGACCAGACGTCGGTGACCACGAGGTCGGCGCCCTCGACGGCTTCGTGCGCGGTTTCCACCAGCGTCACGTTGTTGGCGCCGCAGAGCAGCTCCGGGTCGGGCCGGTAGCCCTCGGGGCAGGCGACCTTGAGCTGGAAGCCCCACTGGCGTGACGCGTGGATGTAGGAGTTGCACATGTTGTAGCCGTCGCCGATGAACGCGACGGTGCGGCCGGCGATCGGCCCGCGCAGCTCCTCGAACGTCTGCACGTCCGCGAGGATCTGACAGGGGTGGCAACGGGACGTCATCGCGTTGATCACCGGGATGTCCGCGGCGGCGGCGAAGCGCACGACGTCGTCGTGGTTCGGCGTGCGGATCGTCACCACGTCGACCATCCCGGAGAGCACCCGCGCGGTGTCTTCCACCGGCTCGCCGCGGCCGAGCTGGGTGTCTTCCGGCGAGAGCACGATCGTCTGACCGCCGAGCTGACCCATTCCCGCTTCGAACGCGACCCGCGTGCGGGTGCTGTTCTGCTGGAAGATCATCGCCAGCGTACGGCCCTTCAGCGGCTGATGCAGCGTCCCGTCGCGGCGCGCCGCCTTCAGCTCGCGCGCCCGCGTGATGAGCGCTGCCAGTTCGTCCGGGCTGCAGTCGAGCAGTGTCAGAAAGTCCCGCTTTTGCCGGTTCATCGTTTGCGCCCGTGTCAGCCCGTTATCACCCGAACGACCCGCTCGACCAGCTCGTCCGCTTCCGTGTCGGTCATCGTCAGCGGCGGCAGCAGACGCACCACGTCGTCGCGGGTCACGTTGATCAGAACGCCGGCCTCGAGCCCGGCCGCGACGAGATGGCCGCACGGCTCGCGCATCTCGATGCCGATCATCAGCCCCTTGCCGCGCACCTCCCGCACCCGGTTGTCGCCCTTCAGGCGCGTGCGCAACGCGCCCGTGATCCGGTCGCCGAGCACCGCCGCGCGCTCGAGCAGCCCGTCGCGCTCGATCACGTCGAGCACGGCGTTCGCAGCCGCGCAGACGAGCGGGTTGCCGCCGAACGTCGAGCCGTGGTTGCCGGGGCCGAACGTTTCCGCGGCCGCGCCGCGGGCGAGACAGGCGCCGATCGGCACGCCGTTGCCGAGGCCTTTCGCGGTGGTGACCACGTCCGGCAGGATGTCCGTGTGCTGGTAGGCGAAGAAGCGCCCGGTGCGGCCGTTGCCGGTCTGCACCTCGTCGAGCATCAGGAGCCAGCCCTGCTCGTCGCAGATCGCCCGCAGGCCCGTGAGGTAGTCGTCCGCCGGGATCACGATGCCGCCTTCGCCGAGCACCGGCTCCACCAGCACCGCCACCACCTCGTCGGTGTTCTCGGCGATCTGGCGCACCGCCTGCAGGTCGTCGTACGGCGCGCGCACGAAGCCCGTCATCAGCGGCTCGAAGCCGGCCTGCACCTTGCGGTTGCCGGTCGCGGTCAGCGTCGCCATCGTGCGGCCGTGGAAGCTGCCTTCCATCACGATGATCGACGGCTTGGCGATGCCGCGCTTGTGGCCGGACAGCCGGGCGATCTTGATCGCCGCTTCGTTCGCTTCCGCGCCGCTGTTGCAGATGAACGCGCGATCCATCCCCGAGAGCGCGCAGAGGCGGTCGGCGAGGCGCTCCTGCTCGGGGATGCGGTACAGGTTCGAGGTGTGCAGCACCCGGCCGGCCTGCTCGGCGATCGCGCCGGTGACGTGCGGATGCGCATGCCCGAGGCCGCACACGGCGATGCCGCTGAGACCGTCCAGGTAGCGCTTGCCTTTCGTATCGACCAGCCACACCCCTTCGCCGCGGACGAAGGCCACGTCCTGCCGCTTGTAGGTGTCCATCAGATGGGTCATGTCACGTCCCCCGGGCCTGGCGGCCGACGGGTCGACTTCGGCCCCAGAAACGACGAAAGGCAGCACAGGCTGCCCGGAAAAACGGCGGATAGTACGTCAGCGTCCGGGGGAGATCAACGACTTTCCGCGGCCCGGAGCGCGGCCTCGAGCCGCTCGAGCCCACGCTCGAGGAGCCCCCGCGGACAGCCGAAGTTGAAGCGCACGAAGCCGGGTCCGCCGAACGCGGCGCCGTCGGAGAGGCCGAGGCCGTGCGA
Organism: Pseudomonadales bacterium; assembly: GCA_036381275.1. Taxonomy (GTDB): domain Bacteria; phylum Pseudomonadota; class Gammaproteobacteria; order Pseudomonadales; family Azotimanducaceae; genus UBA7803. Next base: position 57,511 of record DASVDC010000138.1, on the reverse strand, counting down.
CTCGAACCAGGCGCCCGGGTTGTCGAGGCCGAGGTCACGCACGTCGAGCCAGGCGAGGTAGGTGGCCTCCACGGGGGTCATCCGCTCGCCGGCGACCTCGGCGAGCCGCTCGTGGTTGCCGCGCAGGTAGTCGAGCAACTCGGAGAGCCACGGCCCGGTGTCGGCGAACGCGGCTTCCGAGGCGACCAGCTCGAGCGGCCCGACGCTCGGAACGATGCCGGCCTGTGCCGTCTTGAAGCGCTGGCGCAGCGCCGGGTTCGGGATCACCGCCACTGCGCAGGTCAGACCAGGGATGTTGTATGCCTTGGTGGCCGCGTACAGGGTGATCGTGCGCTCGGCGATCTCGGGCGCGAGCGTCGCGATGGGCGTGTGGCTCGCGTCGGGGTCGAGGACGATCTGGCAGTGGATCTCGTCGGAGCAGAGCACCAGGTCGTGGCGCAGGCAGAACTCGGCGAGCTGACGCAGCTCCGATTCCCGATAGGCGCGGCCGGTCGGGTTCTGCGGGTTACAGAAGAGCAGGATGCGCGTCGAGGGCTGCACCGCCCGTTCGAGCGCGTCGAAGTCCATCACCCAGCGCCGGCCGTCCTTGACCAGCGGCACTTCGATGCCCTGCTGGCCGCTGTTCTGCGGCACCTCGAGGAACGGGTAGTAGACGGGTGTCGGGATGAGGATCGAGCCGCCCGGCACCGCGGCGGCGCGGGCGGCGAGGTTGAAGCCGGTGACGACGCCCGGGATCCAGACCAGCCACGACTCGGGTACCGACCAGCCGTAGTGGCGCACCAGCCAGCCGCGGAACGCGTCGTTCAGCGTCGCGGGCGTGCGGGTGTAGCCGAGGATCTCGTGGTCGATCCGGCGGCGCAGCGCATCCAGGATGAAGCGCGGCGCCGGAAAGTCCATGTCCGCGACCCAGAACGGCAGTACGTCGCGGCCGGCGTACTTCTCCCACTTGCTGCTCCAGGTGCCGCGCCGGTCGATGATCCGATCGAACGCGGCCGAAGCCGAGGCCATGCAGTCTCCTTGACCGGTGGACCGATTCGGGCGCCGCTAGGCGCCCCACCGAACCGTCGAGTAGAATCGTTGTCGCTAGTTTAATCGGGTACAGCGGAGATTCGCATGAGCGAAGACATCATGGACACCATCCGCGAGCAGATCGAGTCGAACCCCATCATCCTCTACATGAAGGGTTCGCCGGCTGCGCCGCAGTGCGGATTCTCGGCGCAGACGGTGCAATGTCTGGCGTCGTGCGGTGAACGGTTCGCTTACGTCGACGTGCTGGCCCATCCGGAGATCCGTGCCAACCTGCCCAAGTACGCGAACTGGCCGACGTTCCCGCAGCTCTGGGTCAACGGCGAGCTGGTGGGCGGCTGCGACATCGTCACCGAGATGTACCAGAGCGGCGAGCTTCAGGAGCTGATCAAGTCCGCGGCGGCCAACGCAGAAGGATGACGCGACCCACCCCTTGTGGGAGCGGCCTCCGGCCGCGAACCGTTGAAAATATTCGCGGCCGGAGGCCGCTCCCACAGCAATAGGCGCTCCCACAGCAATAGGCGCTCCCACAGCAATAGGCGCTCCCACAGTAATAGGCGGTCCCATAGCAAAGTCGGCGTTCAGGCGCCTGCTCCGACTTCCCACATCCGCTCCCACGCGTTCACCACCGCACAGAACAGCTCCGCGGTGCGCTCCGCGTCGTACAGCGCGCGGTGCGCGCGGTCGCGGTCGAACGTGATCTGCGCGCGTGCGCACGCTTCGCTCAGCACGGTGTGGCCGTACGCCACCGCGGCGAGCGACGCGGTGTCGATGAAGCTGAACGGGTGGAACGGGTTGCGCTTGACCTGGGTGCGCAGCACCGCACGGTTCAGGAACTGCTGATCGAACGCGGCGTTGTGCGCGACCAGGATCGCCCGCTGGCAGGTCTCGCGCTTGAGCGCCTGACGCACCTGCCGGAACAGCTCGCGGAGCGCTTCGGCCTCCGGGACCGCCTGCCGCGCCGGGTCGTGCGGGTCGATGCCGGTGACCTTCAGCGCCGCCGGGTTCAGCACCCCGCCCGGATAGGGATGCACCGCGCGCTGCCAGCTCTCGGCCACCGTCAGCCGATCGCCTTCGAAGCGCACCTGCACCGCGGCGATCTCGAGGATCGGGTTGATCTCCGGATCGAACCCCCCGGTTTCGAGATCCACCACGACGGGCAGGAAACCGCGAAATCGTTCCGACATCAGCATCGGCTCACCATAGCACGGGTAAAGATTGTCCGGCGCGTGCCGACAAACCCCTTTGAGTACGCCTGATTGGGTTGTCGGTGGGAAGATCGATGCTGCTGCTCGCGGCGCTGTGGGCCGGCGCCGCGTACGCCGGTTCGTTCGCGTTCGGGGTCGATGCGCGCTGGGCCACGGCCGAGCGTGACGGCCTGTGCCTGCTCGAGCAGCCGATCCGGGATTTCGGCACGGTGCGCTTCGTCGGCGCACCCGGAGGGGCGGTGCACCTGGAGGTGCTCGGCCATCGGGACGTGTTCGCCGACGGTGCGGTCGGCCTGTACCGGGTGGCGCCGCCCTGGCACCCGCAATACCCGAACGAGGCGCTGCTCGGCCGGCTCGATCAGCGCGCTGGCAGCACGCTGCTGGTCGGCGACCCGCTCGCGACGCAGGTGCTGATGGCGCTCTACGAGGGCTACGAAGCCCACGTCCAGCATGCGGCCCGGTACGGGGGCGAGGCGGAGGTGCGCATCGGCAACACGCACCTTCGGCCCCATTACCGCGCGTTCGCGAGTTGCCTGCGCGGGGTCGCCGCCGCCGGCTGGGCGTCGTTCGAGCGCACCCGCATCGAATACGACAGCGGTGCGGACGGCCTCGACGAGGCCGATCGTACCCGGCTGCGGCAGGTCGCCGAGTACGTGCTCGCCGATCCGGCGGTGACCCGCGTGTACGTCGACGGGCACACCGACGACGCCGGACATCCGCTCGACAACGCGGCGCTCTCGAAGCGCCGGGCCCAGACGGTGGCCGACTTTCTCGCGAGCTGCGGCGTACCGCGCGAGCGCCTGGTGGTGCGCTGGCACGGTGCGGAGTACCCGGTCGCCGCCGGGTCCGACGCGGCCGCGCGCGCGCAGAACCGCCGCACCACGGTGCGCCTCGAACGCAACTGGAGCGACGACTCCGCCGTGGGAGCCGGCTCTGCTGTGGGAGCGGCTTCCAGCCGCGAAAGTTCTGCTGTGGGAGCGGCCTCCGGCCGCGAACCGGCAGGGGCGGATTCGGGGGTGGAGGGCGCTGCCAGCTGAGATTCGCGGCCGGAGGCCGCTCCCACAGCAGAGGCTGCTCCCACAGCGGTGGCCACTCCCACAGTCACGGGAGGCCGCTCCCACCGCCGGGGCGGGGGCGGTACGATGGAGCGCATCTACGATGAGCACATCGTCACGTTCGGGCGCGATCGGGGTGCCTATCATCCGGCGGACGGACCTACGGCGGTTGGTGAAGGGACGACCATGAACGACTATCAGGTGCTGTTCAGCGGCGAGGTGTCGCCGGGACATCACGTCGATCAGGTGCGGGTGCGGCTCGGGCGCGCGCTCGGCATCGACGACCGCAAGGCACGGGCGCTGTTCTCCGGCCGTACCGTCGTGATTCGCAGCCAGCTCACCCAGGCGGAGGCCGAGGAGCTGCAGGTCACGCTCGCCGAGCTCGGCGCCGTCTGCCGGATCAAGTCGCTGTCGGCGCCGCGCTCGAACGTGCCGCCGATCGACAAGGACGCGCTGCGGATGGAAGGCCATCACGACCACACGTTGAAGGACATCACGGCCGCTCACGTCGAATGCCCGCGCTGCGGACACCTGCAGCTCGAGTCGAGCCACTGCGCGCGCTGCGGCGTCGACATGGCCGCGGCGTTCGCGCAGAAGCGTAAGGAAGACCTGCTGATCGAGAAGAAGATCCGGGATCTGCGCGCCGCCAAGTCCGGGCGCCCGGCCCCGGCTGCCGAGCCGGCTTCGCCGCCGGTACCGCCGCCGATCCTCAGTGAATCCCGACAACCGCCGAAGAAGCGCATGAGTTTCGTGCGCGAGCTGTTCCGCCGCTCTTAGTCCGTGGATCCGAACGCGCCGATCGGCGTCTTCGATTCCGGCATGGGGGGCCTCACGGTGCTGGAAGCGCTGCGCCGGGCGCTGCCGGGCGAGCGGTTCCTGTACCTCGGCGACACCGCCCGTCTGCCGTACGGCACCAAGAGCCGCGAGACCGTGCAGCGCTACGCCGTGCAGGCCGCGCGCATCCTGGTGGAGCGCGGCGTGAAGGCGCTGGTGATCGCCTGCAACACCGCCTCCGCCGTCGCGCTGGACGCGCTCGCGAGCCGCTACGCGCCGCTGCCGGTGTACGGCGTCGTGGAGCCGGGCGCGCGCGCCGCGGCGGCGGTCGCGAACGGCGGCCGGGTGCTGGTGCTCGCGACCGAGAGCACCGTCAGCGGCGGTGCGTACCAGCGGGCGCTGCTCGGGTTGCGTCCGCGCCTGCAGGTGCTCGCGCGGCCGTGTCCGTTGCTCGTGACGCTGGCCGAGGAAGGGCGGCACGACGGGCCGCTGGTGCGGCTCGCGCTCACCGAGTATCTGCGCGGCGCGCTGCCGGCGGCCGGGCGGCGCCCGGTGGATACGCTGCTGCTCGGCTGCACGCATTTTCCGGTCTTCCGGCCGGCGCTCGCGGCGCTGCTCGCCGAGGCCGGCCGGCCCGATGCGGTGGTGGTCGATTCCGCGGAAACCATGGCGGCCGCGCTGGCGGCGGAGCTCGCCGCGGGCCGCGTGCCGGCCGCGTCCACGGCGGCGGGCGAGCTCACACTGCTCGCGACGGACGGGCGCGAGCGATTCCGTCGGGTGGGGGCGTACTTCCTGGGCCACCCGGTGGACGAGGTGGAGCTGGTGGATCTGTGAACGCGGTCACTCGGCCGGCTGCGCCGGCCAGCAGACCGTGCCGTCGGCGAGCTCGATCCGGCGGATCTCGACCAGGCCGTAGATGCCCGGGTCGAGGTTCCGGAACGTGCCGGTGATCGTGACGAAGCGGCCGGGGCAGTCCGAGTCGCGGATGCCGCCGGACGGGTCGTCGCCGACGATCAGCGCCGACTTCCAGTCGCGCGCTTCGGCGAGCTCGCGGCTCGGGAACAGGTAGAGCACGTGGGGGCGGAGCCAGCCGCGCACGTCGACCACCTTCCCCTCGGCTGCGTCCGGAGCGGCCAGCAGATGGGGCACGGTGGTGGTGTCGCCGGCCGCGGCGCTGGCGGCGGCGAGCAGCAGCAGGGCAACCTGGGCGATTCGCGGCCGGAGGCCGCTCCCACAGCTCATGGCGTTCCCACAGCTCATGGCCGTTGTCACTCCGTCTTGTGCTTGTACTCGCACAGGTCCTCGATCACGCACGCGCCGCAGCGCGGCTTGCGGGCGACGCACACGTAGCGGCCGTGCAGGATCAGCCAGTGGTGGGCGTCGCGCTTGTACTCGTCGGGCACCGTCCGCACCAGCTTGTCCTCCACCTCGCGTACGGTCTTGCCCGGCGCGAGACCGGTGCGGTTGCAGACCCGGAAGATGTGCGTGTCCACCGCGATGGTCGGATGACCGAACGCGGTGTTCAACACCACGTTCGCGGTCTTGCGGCCGACGCCGGGCAGCGCCTCGAGCGCCTCGCGGTCCTCGGGCACCCGTCCGCCGTGCTGTTCGACCAGGATCCGGCAGGTGCGGATGATGTTCTCCGCCTTGGTGTTGAACAGGCCGATGCTCTGGATGTAGCGCTTGAGCCCGTCGACGCCGAGATCGAGGATCGCCTGCGGCGTGTTGGCCACCGCGAACAGCTCGCGGGTCGCCTTGTTCACGCCGACGTCGGTGGCCTGGGCGGAGAGGATCACCGCCACCAGCAGCTCAAACGGCGAGCTGTACTCGAGCTCGGTGGTCGGGTTCGGGTTCGCGGCGGCGAGGCGTTCGAAGATCTTGCGGCGTTTTTCCTTGTTCATGGGCTCCGTCGTCGGTTGCGGATCGCGTTGCCGAGGGCGAGCAGCAGGCCGGCGATCAGGAACGCGCCCGGCGGCAGCGCCGCAATGAGCAGACCCGTGCCGTCCGGCGTCAGCCGGATTGCCCAGTCCCCGGCGGCCGGACCGAGCAGCAGGTCCAGGCCGGCGAGCAGGGTACCCTGACCGAGCGCTTCCCGCACGGCGCCGAGCGCGAGCAGCGCGAGCGCGAAGCCGGCCGCGGTGCCGAGCGCATCGAGCAGCGACGGCAGCACCGGCCGGCGGCTCGCGAACTGCTCGGCACGCGCGAGGATCATGCAGTTGGTGACGATGATCTGCACGAACAGCGCGATGCGCAGGTACACGTCGAACGCGTAGGCCTCCATCAGCAGCACCGCGCAGGTGGTGAACGTCGCCACCACCAGCACGAAGGCCGGCAGGCGCACAAACTCGGGAATGAAGCGCCGCAGCGCGGCGATGCTGACGTTCGACCCGACCAGCACGGCGGCGCTGGCGAGCGCGAGGGCGAGTGCGTTGACTACGCTGTTGCTCACCGCGAGCAGCGGGCACAGGCCGAGGAGTTGGACCCAAGCGGGGTTGCGGCGGGTGATGCCGGCGAGGAGGGTGTTGCGTGGGAGTTCGCGGCCGGAGGCCGCTCCCACAGAGGAAGGCGCTCCCACAGAGGAAGGCGCTCCTGCAGAGGAAGGCGCTCCCACATTGGGTTTGGTCGGGCTCACGGCGGGCACGCCGGCTTGGTCAGTGCCGGACGCGCGAAGGCCGCGGACAGCGAGCGGGTCAGTGCGCGGCTGGTGATCGTGGCGCCGCTGACGGCGTCCACCTGCGCGATCGCCGCGGCGTCGCGCTGGCGCAGCGATGCGAGCCAGCCGCGGTCCGGCCGATCCAGGAAGTCGGCGATGCCGGGCGTTTCCTGATGCTCGGTGATACGCAGCCGCGTCAGCACCGGCGCGTCGGGATCGAGGTCGGCGGCGGCGAGCCAATGGATGTCGCCGCCGTAACCGCGCACGCGGCCGCGCAGCACGGCGCGGTCCGGGCAGATCAGCGCGGTGTCGCCGTTCCAGTGCACGTCGGCGGCCGCGGCGGCGCTGCCGGTGAGCTCGGTCAACGTGGCGAGGAAGCGCTGCGCGCGGTTCTCCTCGATGCGCTCCCGGGTCAGCGCCGCGGTCGCCGCGATCAGCACGCCGCAGCCGATCACCAGCGCGAGGAACACGAGCACGGGGCGGATCAGCGGTTCAGCCATGCGCGGTCACCAGCCGCCGATCGAGGTACGGGGTCGCGGCGTTGGCGAGCAGGATGCCGAACGCGAGCCCGTCCGGGTAGTTGCCGAAGGCGCGCACGACGAACGCCACCAGCGCGATGCCGATCCCGAACAGGATCTGCCCGCGGTGGGTGACCGGGTGGGTCACCGGGTCCGTCGCGAAGAAGAACGCGGCGAGGCAGGTGCCGCCGGAGAACCAGTGGAACGCGGGAGAGCCGAGCGATTCCGAGCTGCCGCCGTCGTAGCCGAGCGCGGCGAGCAGCCCGAGCGTGCCGAGGAGCGCCGCCGGCACCCGCCACGCGATGATGCGTCGCACCGCGAGGAAGACGCCGCCGGCGAGGAAGGCCAGATTGACCCACTCCCAGCCGAAGCCGCCGAGGGAGCCGAAGCCGTTCGCGTGACTCCAGACCTCGGCGACGGTCTGCGCTTCGCGATGGCGCAGCGTCGTCAGCGCGGTCGCGGCGGTGACCCCGTCGGTCGGCACCGGCCAGGTGGCGAGCGCCGCCGGGAACGACACCAGCACGATCGTGTAGCCGACGATCGCGGGATTGAACGGATTGCTGCCGAGACCGCCGTAGACGTGCTTGCCGATTCCGACGGCGGCCAGCACCGCGAGAGCCAGCACGTGCAGCGGCACGTTCGGCGGCAGCGCGAGGGTCAGCAGCGTGCAGGTGACCAGCACGCTGCCGTCGGCGAGCGCCGGCCGCACCGGACGGCGCTGCAGCGCGAGCGCGCCGGCTTCGGCGGCGGCGCCGACGGCGCCGGCGAGCGCGAGGCGCGGCAGGTAACCGAGGCCGAAGTAGAAGCAGAGCATCGCCGCGCCCGGCACCAGTGCCGCGAGCACGGTCAGCATGATCCGGCGGGTCGTCAACGCAGCCACGGACGCTCGTCGCGGGCTGCGAGCCGCGCCTGCCGACGCGCCTCCCACTCGCGCTGGCGGGCGGCCTTGCGTTCCAGGTGGCGCTGGTAGCGGCGCTTCGCTTCCTGCGCGTCGCGTTCGGCGGCCTCGGCCGCGGCGAGTGCCTGGCGGCCGCGGGTGAACGCGGCGAGCAGATCGATGTTGCTGGGGCACACCTGATTGCAGAGCCCGCACTCGATGCAGCGGTCGAGCCCGCGCTCGGCTGCTTCCGGCCAGGCGCCCTCGCGCGCGTACCAGTAGAGCTCCTCCGGCACGAGCCCCTCGGGACACGCGGATTGACAAGCACCGCAACGGATGCAGGCGAGCTCCGGCGCGTCCGGATCGCGGTTCCGCGGTTTCGCGAGGATGCGCAGCGGCCGCGGATCCGCCGGCACCGGAAGGGGTTCCAGCGCGATGCAGTCCACCGGGCACGGCGGCAGGCAGAGCGCGCAGCCGGTGCAGCGCTCCTCGAGCACGGTGTGCATCAGTTGCGGCGCGCCGACGATCGCGTCCACCGGGCACGCTTCCACGCAGCGGAAGCAGCCGATGCAGGCGGCTTCGTCGATCACGGCGACCTGCGGCGGCGGATCCGCCGGCGGCGGACCCGGCTCGCGGCCGAGCAGGCGTGCGAGCGCGCGGTGCGTCTCGTCGCCGCCCGGCGGGCAGAGGTTCACCGGCGCGCCGTTCGCCACCGCTTCCGCGTACGGGCGGCAACCGGGGTAGCCGCACTGCGCGCATTGCGTCTGCGGCAGCAGCGCATCGATCGCGTCCACCAGCGGCGTCGAATCGGCCGGCAGCCGCCGGTGGGCCCAGCCGAGCAGCACGGCGAGGGTACCGCCGACCCCGGTCAGCACGCCCACCGTGACGAGCGCTTCGACCATCAGTTGGCGAGCCCCGCGAAGCCCATGAAGCCGAGGCTCAGGATGCCGGCGGTGACGAGCGCCACCGGCACGCCGCGGAACGCCGCCGGCACGGGCGCCTGTTCCAGGCGTTCGCGCAGCGCCGCGAACAGCACCAGCACCAGCGAGAAGCCGGCGGCCGCGCCGATCGCGTAGACGACGGTCTCGACGAAGCCGAGCTCCTGGCCGACCGCGAGCAGCGCTACCGCCAGCACCGCGCAGTTGGAGGTGATCAACGGCAGGTAGATGCCGAGCACCTCGTAGAGCAGCGGGCTCTGCGCGCGGATCACCCGCTCGGTGAACTGCACCACGCCGGCGATCGTCACGATGAACACGACGATGCGCAGGTACTCGACCTCGAGCGGCACCAGCACCGCGTGGTAGAGCAGAAAGCTCGCCGCCGCCGCGGTGGTCAGCACGAAGGCGGTCGCGAGCCCCATCGCGAGCGCCGGCTGGTACTGGCGCGTGACGCCCATGAACGGGCACAGGCCGAGGAACTGCGCCAGCACGAAGTTGTTCACGAGGGTCGCGCCGATGAGGATCAGTCCGAGCTCAGCCATGGCAGGAGGGGCCTTCGCTGTGGGAGCGGCTTTCTCTGTGGGAGCGGCTTTCTCTGTGGGAGCGGCCTCCGGCCGCGAATGCTTCTGTACCAGAGCGGCCTTCCACCGCGGTTCGCGGCCGGAGGCCGCTCCCACAGCAGGATGGCAGCCCGAGGCCGCTCCCACAGCAGGTCGCGCGCATAGCCCTCAGCGCACGACCATTCCCGGCTGCGCGCCGCTGTCCGGCGACAGCAGGAAGATGTCGCTTCCGCCGGGGCCGGCGGCCAGCACCATGCCTTCCGAGACACCGAAGCGCATCTTGCGCGGCGCGAGGTTCGCGATCACGACCACCAGGCGCCCGACGAGCTCCTCGGCGCTGTAGGCGCTCTTGATGCCGGCGAACACCTGCCGCTCGCCCAATTCGCCGACGTCCAGGGTCAGCTGCAGCAGCTTGTCGGCGCCTTCGACCGCTTGCGCCCGCACGACCTTGGCGACGCGCAGATCGATCTTCGCGAAGTCGTCGATGGTGATCGTGTTGCTCACCCTGTTGTCCTCGCTGTCGGAGCGGTTTCCCGACCGCGACTCTTCAGCGCCGTCGGTTCGCGGTCTGGAGACCGCTCCCACAGCGGGTTTCGGTTCTTCTTCGCGGCTCGCTTCGAGCACGGCGTCCACCTTCTCCTTCTCCATCCGCGTGAACAAGGGCTTGAACGGCGCGATCCGGTGATCGACGAGCGGCGCGTCGAGGTCGTCCCAGCGGAACGGCGGAACCTGCAGGAACTCGGCCGCGTCCGCCGCCATCCGCGGCACGATCGGCGCGAGGTAGATCGCCAGCACCCGGAACAGGTTGATGCCCTGGCTGCAGACGGCCTGGACCTCGTCGCGCTTGGCCGCGTCCTTGATCATCGCCCACGGCGCGTGCGCGGCGACGTACTGGTTCGCCTTGTCGGCGAGCGCGGTGATCTCGCGCACCGCGCGCGAGGTGTTGCTCGCCTCGAAGTAGCCGGCGATGGTCTCCCGGGCGTCGACGAACTCGCGCCACAGCGCCTCGTCGTGCAGCGCGCCGGCGAGACGGCCGTCGAACTGCTTGGAGACGAAGCCGGCGCAGCGGCTCGCGATGTTGACCACCTTGCCGACCAGATCCGAGTTCACCCGCTGGACGAAGTCGTCGAGGTTCACGTCCATGTCGTCGATCGTGCCGTTCAGCTTGGTGGCGTAGTAGTAGCGCAGGTACTCGGGATCGAGATGCTCGAGGTACGTCGCCGCGTTGATGAACGTGCCGCGCGACTTCGACATCTTGGCGCCGTTCACGGTGATGAAGCCGTGGGTGTGAATGCGCGTCGGCGTGCGGAAGCCGGTCGCGTGCAGCACCGACGGCCAGAACAGCGCGTGGAAATTGATGATGTCCTTGCCGATGAAGTGGTGCACCTCGGTGGCCGCTTTCGCGGCGGCCTCGGCGTCCCAGAATTCCTCGAACGTGACATGCTGGTTCTGGTTGCGGTCGACCCAGTTCTGGAAGCTCGCCATGTAGCCGATCGGCGCGTCCATCCAGACGTAGAAGTACTTGTCCTCCGTGCCCGGGATCAGGAAGCCGAAGTACGGGGCGTCGCGGGAGATGTCCCAGGGCTTGAGCCCGCCGTCGAGCCATTCCTTCAGCTTGTTGGCCACCTCCGGCTGCACGGTGCCGGTCGCGAGCCAGTCGCGCAGAAAGTCGGTGTACGCCGGCAGGTCGAAGAAGTAGTGCTCGGACGCGCGCAGCACGGGCGTCGCGCCGGACAGCGTCGAGTACGGGTTCTTCAGGTCGGTGGCGTCGTAGGTGGCGGAGCAGACGTCGCAGTTGTCGCCGTACTGATCCGGCGCGCCGCAGTTCGGACACTCGCCCTTCACGAAGCGGTCGGCCAGGAACAGCTTGCGCTCCGGGTCGTAGAGCTGCTCGACTTCCGCGGTGAAGATCAGCCCGGCGTTCTTCAGCCGGCCGAAGATCAGCTCCGAGTACCGGCGGTTCTCGTCGGAGTGGGTCGAGTAGTAGTTGTCGTGGCCGATCAGAAAGCCCCGGAAGTCGCGCGCGTGCTCCTCCCGGATCGTCTCGATCAGCTCTTCCGGCGTGACGCCGCGCGATTCGGCCATCAGCATCGTCGCGGTGCCGTGGGTGTCGTCGGCGCACACATAGATCACCTCGTGCCCGCGCATACGCTGGAAGCGCACCCAGATGTCGGTCTGGATGTGCTCGAGCAGGTGCCCGAGGTGTATCGCGCCGTTGACGTACGGCAGCGCGCTCGTGACTAGGATGCGGCGTTTCATGCTGGCGAATGATCTTCCCTGGGAGCGCGTTCAGACACTTCTGTGGGAGCGGCCTCCGGCCGCGAATGACTTCCGAAATTCGCGGCCGGAGGCCGCTCCCACAGAGGCGTGACCGCCCCTTGGGGTAAAGGTTCGAAAAGGGCGAGACTATACCGCCATCTCCACTACAATGCGCCCTCTCCCGAGGACGAAGCAAACCCCGCAGGAGCGGCCATGCGCATCGAGCAGTTCCCCGACCCCTACCTGGACGTGCCCTGGCAGGATCTGGGCGCCCGGGTGCTGAGCTCCGGCTCCAGGGTAGCGGTGACCCTGGGCTATCCGGCCGCCGGGCTGCGCGAGCGTCTCGCGACGCAGCTCGCCGCGTTCCTCGGGGTGGATTCTGTGGACCTCGATCTCTCGTTCCGGCCGCCGCCCGGCCGCGGGCCCGCCCCGATCAAGCACGTGATCGCGGTGGCGTCCGGCAAGGGCGGGGTGGGGAAATCCACCACCGCGGTGAACCTTGCGCTCGCGCTCGACCGGGAGGGCGCCAAGGTGGGGCTGCTCGACGCGGACATCTACGGCCCGAGCCAGGGGATGATGCTCGGCGTCGCCGAGGGCCGGCGCCCGGAGCTGAAGGAGGTGCGCGGCGAGCGCTACTTCGTACCGATCAAGGCCCACGGCATCCAGGCGATGTCGATGAGCTTCCTGGTCACTGAGAAGACGCCGATGGTCTGGCGCGGGCCGATGGTCTCCGGCGCGCTGCAGCAACTCCTCGGTCAGACCCTCTGGGACGAGCTCGACTACCTGATCGTCGACATGCCGCCCGGCACCGGCGACATTCAGCTCACGCTGTCGCAGCGCGTGCCGGTCGCAGGCGCGGTGATCGTCACGACGCCGCAGGACATCGCGCTGATCGACGCGAAAAAGGGCATCGAAATGTTCCGCAAAGTCGACATACCGGTGCTCGGCGTGGTGGAGAACATGTCGGCGTTCCGCTGCCCGAACTGCGGCCACGAATCGCACATCTTCGGCGAGGGCGGCGGCGCGCGCATCGCCGGCGAGTTCGCGACGCCGCTGCTCGGCCGGTTGCCGTTGACGATGGAGATCCGCGAGCAGGCCGACGGCGGCACGCCCACGGTCGCCCGCGATCCGGACGGCGAGATCGCCGGCCTGTACCGCGACGCCGCCCGCCACATGGCGGCGGAGCTGTGGCGCCTCGCGAGCCCGGGCGCCGGCGCCGGCGCGATCGAGATCACGATGACCGACGATTGAGCGGGGGGAGGGGCTATGTCATTCGCCGGAGGGCACGTGCCGGAAGCCGATTGGAAGGTGTTTCGGCGCTTGCGCGTGGACGCACTGGAGCGCTTCTGCGGAAACGTGCTGAACCGGATCAGCGAGTTGGCGGCGGAGCCGGGCAAGTCGAAGCATGAGCGCTATCTCGCGGTGTTCGAGGAGATCGAGCGCAGCGAACGCCAGCTCGCCATGGCCTTCGACGACCCGCGTCGCTCGAGAATGATCGAGCAGCTTCGCATTATGGTGGGCCTCGGGCTCATCGACGACGAGGAGCTCGGCGAGCTCAGCGAAGACACACGTCATCGCGTCCAATTCTTCTAGGGCGTCGACCGCCAGAGCCGTATTGCGCCCAGACCGAGTGAATCGACCGGAGAACCTTACTTGAGCATCAAGTCCGATAAATGGATCCGCCGGATGGCGGAGCAACACGGCCTGATCGAACCGTTCGAGCCGAAGCAAATGCGCTACGGCGCAAACGACAAGAGGCTGATTTCCTACGGCACTTCGAGCTACGGCTACGACGTACGGTGCGCCGACGAGTTCAAGATATTCACCAACATCAACAGCACCATCGTCGATCCCAAGCATTTCGACGAGAAGTCGTTCGTGGACTTTCGAGGCGACGTCTGCATCATCCCGCCCAACTCCTTCGCGCTGGCGCGCACGGTGGAGTACTTCCGCGTGCCGCGTAACGTGCTCGTGCTGTGCCTCGGAAAAAGCACTTACGCACGTTGCGGCATAATCGTCAACGTAACGCCCTTGGAACCCGAATGGGAAGGACACGTCACGCTCGAGTTCTCGAACACGACGCCGCTGCCCGCGAAGATCTACGCGAACGAGGGCGTAGCGCAGGTGATCTTCCTCGAGTCGGATGAGGAGTGCGAGGTCTCGTACAAGGACCGCGGCGGCAAGTACCAGGGCCAGCGCGGGGTGACGCTGCCGAAGACCTGACCTCACCTGTGGGAGCGGCCTCCGGCCGCGAATCCGGAAGCCATTCGCGGCCGGTATGAATCGGCCACACACGTAACCCCTGGACCGGCCACAGGGTTGACACCTGAACCGGGCATGTCGCTCTCAGCGGCCCGGGATCTCCGCCGGATCGATCAGCCGATGCCGGCGCCAGCCTTTCGTCAGCAGCCAGGTTGCTGCTGGCGCGACTTCCCTCTTTCTCGTCTCGGCGGCGATCGGCTCGTGGTTTCACAGCCGGCGCTTCCATCCCTCGAACCACACCGCCGAACTCGCCGGATCGAGCCGCATCACGGGCGGCGGCCGCCGGTGCCGCTCGAAGTAGTGGTGCCGCGCGTTCAGCAGCACGTAGCCGAACGCATGTCGCACCTCCTTCGGCGTCCGCAGCAGCCGGTGGTGGTAGCGCCCATCGAGCACACTGCCGCGGCGCGAAAACACCCGGTTCACGCACCGCGCCACCCGCGCCGCGAGGCTCTTCATCCCGCACGCGAGCGCGCGCTTCCCCTGCGCCTCGATCAGAAAGTGCAGGTGGTTGTGCTGGATCGAGTAGTGCACGACCCGAAAGCCCGGGCGCTCGGCGCACTGGCTGAGGCTGTGCCGAAAGGCTAAGACGAAGCGCTTCCTGCGCAGGTTCGGCAGACCCCGCTGCAGGCGCACGGTGACGTGCACGGGGCAGTGGCCGGGAATCGCCTCGCGCCGGCGGTGCAGCACCCGCGCGTTGGGCCGGGGCTTCCGGCCGGCGCCGGGTCGCCAGCCGCCGCGGCCCGAGGGGATCAGCACCAACTCGGTCTGCTTCGGCCGTCTTCTGTTCGCTTTGCCCATGCGCCCAGATTAGGGCGCTGTTGGTTGCGGCGATGCCGGCGATGGCTGAAGGTGCCGTGAGAAGTCGCTGACGTCCTCGTGCAGCCGCGCGCGGCGCTACAGCTCGCCCGACCATTCGTACCGTTCCGACCGGTCCCCGCGGACGCCGCTCCCCTGGGAACGCAGCATGGCCCGAATCAAATCGCCACCTCGTCTGGATCGAATCGCGCACATCGCCCGAATCAAAATTCACGACATCGCCCGACTCAAAGCGGCGGTCGAGGTACAGCGCCGGACCGCGATCGCGCCGGGCCTTCTCGACTCGATTCGGGCCATGTCCCGTCCCGATGGAGCCGAGGCGGATGTGCCTTGCGAGATCACTCACGTGCAGCGCCGCCCGCATGCCGGCGCTGCGGTCGAGTCGACACCCGTTCCCAGGCTTCGATTCGCGCCCAGGCTTTGATTCGGGCGATGATGCGGACCGCACTCCTGGGAGTACGCGCCGATTCACCGCAAGCCGAGCACGCCGCCGCGCGGTTTCCTTTGCTACCTGGATATAGAGCGCTGGTGCCGCCCGTCCTCGAGTCAGGCTTTCGCCAGGTGACCGGTCTCTGTCCACGGCATCGGTATCTCCTCCTGCGATGCCCCAGGTGTATCCCGGTGAACGGCCCCGCTTACCGATGTGGCCGCTTCGTACCGCCGGAGGCCGCTCCCACAGTTCCTCTGCATGCAGTCCCTCTGCGGTTGCCGCTCCGGGGATGCGGGGGTAGTCTCGAAAGCCTTCGTCGGTGAGGAGGAGGCCATGGCTACCCCGATTCCCGCACCCGATCCGAACAACGCCTGGCGGCTCGACAGCCCCGGCGCGCAAGACTGGCCGCGCACCGCCCGAGCCGACGACCCGAACAAGTACTTCATGGTTTCCGCCGACGGCCACGTGCAGGAGCCGTCGGACCTCTGGCGCACGCGCATCGACTCCCGCTACCGCGATCGCTTGCCCGGCGTCGTCGTGGACGCCCAGGGCAAGCAGTACCAGAAGACCGAGGGCTTCCGGCCGCTCAGGATCCGCAACATCCCGTTCGAAGGCGAGGATGCGCTGCGCAACCAGTCGGGGCGCACGCCGGAGGAGCGTATCGCCGATCTCGCCGCGGACGGCGTCGACTGCGAGATCCTGTTCCCGAACAAGGGGCTGACGATCTGGGCGACGCCGGACGCCGAGTTCAGCCAGGCGATGTGCCGCGTCTACAACGATTGGGCGTGGGAGGTGTTCGGTCCGTACAACGACCGGCTCTCGCCGATGGCGTGCATCGCGCCGGCGGACCTCGGCGGCGCCATCGCCGAGATCCAGCGCTGCGCGAAGCTCGGCTTCCGCGGCCTCGCGCTGCCGTGCAAGCCGGTCTGGGGGCCGCCGGATCACGAGGCGCTGAACTACAACCTGCCGGAGTTCGATCCGCTGTGGGCGTGCATCCAGGACGTCGACCTGCCGATCACGTTCCACGTCTCCACCGGCCGCGATCCGCGCACCTCGCGCGGCAACGGCGGCGCGGTGATCAACTACGCGGTGCACAGCCTCGCGCCGACGATGGAGCCGATCGCCAACCTGTGCGCGTCCGGCGTGATCGAGCGCTTCCCGAAGATCGTGTTCGGTACGGTGGAAGCGGGGATCGGCTGGGTGCCATGGGCGCTCGGCGCGATGGACGAGGCGTACCGCAAGCACCACATGTGGGTGCGGCCGAAGCTCGACCGCCTGCCGAGCGAGTACTTCAAGACCAACGGCTTCGCGACGTTCCAGGAGGACAAGGCGGGGCTCGATCTCGCGCGGGAGCACGGGCTGGTCGACAACTTCGTCTGGGCGAACGACTACCCGCACCACGAGGGGAGCTGGCCGCACTCGGCCGAGGCGATCGAGCGCACGATGGGCGGGCTCGAGGACGGCGAGCGGGCGAAGATCCTCGGGCTGAACGCCGCGCGCATCTTCCGCTTCGCGATCCCCGGGCGCTACCGCCGGCAGGCGGACGCGGCGGCGACCGCGGACGCGATCACGCCGCGCTGACCGTCACCGTTGCGCGCCGTCGCAGGGCGGCGCCGGCTTTCGCCGGAGACTGTGCTCGGCGATGAACGCGCCGATCGCGGTTCCCTGGCGCGCTCCTTCCTGCTGATCGAAGCGGAAGTGGATTCCGCCGTAGACCCGGGCATCGTCGATGTCGGCGGTGATCTGGCGCAGCCGCGTGTACTTCAGCACGACGCCCGGCAACGCGGGACTCGTCACGGTGACGCGATGCCGTCCGCGTCCGAAGCTGCGCTCGAGCACCGCGCGGGCCGCATAACTGGTGGTTGCATGGCCGGACGGGTAGCTTGGAAAGCACGGCGCCGGGATGAACGGCTCGAAGGACGGGTCGGGGTGGGTCTTGCGGTTGCCGTCGGCGTGTGCATTGACGATGGCCGTCTCCGGGCGCCAGAAGTCGTAGTGGTACTTCGTATCGAGCACGGCGACGCCGCCGTCGCTCAGCGCCATGTTGAGCAGTGCCAGCGTCCGCGCGGTATCCGCGAGCGAGCTGCGGCGGGCCGCGGCGATCTCGACGGCGATCGGGTTCCAGAGCACGGCGTCGCTCAGCAGCGCGTACATCCTGACCACGTCGGTCCGGTTCTGCGAGCGCTCCCGGCTCTCCCGGGCTCCCACTGCCTTCACTTCCCGATAGGCCCACGTGTACGCGCCGCTCGTGAGCTTCGGCGGCGGGTCCGAGCGGAATTGGTCGCCGCTGCGTAGCGCGAACGGCCGCACGTGCGGCCAGTGCGCGAACAGGCCGCCGCTCGCAGGACAGTCCGGTGTGAGCTGCCAGACGCCCGGCGCGTCGCTGTCGGGCAGGTGCTCTTCGGGCGGCTCCGAGCCGTCGTCGGCGCGTGCCCGGATCATCGCGGCCGCGGCGGCTTCTCCGACGGCGATGCCGCCGTCCCGGGCCGGGCCGTCCGGAATGCCGCCCAGCGATTCCGCGAGGGATGCGTCGAGCCGATCGGCGTGATCGGGGAAGTAGTGCCGCAGCACGCCGTGCGCGGCGCTGGCGGCAGCCGCCCTCGCCGATGCGCCCGGCGCGGGCGTGATCGTGCCGAGGTAGGGTTCGTAGTCGCCGGTCACGGCGTTGACGGCCTCGAACACCGCGAGCTGGGTGATCGCCGCGTACCGATTCTGATACGGCGGCGGCTGGTCGCCGATCAGCGTCAGCATGATTCCGTTCCAGTCCGCGACGACGTCCGCGTCGGTGACCGCAGGGGTCCAGGCGAGCAGCCCGCAGAGTATGACCGTTAGAAGCTTCACGGCTGTGCCCTCCTGCGTCCGTCGACGGCATCCAACAACCGGCGCAATGCGGTCAGGAAGGCTTGCGGCTGATCGAGCGCGGGATCGTCGGCCGCGCCGTCGATCACCTCCAGCGCCCAGCCGTAGCGGCGGCTCGCTTCTTCCGCGACGGACAACGGAGTCGCGAGGTCGTGACGGCCCCAGATCAGCGTCGTCGGGACGCTGATCGCCTTCAGGGTGGCCTCGGGCAGCGCCGGAACGGCGATCCGTTCCATCATCGAGACCAGCGCTTCGATCCTGGCGGGCGGGCGCATCGTCGCCAGGTTGTACGCCTCGATCAGGTCCCACCGGGCGCCCAGGCGCTGCTGCACGGTCGGCAGATCGAACAGGCACCGGCTCCAGAGGCCGTGGTGTGTGGCCGGGGACGGATCGTCCAGAAACGCCTGCAGCGCCGTGGCGAACGCCGGATCGGGACGAAACGGCGCGAGGCCCAGGCTGTCGATCAGCACCAGCGCGGCGAGCGGAAGGTCGCACGTGCCGGCGAAATGCGCCGCAATGGCACCGCCGAGCGTATGGCCGACCAGGATCGGCGGCGTCGCGCAGGTGCAGCGGACGAGCTCGTCCAGCCAGGCCGCGAGGGTGTCGAGGTCGGCGGCGCCGGCGAAGGCAGCCGAAGCGCCGTGGCCCGGCAGATCGGGCGCGACGACGCGATGGGTGGTTGCGAGGTCCGGGATCACGTCGGTCCATTGCGCCGCGTACGCGCCGGGCCCGTGCAGCAGCACCACCGGTTCTCCT
This sequence comes from Pseudomonadales bacterium, assembly GCA_036381275.1. Lineage (GTDB taxonomy): Bacteria > Pseudomonadota > Gammaproteobacteria > Pseudomonadales > Azotimanducaceae > UBA7803. The sequence continues at coordinate 38,520 of DASVDC010000138.1, read as the reverse complement.
CTGCCGCCTTCCAGCACCGCGGTGTCGATGCCGCCGAGCGATATCCGACGTTCCGTCACCGGCAGCGCTGCCAGCAGATCGCGGCGGATCCGTTGATGAGTGTCCATGTCGGTTCTGTCCGTCGATTGCCCGGGAGCAACGTGACATCGACGGCACGAGCGGACATCGGCGAAACCACCCAACGACCGCGAAGGGGGCGTGGGTGATTTCCGTCAGCCGGGTGGGTCAGAGCAGGCGGTGCGCGTATCCGTAGGCGGTGGCCGCGGATCGCGATGGGACGTCGAGCTTCACGAGGATGTTGCTGACATGCCGGTCCACGGTTCGCTCGCTCACGCCCAGCGTGTTCGCAATGCGCTTGTTCGTGTGCCCGGCCGCGATGAGGCGGAGGACTTCCAGCTCGCGCGCGGTGAGCGGCGTCGCGGCCGACGGGGATCGCGAACGAAGCTCGTCCAAGCGGGCAACGTCCGCGCGCGCACCGAGCGCGACGAATTCCGAGCGCGCTGCGTCGAACTCGAGGGCTCCGGCTTCGGCGTCGCCGAACTGGATGCATGCCCGGCCGATCAGCACGCGTACCCGCGCTGCCTCATAGGGCGCCTCGATCCTGCGCCACAGCGCGTAGGCCTGACGCAGCGCATCCAGCGCGGCGCCCGCGTCGCCGTCGTGCAGCGCCAGTGCGCCGCGCGCCTGCGCGGCCCACGCCCGGAGCACGTCGGTGGCGAACGTCTCGGCCAGCCGCGCGAGCTCCTCGCAGGCCGGACGTGCCCGCTCGCGTTCGCCGGCCTCCAGCATGATCTCGATGTACGCCGGGAGCAGCCGGGAGCGCGCGATCCGGTCCCTGGTCGCCGTCATGAGGCGCTGGGCCGCTGCGGACGCCGCCGCTACGCGACCCTGAGCGAGGCGCAGCAGCGCGAGTCCCGGTTGCGGCTCGTGTCCCAGCCGGCTCGCCTGGCGGAATGCCGCCTCCGCCGGGGCGTCCTCACCGCGCAGGCGGTGAATCTCGCCGATCTGGTACAGGGCCGGGCCGGGCGGGGGACGGCCGGAGGCCTCAGCGCGCTCACAGGCGCGCTGCGCGTCGGCGAAAGCTTCGTCCCACGCGCCCTGGAGCGCGAGGATCTCGGCTCGGTGGATCAGACACGCGTCGGTGAACGCCACCATCTCCGACTGCGCCTCGCACCAGCGGGCGAGGGCGAGGGTCCATTCCCGTGATCGGCCGAACTCGTGGATGTCCCGGCAGGCTTCGATCACGCTGCAGTACATCAGGCCCGTCACGATGGGTGACAGCTCCCCGGCCACGGCGGCGAGCATGGTCTCGTCGAGCAGCGTCAGGCCGGACTGCACGCGGCCGAGGTGGATGTGGATCCGGCCGAGCAGATGGCGCGCGATGGCGGTGAGATCGGTGTCCGCACATTGCTCACCGATGGCCATCGCGTTCGTCGCCGCGGCTTCTGCGCCGGCCGTGTCGCCGGCACGCAGCATCTGCTCGGCGGCGGGGACCAGCAGATAGCCTCGCTCGGCACAGTCGGTGTCCTGAACGTAGCGCTGACCGCGGGCCATCCAGGCATTGGCCTGCGCCGGCTCGCCGCGAAACAGGAACCCCAGCGCCAGCCAGAATGCGTAGCGAGCGGCCCGCTGCGGGTCGTTCGCCTGCACGTGGTCCGTGTGCAGCCGCTCCATGCAGCGCAGGAACTCGGCATCGAGACCGACCAGGTAAGCGGCGGTCGCCAGGCGTTCCAGGTCTTCGGACGCGAGGACGGCAGCCTGGTCCGCCGCGAGCAGCGCCTCGTACGCTTCACGCCAGGCTCCGCGTCGGTAGGCGTCGCGGCCCCGCTGCAGCGGCTCGTCTTTGCGGTTCATCGTCGTGCCGTCCCATACGCTGGCGGTCACGCCGGAGTGCGCCGCATGGTAGCTCGCTTGCAGAATGCCTGCAGGGGTTTGCAGAATGGCCGGCATGACGGAGCGGACGCTGCGCGGCCGGGTCGCGATCGCCGGGATCGGCCAGACCCCCTATTACCGGCACGGCCAGTCGCCGCACCCGGAGGCGCGCCTGACGCTCGACGCGATCCTGAACGCCTGCGCCGACGCCGGGATCGACCCGCGCACGATCGACGGCTTCTCTTCGTACAGCAACGACCGCAACGACGGCCCGCGCCTCGCGGCGGCGCTCGGCTGCCGGGAGCTGCGCTACTCGAACAGGGTCTGGGGCGGCGGCGGAGGCGGCACGGCCGCCGCGATCCAGAACGCGGCCGCCGCGATCGCCGTCGGCCTCGCCGATTGCGTGGTCGCGTACCGCGGGCTCGCGCAGGGGCAGTTCGGGCGTTTCGGCCGCGGCGCGGAAGTACCGGCGGTCGCGGGCGAACCGGCGCATACGGTGCCGTACGGAATGATGTCGGCCGCGCAGATGTTCGCCGCGAAGGCGATGCGTTTCATGCACGAGCACGGCGTCGAACGCTCGGCGCTGCGCGCCATCGCGATGGCGTCGTACCACCACGCGCAGAACAATCCCGCGGCGATCATGCACGGCCGGCCGCTCACCGCCGAGCAGTACGACGCGTCGCGCTGGATCGTCGAGCCGTTCCGCCTCTACGACTGCTGCCAGGAGAACGACGGCGCGGCGGCGGTGATCCTGGTCGCCGCCGAGCGCGCGAAGGATCTGCCGCACAAGCCGTGTTACCTGCTCGGCGCGGCGAGCGGCGGCCCGTATCGCGCGGCCGCGCCGGTGCACAACACGCCTGACTACGGCTCGGCGCACTTCGGCCCGGTCGCGGAGCGCCTCTATGCGATGGCGCGGATCGGACCCGCCGACGTCGACGTGGTGCAGGCCTACGAGAACTTCACCGGCGGCGTGCTGATGGCGCTGGTGGAGCACGGCTTCTGCCGGCCGGCGGAAGCGAACGAATTCTTCACCGTCGAGAATCTGCTCGCGCCGGACGGGCGGCTGCCGCTCAACACCAGCGGCGGCAATCTCGCAGAGTGCTACATGCACGGGCTCGGGCTGGTGATCGAGGCGATCCGGCAGATCCGCGGCACTTCGCCCAATCCGGTCGCCGCGGACGTGTCGCTGATGATCGCGGGGCCGATGGTGACGCCGGTGAGCGCGTGCGTGTTCGGGTCGGAGGCCACGCTGTGAGCGGCGGATCGCGGTCTGGAGACCGCTCCTACGGCGGCGGCGATGGCGCGTACCTGCCGCCCGGCTTGCCGGCGCCGCGGCCGGCGCGGGACGGCCTCGATGCGCCGTTCTGGCAGGGGCTTCGGGAAGAGCGGCTGCTGCTGCAGCGCTGCCGCGCGTGCGGCGGCTGGCAGTGGGGCCCGGAGTGGCTCTGCCACCGCTGCCACAGCTTCGACGTCGCCTTCGAAGAGGTGGCGCCGGAAGGGCGCATCTACAGCTACGAGCGGGTCTGGCACCCGGTACATCGGGCGCTGCAGGAGCACGGCCCGTACCTGATCGTGCTCGTGGAGATCCCGGCCGCGGACCGCGTGCGGCTGATCGGCAACCTGCTCGGCGACCCGGAGCAGCCGGTGCGGATCGGCGCTCCGGTGCGGGGCGTGTTCGAGCATCATCGCGAGTCCGAGCCGCCTTTCACGCTGCTGCAATGGGCCGCCGCCGACCCGCCCGTTGGCGGTTGAGATCGACCTACCCCTCCGCGGCCGTCAGCGGCGAAGCGTGATCCGGCCCCGCCGCGTAGTCCACCACGACGTCGGCCGGCAGCTTGACGGTGAACGCACTGCCGGACCGAGGCCGGCTCTCGACGTCGATGGCGCCGCCGATGATCTCCGCGAGCCGTTTGCAGATTGCGAGACCGAGGCCCCATCCCTGCCGGCCGTCGGTACCGGCGCAGCTTGGGGCGAACTCATCGAAGATCCGTTTCAGGTCCTCGGGCGCGATGCCCGCTCCGGTGTCCTCGACACAGATGAACAGAGCGCCATCCGGCGCGACGCCGCCGCAGAGGGTGATCGCCCCCGTGTCGGTGTACTTGATCGCGTTGGCGAGCAGGTTGCCGAGGATGCGCGCGAGTTTGGTGCGATCGGTTCTGAGACACGGCACCGGATCGGGAGGCTCCAGCTCGAGACGCAGGTTCTTCGCGAGCGCGAGCGGCAGGAAGCGCGACCATTGCTCCCGCAGCAGCGCATCGAGCCAGAATTCGGTTTCGTGGAGCGACGTCCTGCCGGAGTCCAGCGCGGAGATATCGACGACGTCGGCGACCAGATCCGCCAGAGACAGCGCGTTCGTCTTCAGACGGCTGGCGAGCCCCGGAATCTGTGACGCGAGCGCCGGGTTTTCAGCGGTACGGCGGATGACCTCGGCCATCAGGCTGATGGCGTTGATCGGCGAGTACAGGTCGTGTGACGTGCTCCCGCTCGGCGCTTCGGCTTCCTGACGGCGACGTTCCAGTTCCCGATTCTGGCAGGTGATCTCGTTCTGGTAGCGGGACAGCTCGCGGTAGGCCAGGTCGAGCTCGCGATTCTGACGCTGCAGCGATTGCTGCTCCGCGTGCAGCGCATCCACGGTGGCCATCAGCGCGTGGAGCAGCAAGGCGGTCAGCAGCAGCGCCGAAACGGACATGATCCGGTCGACCAGGTACGGCTCCGCCGAGGGGAAGGCGGCCTCCGGCACCTGAGTCGCGTAGGCCGTCAGCGTGGCCGTGACGAGCACCGCGGTCACGCCCCACAGCAGTCGCCGGCTGCGCGCGGCCCCGGCGAGCACAACCGGAATGCCGTAGAGGATCGAGACGTTCAGCTCGATTCCCGTGTTCCAATCGCTGACGATCTCGATGGCCGCGAGCAGGATCGACGCCAGCGCCGCCAGCCGCCGGGCAGTCATGCCTCAGCCGGAGCGATTCTTCGCCTCTGCGATCACGTCGAGCGCGAGGGTCGAGTGCGCGTAGGCGCCGCCGGCGCGCATCTCCGCGGCCACCCAGATCGCTTCCATCAGTTCCTCGGGCGTCGCACCGTGCCGCAGCGCGGCTTTGGTGTGGCCGCGGATGCAGTACGGACACTGGGTCACGTGGGCGACGGCGACCGCGATGAGCTGCTTGGTCCTGGTCGGCAGCGCCCCGTCGGCGAACACGCGGTCGCTGAAGGCCCTGAACGCTTCCTCGATGCCCGGGGCGAGCTTCCGCCGTTCGCTCGCGTGAGCCGCCGTGGCGTGCGGAAAGATTTCACCTGCCATGATCGATGCTCGTTTTTCGTACGTCGTGTACGGATTCATCTTGCGGGGGACCGACGGGGTCCTCCAATGAAAAATGTCGATCCGCATGATCGGCGGCGGCGATAGTCGGGAGGGCTCGGGCCATGACGGCCGTCGGCGTCGGCGAATCGCCGATTCGCTCCCACAGCAGAACCGATTCGGTTACCCTCGGGGCATGGGAGGAAAGGCCGTTGCGCTGTCCGCGATCTGCCTGCTCGGTGCCGTACAGGTAGCGGCCGCCGAGACGTACCGGCACGGCCTCTCGTACCTGGCGCCGCTCCGGTACGAGGAGGGTTTCCATCACTTCCGCTGGGTGAACCCGAACGCGCCGAAGGGCGGCAGGCTGCGGCTCACCAACCAGGGCACCTACGACAGCTTCAACCATTTCATCCACTGGGGCCGGCCGCCGATCATCGATCCGATCAACGACCGGGCCAACCTCAACCTGATCTACGACACGCTGCTCGAGGAGGCGCCCGACGAGGCGACCGCGCACTACGGCCGGCTCGCACGAGGGGTCGCCGTCGCGGACGACTACTCGTGGATCGCGTTCGAGCTGCGCGGCGGCGCCTACTGGCACGACGGCGAGCCGATCACCGTCGACGACCTGATCTTCAGCTTCGAGACGTTCAAGACCCACGGGTCCGCGACGATCCGCACGTCACTCGCCGACGTCGAGGCGATCGAGCGGATCGGCCCGCGCGAGGTGCGCTACCGGGTGCGCGCCGGCGCGGTCCGCAATCCGAACCTGCCGCTGTACATCGGCAAGCTGCCGGTGCTGCCGGCGCACTACTGGCGCGAGCGCGATCCGTCCGCCACCACGGTGCAGCCGCCGCTCGGGAGCGGGCCGTACCGGATCGTCGACTTCCAGATCGGCCGCTTCATCGTCTACGAGCGGGTCGACGACTACTGGGGCGCCGACCTGCCGGTGAACCGCGGGCGCTACAACTTCGACCGGATCCGCTACGACTACTTTCGAGACAGCGACGTCTCCCGCGAAGCGATGACCGCCGGCGTGGTGGACGTGAGGCCCGAAAGCGAGGCGAAAGCCTGGTCCACCGCGTACCGCGGCGTGCCCGCGGTGGAGGCGGGTCTCCTGCGGCGCGAGCTCGTCGAGATCTCGAAGCCCCTCGGCATGTGGTTCCCGGTGTTCTGGAACCAGCGCCAGGAGCGCTTCCGCGATCCGCGGGTGCGCGAGGCGCTGTGGCTGCTCTACGACTTCGAGTGGATCAACCGCGTGCTGCTGTTCGACTACTACGACTACGCGGCGAGCTTCTTCCACGACAGCGAGATGTCGCAGCGCGGCCTGCCGGGCGCCGCGGAGCTGGCGCTGCTCGAGCCGATCCGCGAGCTGGTGCCGCAGCGGGTGTTCACCGAGCCGTTTCGCCCGCCGCCGTCGGGTGATTACGGTCCAGCGCGCGAGAACCTGCGCCGTGCGCTCGCGCTGTTCGCCGAAGCGGGCTGGGTGCTGCGGGACGGCGTGCTGGTGAATGCGCGCACCGGCGAGCCGTTCCGGATCGAGTTCGTCGTGGTATCGGATGCGCTGGTGCGCGGGCTGATGCCGTACATGGACGTGCTGCGCAGGATCGGCATCGATGCCCGCGCGCGCCGGCTCGAGGTCTCGAACTGGTACTACCGGATGCGCACGCGCAACTTCGACGCCGGCATGACCGCGCTGCCGATGCAGAACATTCCGTCGATCACCCTGCGCAACTACTTCTCGAGCGCGAGCGCCGACGTCGACTTCTCGCAGAACTGGGCGAGCCTTCGCGATCCGGCCGTCGACTACCTGATCGACCGGGTGATCGAAGCGTCGAGCTACGACGAATTTCTCGCTGCCACGCGGGCGCTCGACCGGGTGCTGCTCTGGGGCTTCCACTTCGTGCCCAGCATGGGGCAGCCCGGCTATCGGCTGGTCTGGTGGGACCGGTTCGGCATCCCCGAGCACCCGCCGCTGCAGCGCTTCGTCTACCACGACGCCTGGTGGTTCGAGCCGGAGCGCTCGGCGCGGGTGGACGAGACTCTCGCGAGCCTGGAGCAGGACTGATGGGCCGCTACGTCCTGCGCCGGCTGCTGCTGATCGTTCCGACGCTGTTCGGGATCATGGTGCTGAATTTCCTGATCGTGCAGCTCGCGCCGGGCGGTCCGGTGGAGCAAGTGGTCGCGCAGCTCACCGGGCCGGCCGTGTCCACCACCGCCGCCGTCACCGGTGACGCCATTGGCGGCGCGGAAGCGGGTTATCCGGGGGCCGCCGGAATCGATCCGAAGATCATCGAGGAGCTCGAGCGTCATTTCGGTTTCGACAAGCCGCTGCACGAGCGCTTCGCACTGATGATGTGGAACTACCTGCGCTTCGACTTCGGCGAGAGCTACTTCCAGGACCGTCCGGTGGTGGACCTGGTGGTCGAACGCATGCCCGTGTCGATCTCGCTCGGGCTGTGGTCGCTGCTCTTGATCTACCTGATCTCGATTCCGCTCGGCGTCGCGAAGGCGGTGCGCGACGGCGAGCGCTTCGACGTCTGGACCTCGGTGGTGATCTTCACCGGCTATGCGATCCCGGGATTCCTGTTCGCGATCCTGCTGATCGTGCTGTTCGCGGGCGGCACGTTCTGGAACGTGTTCCCGCTGCGCGGGCTGGTCTCGGAGCACTTCGCCGAGCTCGGCCCGATCGACAAGGTCATCGACTACCTGTGGCACATGGCGTTGCCGGTGACCGCGCTGACCATCGGCGGTTTCGCGACGCTGACGATGCTCACCAAGAACTCGTTCCTCGAGGAGCTCGGCAAGCAGTACGTGCTCACCGCGCGCTCGAAGGGCATCACCGAGCGGCGGGTGCTGTACGGGCACGTGTTCCGCAACGCGATGCTGATCGTGATCGCCGGCTTTCCGGCCGCGTTCGTCGGCATCCTGTTCACCGGCTCGCTGCTGATCGAGGTGATCTTCTCGCTCGACGGCATGGGCCTGCTCGGCTACGACGCCGTGCTGAAGCGCGACTACCCGATCCTGTTCGGCACGCTGTACTGCTTCACGTTCATCGGGCTGGTGCTGAACCTGATCGGCGACCTGATGTACGTGGTCGTCGACCCGCGCATCGACTTCGAGTCGCGGGAGGTCTGATGAGCACGGTGCCCGCTCCCGACGTTCCCGCGGTGCCGGCACCGCTGTCGGGATGGCGCCTCTCCCCGCTGGCACGGCGCCGCTGGGCGGCGCTGCGCGCGAACCGGCGCGGCTGGTACTCGCTGTGGATCTTCACCGCGCTGTTCACGCTGACGCTGTTCGCCGAGCTGATCGCGAACGACCGGCCGATCCTGCTGGTGCAGGACGGCGTCTGGCGCGTTCCGGTGCTGATCGACTACACCGAGGCGGAGCTCGGCGGTGAGCTGCCGATCGCCGCCGACTTCCACGACCCGTACGTTCAGGAGCTGATCGCGGGAAGCTGGGCGCTGTGGCCGCCGATCCCGTTCGACTACGCGACGATCGACTACCGGCTGGACGAGGCTGCGCCGGCGCCGCCGTCCGCACGGCACTGGCTCGGCACCGACGAGGTCGCGAAGGACACGCTGGCGAAGCTGATCTACGGATTCCGCCTGTCGGTGGTGTTCGGCATTCTGCTCACCGCCGCGAGCGCGGTGATCGGCATCGCGGTCGGCGCCGTGCAGGGCTACTTCGGCGGCCGCGTCGACCTGATCGGGCAACGGCTGGTGGAGGTCTGGCAGGGGCTGCCGATCCTGTTCCTGCTGATCATTCTCGCGAGCATCGTCGAGCCCGGCTTCGGCTGGCTGCTGGGGCTCCTGGTGCTGTTCGGCTGGATGCCGCTGGTGGGCGTCGTGCGGGCCGAGTTCCTGCGGGCGCGCAGCTTCGACTTCGTGCGGGCGGCGCGGGCGCTCGGCGTGCCGAACCGGACCATCATGCGCCGTCACGTGCTGCCGAACGCGATGGTCGCGGCGCTCACTTACCTGCCGTTTCTGCTGAACGGGGCCATCACGACGCTCACCGCGCTCGACTTTCTCGGCTTCGGCCTGCCGGCGGGATCGCCGTCGCTCGGCGAGCTGCTGCGCCAGGGCCAGGCGAATCTGCAGGCGCCCTGGCTCGGGCTGTCGGCGTTCCTGACGCTGGCGGTGATGCTGACGCTCCTGATCTTCGTCGGCGAGGCGGTGCGCGACGCGTTCGATCCGCGCCGCGCCGCCGGGACGGCCGGGCGGCGTGCGGGGGCCGCGCCGCCGTGAGCGATCGGGTGCTGACCATCGAAGACCTGTGGGTCGCGTTCGGCGAGTCGGAGGCGGTGCGCGGAGTTTCGCTGCACGTCGACCGCGGCGAGACGCTGGCGCTGGTCGGCGAATCCGGCTCCGGCAAGTCGGTCACCGCGCTGTCGATTCCGCAGCTCCTGCCGTACCCGTACGCGCGGCATCCGCGCGGCTCGATCCGGCTCGGCGACACCGAGCTGATCGGCGCCGCGCCGGCCGAGCTGCTCGCGGTGTGCGGCCGGCGGGTCGCGATGGTGTTCCAGGAGCCGATGACGTCGCTGAATCCGCTGCACACGGTCGCCCGGCAGATCAGCGAGACGCTGATCGTGCACCGCCGGCTCGGGGGGCGTGCGGCCCGGGCGCGGGTGCTGGAGCTGCTCGAGCGGGTCGGCCTCAGCGACGCCGAGCAGCGGCTCGACGCCTACCCGCACCAGCTCTCCGGCGGCCAGCGCCAGCGCGTGATGATCGCGATGGCGCTCGCCAACGAGCCCGATCTGCTGATCGCCGACGAGCCGACGACGGCGCTCGACGTGACGATCCAGGCGCAGATCCTGCGGCTCTTGAAGGATCTGCAGCGTGAGCTCGGCATGGCGATGCTGTTCATCACCCACGATCTGAACGTGGTGCGGGCCGTTGCCGACCGTGTCTGCGTGATGCGCCGCGGCGAGATCGTCGAGCGCGGCGACGTGCGGCAGGTCTTTGCATCGCCCCGGCACCCGTACACCCGGCACCTGCTCGCGGCGCAGCCGCGCGGCCGGCAGCGCGCGGTGCCGGCGGACGCCCGCGAAATCGTCTCCGTCCGCGGCCTCGGCGTGGACTACGAGGTCGGAAAGAGCTGGTTCGGCCGGCGCCGCTACCGCCGCGCCGTTGACGGGGTGGATCTGACCATCCGGGAGGGGCAGACGGTCGGCGTGGTCGGGGAGTCCGGCTCCGGCAAGACGACGCTCGGGCTCGCGCTGCTGCGCCTGCTGCACGCGCGCGGAACGATCCGCTTCCAGGGGCGCGAGATCCAGCAAGCCCGGGCGCGCGAGCTGAAGCCGCTGCGCCGCGACATGCAGATCGTCTTCCAGGATCCGTTCGGCAGCCTGTCGCCCCGGCTGTCGGTGGGACAGATCGTCGGCGAAGGCCTGTCGGTGCACGAGCCGCGGCTGACCCTGGCGGAGCGTCAGCGCCGGGTTGCGGAGGTGCTCGCGGAGGTGGGCCTGGAGCCGGCGATGATGGACCGCTACCCGCACGAGTTCTCCGGCGGGCAGCGGCAGCGCATCTCGATCGCGCGGGCGATGGTGTTGCGTCCCAAGCTGGTCGTGCTGGACGAGCCGACCTCCGCGCTCGACGTCTCGGTGCAGGCGCAGATCGTCGACCTGCTGCTCGACCTGCAGGCGCGCCACCGGCTCGCGTACCTGTTCGTCAGCCACGATCTGGAAGTGGTCCGGGCGCTGGCGGACTACCTGCTGGTGATGAAGGACGGGGCGGTGGTGGAGCACGGCCCCGCGGAGGAAGTCTTCCGGCGGCCGCGGACGGACTACACCCGTACGCTGCTCGCCGCCACGCTGCCGGCGACGCCCCCCGCGACGACGAACGAGCCGGCGCGCTCCGTCTGATCGAGACGCAGTTCTCGCGCGTGCAACTCTGTATTGCAAAGTGCTTCGTGCGAGGCGATACTGCAGCCGATGCTGCTCGATCTGCAACAACGGGCCGAACACGATCTGCGCTTCATTCGCAGCGCGATCGCGCGGGCCGAGGGCATGTCGTCGGTGTCCGGGCTCGGCGGCATCTGGATGGGCGCGGTCGCGCTGATCGCGGCGGCGCTCGCCGCTTCGCGCCCGCTGCCGGAGCAGCTCCTGATCTGGATCGTCGCCGCCGCGATCGCCGCGCCACTCGGCGCGCTCGCCTGCTGGCGCAAGGGCCGCCGCGGCGGCGTGTTCATTCATTGGGATCCGGTGCGCCGGTTCCTGCTCTGCCTGGTGCCGGCAATCGTCGTCGCCGTGCTGCTGACGGCCCGGCTCTGGGCGAGCGCGCCGACACTGATCCCGTCCGTCTGGCTGATGCTCTACGGCTGCGGCGTGCTGGCCGCCGGTACCTACGCGGTCGGCGCGGTCGTGGCGCTCGGCGCCGGTTTCATCCTGCTCGGCGCCTGCAGCCTGCTGCTGGATGCGGCGTGGAGCAACGGGCTGCTGGCCGCCGGGTTCGGCGGGCTGCACATCGGCTTCGGCTTCTGGGTGTACAAGCGCCATGGCGGCTGAAGCCGAGAAGTCACGCGCGGGCGGCGGACGCACCGCCGATCGCACCGGCAATCCGCTGCAGGCCATCGCCGGCTTCGTCACCGACGTCGACGGCGACAGCCAGAAGCTGCTGAGCGACCGCGTGCGGCTCGGCATCCTGTCGAGCCTGTCGGTGGCCAAACGGCTCTCGTTCAAGGAGCTGAAGCGCCTGCTCGAAGTGTCGGACGGGAACCTCAGCACCCACGCCCGCAAGCTCGAGGAGGCCGGCCTGATCGAGTGTCACAAGTCGTTCGACGTCAGAACGCCGAAGACCGAATACGTGATCACCGCCGCCGGCCGCCGGGCGCTGCAGCGCTACCTGAAGCACATGGAAGCGCTGATCCGGGCCACCTCGAGCTGAAACCGATGTCTGCGCAGATCCCCGATCGTTCGTCCACAGACTTTGCATCGCAAAGTACGCCGCGTCACGTAGCGATCATCATGGACGGCAACTGGCGCTGGCCAGCCCGGCGCGGCCGTCCGGCCCGCGACGGGCACCGGGCCGGCGTGCGGACGGCGGTGCGGATCGTGCGCGCCGCGGCCCGAACGCGGATCGAGTGTCTGACGCTGTTCGCGTTCTCGTCGGCCAACTGGCGTCGCGCGCCGTCCGAGGTCGGCGCACTGTTCGCGCTGGCCGAGCGGGCGCTCGGCGAGCTGGCCGCCACGTGCGTCGACCGGAACGTGCGCGTCTGCGTGCTCGGCCGCACGGACCGTCTGCCGCCGGGACTCGCGCGGGGTCTCGAGCGGCTCGCGCGGGAGACGTCGCGCGGCGAGCGGATGCTGCGCATCGCGCTCGACTACAGCTCCCGGGAGGCCATCGTCCGCGCCGCCAGCGGCTGGCGCGACGGCGACGATCGCGCGGCTTTCGAACAGCGACTCACCGGCGGTGCGCCGCCGGTCGATCTGCTGATCCGCACCGGCGGCGAGCAGCGGCTCAGCGACTTTCTGCTCTACGAGTGTGCGTTCGCCGAATTGTTCTTCTCACCCCGGCTCTGGCCGGATTTCGACGAGGCCGCGCTGGCCGAGGCGCTCGCCTGGTTCGGCGGCCGGCAGCGGCGTTTCGGAGGATGACGATGAGCGACCTGGTCCTGAAGGTGCTGAGCGGTCAGACGTTCCGCTTCGCGGCGGTGGCGGTGCTGGTGCTGGTCATGCTGATCCCGCTCGCGTTCGTGCAGGGCGTCAGCGCCGAGCGGCAGCGCTATTTCGCGCAGGCGGCGGCCGACATCGCGGCGAGCTGGGGCGGGCCGCAGACCGTGTCGGGGCCGTTTCTCGTCGTGCCCGACGAGCGGGATCGGGTGCTGCTGCCGAGCACGCTCGACGTCTCGGTGGACGTCCGGCACCAGATGCGCACCCGCGGTATCTATCAGGTGCCGGTCTATCAGGCCGTGCTGAAGTTCAGCGGCACGTTCGTCGTGCCCCAATCGGTCGGTGATCGCTCCGTTCCGGCTCGGCTGGTGGTCGGCATCGGCGATACCCGGGCGGTCGCGGCGGTCTCGAACCTCGAGCTCGGCGGCACCGAGGCGCGATTCGCTGCCGGAACCGGCGAGGGCTGGCTCGGCGAGGGCGTGCATGCGGAAGCCGCCCTGCCGAAGCCGGGCGTTTCGATGCCCTTCGCGTTCGAGCTCACGCTGCGCGGCTCACAGACACTCGGCGTCGCGCCGGTCGGCTCCGAGACCACGATCGGGATGACCTCGACCTGGCCGCACCCGAGCTTCACGGGCCGCTTCCTGCCGGACCAGCACGAGATCCGCGCCGACGGTTTCCGTGCGCGGTGGGCCGTTCACGAGCTCGCGCGAGGTCTGCCGCCGAGCCGGCTGCAGGCGCTCGCGACGGACTACGTCAGCGTGTCGCTGTTCCAGCCGGTGACCGCCTACACACGCGTCGATCGCGGCATCAAGTACGGTGTGCTGTTCATCGGCCTCACGTTTCTCACGTTCGTCTGCTTCGAGATCGCATCGGCCGCGCGCTTTCACTACGTTCAGTATGCGGTGGTCGGGGCAGGGCTGGTGCTGTTCTACCTGGCGCTGCTGTCGCTGTCGGAGACCCTGCCGTTCCTGTGGTCGTACGTGATCGCGGCGCTGCTGCTCGGGTCGCTGGTGACCTGGTACGTCTGGCGGATCACCCGCCGCCTGGCGCTGTCGCTCGGAGTGTTCGCGATCCTCGCCGCGCTGTACCTGTGCCTCTACGTGCTGCTCGCGCTCGAGGCGTACGCGCTCTTGGTCGGTACCGGCGTGCTCATCGTCGCGCTGTTCGCGCTGATGCACGTGACGAGCCGCCTGGACGAACCGTCGCCGGCGGGCCGTGCCTATCCGACGACCGTCCCCTGAGGTCAGCCCTGCGCTTCGGGACGCGGCCGCAGCTTGTGGGGCCGTGCTGCCTCCGTTAGATTCGCGCGCTTGCCCGGAGGTGCCAATGGCGACACGCACAGATTCCGCGAAGCAATCCTGCGCCGAATTCCTGGCGCTCGATCACCCGATCGACACCCAGCGCTGGCAGCTCGCGCTGACGGCGCGGGTCAGCGGCGGGCGCGGCTCGCTGTTCGGCGGCGTCGGGCTCGCGGCCGGCATCGTGGCGCTCGAGCATGCCACCAACAAGCCGGTCATCTGGGCGACCGGTCAATACCTGTCGCTCACGCGGCTCGGCGAACGCCTCGACCTCGAGGTGATCCTGCCGGCGATCGGCCGCAACGTCGTGCAGGGCCGGGTGGTCGGGCACGTGGGCGACCGGGAGGTGATCACCGTGGTCGGTGCCGCGGGCTCGCGCCCGTCGGCGGCGGAGGGCTGCTGGGAGCGCTTTCCGGCACCGCCGCCGCCGGAGGATTGCCCGCTGGTACCGGAGCGCCACGAGGGCGAGAGCCTGCACCAGCACATCGAGGTGCGGCTCGCGCGCGGCTGCTTCGGCTTCTCCGGGTTCGGCACGCCGACCGACGACGGCCGTTCGCTGCTCTGGATCCGCATGCCGGCGGTCGAGCACGACGCGGCGGCGCTCGCGATCATCGCCGACTACATGCCCTCGGTGGTCGGCAACGCGCTCGGCCGCATCATGCACTGCACGAGTCTCGACAACACGATCCGGTTCGGCCGGCTCGAGCCGACCGAGTGGGTGCTGTGCGACAACCGGATGGAGTACGCGGGCAACGGCTTCGGCCACGGCACCGTGCATCTGTGGAGCGAGTCGGGAAAGCTGCTCGCGACCGCGAGCCAGTCGATGATCGTGCGGGAGCCGACCGGGGGTTGAGCGTTCAATTGTGGGAGCGGCCTCCGGTCGCGAACGGGGCGCGGAGGCGCAGATTCGCGGCCGGAGGCCGCTCCCACAGCACAGCCGCTCCCACACTTCAAATGTCAGCCGATGAGCTTCTGACCGGGTCCGGCCGGCGTGCCGGCGGGAACGATCCGGCCGATCGTCACCGGGGCTTCGCCCAACTCGAGGAGCGCCTGCGTGGCGTCGTCGGCGGACGGCTCCGGCACCACCAGGATGAAGCCGATGCCGCAGTTGAACGTGCGCAGCATCTCGTCGTCGTCGATGTTGCCGGCCTGCTGCATCCAGTTGAACACGTCCGGGCGGTGCCACGAGTCGAGATCGACGAGCGCGGCCAGCTCGCCGTCGCCGCGGCCGGCGAAGATCCGCGGCAGGTTCTCGAGAATGCCGCCGCCGGTGATGTGCGCCATCGCGTGCACCGGGTGGCGCTCGAGCAGCGCGAGCACCGTCTTCGCGTAGATGCGCGTCGGCGCCAGGAGCTGATCGAGCAGCGCGTCGTCGACCCGGACGTCCTTCAGCTCGAGCAGCCGGCGGATCAGCGAGTAGCCGTTCGAGTGCGGCCCGCTGCTCCGCAGGCCGATCAGCACGTCGCCCGCGGCGAGCCGGCTGCCGTCGACGATGCGGCTGCGCTCGACCACGCCGATGCAGAAGCCGGCGAGATCGTAGTCGCCGCGCTGGTAGAAGCCGGGCATCTCCGCGGTCTCGCCGCCGACCAGCGCGCAGCCCGCGAGCTCGCAGCCGCGGGCGATGCCGTTGATCACCCGCTCGGCGACGTCCACGTCGAGCGCCCCGGTCGCGTAGTAGTCGAGGAACAGGAACGGCTCGGCACCGGTGACCAGCACGTCGTTCACGCACATCGCGACCAGATCCTGGCCGACGCCGTCGTGGCGGTCGTGATCGATCGCGAGCTTCAGCTTGGTGCCGACGCCGTCGGTACCGGTCACCAGCACCGGCTCGACGTACTTCTCGGGCAGCCGGGCGAGCGCCGCGAAGCCGCCGATCCCCGACAGCAGCTCTGGCCGATGCGTGCGCTTCGCGGCGGGTCCGATGCGCCGCACCAGCTCTTCACCGGCATCGATGTCGACGCCCGCATCCCGGTAAGTGAGACCTTTGCTCAAGCGCGCTCCTCGTCGGCTGCCGCGCGAGTTTACCAGACCCGCGCAGAGCAATTTCGGTAAACTCCGCCGTGGTTTTCACTGGAAGGTCACCGGTGCGTCACGCGCAGCAGACGCGGCGGCGGAGGGCGTCCCTGCCCGGCTCACCGCCGCCCTGGCGATCCAGATTCCTGGCGCTCGTGCTGGGCGCGTTGCTCGCGCCGGCGCCGGTCGTGGCGGTCGAGGTGCCCTGGCTGTACGAGGTGACGGTGCCGGTCGCCGATCAATCCGCGTCGGCGCGGCTCGACGCGGGATCGCGGGCGCTCGCGCAGCTCCTCACCCGGCTCACCGGGCTGACGAGCGTGCCCCGGAACGAAGCCGTGACCCGCGCGCTGAACGCACCGGACCTGTACTTCAACCAGTTCGGCTTCGTGCGCGAGCGTGAGGACGACCGGGACGTGCTGAAGCTGCGTCTGCACTTCATGCCGCAGCCGGTGCTCGACCTGATCCGCGAGGCGAATCTGCCGGTCTGGCCGTCGAATCGGCCGTCGGTGCTCGCCTGGATCGTCGTGGACGACGGCATGGTCCGGCGCATTCTGGGGTCGGCGGACGCGGAGCATCCGCTGGTCGCGGCGTTGGAGCAGCGCTGCCGCGAGCGGGGCGTGCCGCTGCGCCTGCCGCTGCTCGACCTGACCGACCAGCTCACCGTGGAGCCGGCCGCGGTGTGGGGACGGCTCGACCAGATTCTCGAACCGGCCTCCACCCGCTACGGCGCCGACACGATCCTGATCGGCCGTCTGCAGCTCATGCCGGATCAAGAGTGGCGCGCGGAGTGGGACTTCCGCGCGGACGGGTTGCCGCGGCAGTCGATCCAGCAGGCGGGCGATCCGGCCGCGCTCGGCCGTGCCGCCGCCGACCTGATCGCAGACGAGCTCGCCGCGCGCTACGCGGTATTCGACCGCGGCGTGCGCCGCGTCGAGCTCTCGGTGAGCGAGGTGGAGCGGGCGGTGGACTACGCGGAGCTCCTGCGTTACCTGAACGGGCTCGAGTTCGTGCAGGGCGTGACCGTCTCGGCCGCCGCCGGCGACCGGCTGCAGCTCTCGCTGCTGACCGCGGCCGATACCGAGCAGCTCCTCGAGCTGTTCAGTCTCGACCGGCGCCTGCTTCCGGATCGTTCCCAGGTGCTGCCCGGGCCGCAATTGCCGCTGATCTGGCAGAGGCGTTAGTGCTGGCCAGTCTCCCCAACGTCATCACGGTGGCGCGGATCTCCCTGGTCCTGCCGATCGCCTGGCTGCTCTGGGAGGGCTACTACGTCACCGCCCTCGTCGTCACCGCCGCCGCCGGCGCATCGGACGCGGTGGACGGCTGGCTGGCGCGCCGGCTCGGTGCGGTGAGCCGCTTCGGCGCGGCGCTCGATCCGGTGGCCGACAAGCTGCTGGTCGCGGTGATCTATCTGATCTTCGCGTTCCAGGGCCACCTGCCGATCTGGCTCGCGGTGATCGTGCTCGGCCGCGATGCGGTGATCATGAGCGGTGCCGGCGCGTACCGGCTGCTGTTCGGGCGCTTCGAGTTCGCGCCCACCTACATCAGCAAGGCGAACACCGGGCTGCAGATCGCGACCGCGCTGCTCGTGCTGGTGAAGCTGTGCGACTTCGGCTGGCTCAGCGCGCTGATCGCTGCGCTGGTCGATCCGTACGTGTTCTATCTGCTCGCGGCGCTCGGCATCGCGTCGGGTCTCGACTACGTGGTGGTCTGGAGCCGGCGCGCGTGGCGCCAGGCACGCTCGTCGTGAGCCGCCGCGGCAGTCAGCTCGCGCTGCGCTTTCCGCTGTCGAACCGGGCCCGCTTCGACAGCTTCGTCGCGGGTGAGAACGCGGAGCTGGTGCGGCGCCTCGAAGAGCTGGCGGAAGGCACCGGCTTCGGCGGCTGCTTCGTGCACGGCCCGATCGGCAGCGGACGCAGCCACCTGCTGCAGGCGGCCTGCCACCGTCGCGGCGCGCACGGCCGGCCGGGCGGCGCGATCTACCTGCCGCTGGCCGAACCGACGGTCGTGCCGGAGTCGCTCGACGGCCTCGATACGCTGGATCTGGTGGCGCTCGACGACGTCGACGGCTGGCTCGGGCGACCGGACCCGGAGCGGGCGCTGCTCGCGCTGTATCAGGGCCTGCAGAGCCGCGGCGGGCGGCTCATCGTCAGCGCGGCGGCCTCGCCGGCGGCGCTCTCGTTCCACTTCGCGGACCTCGCCTCGCGGCTGCGGGCGCTGCCCACCTACCAGGTGCGGCCTTTGGGCGACGCCGGCAAGGCGGAGCTCTTGAAGCGCCTTGCCGCGGAGCGCGGGCTCGAGCTCGGCCAGCCGGTGCTCGACTTCTGGCTGGCGCGCAGCGGCCGCGAGTTGCCGAGCCTGCTCGATGAGCTCGATCGCCTCGACCAGGCGGCGCTCGCCGCGCAGCGCCGCCTCACCGTGCCGCTGGTCAAGGAGGTGCTCGGCCTGTGAAGCACCTGCTCTGCACCGGCGGCGGCACGGCGGGCCACGTGCTGCCGGCGATCCCGGTGATCGAACGCGCCCGCGCCGCTGGCGCCCGCGTCAGCTTCGTCGGCAGCCGGTCGGGGCTCGAGGCACGGCTGCTCGAGGGGCAGGACGTCGAGTATCACGGTATCGCGTCCGGGAAGCTGCGCCGCTACCTGTCGATGGAGAACCTGGCCGACGTGTTCCGGGTCGCGGCGGGCGTCTGGCAGGCGTTCCGGCTGCTCGGCCGGCTCGAGCCCGACGTGGTGTTCTCGAAAGGCGGCTTCGTGAGCTTTCCCGTGGTGTTCGCGGCGTGGCTCCGCCGGATACCGGTGGTCGCCCACGAGTCGGATTTGAGCCCGGGGCTTGCGAACCGGCTCGCGCTGCCGTTCGTGCGCACGCTCTGCGTGACGTTCCAGGAGACCCGCGCGCCGCGGTTCCGCGGCCGGCTGGTGGTCACCGGGACGCCGCTCCGGGAAGCGCTGCTGCGCGGCGACCCGGCGCGAGGCCGGCGCCTCGTGGCCGCGCCGGACGGACGGCCGCTGCTGCTGGTCACGGGCGGCAGCCTCGGTGCCGACGCGGTGAATCGGGCCGTGCGCGCCGCGCTCCCGGGCCTGCTCGAGACGTTCGTGGTGGTGCACGTGTGCGGCCCGGGCAAGACCGTGCCGCTGGACGAGCCCGGCTACCACCAGTTCGAGTACGTCACCGACGACTGGGGCGACCTGCTCGCGGCCGCCGATCTCGTGATCTCCCGCGCGGGCGCCAACACGCTGTTCGAGCTGCTCGCGCTCAGGAAGCCCGCGCTGCTGATTCCGCTGTCGCCGCGGGTGAGCCGCGGCGACCAGGTCGAGAACGCCGAGTACGCCCGCTCGCGCGGCCTCTGCCGCGTGCTGCCGGAGGACGCGCTCGGCCCGGAGAGTCTGCTCGAAGCGGTGCGCCAGACCTGGCGCGACCTGCCGGAGCTCGGCCGGCACCTGGCGGCGTTCCGGCCCCCGGATGCCGCGGCGGCGATCTACGCCGAGCTCGAGGCCGCCGCCCGCTAGCCCGAGCAGCCCCTGTGGGAGCGGCCTCCGGCCGCGAATGGCCGGAGAATCGCGATCTGGAGCTGGGCGGGTAGCCATCGCCCCTACGGCCGCGGCGATTCGCGGCCAGAGGCCGCTCCCACAGCAGGTGGCTGGTTGTTCGCAGCCACCCGAATGCGCGACCATACGGCGCTGCTGGGGGAAAACAACCGATGTACCGAATCCGAACCTACAACGAGATCGCCGCCCGGGGGCTGGAGCGCTTCCCACCGGACCAGTTCGAGGTGGGCAAGACGGTCGCCGACCCGCACGCGATCCTGCTGCGCAGCCACAAGCTCACCGAGCCCGAGCTGAACGACGGCCTGCGCGCGGTGGCCCGGGCCGGCGCCGGTGTGAACAACGTGCCGGTGGACGCCTGCACCGCCCGCGGCGTCGTGGTATTCAACACTCCGGGCGCCAACGCCAACTCGGTGAAGGAGCTGGTGCTGGCGGGGCTGCTGCTCGCGTCGCGCGACGTGGTCGGCGCGCTCGGTTTCGTGCGTGAGCTCAGCAACGTCACGGACGAGGCGGAGCTGAACGCGTTGGTCGAGGCCGAGAAGAAGCGCTTCAGGGGGCGGGAGCTGAAAGGCCGGTCGCTCGGCGTGGTCGGCCTGGGCGCGATCGGCTCGATGGTCGCGCGCGCCGCGCTCGACCTCGGCATGGAGGTGCTCGGTTACGATCCGGCCATCTCGGTGGATGCCGCGTGGCGCCTGCCGGCCGAGGTGCGGCGCATGGAGAACCTCGCGAGCCTGTTCGCGCGCGCCGACTACGTGACGCTGCACGTGCCGCTGCTGCCCGAGACCGAGGGGATGATCAACGAGTCGACGCTGCGCATGTTCCGGCCGGGCAGCGTGCTCTTGAACTTCGCCCGCCAGCCGATCGTCGACGCGAAGGCGCTGCTGGCGGCGCTCGACGACGGCCGCATCGCGCGGTACGTCGCCGATTTTCCGGTGCCGGAGCTGACCCGCCATCCGCGCGTGCTGCTGACTCCGCACCTCGGCGCCAGCACCGACGAAGCCGAAGAGAACTGCGCGGTGATGGCCGCCGACCAGCTCGTGGATTTCCTGCGGGTCGGCAACGTGCGCAATTCGGTCAACTTCCCGACCGTGAGCCTCGAGCCGACGGGCGGGCACCGGCTCGCGGTCACCAACCGCAACGTGCCGGGGGTGCTGAACCGGGTTACGGCGGTGCTCGCCGAGCGGCAGATCAACGTCGTCGACATGATCAACAAGAGCCGCGGCGAGGTCGCCTACAACCTGATCGACGTGAAGGACCCGCTCGATCAGCCGACCATCGACGCGCTCTGCCGGCTCGAGCACGTGATGAACGTGCGGGTGTTCGAGATCGCGTAGGGCGAACACCGGCCTGTGGGAGCGGCCTCCGGCCGCGAAGCTTCGAGGAGTTCGCGGCCGGAGGCCGCTCCCACAGGGAGGTTCCAGCAGCGCAAGGGGAGGGAGGGGAACACGTTGGCGGATTCGCAGCCGGGCATCGACCGTGCCCACCGCAAGATCATCTTCGCGTCGTCGCTCGGCACGGTGTTCGAGTGGTACGACTTCTACCTGTACGGCGCGCTCGCGGCGGTGATCGGCGGGCAGTTCTTCTCCGGGGTGAACAGCACCACCGCGTTCATCTTCGCGCTGCTGGCGTTCGCGGCCGGCTTCGCGGTGCGGCCGTTCGGCGCGCTGGTGTTCGGCCGGCTCGGTGACCGCGCGGGGCGCAAGTACACGTTCCTGATCACGATCGTGATCATGGGTGCCGCGACCGCGCTGGTCGGCGTGCTGCCCACCTACGAAAGCATCGGCATCGCCGCGCCGATCCTGCTGATCACGCTGCGTCTGCTGCAGGGGCTCGCGGTCGGCGGCGAGTACGGCGGCGCCGCCACCTACGTCGCCGAGCACGCGCCGCCGGGGCGGCGCGCCTACTACACGAGCTACATCCAGATCACCGCGGTCAGCGGCTTCGTGCTGTCGCTGCTGGTGATCCTCGCGTGCCGCTGGATCACGGGCGATGCGTTCGAGCGCTGGGGCTGGCGCCTGCCGTTCCTGCTGTCGCTGATCCTGCTCGCGATCTCGGTGTACATCCGTCTGCAGCTCGAGGAGTCGCCGGTGTTCCGCCGGATGCGCCGCGAGAAGGCGCTGTCGTCGGCGCCGATCCGCGAGTCGTTCGGCGAGCGCCGCAACCTCGCGACGGTGCTGCAGGTGCTGTTCGGCGCGTTGGCCGGACAGGCGGTGACCGGCTACGTCGCGCTGGTCTACATGCTGCTGTTCCTGACCCAGACGCTGAAGGTGGAAGCGGTCACCGGCGACGTGCTGGTGGTGCTCGCGCTGGGCCTCTCGGCGCCGCTGTACATGGTATTCGGCAAACTCTCCGACCGGATCGGCCGCAAGCCGCTCGTGGTGGTGGGTTGTCTCGCCGCGGCGCTCTTGTACTTCCCGTTGTTCCAGGCGCTCACGCGCGTCGTGAACCCGGAGATCGCCCGGGCGAGCGAGGCCAATCCGATCGTGGTGGTGGCCGATCCGGCGGAGTGCAGCTTCCAGTTCGATCCCGTCGGCGCCGGGGCCTTCACCAGCTCGTGCGACGTCGTCAAATCGGTGCTCGCCGATGCGCGCGTGCCGTACGCGAACGAGGCGGCCCCCGCCGGCACACTGGCGGTGGTGCGGATCGGCGCACGCACGATCCCGGCATTCGACGGCACCGCGCTGCCGGCGGACGCGTTCACTGAGCGCAACGCCGCGTTCCGGCAGACGCTGCTGGCGGCGCTCCGCGAGGCCGGCTACCCGGGCAGCGCCGCCCGCGACAGCATCGACTATCCGTTGACGTTCCTGATCCTGTTCGTGATCGCAGCGATCAGCGTGGCCACCTACGCGCCGATCGCGGCGTGGCTGGTGGAGCTGTTTCCGGCGCGGATCCGGTACACGTCGATGTCGCTGCCGTATCACCTCGGCAACGGCTGGTTCGGCGGCTTCCTGCCGTCCATCGCGTTCGCGCTGATCGCGTACACCGGCGACATCTACTCCGGACTCTGGTACCCGGTCGTCGTCTGCCTGGTGAGCGCGGTGATCGGCTCGTTCTTCCTGCGGGAGACCCGCGGCGTGGAAACCGAGCGGCCCGCGGCGCCGGCCACGGAGCGGGCGCCGTCCGCGACGCCGACCTGAGCGCGCGCGGCAGGTACAATCGCCGGACGCATCGGACCAAGGAGAACGAAATGGCCAGGACGGGCGGCTGCTACTGTGGCGCGATCCGCTACCGCGCCGAGGGAGAGCCGATTCTGCAGGCGCAGTGTCACTGCCGCGAGTGTCAGTACGTGACCGGCGGCTCGCCGAACGTGTTCATCGCGCTGCCGGCGGACGGCTTCGAGTACACCCAGGGCCAGCCGAAGTCGTTCCGGCGCTCGGACCTCGAGAATCCGGTGACCCGCGAGTTCTGCCCGGAGTGCGGCACGCACCTCCTGACCCGTGCACCGGGGCTGCCGAACGCGGTGATCCTGAAGGTCGGCACGCTCGACGATCCGAGCGCCTTCGCGCCGCAGCTCGCGCTGTTCACGGTGGACAAGCAGCCGTTCCATCAACTGGCCGAAGGCCTGCCCGCGTTCGAGCGGCTGCCCGGCTGAAGCCCTCGACTCTGGGGCGCGGCCTCGTCTGTGGGAGCGGCCTCCGGCCGCGAATCCTATGGGTTCAAAGATTCGCGGCCGGAGGCCGCTCCCACAATCGCCTCATCCCGCGGGTTGGCCGCTCGCGGTGTCGGCTGATAGACTCATAGATCTGTAAGCTTTCCTGACCCGGGGGTTTCGGGGCAGCGTTCCCTGTCGGAGAATGTCGCGTCCATGCGTGCGCGGTCGGGTCACAGCGACATGCAGGAGGTTCGATGGAATCCGACCATCGCGAGCACCATCTGACGGGTGAGTCCGTCCCCGCCGGCCACACCGAGGACGTGCCGCGCCCGGTCCTGAGGCGCGCCATCACGGCGTCCGCGATCGGCAACGCCACCGAGTGGTTCGACTACGGCATCTACGCGTACGGCGTGACCTACATTTCCGCCGCGCTGTTTCCCGGCGATACCGAGGAATCGACGCTGCTGGCGCTGGCGACGTTCGCGATCTCGTTCCTGGTGCGCCCCCTCGGCGGACTGTTCTGGGGTCCGATGGGCGACCGCCTGGGGCGCAAGACCGTGCTCGCGCTGACGATCCTGATCATGTCCGGCGCGACGTTCTGCGTCGGTCTGATACCGACCTACGATGCGATCGGCTTCTGGGCGCCGCTGATCCTGGTCGTGCTCCGGATGGTGCAGGGGTTCTCCACCGGCGGCGAGTACGGCGGCGCGGCGACGTTCATGGCGGAGTACTCGCCGGATGCGAAACGCGGCTTCTGCGGCAGCTTTCTCGAGTTCGGCACGTTGGCGGGCTTCTCGCTCGGCGCGCTGCTGATGCTGACGTTCTCGCTGACGCTGGGCGAGGACGCGATGCGCGAGTGGGGCTGGCGCCTGCCGTTTCTGGTGGCGGCACCGCTCGGGCTCGTGGGCCTCTACCTGCGCGGCCGGATGGCGGATACGCCCGTGTACCGGGAGATCGAGGAGTCCGGCGAGCAGGAGCAGGAGACCCGCACCGAGCTGAAGGAGCTGCTCAGCCAGTACGCGCGGCCGCTTCTCACGCTGGCCGGGCTGGTGGTGGCGTTGAACGGCGTCAACTACACGCTGCTCTCGTACATGCCGACCTACTTCGAGGTGGAACTCGGACTTAGCACCGACCAGGCGCTGCTGGTGCCGATCATCGGCATGCTGTTCATGATGGTGTTCCTGCCGTTCGCCGGCGCGCTGTCGGACTGGATCGGCCGCAAACCGATGTGGTGGATCTCGCTGATCGGGCTGTTCGTGCTGGCGGTGCCGATGTACCGGCTGATGGGACAGAGCCTCACCGGCGCGACCATCGGCTTCGCAGTGCTGGGCCTGCTGTACGTGCCGCAGCTCGCGACGATCTCGGCGACCTTCCCGGCGATGTTTCCCACGCACGTACGTTTCGCCGGCTTCGCGATCGCCTACAACGTGTCCACCTCGTTGTTCGGCGGTACCGCGCCGGCGCTGAACGACTGGCTGACGATGGCCACCGGCAACCCGCTGATGCCGGCCTACTTCATGATGGGCGCGTGCGTGGTCGGCGCGGTGGCGCTGTGGTTCGTCGTGGAGACCGCGGGCGCGTCGATCCGCGGCACCGAAATCCCCGGCACGGAGGAATCGGAGCGCGAGCTCGCGGCGATGGACGCGTCCGGAGCGTGATCATTCACGGCCGGGCAGGGGGGAGCCGCAGGACGGCCTACAGGCCATCGGCTGTGTGAGGAAACCGCGCGGCGGCGTGCCGGGTTGGCAATGAATCGGCGCGTTCTCCGCGCGTACGGTCCGCAACATCGCCCGAATCAAAGCCTGGGAACGGCTGTTGAGGTCGGCCGCTGGGGTGCGGCCGGCGGTCCGCGTGAGTGATCTCGCACCGCACCTCCGCCTCGGCCACATCGGGAGGGAACATGGCCCGAATCAATCGATGACGCTCCGAACGAATCGAGATCCAGCGCAGGAGGTCGGCCATCCCGGGTTTGATTCGGGCGATGTTGCGTCCGCCGATGGGCGCGAGGCGCGCGGAACCCGCCCGCGACCGTACGCGCGCACCGGCGCGGGGGACCGATTCAGCGGCGAGGACGAGGAAAGGCGGCGACCTGGCTCCCCGGTCCAGGTGTTACCTATGTGACCGGTTCGTACCGCCGGAGGCCGCTCCCACCGGAAACGATCTGCGGAAGCCGCGGCGGGCCTGGCGGAGCCGGAAGCGCAGCGGCGACAGCGCGGCCTCGAGCGGCCGGGCGAGCGGCGGGCAGTCGCCCAGGATCTGCGCGGCGATCACCGCCGCTGCGAGGTGCGCGCTGACGTTGCCGGCCGAGCCGTGGCCGGTGCTGACGTAGAGGTTCGCCGCGGCGCGGCCGTCGGCGTCGAACAGCGGTCCGGCGATGGCGGTGCGATCCGAGCTCACCGTGCGGGTACCGCGGCAGCGGTAGCGCCACTCGAACGCGTGCCCCTCGAGCTGCGCGAGATTCGCCCGGGTGGCTTCCTCCGGATCCCACGGGCGGTACTCGTAGGTGCTGCCCGCGGCGAGCGTCCCGTCGGCGGTCGGCGCGAGGTAACCGCGGCCCACCAACGGCAGGCGCGGCGGCCGATCCACCGCGACGACGTCGAGCTGCCCGCCGATCGGCGCGATCTCGAGGTAGCGCGCGGGCTCGAATTCCCGGGTCCAGGCGCCGCAGGCGAGCACCGCCGGCGCGTCCGGATCGGGCGCGGGCAGCGCCTCGGGCACCCGCTCGATGCGGTCGCTCGCCGTCAGTGCGCGGATCAGCGCGGGCAGATCCACGGTGCCGCCGCCGGGCAGCCAGAGCCCGCCGTCCGGCACCGGCCAGTCGGCGAGCGCAGCGGCGTCGGCGCGTTCGCACCAGGCGAGCCAGGGTCCGGCGGCGCCGAGCCGTTCGGCCACCGTCCGCAGACGCTCGGTGCCGGCCGGATCGCTGCCGAGTTGCAGCGTGCCGGTGGCGGCGAACCCGGGCAGGCCGCGAACCCGGTCCGCCGCGAACAGGTACGCGTGGGCGCGCAGCGCGGCCGCGGGGGAGGGGTCCGGGAGCAGGCGGGTGTGGAGGACCGTGACGGGCATCCGCGAGGCGGGGGTGATGGGGTTGTCCTGGTTCGCGGCCGGAGGCCGCTCCCACAGCGGGGAGCGCTCCCACAGCGGGGGCCGCTCCCACAGCGGGGGCCGCTCCCACAGCAGAGGTTGCTCCCACAGAGGTGACGGGTCGTAAAGGCGGACCGGTACGCCGGCCGCGGCGAGCTCGGCGGCGACCGCCGCGCCGGCGATGCCGGCGCCCGCGACGGTCACCCGCGGCGGCGGGGCCGCCACGGCGTCGAGCCCGCGGGCGGCGAACGTGCCGGCGAGGCTCTCCCGCTTGTGCGGACGCTGATCGACGCGGCTCATCGCGAAGCCGGCCTCGGCGAGCGCCCGACGCACCCGCCCGGCGGCGGTGAACGTGGCGACCGTGGTGCCGGCCGTGGACAGCGCCGCGATCTGCCGGAACAGCGCCGGTTCCCAGAGCTCCGGATTGCGGTCGGGCGCGAAGCCGTCCAGGAACCAGGCGTCGATGGGCTGGCGCTGGCGTCCGGCCAGATCGGCCAGCGCGTCCGCGGCGGTGCCGAGCCAGAGGTGCAGCCGGATCCGCCCGCCGGCGAGCACGCGGCGGTGCCAGCCGGCGAGCCGCGGCGGGTAGCGTTCGGCGAGCTCCGCGTACAGCGGGTGCCGGCCCTGCCGCGCCCGGGCGATCGCGGCGAAATCGGCGGCGTCGAGCGGGTGCGCTTCGCAGGAAACGAAATGCAGCCGCGCGCCGGCGGCGAGGCACCGCTCCGCGGCGACCACGAAGTTGAGCCCGGATCCGAAGCCGAGCTCGCCGACCCGCACCGTGTCGGCGGGGGGCGCGGCCTGGGCGCGGCGCCGGGCGAGCTCGTCGAGCCGGCACGGGCCGACGAACACGCGCTCCACCTCGGCGGCGCCGTCGGCCGCGTGGTAGATGTCCTGGTAGTCGAGCGAATAGGGCTGGTCGTCCCGGTAGCGCACGCGGGCCGCCGGAACCACCAGGCCCGGCTCGGGCTGAGGGCTCATCGGCGCGCCCTCAGGGTGCCCGGGGCCGGCCGGGATCGCGGATCCACTCGCTCCAGCTTCCGGGGTAGAGGATCGGCTCCGGCCGGCCGGCGATGCGCATCGCGAGCACGTTGTGCGCCGCGGTGACGCCGGAGCCGCAGTAGCAGATCACCTCGTCCGGCAGGTCCCGGAAGCGTTCCGCCAGCTCGGCCGGTTGGCGGAAGCGGCCCTCGGGGGTGAGGTTCTCCTGAAACGGCAGGCAGACGGCGCCGGGAATGTGCCCGGCCACCGGGTCGATCGGCTCTTCCCGGCCGCTGAAGCGCTCCCGCGTCCGGGCGTCCACCAGCGTCACCTGGTGGAGCCGGGCCTCGAGGGTCGCGGCGTCGATCTCCCGGGTCAGCGGCGGGCGGATCGAGAACCGGCCGGGTTTCACCACCGGGGTTGTCCGGCTGACCGGCCCGGGCCAGGCCGCGAAGCCGCCGTCCAGCACCGCGACCGCCTCGTGCCCGAGCCAGCGCGCGCACCACCAGGCCCGGGCCGCGAACGCGCCCCCGGCGTCGTCGTACACGACGATCTGATCGTCGTCGTCGATGCCCCAGGCGCGGAAGCGTTCGCACAGACGCTGCCGGTCGGGCAGCGGATGGCGGCCCCGGTCCCCGGGCGGGTCGGCGAAGTCGGCATCGAGGCTCGCATACAGCGCACCGGGCAGGTGGCCCTCCGCGTAGACCCGCGGCCCGTAGTCCGGGTCGCCCAGCCGGGCGCGGCAGTCGAGAATCCGGAATGCGGCCGGGTCCGCGGCGACGGTCTCCGGGCTGATCAGTGTGTCGTAACGTACCTTGCGCATGGGAAGACGTGCCGATACCCGCCGGACCGGCGTCACGGTTTGATCCCGATCAACGGCAAAACTTATCGGTTGGGTCATACTCTAACAGGCTGCCCTCATGCCGAGGCGCCGTGATGCGTGCCCGAAGTGGTTTTTTTCGGGCGCAGTTGTCACAATCCCGGCAAACACGAAGAGCCGGGCCTACCCGCACAGGAGATTCCCTATAGTGACTGCGATTCTCGAATGGCTCAGCCATGGACTGGTCAACTGGTCCGTGCTCGAGCTGGTCATCTACACCCTCGTTCTGACGCACATCACGATCGTCTCGGTCACGGTGTATCTCCACCGGCACTCGGCTCACCGGGCGCTGGAGCTCCATCCGGTGCTGAAGCACTTCTTCCGCTTCTGGTTGTGGCTCACCACCGGCATGAACACCAAGGAGTGGACCGCCATCCACCGCAAGCACCACGCGACCTGCGAAACCGAAGAGGACCCGCACAGCCCGCAGGTGCAGGGCATCAAGAAGATCTTCTGGGAGGGCACCGAGGCGTATCGGGCCGCGGCGACTCCCGAGACGCTGAAGCGCTACGGGGCCGGCACGCCGGACGACTGGCTCGAGCGCAACGTGTACTCCCGGTACAGCACGGCCGGCATCTTCACGATGATGGCCATCGACCTCGCGCTGTTCGGCGCGATCGGATTGACCGTCTGGGCGATCCAGATGATGTGGATCCCGATCATGGCCGCCGGCGTCATCAACGGCATCGGCCACTACTGGGGTTACCGGAACTTCGAGTGCAGTGACGCATCGCGCAACATCGTGCCGTGGGGCATCGTGATCGGCGGCGAAGAGCTGCACAACAACCACCACACCTACCCGAACTCGGCGAAGCTGTCGCAGAAGCCCTGGGAGTTCGACATCGGCTGGTTCTACATCCGGATCTTCGAAACCCTCGGGCTCGCGAAAGCGCGCAGCAAAGGCCCGGTGGTGGAGCAGGTGCCCGGCAAGCGTACCATCGACATCGACACCGCCTGGGCGGTGCTGAACGACCGCTTCCGGGTGATGGCCAAGTACGCCGAACAGGTGGTCGCACCGCTGGTGGAACAGGAGCTGGCCCGGGCCGGCAAGGCGCGCCGCCGCATGGTGCGCGCCTACAAGCGGGTGCTGTGCCGCGACGCGTCGCTGGTCGATCAGGCCGGCCAGAACCAGATCAGCGAGATCCTCGGCCGCAGCCCGAAGCTGCAGACCATCTACGAGTTCAAAGAGCGCCTGCAGGGCGTCTGGGCCAAGCGCGGCGGCAACGCCGAGGAGCTGCTCGGCGAGCTGAAGGCGTGGTGTCTCGACGCGGAGGCGTCCGGCATCCAGGCGCTGAAGGATTTCGTCGCCGAGATCCGCTCGTACTCGATGCCGAAGCTCGCCCGCGCGTGATTCTCCGATTCGCGCTGCGGCCGCACGTCTTGCGGCCGTGGCGCGAACGCCCTTGGGCATGCTGTGGGAGCGGCCTCCGGCCGCGAACTCTTCCCAGCCTTCGCGGCCGGAGGCCGCTCCCACAAGGCTTTCACAGGCTCTAGCCGATGATCCCCAGTCCGAGCGCCATCGCGAACAGCGCGACGAGGCCGAGCAGCCGCGGCACCGTGTGGGTCGGCCGCGTCAGCAGGTGCAGGTTGAGGACCGCGCCGATCGGCGTGACGAACGCGTAGATCAGCACGAACGTCATCAGCGCCTCCTGCAGCAGGATGCCCATCAGGCGCCCCGGCGCCAGTGCCACCAGGCCCATCTCGAAGAGCGGTGCGGCTACGTCGTCCAGCACGTCCAGCGCGAGAAAAGCCAGCGTGAACACCGCGCCGACCTCGAGGTAGAGCAGTGCCTCGGCCCGCGCCCGTGCGCGGAACGGCGCCAGCACCGCGCCGGTGAAACCCCGCACCAGCAGCTCCGGCGGCGAGCCGGGCCGGTTGTAGTAGTAGAACAGGCGCAGGCGATGACTCCAGCGGACGAGGCCGCGCGCCAGCGGCAGCCGGTCGAGCCGGCCGGCGTGACCGCCGAGCAGCGTGATGCCGATGATCGCGGTCGCGGCGAACACGGCCTCTTCGCCGCCGCGGTTGCCGGCCAGCGCACCGAGCAGCAGACCGGCGACGAACAGCACCACCACGTCGCCGGCGAGGCGCAGGCGCCGCGCCGCGCGGGAGCGGCCGTTCCAGCGCGTGATCCACGGCGGCGCCCGGCGCAGCACGTCGGTCGCGAGCGGCGGCATGAATGCGAGGGCCAGCGGCGGCCGGCCGTCGCGGCGCCGCTGCTCCTGCTCCGCCGCGTGGGCCGCGAGCATCCCCTCGAGCAGAAAGCCGTCGACCACCCACCAGACGAGCGCGCCGCCGCCGGTGAGCAGCATCAGGAGGCCCGTGCCGACGCGGCCCATGTAGAACCGGTGACCGCCCGCCCAGCCGGTCAGCGCATAGAACGCCCACGCAGCGGCGCGGTTCTTCGGGCGGTAGCTGTAGAGGTCCTGCAGCACCTCCCGGGCGAAATCCGGATCGAGAGCGGGCGCACCCGCGGCGGGCGTATCGGCAAGCCGATTCATGAGTCGGAAGAACCCGGCGTCGTCGCCCGCGAGGGTATCCGAATCAGCCCGCCGTGGTCTCCCCTCCGAGCTGCGGGAGAACGTGCCCGGTGATGTAGGCGGAGTCCGCGTTGGAGGCGAAGAAGACGTACGCGGGAGCGATCTCCTCGGGCTGCGCGGGTCGCCCGTACGGCGTGCCGCCGCCGAAATTCTCGACGTCCTCGGCCGACCGTTCGGCGGGATTGAGCGGCGTCCAGACGGGCCCCGGGGCGATGCAGTTGACGCGGATGCCGCGCCCGGTGAGCGACTGCGCCAACGACTTCGTGAAGGTGTGGATGGCGCCCTTGGTGGACGAGTAGTCGAGCAGGCTGCCGGCGCCTTCGAGCCCGGTGATGGAGCCGGTGTTGATGATCGACGAACCGGGCTGCAGGTGCGGCAGGGCGCTCTTGACCATGTAGAAATAGCCGAAGATGTTGGTGCGGAACGTTTCCTCCCACTGCTCGAGGCTCACGTCCTCGGGACGCTCCTGATGCCGCTGATAGGCGGCGTTGTTGACCAGCACGTCGAGCCGGCCGAGCGTCTCGACCGTCCGCTGCACCGCCGCGCGGCAGAACTCGGGGTCCTTCACGTCGCCCGGCAGCAACAGCGCCCGGCGGCCTTCGGCCTCGATCACCTCCCGGGTCGTCTCCGCGTCGCGCTGCTCGGCGGCGAGATAGACGATCGCGACGTCGGCGCCTTCCCGCGCGAACAGCGTCGCCACGGCGCGGCCGATGCCGGAGTCGCCGCCGGTGATCAGCGCCGTCCGCCCGCTGAGTTTGCCCGCGGCCCGGTACTCGGGTGCCTGGTAACGGGGGCGCGGGTGCATGCGGGATTCTTCGCCGGGCGGCTCGATGCCCTGGTCGGGAAACGGCGGTTTCGGTTGCTCGGTCATCGTGGTGCTCCTGAATGGCCGTCGACGCGTCGCAACACGTGTGCCAGGCGCAACGGGTCGTAGCGCCCGGCGCGTTCAACATCTCGTTGAACGTGCATCAAGCTTCCCAATCACGCTGGCGGCACGCGGCTTGCACAGCACGTGTCGGATCTGAAAAAACTGGAGGTTCGAATGACTTTGCGCGACAAGACGTTCTTCGCCGGCTCCTCGCTGGCGGCGCTGATCCTCGCGAGCGCAGCGGTGGCGAATCCGCAGAATTCCGAGACGGACGCGAGCGAACCGGATACCGTGCTGCAGGACATCCGCAGCGGTCAGCAATCGGTGCACGACGACCAGACGACGGCGTCGACAGACCAGCAGGAGCAATCGGGGCCGGAGGCAGACCTGAAGGAGGCCGCCGAAGTGCTCGCGCAGCTCAAGGAGCAGGAGCCCGAGTTCGCGCAGAAGCTGGCGGACGCGAAGGCGGTGTTCGTGGTTCCCGACTACGCGACCGCATCGCTGCTGGTGGGCGGTGCCGGCGGTGAGGGGGTTCTGCTGACGAACGAGAACGGTCAGTGGGTCAATCCCGGCTTCTACGACATCGGCAACATCGACATCGGGCTGCAGGCGGGCGGCGCGGCCGGCTCTATGGTGTTCGCGCTGATGAACGACGAAGCGTTGAAGCCGTTTCACAGCAGCGGCACCGAGTTCGAGCTGACGGCCGAAGCCGGTCTCACGATCGTCAACTGGTCGGCGGAGGCGACGGCGGCCGGAAGCGATGAAGGCGACGTGCTGGTCTGGACCGACACCGAAGGCCTGCTCGCCGAAGCGTCGATCGGCGTCGGCGGTCTCTCCTGGGACGAGGAGGAAGCCAACGAGTACTACGGCCAGGGCGTCGAGGCCGAGCAGGTGCTGGCCGGCAACGTGCAGAACCCGCACGAAGCGACGCTGCAGAGCGAGTTCGCCGAGTTCTCGACCAGCGGCGATTCGTCGAGCGAGACGGAGGGCGACAGCGGGTCGTACGACGCCGCCGATCCGCAGCACGAGTATCCGCAGGACGAGCAGTAGCGCGGCCGGCGCGGGGGAGCCGCTCCGTGCGGCTCCCTTCGCGCACGCGATCTACATCCGCTCGACGGTTTCGATACCGAGCAGGCCGAGCCCGGTGCGCAGCGTCTCCGCGGCGCGGCGGCAGAGCAGCAGCCGGCTTTCCCGCTGCGCGTCCGGCGCGCTCAGGATCGGGCAGGCTTCGTAGAAGCGCATGAACTGAGTCGCGAGCTCGTACAGGTGGCCGCAGAGCAGATGCGGCAGCGCATCGTCCGCGACGGCCTCCACGATCTCCTGAAACCGCAGCAGCGTCACCGCGAGCGCGTGCTCCTCCGGGGCTTCGATCCGGATCGTGCCCGCGAGCTTCGCTTCGTCGATCTCGCCGCGGCGGAACACGCTGCGTATCCGCGTGTAGGCGTACTGCAGATACGGCGCGGTGTTGCCGTCGAACGAGAGCATCTGATCCCAGTCGAACACGTAGTCGCTGGTGCGGTTCTTCGACAGATCCGCGTACTTCACCGCCCCGATGCCGACCACCCGCGCGATTTCCTTACGCTCGGCTTCGGGCAGCTCGGGATTCTTCTCACCGACCAGCGCGAACGCCCGCCGCTCGGCTTCCTCGAGCAGCTCGACGAGCTTCACCACGCCGCCGGCGCGGGTCTTGAACGGCTTGCCGTCGGTACCGAGCATCGCGCCGAACGGCTCGTGCTCGAGGGTCATTCCCGGTCGGGTGAACCCGGCCCGCTCGGCGACCGCGAACACCTGTCGGAAGTGCAGCGCCTGCCGCGCGTCGGTGAAGTACAGCACCCGATCGGCGCCGAGCCGGTGCGCGCGGTGACGCACCGCCGCGAGGTCGGTGGTGGCGTAGAGGTAGCCGCCGTCGGACTTCTGCACGATCAGCGGCAGCACCTCGCCGTCCTTGCCCTTGAACTCCGGCAGGAACACGCAGCGCGCCCCCTCCGAGACCTGCAGCAGACCCTGCGCGTCGAGACTCGCCACCACGTCGTCGAGATCGTCGTTGTAGGCGCTCTCGGCCATCACGTGCTCGCGCCGGAGCGTCACGCCGAGGCGCTCGTACACTTCCTCGCAGTGCGACAGCGAGATCTCGATGAAGCGCTGCCAGCGCTCGCGCGCCGACGGCTCACCGCGCTGCAGCGCGACCACCGCGCGGCGGCTGCGCTCGGCGAACTCGGGATCGTTGTCGAAGCGGACCTTGGCCTCGCGGTAGAACTCCTCGAGGTCGCCGAGCAGCTCCGAATCGGCGCCGGTCTCGTCGAGGAAGGTCAGCAGCATGCCGAACTGCGTGCCCCAGTCGCCGACGTGGTTCTGACGGATCACGCGGTGGCCGAGCGCCTCCAGCACCCGCACCACCGCATCGCCGATGATCGTGCTGCGCAGGTGCCCGACGTGCATCTCCTTCGCGAGGTTCGGGCACGAGTAGTCGACCACCACGGTGAGCGGCGCGGCCACCGGCTCGAGCAGCGGCTCGTCGGCCAGCGCCCGGGCGAGGAAGGCATCGTCCAGCGTGATGTTGATGAAACCGGGGCCCGCGACTTCGGCGCGCGCGGCGATGCCGCCGAGCTCGGCCCGATCCAGCACCTGCTGCGCGAGCTCGCGCGGATTGCGCCGTGCCTTCTTCGCGGCGCCCATCACGCCGTTCGCCTGATAGTCGCCGAATTCCGGGCGCGCGGCGCTCTGCACCACCGGCGGCGCGGGCTCGCCGAGGCTCTCTTCGAGCGCGCGCGCCAGTCGGTCGTTGATCAGCCGTTTCAGATTCATCGCCTCGTCCGCTGCACCTTCAATCCTCCGGAACCACGTCTTCGGCCTGCAGACCTTTCTCGCGCTCGGCCACCACGAAGCTCACCGCCTGCCCGTCGCGCAGCGCCGGCCGCCGGCGGTTCTCCCCGGTGCCGATCATCCGGATGGAGCGCTGGTGCACGAAGATCTCCTCGCCGGACTGCCGGATCACGAAGCCGAAGCCCTTCGTGCGGTTGAACCACTTGATCGTGCCGGTCTCGCGGGGCGCGGTGCTGACGACTTCCTTCTGCGGCGAGCGCGCTGGCTCACCGGCCGCCGCGGCGTCCTCCGGCCGCCGCGGCCTCGCGCCCTCCCGCTCGGTGCGCTGCTGGGCGCGCGGTCGGCGCTCGCGGCGCCGCGTTTCGCCGCGCTCGGCGCGCGGCTGCCGGCGCGCCTGCCAGCGCTCGGCCAGGCGCAGATTGAGCAACCCCGACACCAGCAGCGCGAGGAATGCCAGGATGAGCAGCGCCAGGTGCTGGCCCGGCCACAGGCGCATGGACAGCTCGGTGACGACGGCGGCGAAGAACAGCGCGCTCGCGGCGGCGATGAACAGGGTTCTCATGAATGGCGTCCGTCAGGGGGCGGGCATGATAACCAAGTTGCCTCGTTTCCGTCTGTGGGAGCGGCCTCCGGCCGCGAACAGTTCTTCCGGAGCATTCGCGGCCGGAGGCCGCTCCCACAGGCTCAGGTTCAGGTTCAGGTTCGGGTTCCGGGTCAGAGGCGCTCGATGTCCTCGATCACGATCGGCACCTTCGGCACGTCGGGCATGCCGGCCTTGCGGGTGGTTTCCGCGAGCTCGATTTCCGTGACCACGTCCATGCCTTCCACCACCCGGCCGAACACCGTATAGCCGGGCTGACCCGGGCGCGCGTTCAGGTGCTCGTTGTCCTCGACGTTGATGTAGAACTGCGCCCCCGCGGAATCCGGGTCGGAGAGCCGGGCCATCGCCAGCGTGCCCACGGTGTTCTTCAGACCGTTGTCGGATTCGTTCGGTACGGTGTTCGGCGCCTCGCGGTAATTCATCCCCGCGTCGTAGCCGCCGGCCTGCACCATGAAGCCGGCGATCACCCGGTGAAAGATCAGCCCGTCGTAGAAGTCCTGATCCACCAGCTTCAGGAAGTTCGCGACGGTCTGCGGCGCCTCGGCCTCGAACAGCTCGACTTCGA
Source organism: Pseudomonadales bacterium (assembly GCA_036381275.1). Taxonomy (GTDB): domain Bacteria; phylum Pseudomonadota; class Gammaproteobacteria; order Pseudomonadales; family Azotimanducaceae; genus UBA7803. The sequence goes on along the minus strand of DASVDC010000138.1, from coordinate 2,966 downwards.
TCGGCCCGAGCGTCGTCTGCAGACGAACCCGGGGATTGTCCTCGGCCGCCAGCGTGCTGCCGGCGCCGAGCGCCACGCTCACCAGCACGGCCAGCGCCGCCGAGCGGCGAACGCAACGGTCTTTCAGCGCGATCATCTCCATTCCTTCCCTTCCAGCACTTTCACATACGCCTGCACGGCCGCGGCGAGCCCCATCTCCAGCGCGTCGGCGATCAGCGCGTGGCCGATGGAGACCTCGGCCACCTCGCGGATCTGCCGGAACAGCGGCAGGTTGGTGAGGTCGAGGTCGTGTCCCGCGTTCACGCCCAGGCCGATCGACACCGCGTGGCGGGCCGCGGCGCGGTAGCGCTCGAGCGATTCGCGGCTCGCGGGATGATCGACGCCGTGCTTCGACACGGTTTCGGCGAACGGACCGGTGTACAGCTCGATACGGTCGGCACCGCAGGCCTTCGCGAGCGTGATCTGCTCGGGAATCGGATCCATGAACAGGCTGACGCGCGCGCCCCAGCCGCGGTATCGGGCGATCGCCGCTTCCAGCGCCGAGTTGTCGCCGGTGAGGTCGAAGCCGTGGTCCGAGGTGAGCTGATTGTCGGTGTCCGGCACCAGCGTGGCCTGGTGCGGCCGCGCGCTCTCGATCAGCGCATCGAAGCCGGGATAGCCGTTGTCGCGCGGGCCCGCGAACGGATTGCCCTCGATGTTGAGCTCGAGACCCGGGTAGCCACGCAGCAGCTCGGCCAGATCCGCGACGTCGCTCGGGAGCGCGTGGCGCTGATCGGGACGCGGGTGCAGCGTCAGCCCGGCGGCGCCGGCGGCGAGCGCGGTGCGGGCGGCGTCGAGCACGCTCGGCCGGTCGCCGCCGCGGGAGTTGCGCAGCAGCGCCACTTTGTTCAGATTGACGCTGAGCACGGTCATGTCCAGGCACTCCGCCGCGGACGCGACTTCACGATCATGCCGAGCACGAGCCCGCCGAGCACGAGCCCGCCGCCGATCATCATCCAGCGCTGGCGGCTGTTCGCGACCAGCTCGTCCCGCTCTTCCACCAGCGCGTCGAGCTCCTGGCGCAGGCGGGCGTTCAATTCGTTCAGGCGCTGATTCTCGGCGGCGGTCTCGAGCGCGCTCGAGGAGATGCGCTTGATCTCCGCGAGCTCCTGCTCGAGGCGACTCACCTCGCCGGTCAGGTTCGACGAGCTCTGCTCGGCCTGAGTGCGGGCCGCCTGGACGCCGGCGAGCTGCTCGCGCAGGTCGGCCACCGTCCGGGTCAGACGTTCCACCTCGCGGTTCGCCGCCTCGAGCCGGTGCGCGGCGATCGGCTCTCGGACCAGATACTGCTGTTCCACCCAGCCCTCGTCGCCGCCCTGGGTACGCACCCGTGCCCACTCGCCCTCGGGCTGACGCTCGATCACCTCGAGCCGCGTACCGGCGGGCAGCAGCTTCAGAATCCGGCCGTTGGAGGCGGGTATGCTGCGGAAGTTGATGATCAGCTCGTCGGAGACCCACGCCGTCTCGGCGTCGGCCGGCGCCGGAGCGGACAGGCCGAGCACGGTCAGCAGACCGGCGAGCAGCAGGAAAGCAGGCAGTCGGTGAATCATCGGCTCAACTTTTTTCTTGGGACTCGAGCGGTCGTCCGGATCGGGGCTCGCCGGCGTCGGCTTCGGCCGCGGGCTCGGTGAGCAGCCCCTTCCGGGACAGGTAGACCATGGTGATCACGATGTACAGGAACGTCAGCGCGAAGCCGCCGATGAGCTTGTAGCTCACCCAGAACTCCATCGAGAAGTTGTAGGCCACCACCAGATTCAATACCCCGGCGAAGAAGAAGCCGAACGCCCAGCCGAGGTTGAGCCGCGTCCAGACTTCGTCGACCAGCGTGAGCTGCTTGCCGAGGAGCTGCTTGAGCAGGTTCGTGCGGCCGACGTACAAGCTGCCCACCAGCGACGCCGCGAGCAGCCAGTTCACGATGGTCGGTTTCCATTGGATGAAGGTCTCGTTGCGGAAGACCAGCGTCAGCCCGCCGAAGATCAGGCTCGCCCAGAACGTGAGGTTCAGCTCCCGCGACACCGGCTTGCCGGCGAGCCGATAGGCGAGCACCTGCACCGTGACGGCGGCCATCAGCGTCGCGGTCGCCCAGTAGATGTCGACGGCGAAGAACACCGCGACGAACAGCGCGATGGGCACGAAATCGAGAAGCTGCGTCATCTGGCAAGGTGCCTGAACATGGATCGGCCGGTGGTGTCGGGTTACGAGGCCCATCGGGCGTGTTTTAATTGTCGCGATGATAAGAGCCATGACCGTGTAACGCCATGCGGGAGCTTCCGTGAGCCAGTTTTTTTCCATCCATCCAGAGAATCCGCAAGCGCGGCTGCTCACCCGGGCCGCGGAGATCGTCTCGCGCGGGGGACTCGTGGTGTATCCCACGGACACCACGTATGCGCTCGGTTGTCAGATCGGCGACAAGAGCGCCGTCGACCGCATCCGCCAGATACGCCGGCTCGACAAGCACCATCACTTCACCGTGGCTTGCCGGGATCTGTCGGAGATCTCGATGTACGCGCGGGTGAGCGACTCGAACTACCGCATTCTGAAGCAGTTCACGCCCGGACCTTTCACGTTCCTGCTGCCGGCGACCCGCGAGGTGCCGCGCCGCCTGGTGCACGAGAAGAAGAAGACCATCGGGCTGCGCATTCCGAATCACCCGGTCGCGCTCGGGCTGCTGGAGCTGCTGCCGTATCCGATCACCACGACGACGATGTCGATGCCCGGCGAGGACGTGCCGCTCGCGGATCCGGAGGAGATCCGCGCGCGCCTCGAGCACGCGGTGGACCTGATCATCGACAGCGGCCACTGCGGCGTCGTGCCGACCACGGTGGTCGACCTGACGGGCGACAATCCGCACGTCGTGCGCCCGGGAGCGGGGGAGTTTCCGCTCTGAGCTCTGATTCCCGTTCGCTGTGGGAGCGGCCTCCGGCCGC
>DASVDC010000137.1:0-6319 GCA_036381275.1 Pseudomonadales bacterium | reverse complement strand
GACGCGGTGCAGCGGGCGCTCGCCGAGTTTCCGCGCGCGAATCTGATCATCGAGGGGCACACCGATTCGTTCGGCTCGGACGCATCGAACCAGGCGCTGTCGCAGGCGCGCGCGGATGCGGTGCTCGAGTACCTGGTCGCGAACGGCTCGATCTCGCGCTCGGACGTGCAGGCCCTCGGCTACGGCGAGGCGCAGCCCGTCGCGAACAACGAGACGCCGGAGGGCCGGCGGCGCAACCGCCGGATCGACATCGTCATTTATCCCCGAGGCTAGCGGCCGCGCGATCGGGTGCGCCGTGGCCTTCCCAGAGGTCGGCGGCGGTGACGCCGGCAGCATCGCCTGTCGCCTCGTCGCGCTCCGGCGCCGGCGGCTCGGGCTCCGCGAGCTCCGTCGCCACGATGGACGTCTTCGGCACCGCGACGAAGCGCTGCTCGTGCACCTTCGGCCGTTCGATCACCGAGATCCGGTAGAAGGCCCAGCCGGCGCCGAGCGCCATCACGGCCAGCGCGAACAGGAAGAAGCCTTCGCCGCCCGTTCCGGTCACCAGCGGTGAGACCATCAGCGGCCCGAGAATCGAACCCGTGCTGTTGACGATCAGGATGCCGCTCGCGATCTGGATCAGCGGCACGTCCGCCGCGTTGTCCGCAGCGGTGGCGATGCACATCGCGTAGATGGGCATCGTCGCGGCGCCGACGGAGAACATGGACCCGTACAGCACCGCGGCGTTGCCCGCCGAGAACCACCAGCCGACCCCGGCCAACGCCGCGCCGAGCGTCAGCATGACGGCGATCACCAGGCGGCGGTCGGTGTGATCCGAGAGAAGCCCGACCGGAAACTGCGCGAGCGCGCCGCCGACGATGCCGGCACCCATCAGCGCGCCGATGCCGGCCCCGTCGAGCCCGTACGCGCGCCCGACCAGCGGCCCGACCGACCAGAACGAACCGGTAACCAGTCCGCCGACGAACGCGCACACCACGGCCACCCGCGACGCCCGGGCCAGCACGCGCGGGCTGAAGCTCGCCCGCGGTATCGGCATCGGCGCCGCGGTGCGCGTCAGCCCGATCGGAATGATCGCGAACGCCAGGATGAACGCCGCGGCCATCACGAGCCGCAGATCGCTCGCCTGGCCGAGCGCCAGCAGGCTCTGCCCGACCATCATCGCGAGCAGCGAGATCATCGAATAGATCGCGAGCACGCTGCCGCGGCGGTCGGACGGCGAGGCTTCCGACAGCCAGCTCTCGATCACCATGTACATCCCGGAGAACGCGAAGCCGGTGCCGAAGCGCAGCACCAGCCAGGCCGGCAGCAGGTCGAACAGGCCGACGCCGAGCAGCGCCACGGTGGCGAGCGCGCCCATCACCATGAACGTGCGGATGTGGGCCACCCGCGCGACGACCGCCGGGATCACCAGACAACCGACGACGAAACCGAGAAAATAGGTGGAGCCGGTGAGCGCAATCGCGCCGGTGGTCCACCCCAGGGTCTCGGCCCGCATCGGCAGCAGCGTGAGCTGCAGGCCGTGGCCCACCAGCAGAACCGCGACGGCGATCAGCAGGCTGCTGATCCGACCGAGAGTTTGCGTCATGGAAGAGCGTACTCGGCGATGGGTGGGTTTTCAGGGGCGCGCATTATGCCTGAGGATAGATCGGCTTTGGCAGGCCGCACGGAATTCCCGGTGCCGCCGGAACGGAGCGGCCCATGTTGCTGAGCGCCGGGCTCCTGATCGGTGGGCTCGGCCTGTTCCTGATGGCGGTGACCATGATCACCGACGGGCTGCGGATCGCGGCCGGCGAGGCGCTGCGCGGGATCCTCGAGCGCTACACCAGCACGCCGCTGCGCGGGGTGCTCTCGGGCGTGCTGGTCACCGGCGTGGTGCAGTCGTCGGCCGCGGTGACGATCGCCACCATCGGCTTCGTCAACGCGGGGCTGCTGACCCTGGCGCAGTCGCTCGGAGTGATCTACGGCGCCAACCTCGGCACCACGATGACCGGCTGGCTGGTGGCCGTGGTCGGTTTCAAGCTCGACCTGGAGGCGCTCGCGCTGCCGCTGGTGGGGCTCGGCGTGCTCGCGCGCCTCGCGGGCCGCGGCCGGCGGATCGGCGCGGTCGGCGAAGCAGTGGCCGGCTTCGGCCTGTTCTTCATCGGCATCGACGTGTTGCGCCGCGCGTTCCAGAGCTTCGCGTTCGACATGGACGTGACCGCATTCGCCGCGGACGGCGTCGCCGGCGTGCTGCTGTCGGTTGCCGCGGGCCTGCTGATGACGGTGCTCACCCAGTCGTCCAGCGCGGCCGTGGCTCTCATCCTGACCGCCGTCAGCGGCGGCGCGCTGTCGATGACCGCGGCGGCCGCGATGGTGATCGGCGCGAACGTCGGCACCACCTCCAGCGCGGTGTTCGCGGCGATCGGCTCGACCGCGAACGCCCGCCGGGTAGCGGCCGCTCACGTGGTGTTCAACGTTGGGACCGCAGTCGTCGCGCTGCTGCTGTTTCCGGCGCTGCTGTGGCTCGTGACGCACGCCGGCAACCTGCTCGCCGGCGGCGGCGAAGACGGACCGGCGCTGGGACTCGCGCTGTTCCACAGCCTGTTCAGCGTGCTCGGCGTGCTGCTGCTGTGGCCGTTCACCGACCGGCTCGCCGCGTTCCTCGCGCGCCGCTTCGTCACCCGGGCGGAGGAGCTCGCGCGCCCGGCGTTCCTGGACCGCACGGTGCTGGTGACGCCGGTGCTGGCAGTGGAGGCGCTGAAGCACGAGTTGACCCGCGCGCTCGCCATGGCGCGCGACGTCTCGCGCGCGGCGGTGCTGCGCGATGCGCCCTTGAACGGCGAGGTGCGCGAGCAGCTCGACGGGCTGCGCGGCGTGCTCGGCGGGACGACGAGCTTCGTCGCCGAGCTGGAAGCGGATCGTCTCCCGCCGGCCGCGGCGGACGTGCTGCCGGATCTGCTCAGGATCATCAACTACCTGGAAGACGTGACCGACCTGATCGCGGAGCTCGACCGCTACCGCCCGGCGCTCGATCCGGTGAACCGCTCGCCGGTGCAGGACGTCGTACACGCGTTCCGCGCCGAGGTCGCAGCGCAGCTCGCCCGGTGCCACCCGGATGCCGCGGATTTCGACCGTCAGGCCCTGCTGGACGGCCTGCAGCAACTCGACCGGAGCTGGTCTGCGCTGAAGGATCACGTGCTGAAGGCGGCGAGCCGCGGGGCGGTGCCGCTGCGCCCGATCAACGACGCGCTGGACGCGCTGCGGGCCGGGCTGCACATGGCCGAGCAGCTCACCAAGGCCGCCGCCCGGCTCGAGCGGCTCGCCCCGTTGACCAGCGCGGGCGGTTGAATGTCGCCCTTACGGCCTCATCTATACGTGTCGAACAAGCCGGAACGCGCGCATGGAATACCGTGACTACTACGCCGTCCTCGGCGTGGACCGCAAAGCCAGCCAGGAGGAGATCAAGAAGGCCTACCGGCGGCTGGCCCGCAAGTACCACCCGGACGTGAACCGCGAGCCGGACGCCGAAGAACGCTTCAAGGAGGTGGGGGAAGCCTACGAGGTGCTGTCCGACCCCGAGAAGCGAGCCGCGTACGATGCGCTCGGCGCGAACTGGCGGGATCACCAGGAATTCCGGCCGCCGCCCGGCTGGGAGCAGCAGTTCTCGTTCGGCGGCGGCGGATTCACCAGTCACGATGCCGGCTTCAGCGAGTTCTTCGAAGCCCTGTTCGGCGCCGCCGGCGGCCCGGGCTTCCATCGCCACGGCCGCCGCGCCGGCGGCTTCAAGGGTGCCGACGAGCACGCCCGGGTCGGGATCACGCTGGAGGAGGCGTACCGGCAGGATCGGGTGGAGATCACCGTGCCGCGCCGCGGGCAGCCGCCCCGGCGGCTGCGGGTGAAGATCCCGACGGGTATCAGCGACGGCAAGCGGGTCCGGCTCAAGGGCCAGGGCGGACCCGGCATCGGCGGCGGCGAGCCCGGCGATCTGTTCGTCGAGTTCCGCCTGGTGCCGCACCCGCGCTTCCGCCCGGAAGGCCGCGACATCCACTACGAGCTGCCGGTGACGCCGTGGGAAGCGGCGCTCGGCGCGGAGCTGACCGTGCCGACGCTGGGCGGCGACGTGAAGCTGAAGGTGCCGCCGGGCTCGCAGTCCGGCAACCGGCTGCGCCTGAAGGGCCGCGGCCTGCCCGGCGATCCGCCGGGTGATCAGTACGTCACGTTGAAGGTCGTGCTGCCGAAGCCGACGAAGGCCGAGCACCGGAAGCTGTACGAGCAGATGGCCGAGACCATGAACTTCGATCCGAGGGCCCCTGCATGAGCCGGCCGATCGATCCGGAGCTGCTCGACGAACGGCTGCGCTTCACGCTGCGCGAGGTGTGCCGGATCTGCGACGTGCACGCCCAGTTCCTGATGGAACTGGTGGACGAGGGCGTGATCGCGCCGCTGCCGCCACCGGGTCAGCGCCGGCTGCCCCGGCGGCAGTCGGCCTGGCACTTCGACGGCATCGCGGTGGTGCGCGTGCAACGCGCGGTGCGGCTGCAGCGGGACCTCGGCGTGAACCTGCCGGGCGTCGCGCTGGCGCTGGAGCTGCTCGACGAGATCGAGGCGCTGCGGCAGCGGCGTTGAGCCCTTCACGGCGGCCGGAGCCGCGGGGAATCGCTCGCCGGTCAGCCAACACTGCAGGTGGCTGACGAAGGCCGTTATCATGGCGGCCGCCGTGCCCGTCGGCCCCGGCACGACCCCGCGATCCCCCGATCGTCCGTCATCAGCAACGTGGAGCCTGCTCATGCACCCCATCCGTTTCGTCGGCTTCTGCTTCCTTCTCGCGCTGACCGCCGCGGCGGCCGCGGCAGAGCCCGACCGTTTTCAGCCCATGGACGTGTTCACGCTGGAGTGGGCCGACGGCCCGCAGGTCGCCCCCGATGGCCGCACCATCGCGTACGTGCGCCGCGGCTACGACGTGATGAAGGACCGCATCACCGCACGCCTGTGGCTCGTGAACGCGGACGGCTCGTCACCGCGTCCGCTGACCGACCAGGCCGGCCACGCGCCGCGCTGGTCTCCCTCGGGCGACCGCATCGCGTTCCTGTCCCGCACCGACGAGGGTGTCGAGGTGTACATGCACTGGCTCGCGGACAACCGGACCGCGCGGCTCACCCAGCTCCCGGAAGATCCCGCCGGCCTCGCCTGGTCGCCGGACGGCCGGTGGCTCGCGTTCACGATGTTCACGCCGACCGACGCCGAGCCGATGGTGCAGATGCCGAAGAAGCCCGAAGGCGCGCAGTGGGCGCCCGCGGCCAAGGTGATCGAGCAGGTCACCTACCGCCACGACGAGCAGGGCTATCTGCGCCAGGGCTTCACCCACGTGTACGTGCTGCCTGCCGACGGGGGCACGCCGCGCCAGGTGACCCGCGGCGACTGGCATCACGACGGCGGGTTCGCCTGGTCGGCCGACGGCCGCAGCCTGTACGTGTCGGCGAACCGGCGCGACGACTGGGAATACGAGCCGAACGACAGCGCGATTCACCGGGTCGACCTCGCCACCGGCGAGACGCAGCAGCTCACCGAGCGGTTCGGTCCGGAGAGTGAGCCGGTGCTGTCGCCGGACGGGCGGCACCTCGCGTTCGTCGGCTACGAAGATCGCCGGATGAGTCACCACGTGAGCGTGCTGTCGGTGCTGGATCTCGAGTCGGGCGAGGTGCGGACGCTGACGGACGGGCTCGACCGCAGCGTGACCTCGCCGGTCTGGGACGCCCAGGGCCGGGGCGTGTACGTGACCTACGACGATCACGGCAGCGGCGTGGTAGCACACGTCGCGCGGTCGGGCGACCGCTCCCCGAGCGTCGTTGCGCGGAACCTGGGCGGCACGTCGATGGGCCGGCCGTACAGCGGCGGCGCGTTCCATGCCGCCGGTGGTACGCTGGCCTACACCTACTCGCGGCCCGAGCGGCCGGCGGAGCTCGCCGTCGCGCGCGGCCGCGGCGAGCCGAAGGTGATCACCGCGCTGAACGAGGATGCGCTGGCGCACAAGGACCTCGCGAGCGTGGAGGGCTTCACGTTCCCGTCCCGGCTCGACGAGCGCGAGGTGCAGGCCTGGGTCATGAAGCCGCCGGGCTTCGAGCCGGACAAGCGCTATCCGCTGATCCTCGAGATCCACGGCGGACCGTTCGCCGCCTACGGCCCGCACTTCGCGAGCGAGCTGCAGCTCTACGCCGCGGCCGGATACGTGGTCGTCTACGTGAACCCGCGCGGCAGCACGAGCTACGGCGGCGAGTTCGCGAACCTGATCCACCAGGCCTATCCCGGCGGCGACTTCGACGACCTGATGTCCGCGGTGGAC